>NZ_CP029254.1:625000-1250000 GCF_003122365.1 Streptomyces spongiicola
GCAGGGTGCGCCGGTACAGCTCGTCGTGGATGGCCGCGATGGTGCCGGTGCCGATGCCCTTGTGGAGTTGCCACTGCCGGGGGACGAGGTCGTCCCGCACGGACTCCGGCAGTGCGTGGAAGTAGCGGACGTAGTCGGGGGTGAAGTGCTCCAGGCCGAGCTTGGAGTACTCCATGGGTGCGAACGCCTCGGTGCGCGCCAGCCAGTGGACCCGTTCGGCTCCGGCGGGCCGGGCGCGCAGTACGTCGAGGAAGACCTCGGCGCCCGACTGGCCGGAGCCGATGACGGTGATGTGCCCGGCGGCCAGGAGCCGTTCGCGGTGCTCGAGGTAGTCGGCGGAGTGGATCACGGGGACGCCGGGTGCGTCGACCAGGGGCTGGAGCGGTTGGGGCACATGGGGCTCGGTGCCGATGCCGACGGCGATGTGCCGGGTGCGGGCCCGGCCCGGTGACTCCGCTCCTGCTTGCGGGTCGAGCCGGGTGAAGTCCACTTCGAACACGGAGTGTTCCGGGTTCCAGCGGACGGCGTCGACCTGGTGCCCGAAGTGGAGGCCGGGCAGTCGGTCGCTGACCCAGCGGCAGTAGGCGTCGTACTCGGCGCGCTCGATGTGGAACCGCTCGGCGAAGTAGAAGGGGAAGAGCCGGTCGTGGTCCTTGAGGTAGCCGAGGAACGACCAGGGGCTCGCGGGGTCGGCGAGGGTGACGAGGTCGGCGAGGAACGGGACTTGGAGGGTGGTGCCGTCGATGAGCAGCCCGGCGTGCCAGTGGAACGCGGGGCACTGGTCGTAGAAGGCGGTGGTGAGGCCGTCCGCGGTGCTCCTGGTCCGCAGTCCGTGGGCGAGGGCGGCGAGGGAGAGGTTGAACGGCCCGATGCCGATGCCGACGAGGTCGTGGGGATGGTCGGTGCGGGGGGTGGGGGTGCCGGTCATCGGGTGCTGTGGCCTTCCACGAGTGCGATGAGGGTGTCGAGGTCGTCCGCGGTGGTGTGGGGGTTGAGCAGGGTGGCCTTGAGCCAGAGCCTGCCGTCCGCGTGGGCCCGGCCGAGGACGGCGCGGCCGTCGTGCAGGAGCCGGCGGCGCAGGCCGGCGACGGCGGCGTCGCTCGCGCCGCGGGGCCGGAACAGGAGCGTTGACAGTACGGGTCTGCGGTGGAGTTCCAGGCCGGGATGTCTGCCGATCAGGTCGGCGCAGTCCCGGGCGGCGGCGAGGGTGCGGTCGACGAGGTCCGCCAGGCCGTCGCGGCCGAGGGCCCGGAGGGTCACGGCGATCTTGAGGATGTCGGGCCGGCGGGTCGTCCGCAGCGAGCGTCCGAGGAGGTCGGGCAGCCCGGCCTCGGTGTCGTCGTCGGGGTTCAGGTAGTCCGCGGTGTGGGCGAGGGGTGCGAGCCGGGCGCTGCCGGGGACTGCGAGGATGCCGGCGGCGATCGGCTGCCAGCCCAGCTTGTGCAGGTCGAGGGTGACGGAGTGGGCGCGGTCCAGACCTCGCAGCAGGTTCCGGTGGCGGTGGCTGAACAGCAGCGGCCCACCGTAGGCCGCGTCGATGTGCAGTTCGGCTCCGTGGCGTTCGCAGAGGTCCGCGATGCCGTCGAGGGGGTCGACGAGCCCGGCGTCGGTGGTGCCGGCGGTGGCCGCGACGAGCACGGGGCCGTCGTGCAGTGCGGTGAGGGCGTCGTCGAGGGCGGTGAGGTCGGTGGTGCCGTCCGGGGCGGGGACGGTGACGGGCTCGGGCAGCCCGAGGAGCCAGGCGGAGCGGCGCACGGAGTGGTGGGTGTTCGCGCCGCAGACGATCCGGACCGGTCCGCGGTGCTCGCGGGCGAGGAGGACGGCGAGTTGGTTGGCCTCGGTGCCTCCGGTGGTGACGAGGGCGTCGGGGCTCGCGGCTCGCGGATACACCTCCGCGGCCAGGGCCCGGCTCACCTCGGCCTCCAGTGCGGAGGCCGCGGGCGCCTGGTCCCAGGAGTCCAGCGACGGGTTGAGCGCGGACGCGGCGAGGTCGGCGGCGACGGCGACGGCCAGGGGCGGTGTGTGGAGGTGCGCGGCGCAGCGGGGGTCGGCGGGGTCGGCAGCGCCGTAGGCGAAGGCCTCGACGAGGCTGCGGAGCGCTTCCTCGGCGCCGCGGCCGCGGTCGGGGATCACGGGGGTGACGGTCTCCGCCACGGAGCGGCCCAGGTGCCGTGGGCCGCCGGGCGGCAGCGGACCGCCCCGCGCGACGGCCCCCGTGCGGAGCGCGTCCAGGACCGTGTCGAGGAGGGGCCTGAGCGCGTCGGGGCCTTCCCTGCCTCCGGCGAGCGGGGGGAGTTCCCCTCCGGGTCTGCGGCTCGACGTCGGGCGCGGCGGCGTGGTCATGCGGGGTCCTCCGGGGACGTCGGCGTCGGCCCTGCGGGCGCGGAGGGGCCTCCCGCCAGGGTGTACGGGGTCGGGGTGGACTACCCGCAGAGTTCAACGATCCGGACCCGAAAGTGGTACGCGCCCCCTGCCGCGGGGCGGCCGTCGCGCCGGGTGGGTGGGCAGGGGACGAAAGGCACGAACGGCCTCGGCACGGGAAGGCACAGGAAGAAGAAGAGAAGGAGGGCACGGGAGGACACGCGAGGACACGGGAGGGCACAGGAGGGCGCGAGCCGGGACGACACGACCGGTCATGGCACGGGAAGGCACAGGAAGGCGCGAGCCGAGACGGGGCCGCGAACCTCCTCGGCACAGGAAGACGCGAGCCGGGACGACACGACCGGTCATGGCACGGGAAGGCACAGGAAGGCGCGAGCCGAGACGGGCGACGAACCGCCCCGGCACAGGAAGACGCGAGCCGGGACGGCACGACCGGTCATGGCACAGGAAGACACGGGCAGGCACAGGAAGACACGGGCAGGCACGGGAGGGCACGGGAGGGCGCGAGCCGGGACGGGGCCGCGAACCGCCCCGGCACGGGCTCTCCGCGGCACTCGACGGCGCGGCACTCGGCGGCACCGCCCGGGGCCTCCGCCCTACGCCCCGCGTACCCGAAGGGCCCGGCGCAGGTCGTCCAGCTGGTCGACCAGCTTGCGCCGCATGAGGGGGATCATCTCCGAGTCGCGCAGGCACTCCTCACCGAGGCGGAGTGTCTCCGCGTCCACGGCGTGCAGCGGGAAGGCGTGGCGTCCGGCCGCCTCCGCGATCGCGGGCCCGCGCCGGTCCGCGAGTGCGACGGCCGACGGGTAGAAGCGCGGCACGTACGCGCGGACGAGTTCGGCCTGTTCGGGCTGCCAGAAGCCCTGCGCGGTGGCGGCGAAGAGGTAGTTGGACAGGTCGTCGGTCTCGAAGAGCCGGGACCACGCTGCCGCCTTGGCCTCCGCGGTGGGCAGCGCGGCTCGGCAGCGGGCCGCGCCCTCCTGCCCGGTGGCGCTGGGGTCGCGGGCGAGTTCGGCGGCGATCTCGGCGTCGCCGGTGGCGCCGAGGACGGCGAGCCGGCCGAGGACGCGCCAGCGCAGCTCGGCGTCGAGGCCGGGCCCGCCGGGCACACTGCCGTCGGCGAGCCAGTCGTGCAGCCCGTTGGGGTGCGCGGCGGCGTCGATGAAGTGGCGTACGGCGGTGAGGCGCAGGCCGGGGTGGCTGCCGTCCTCGGTGCGGCGGATGAGGTCGCGGGTGAGGTCGGTGAGCAGGGCCAGCGCGGCGGGGCGGTCGCCGGGGGCGAGGTAGCGGTCGGCGATCTGGGTGCGGGCGAAGGCCAGGACGCCCTGGACGACGGCGAGGTCGTGCTCGTGCGGGAGGTGGGCGCGGGCGGTCTCCAGATAGGCGGCGGGTTCGAGCCCCCCGTCGCGGACGGTGTCGCGGAGGCTGTTCCAGACGACGGCGCGGGTGAGCGGGTCGGGGATGCCGGAGAGGCCGCGCAGCGCGGGTTCCGCGGACTGGGCGTCGAGCCGGATCTTGGCGTAGCCGAGGTCGCCGTCGTTGAGGACGACGAGGTCGGGGCGGCGGCCGGTGCGGACGGTGCCGCCCGGGCCCTGGGGGACGTCGACCTCGAAGCGTTCTCGGAGCACGAGCGCGCGGCCGTCGACGGGGTCGCGGTCGTAGGTGCCGACCGCTATGCGGTGCGGGCGGCTGCCGTCGCGGTCGATGTCGAGGCGCCAGGTGCCGGTTTCGGCGGTGATCCGCGGGGTGAGGGTGTCGACGCCGGTGGTGCGCAGCCAGGCGGCGGCCCAGGTGTGCACGTCGCGGTCGGTGGCCTCGGCGAGGGAGTCGATGAAGTCGGCGAGGGTGGCGTTGCCGAAGCGGTGGCGCGCGAAGTGGGTGTTGATGCCGGCGAGGAAGTCCTTCTCGCCGAGCCAGGCGACGAGTTGGCGGAGCGCGGAGGCGCCCTTGGCGTAGGAGATCCCGTCGAAGTTGAGCAGTGCGGAGGCGGTGTCGGGGACCTTGTCGGGGTCGGGGGCCACGGGGTGGGTGGAGGGGCGCTGGTCGGCGTCGTAGCCCCAGGACTTGCGGCCGATGCCGAAGTCGGTCCAGGTGTCGGTGAAGCGGGTGGCCTCGGTGAGGGTCTGGTAGCCCATGTACTCGGCGAAGGACTCGTTCAGCCAGATGTCGTCCCACCAGCGGAGGGTGACGAGGTCGCCGAACCACATGTGGGCCATCTCGTGGGCGATGACCATGGCGCGGGTCTGGCGTTCGGTGTCGGTGACCGCGGAGCGGTAGACGAACTCGTCGCGGAAGGTGACGAGGCCGGGGTTCTCCATGGCGCCGGCGTTGAACTCGGGTACGAAGGCCTGGTCGTAGGAGTCGAAGGGATAGGGCTCCTCGAACTTCTCGTGGTAGCGGTCGTAGCACTGCCGGGTGACGTCGAGGATCTCGTCGGCGTCCTCGTCGAGGTGGCGGGCGAGGGAGCGGCGGCAGTGGATGCCGAAGGGGAGGCCGCGGTGCTCGGTGCGGACGGAGTGCCAGGGGCCGGCTGCGACGGCG
The DNA here is from genome assembly GCF_003122365.1 of Streptomyces spongiicola. Lineage (NCBI taxonomy): Bacteria > Bacillati > Actinomycetota > Actinomycetes > Kitasatosporales > Streptomycetaceae > Streptomyces > Streptomyces spongiicola. Next base: position 629,924 of record NZ_CP029254.1, read on the forward strand.
ACGAGGTAGGTGGGGATGCGGGGGGTGGGGGCGGCGGTCCAGCGGCCGTCGCCGTGGTGGGTGGTGATGCCGTTGGCGAGGACGGTCCAGCCCTCGGGTGCGGTGACCGCCAGTGCGAAGACCGCTTTGAGGTCGGGCTGGTCGAAGGCGGCGAAGACGCGCTGCACGTCGTCCAGGAAGAGCTGGGTGTAGACGTATGTCTCGCCGTCCGCGGGGTCGGTGAAGCGGTGCATGCCCTCGCCGGTGCGGGAGTAGTGCATGGTGGCTTCGATGCGCAGCTCGTGTTCGCCCTCGGTGAGTCCGGTGAGCGGAAGCCGGTTGCCGTCGAGCCGCTCCGGGTCGAGGGGCCGTCCGTCGAGGGTGGCGGAGCGCAGGGTGGCGGGCTTCAGCTCGACGAAGGTGTCGCCGGCGGCGCGGGCGGTGAACCCGATCACGGTGCGCGACTCGAAGGTGTCGCCGGTGGTGAGGTCGAGTTCGACCGAGTAGTGGCGGACGTCCAGGAGCTGGGCTCGGGTCTGCGCTTCGTCGTGCGTGAGTACGGGCATGGGGGCCATGCTGCCCGATGGCCCCGGTCCCGTACACGGGGGTATCCGGATCGATCAGCCTTTGCCGGTTGTGCCGGGTGCGTCGGCGATGCCCTCGTGGTGGCGGATGACCTCGGCGATGATGAAGTTCAGCAGCTTCTCGGCGAAGCCGGGGTCGAGCCGGGCGCTCTCGGCGAGTTGCCTGAGCCGGGCGATCTGGCGGGCCTCGCGGGCCGGGTCGGCGGGCGGGAGGTGGTGTTCGGCCTTGAGGTGGCCGACCTGCTGGGTGCATTTGAAGCGCTCGGCGAGCATGTGGACGACGGCCGCGTCGATGTTGTCGATGCTCTCGCGCAGCCTGGTGAGTTCGGCCAGGACGGAGTCGTCGGTGCCGCTCGTCTCGCTGGTGGTCATGGAGTGGGAGCTTACGTCGGCAGGCGGGGTGGCGGTCAGGGCGCTCGGGATCCGGTACGCGGCCGCTCCGGCCGCCTGGGCCGGTTTGCGTTCTGGCGGGGCGCGCGTGGGGGCGTTCGGGATGCGGGAGCGCGGCGGGGCGCGCGTGGGGTCGTACGGGGTGCGGGAGCGGTCCCTCCGGGCGCAGCTGCGGTCGAACGGGTCCGGTGCCGGTCCCTCCGGGTACGCGTGGAGGCGTCCGGGGTGCGGGAGCGGTCCCTCCGGGCGCAGCTGCGGTCGAACGGGTCCGGTGCCGGTCCCTCCGGGTACGCGTGGAGGCGTTCGGGATGCGGGAGCGGTCCCTCCGGGCGCAGCTGCGGTCGAACGGCTCCGGTGCCGGTCCCTCCGGGTACGCGTGGAGGCGTTCGGGATGCGGGAGCGCGGCGGGGAGGAGGTGCGCCCGGGGTGGGTGTCGTCCCCGCCGCGTTCGCGGTTCAGTGCGCTGCCGGTGCGCCGCGAGGGGCGCGAGGCGGGATTACAGTGTCGCCGCGGCGGACTTGATCGCCGAGGCGAAGGTGGACACCTCGGTGTAGACACCGGGGTAGTCGGGCCGTGCGCAGCCCCTGCCCCAGCTGACGATGCCGACCTGGATCCAGGCGCCGGCGTCGTCGCGGCGGAACATGGGCCCGCCGGAGTCGCCCTGGCAGGTGTCGACGCCGCCCTGCGGGAAGCCCGCGCAGATCTCCTCGCCGGCGATCAGGCTCGGGTAGGACTGCTTGCAGGAGGCGTCGGGCACGAAGGGGACCTGTGCCTTGAGCAGGTAGCGCTGCTGGGCGCCGCCCTCGCGGGCCGCGCCCCAGCCCGCGACGGTGAAGGTGCCGTTGTCGTAGGCGGTGCTCTCGGCGATGTTCAGGGTCGGCAGGTTGATGGGCTGGGCGAGTTTGACGAGTGCCCAGTCCTTGCCGTTGCCGTTGTAGCCGGGGGCCCGGAGGACCTTGGTGGACCGGACCTTGACGGCGCTGGAGCTCTGGAGGTCGACGACGCCGGCGGTGGCGGTGATGCCGGTGTTGTTGCCGGAGGCGCCGACGCAGTGGGCTGCGGTGAGGACGATCTGCTGGGTGAGCAGGGAGCCGCCGCAGCCCATGGAGAGCCGGACCATGAAGGGGAACTCGCCCTGGGCGGCGCGGGTTCCGCCGACGACGGGCGGGGCGGCGGCGGAGGCGGCGGTGGCGGAGGCGGGCTGCAGGCTGGCGGCCGCGAGGATGACGGCACCGGCTGCCGCGCATCTCTTGAGGGCGCGAACGAGTGTGTTCAAGTTCTGCCTTCTTTCGTGGGGGGGGGTGGTGCGTGTGCGCGCGACGGGCCCGCGCCGTGGGTAGTGACATGAGCCCGTCAAAGCGTGGTCGGATTATGAGGAGCACCCCCGCGGTCCCACAAGGAGCACATCTCGGCCAGACACGGCGCCCGCGACGGCACCCCGGACAACCGTCGGGGCGCGTCGGCGCGCCGTAGAGTCGGGAGGGTCCGGCCGTCCTCCCGACCGGTGGCGAACCGGCCGGGGGCAGCACCCACAGGGGGTTCCGGCGTGGCGAACGGCAGCGAGGTCGTGCACGGCTTCCCGCATCTCGACACGGTGCGGGCCGCGATCACGGCGCTGCACAAGCGGCTCTCGTACGACGGCGTGCGGGCGTACGGGAGCAGCGTCCCGCCCGCGGACGTCGCCTTCGCCGACGGCGAGGACCTCCACCTCGGGGCGCAGCGGGTGGCCCGTGCGCTGGTCCGTCAGCTGCGGCTGCCGGATGCCCGGATGATCGTCGGCTTCCGGGAGATGCACCACGCCGCGAGCGTCGAACTCACCGCCGGCCCGGAGTACTTCATCGAACTCAACGACCGGTTCCGCCGCCATCGCCGCGACATCGGGGCGGCCCTCGCGCACGAGATCACCCATGTGCTGCTGCACCGGCTCGGGCTGGAGTTCCTCGGACTGCGGGACAACGAGATCCTCACGGACACGGTGACGACGTACCTCGGGGCGGGCTGGCTGCTGCTCGACGCCTATCGCGAGGACGGGGTTTCCAGCCAGAAACTGGGCTATCTGACCCCGGAGGAGTTCGGTTACGTCCTGGCCAAACGCGCACTGGTATTCGGCGAGGACCCGTCGGTCTGGTTCACCAGCCCGCAGGGCTACACCGCGTACACCAGGGGCAGGGACCGGGCGCTGCGGGACGGCCGGCAGCCCCCGCTCGCGGCGGCGGGGTGGAACGGGCGGCGCCGATACGCCAAGGACCGGCGGTACGCCGTGGAGCATCCGGGCTCGGCGCGGCCGGGGCACGGCTCCCCGTACGCCTTCGAGCACGCGCCGGGCGGCGGGCTGCGGGTGTCGTTCCCCTGCCCCACCTGCCACCAGCGGATCCGGGTGCCGGTACGCGGCCGGGTGAGGGCGCGGTGCGGACTGTGCCGGACGGTTCTCGAATGCGACACCTGAGGGGGCTTCCGCAGGGCGCTTTACACGAGCACCGTGGAGACCGAGGACGTCGGCAGACCGGTCCCCGGCCCGGCCGGAGAGCTCTTCGGGGGCTGTAGGGCGGCGACGCCGACGCGGTGGTGCGGGCGCCGCGGGCGGGAGCCCCGGCCGACGCGGTGGCGCGGGCGGGAGCCCCGGCCGACGCCGTCGACGGGGACGGCCTGACCGCGCTGTACACCGCCGCCGCCCGGGACCGGCCGGTCATGGTGCGTTGCTCTGCTGCGGGCGCGCCCGACCAGCGTCCGACGGGCCGGAGCTGCGCTGTGCGCGCTGCTGCGGCACGGCGCGGGCGCGGAGGACGCGCTGCCGAGCACGCGCGGCGGCGTCGACTCGAGGAGGAGCTGCGCGACCCGGCGAGGGCACGCGCGGAGCACGGGACGCTCGCGCCGGTGAGCCGCGTGCGGCGGTGGCGGAGGACGCGGGTCACGTGGTCCGGCTGCCCCGGACGGCGGCCGGGTCACCGGAGCCACAGCAGCGGCGCGCCGTGGGCGCTGCCGAGGAGGGCGGGACTGCGGAACCCGCGACGTCTGCGAGCGCGCCTGCGCACGGGACCGGACCGGGCACTGGCGAGCCGTGGCGGCCTCCAGCGCCGGCGGCGAGGAGTCTCCGCGCGGCGCCGCGGTGGGCGTGAGGACCGGCTGCGCAGTGCTCGCGCCGAGGCTGCCGACGACACGGATCGCCGGGCAGCCGTGCTGCGGAGCTGTCGCGAGCCCGCCACCCGAGGTGGACCGCGCGGTGGCGCGCTCGGCAGCACCGACCGGCGGGTACGCCTCGGCATCGCACCGGATCGAGGTCGCTTCACAGTGCGCGTGACGGGCTGGCCCGCGCACGCCGGACGGGTCGGCGTCATCGGGTGGGGCCCCGACGAGGGTCAGGCACCGACGCCGTCCTGCCGATTGACGAGGACCCCGCGATCCGGGCGCCGCTCCCGCGCCTGGACGAACGCCGTACCGCACGGCGGGTCAGCGGCGGCCCTGCGATGCGTCAGGCGCCGGGAGCCGCGCTGGCCCGCACTGGAGAGCGAGGCCCGCGGCACGCGTACTCACGACTCCCCGCGGTACGTGCACGACGGTGCGCGCGGTTGAGCGACTCCGAGCGTGACGCCGCGCGGAGGGCCCCCGGCCGCCGGGGCACAAGGCCCGCCCCAGTGCGCAAGGGCCGCAGGCCGCAGGCGAGGACGGCGGGCCGCAGCGCGCCCTCGCAGATTCCGGCGTGCGTCGGGGGGTCGCGCCCGCGCGTGGGCCCGCGCCGCCGCATACGATCGGACGAGACCCGGCCGCCGCTGCGAGCCGCGACCCAGCCCACCACCGCGCGCCGTTTCCGCGCCATCGCGCGAAGCCCGTCCGCGCGCCGCATAGCCTCGGCGAAGTCGCCTCCGTCATGCGCGCGGCCCGGGCGATCGCGTCACCCAGCCGAGCGGACAGCCCGCCGCGCGACGAGGTCAGGCCCAACACCGGCTGGCCGCGCGTCAGTTGCCTGCCGAGAACCAGCAGACGGCCCGCGACGTGTGACGACGGCGGCGGCCGCCGTCCCGCGGTCTCGGCCCGCCAGTGCGCCGCCGCGTGCTTCAGCGGCAGGAAGTGCCCCTTCAGATGGACCCGCACCACGCGTCCCAGTCGTCCTCGTCGAGGTTGACCAGCATCCGGTCGCGCAGGAAGCCCGCGTGTTGCCCGAGCGTGTCGAGCCGCCCGAAGGGCCGAGGCCGTCGCCACCAGCGAGGCGCGCCCCTCGGACGAGGCCACGTCGCCGGAGTGGCCACCGCCTCGCCGCCTCGGGCGCGGATCTCCTCGACGACGAGTCGGCCGGGCCGTCCGCCGGGCGTACCGTCCGGCCCGACGCCCAGATCGTTGACACGACCCGTGCGCCCTCCGCCGCGAACGCCAGCGCACGTGGGCGCGCCCAGCCCCCGGCCCGCACCCGTCACGGCCACGACCCGGCCCCGGCAGATCCCGGCATATGCGCTTCATCTCGCCCTCCTTGCGATCGGTGATGCCCGTGGGACCCGCGTGGGAGCCCGTGGGTGCGCCGGCCGGCGACCGGGGGAGCCTCCGTCGCGGCCGCGTCGCCCACCACCTCCTTCGCCGCCCCCGCCCCGTCGCCGTCGCGCCGCCGGTCGCCACAGCCCCTCCCGCCGCGCCCGCCGCGGCCGCGGCGCCGAGGTACGCGGGGCGCTCCCCTCCCCCGTGGACCAGCAGGGACGCCCCGCTGATGTAGGCGGCCCGGTCGGACGCGAGGAACACCGCCGCGTCGCCGATCTCGTCCGGCTCCGCGACACGGCCCAGCGGCACGGTGCGGCCCACCGCCGCGACACCGTGTTCGTCGCCGTAGTGGAGGTGCGACAGTTCCGTGCGGACCATGCCGGGCACGATCGTGTTGACCCGCACCTCGGGCGCCCACTCCACCGCCATGGTCCGGGCCAGGCTCTCCAGCCCGGCCTTGGCCGCCCCGTAGACGGCCGTCCCGGGTGACGGCCGGGTCCCGCTCACGCTGCCGACCATCACGACGCATCCGCGGGACGCGCGCAGCAGGCCGCGGGCGGCGAGCGAGGCGGTCAGCGGCGCCGTCAGGTTCAGCTCCAGCACTCGCGCGTGCCGCGCCGGGCCGCCGTCCCGCAGCAGCCGGTACGGCGCGCCTCCCGCGTTGTTGACCAGGACGTCGAGCCGGCCGTGGCGGTGGGCGACCCGGGCGAAGAGGTCCTCGACCGACGCCGGGTCCCGCAGGTCGACGGGCAGGAACCGGGCCGTGCGGCCGGCCGACCGGACGGGCGCGTCCGGTGGCCTGCGGGCGCAGACGACGACGTCCGCCCCGGCCGCCAGGAACGCCCGTGCGATGCCCGCGCCGACACCGCGGGTTCCGCCGGTGACGACGGCGACCCTCCCGTCCAGCTCCATCGGCTGCTACCTTCCTGACGAACAGTCACCTAACAAACGTTTGGTGGAAAGGTAGCTGATCCGGTGATGGGTGTCTCCACCGCGACCCCGGAGCGGGGCGTGTCCGTCGTGACGGCGGACTTCCCGCCCGTCAACGCCCTCCCCGTCCAGGGCTGGTACGAACTCGCCGGCGCCGTGCGCCGCGCGGGCCGGGACCCGGACGTCCGCTGTGTCGTCCTGGCCGCCGAGGGCCGGGGCTTCAACGCGGGCGTCGACATCAGGGAACTGCAACGCGACCCCGGGCACCGGGCACTCATCGGCGCCAACCGGGCCTGCCACGAGGCCTTCGGGGCCGTCTACGCGTGCGAGGTCCCCGTCGTCGCCGCCGTCCACGGCTTCTGCCTGGGCGGCGGGATCGGCCTCGCCGGGAACGCCGACGCCGTCGTCGCCTCCGACGACGCCGTCTTCGGGCTGCCGGAGCTGGACCGGGGAGCCCTCGGGGCCGCCACCCACCTCGCCCGCCTCGTCCCCCAGCATCTGATGCGCACCCTCTACTACACCTCCCGCACCGTGACGGCCGCCGAACTGCACGCCCACGGCTCGGTGTGGCGGGTCGTCCCGCGCGACGGGCTCCGTGCCGCGGCCCTGGAGCTGGCGCGCGAGATCGCCGCCAAGGACGGCCTTCTCATCCGGCTGGCCAAGGCCGCCATCAACGGCATCGACCCCGTGGACGTGCACCGCAGCTACCGGTACGAGCAGGGCTTCACCTTCGAGGCGGCCCTCGCCGGGACCGCGGACCGCGTCCGGGACACCTTCGGCAAGGAGGCATGACCCGTGGCGGACAAGACGATGACCGCCGACGACGTCGCGGGACGGCTGCGCAGCGGCATGACCCTCGGCATCGGCGGCTGGGGCTCGCGGCGCAAGCCGATGGCCCTGGTGCGGGCGCTGCTGCGGAGTGGGGTCACCGACCTGACCGTGGTCTCCTACGGCGGCCCGGACGTGGGGATGCTGTGCGCGGCGGGGCGGGTCCGCAGGCTCGTCGCACCGTTCGCGACACTCGACTCGGTGCCGCTGGAGCCCCACTTCCGGGCGGCGCGCGAGGCGGGCGCGATCGCGATGACGGAGCTGGACGAGGCGATGTTCATGTGGGGGCTGCACGCCGCCGCCAACCGGCTCCCCTTCATGCCCGTGCGGGCCGGACTCGGCTCCGACGTCATGCGGGTCAACCCGGAGCTGCGCACGGTCCGTTCACCGTACGGCGACGGCGAGGAGTTCGTCGCCGCCCCCGCGCTGCGCCTGGACGCCGCCCTCGTCCACCTCAACCGCGCCGACCGCCTCGGCAACGGCCAGTACCTGGGGCCCGACCCCTACTTCGACGACCTCTTCTGCGAGGCGGCGGACGAGGCGTATCTGTCGTGCGAGCGGCTGGTGGAGACGGGCGCGCTGACCGCTGACGCCGCCCCGCAGACCCTGCTCGTCCCGCGGCACGGCGTCTCGGGCGTCGTCGAGGCCCCGGGCGGGGCGCACTTCACCTCCTGCGCCCCCGACCACGCCCGCGACGAGGCCTTCCAGCGGATGTACGCCGCCACGCCCTGGGACGGGTTCGCCGGACGCTTCCTGTCCGGTCCGGACGAGCACGCCTACACCCGCGCGGTGCGGGCCTGGCACGAGGAGCGGCGGTGACCGCCGCCCGGCCCCCGGTCCCGGCGCCGTCCCGGGCCGAGTACTGCGTGATCGCCTGCGCCGAGGCGTGGCGCGACGCGGGGGAGGTACTGGCGAGCCCCATGGGGCCGATCCCCTCGCTCGGGGCCCGCCTCGCCCGGCGCACCTTCTCCCCCGACCTCCTGCTCACCGACGGCGAGGCGCTGCTCGTCGGGCCCGGCGGCGAGGTGGAGGGCTGGCTCCCGTACCGCCGCCATCTCACCATGGTCACCGGCGGCAGGCGGCACGTCATGATGGGCGCGAGCCAGCTCGACCGCCACGGCAACCAGAACATCTCCTGCGTCGGCGACTGGGCCCGGCCGGCGCGCCAGCTGCTCGGTGTGCGCGGCGCACCGGTCAACACACTCAACCATCCGGTCAGCTACTGGGTTCCCCGGCATTCGCGCAGGGTCTTCGTCGAGCAGGTCGACATGGTCTGCGGCGTCGGCTACGACCGGGCGGAGGGAGCGCGCTTCCACCGCATCCCGCGCGTCGTCACGAATCTGGGCGTGTTCGACTTCGAGACGCCGGACCGTTCGATGCGGCTGCGCTCCCTGCACCCGGGCGTGACCGTGGAGGAGGCCCGGGAGGCGACCGGCTTCCCGCTCGCCGTCTCCGGCCGCGGGCCCGTCCCGTGCACCCGCGAACCCACCGCCGAGGAACTGCGGCTCGTCCGCGAGGTACTCGACCCGGACGGACGGCGCGAGGGGGAGGTCGGTGCCCGATGAGGACGGCGCTCACCGAACTCACCGGTGCCCGCTTCCCCGTCGTCCAGACCGGCATGGGCTGGGTGGCCGGCCCCCGGCTGGTCTCGGCGGCCGCGAACGCCGGCGCCCTGGGCATCCTGGCCTCCGCGACGATGACGCCGGCCCGGCTGCGGCAGGCGGTCCGCGAGGTGAAGGGCCGCACGGACGCCCCGTTCGGGGTCAATCTGCGGGCGGACGCCGGGGACGCCCGGGAACGGGTGCGGATCATCGTGGACGAGGGCGTACGGGTGGCGTCCTTCGCCCTGGCCCCCTCCCGGGAGCTGATCGCGGAACTCAGGGACGCGGGCGTGGTCGTGATCCCCTCCGTCGGTGCCCGCCGCCACGCCGAGAAGGTCGCCGCCTGGGGCGCGGACGCCGTGATCGTGCAGGGCGGCGAGGGCGGCGGGCACACCGGGGACGTGGCGACGACCGTGCTGCTGCCGCAGGTGGTGGACGCCGTGGACATCCCCGTGGTCGCGGCGGGCGGTTTCCACGACGGGCGCGGCCTGGTGGCGGCGCTCGCGTACGGGGCCGCGGGCATCGCCATGGGCACCCGATTCCTGCTCACCTCCGACTCGACCGTGCCGGACGCGGTGAAGGCCCGCTATCTGGCGGCGTCCGTCGGGGACGTCACCGTCACCACCGCCGTCGACGGCCTGCCGCACCGGATGCTCCGCTCCGAACTCGTCGAGACCCTGGAACGGGCGGGCCGCGCCCGCGCCCTGCTGCACGCGCTGCGCAGGGCCGCGGGCTTCCGCGAACTCTCCGGTCAGTCCTGGCGGGAGACGGTCCGCGACGGCCTGGCGCTGCGGCACGGCAGGGATCTCTCCTGGAGCCAGGTGCTGCTCGCCGCCAACACCCCGATGCTGCTGCGGGCGGCGATGGTCGAGGGCCGCACCGACCTCGGCGTGATGGCGTCCGGCCAGGTCGCGGGCGTGATCGAGGATCTGCCGAGCTGCGCCGAACTGGTGGGCCGGGTGATGGCGGAGGCGGAGGGAGTGCTGCGCGGGCTGGACCCGGGGTCCACGGGCTGAGCCGCCCGGGCCGGGCGGCATACGCCGTGACCCGCTCGCCGCCCCTGGCCCGCCGCAGGGCCCCGGACCGGAAAGGCCCCGCGGGCCGTCCGGCTTCCCCGTCCGGTAACCCGTCCCCCCGCCCGGTTTCCCCGTCCCCCCGCCCGACTTCCCCGCCCGGTATCCCCGTCCCCCCGTCCGGCTTCCCCGTCCGGCTTCCCCGTCCGGGCCGGGACGGCCACGGCACCACTGCCCCGGGGCGGACGTCCGGCCTCGGCCGAGACCCGGAAGGGCGCTCGGGCGGCCGACCCGGACAGGTAAGTCAAGCCTTACCTTTCAGGCGACCTGCCCGCATAGTGGAAGGCCGGGCCGGGCCGGAAGGAGAACCACCCTTGTCGCAGTTCCATGCGGATGCCGTGCAGCAGGTCGAGAGGGAGCAGACACAGGTGACCGCCGTGTACGGGTTGCTGGACGAGCGGCTGACGGAGGTACGGGCCCAACTGGCGGACGTGCTCAGGTCGCCCGCCGCCGGCGCCGGCGAGGTGTACGCGCGCGAAGTCGCAGCGGAGCGCCTGGCGCGACGGCTCCGCCTGCTGGAGGGTGCCGAGGAAGGGCTGGTGTTCGGCCGGATCGACGGCGCCGACGGAACCGTCCTGCGCATCGGACGGATCGGCCTGCGCACGGGCGGGCAGGACCTGCCGCTGCTCGTCGACTGGCAGGCCGAGGCCGCACGGCCCTTCTACGCCGCCACGGCCGTCCACCCGATGGGGCTGCGGCGACGCCGTCATCTGCGCGTCGAGGACCGCCGGGTACGCGCGGTGAGCGACGAACTGCTGGACGGTTCCGCACCCGTCGCCGGCGACATCGTCGGCGACGGCCCGTTGGCGGAGGCGCTGGAGGCGCGGCGCACGGGGCGGATGCGTGCGGCGGTGGCGACGCTGCAGGCGGAGCAGGACGCGATCGTCCGCTCTCCGCACCAGGGGGTGACGGTGGTGCAGGGCGGCCCCGGCACCGGCAAGACCGTCGTCGCCCTGCACCGCGCGGCGTACGTGCTGTACGCGTCACCGAACGCCGCTGGGCGCGGTGTGCTGGTGCTCGGGCCGAACGCGCGGTTCCTCGACTACGTCTCCCGGGTGCTCCCGTCGCTCGGTGAGAACGACGTGGTCCTGACGACGTGCGGGGAACTGACCGGGGTGGTGCCCGCGGCGGTGGAGCCGTCCGATGTCGCGCGCCTCAAAGGGCGTTCGGAGCTGGCCGGGGCGCTGGCGGGACTGGTGCGCTCCCGGCAGGCACCGGGCGGAGGGCTCGCGATGCGTGTGGGGCGGGAGCGGGTCCGCCTGAAGGGCGCGGACGTCGCAGCGGCGCGGGAGGCCGCGGTGGCGAGCGGCCTGTCGCACAACCGGGCACGGGAGGTGTTCAAGGACCATCTGATCGGCGCTGTCGTGGCCGCGCTGCGGCGCGGCGCCGTCGAGGCCCTGGCGCACATCGACGCCGAGGTCGCCGAGAGCACGGGCGTGGATCTCGATGCCGCGGCCGAGGCCGACCTGCGGGCTCTCGGCTTCGACGGCGGGCCTGCCGTGGACCCGGCCGAGATGTTCGACGCGGACACGCTCCGCGACGGCCTCGTGGGCGACGCCCACGTCGAACGCGCGGTGGAGTCGCTCTGGCCGCGACTGACACCGGAGGCGGTCGTCAGCGCCCTGCTGACGGACCCTCACACGCCCGCCGGGTGTCTGCCGTCGTTCACGAGTGGCGAACGCGCCCGGCTGACGCGCTCCCCTGATGCCCCGGAGTCGTGGACCGATGCCGACGTACCGCTGCTGGACGAGGCGGCGGACCTGGTCGACGGGCCTGAGGAGGCAACGTTCGGGCACGTCGTCGTGGACGAGGCCCAGGAACTCACCGCCATGCAGTGGCGGATGGTGATGCGCCGCTGTCCGGCCAGGTCGATGACGCTGGTGGGCGACTTCGCCCAGGCGGGCCCCGCGACGACGGCGAGCGACTGGTCCCAGGCGCTGGGCCCGCATCTCGGCGGCCGGTTCGCCCTGCACACCCTGACCGTCGGATATCGCACGACCCGGGAGATCCTGGCGACCACCCACGGCCTGCTCGCGCGGATCGCCCCCGGTCAGACGCCGAGCCGGTCGATCCGCCGCGGCGATGCCCCCCGCAGCCTCACCGCGTGCCCGCGGACACTCGCCGACACCGTGGTCGAGGAACTCCGGGCGCAGTCGGCGGCACACCCGGGCGAACTGCGGGCCGTGATCTGCGCGGACGGCCTGGTCGGGGAGATGGCGTCCGCGGGCGTCGAACGGTGGGCGCGCCTCGTGCCGGCTTCCGAGGCCCGGGGCCTGGAGTTCGACGCGAGCGTGGTCGTCGGCCCGGAGGAGATCGTCGCGGCCCACCCCGGCGGCGAGCGGGAGCTGTACGTCGCCCTGACGCGTGCCACCAAGAGACTGTGCACGATCGCCGTGGCCGTCCGTCCCGCCTGACGGGCCGGACCGCCTCCCCGCCCGCCTCCCCGCCCGGCTCCGAGGCCGGCCCGCACCACGCGGGAGATCGGGGAGGGAGGGCATCGGGGACGCAGGACGTGCGGACGCGACGTGCGGACGCGACGTGCGGACGCGACGTGCGGACGCGACGTGCGGACGCGACATGGGGACGGGGGGCATGGGGACGAGGCATGGGGACGGGGCATCGGGGACCCGGCGCGGGCGCCCTGCGGCGGCCGACCCGGCACGGTCCCGGGTGGCTCGCCGCCCCTCGACCGGCCGCAGGGAGCCGCGGCACGAGGGACGGCAGGCGCCCCGACCGCCGGTAAGCCGCGTCGGGCGACGTTCCGCCCCGTCGCGACGTTCTCCCCGCCGCGCCGCCGCCGACGGGCAGACCCCGCCTGCCGCGGCGCTAGCGCGCCGCGGCCCTGCCACCCCTCGTGCCGCCCCTCGCCGCGCCCTGCGGCCGGTCCACGGCGCGTCCGTGCTTCTGCCGTGCGCCGTCCCCGGTACGCCCGGTGTCGCCGGCACGTCGGGCCTCCCCGGTACGCCCGGTGTCGCCGCGGGCCGCACGCCCGGTTCCGGCACGCCCGGAGTCGGCTGATCCGCCGCCCTGCTTGCGGCCGGCCCGTCCGGTATCGGCGGCGCCCCGCCGCCGGCCACCGGCCTCGGCGCGCCCGCCGTCACCTCGTCCGCCCCCGGTACGCCCGCCGGTGTCCTCGCGGACCGCCTCGGCGCGGCCTCCGCCGCCCCGCGGACGCCTGCGCTTCGGCCGGGACTTCGCGGCGGGAGGCTGCGGGGTGGGAGGTGCCTCGACCGTCACCGCCACACCCGACGGCTCCCGGGCTCCGGTCAGCCGGGCCAGCTCCTCGTCGCCGGACCTGACCGCGACGGTGCGCGGGGAGATTCCGGCGTCCGACATCAGCCGGGTCATCTCGCGCTTCTGGTCCGGCAGGACCAGGGTCACCACGCTGCCCGACTCGCCCGCCCTCGCGGTCCGGCCGCCTCGGTGCAGATAGTCCTTGTGGTCCATCGGCGGATCGACGTTGACGACCAGATCCAGATCGTCGACGTGGATGCCGCGGGCTGCGACGTTGGTGGCCACCAGTGCGCTGACCTGACCGTTCTTGAACTGGTCGAGGGTGCGGTTGCGCTGCGGCTGGGACCGGCCGCCGTGCAGACCGGCCGCTCGTACGCCGCTCGCCAGCAGCCGCTTGACCAGACGGTCCACGGAGCGCTTGGTGTCGAGGAAGAGGATGACGCGGCCGTCCCGGGCCGCTATCCGCACCGTGACGGCCTTCTTGTCCGTCTCGTCGGCGACGTGCAGCACATGGTGCTCCATGGTGGTGACGGCGCCGGCGGACGGGTCGACCGAGTGCACCACGGGGTCGCTCAGGAAGCCCCGTACCAACCGGTCGATGTTCCGGTCCAGGGTGGCCGAGAACAGCATGCGCTGCCCACCGGGCTCCACCTGCTTCAGCAGGGCGGTGACCTGCGGGAGGAAACCCATGTCGGCCATCTGGTCGGCCTCGTCCAGCACCGTGATCGCCACCTCGCCCAGGCGGCAGTCGCCGCGGTCGACGAGGTCCTGCAACCGTCCCGGGGTCGCCACCAGCACCTCGGCGCCGCGCCGCAGGGCACCGGCCTGCTTGCCGATCGACAGTCCTCCGACGACGGTCGCCAGGCGCAGGTTCACCGCGGTCGCGTAGGGGGTGAGGGCGTCCGTCACCTGCTGTGCCAGCTCCCGCGTGGGAACGAGCACCAGGGCGAGCGGAGCCCCCGGCTCCGCCCGGCGCCCGGCGGTGCGGGCGAGCAGCGCCAGCCCGAAGGCGAGGGTCTTGCCGGAACCGGTACGCCCGCGCCCGAGGAGGTCGCGGCCCGCGAGCGAGTTCGGCAGCGTCGCGCCCTGGATCGGGAACGGCGCCGTCACGCCCTGCGCGGCGAGGGCCTTCAGCAGCGCCGCCGGCAGGCCGGTCAGCTCCTCGAAGGCCAGGACGGCGGGCAGGGCGGGGACACGGGGCTCCGGGACGGTGAAGTCCTGCGGGGCCGTCGCGGGGCGGGCGCCGCCGGGCCTCTTCGGGGCCCGCTTCGCGGTGCGCTCGGCCGGCCGCCCGCGGGCGGGGCGTGCGGGGCGTGCGGAACGAGTCATGAATTGCCTTCCTGGTGCTGGGCACAGCACAAGCCGGGGCCCGCACCGCGAGGGTGCGGGCCCCGGCCGCGTGGTACGCGTCCCGAGGGTCAGGCGGGGACGATGTTCTCCGCCTGCGGGCCCTTCGGGCCCTGCGTGACGTCGAAGGTGACCTTCTGGCCCTCCTGGAGCTCACGGAAGCCCTGGGTGGCGATGTTGGAGTAGTGGGCGAAGACGTCGGCGCCGCCGCCGTCCTGCGCGATGAAGCCGAAGCCCTTTTCCGAGTTGAACCACTTCACGGTGCCGGTGGCCATAGTCATTCTCCTGAACAGGTAGGAGGCCCCATCCGGAGATGCCGGTGAAAACAATAAAAACGCCTGCGGATCATTCCCGTCAGGCGCGCATAAAGTTCATGGGTACCAAACTGCAACCCCCACAACGTAGCATGCTTCGGCGCGCACCCCCGGCTCCCGCGCACGGTGTGTCCCGCCGGGGGCGGCCGATCGCGGGCCGGGACAGGCCCGCGATCGGCCCCGCGCGGGAGCCCGGGCGCGATCCGGTCCTACACCCGTTCGATGATCGTCACATTCGCCTGACCGCCGCCCTCGCACATCGTCTGGAGCCCGAACCGGCCTCCCGTGCGCTCCAGTTCGTGCAGCAGCGTCGTCATCAGCCGGACACCGGTGGCGCCCAGGGGGTGCCCGAGGGCGATGGCGCCGCCGTTGACGTTGACGCGGGCCGGGTCGGCGCCCGTCTCCTTCAGCCAGGCCAGCACCACGGGGGCGAACGCCTCGTTGATCTCGACGAGGTCGATGTCGCCGATGGCGAGGCCGGTCTTCTCCAGCGCGTGCGCGGTCGCCGGGATCGGCGCGGAGAGCATCCGCACGGGGTCCTCGCCCCGCACCGAGAGGTGGTGCACCCGGGCGCGCGGGGTCAGCCCGTGCACCCGTACGGCGCGTTCGCCCGCGATCAGCATCGCCGCCGCGCCGTCGGACACCTGGGAGGAGCAGGCGGCGGTGATCGTGCCGCCCTCGACCACGGGCGGCAGGGCGGCCATCCGCTCCAGGGTGGTGTCGCGGCGCGGGCCCTCGTCCGCGGTGACACCGCCGCAGGCGACGGTCTCCCGCGCGAAGCGGCCCTCGTCGGCGGCGCGCACGGCCCGCCGGTGGGAGGCGAGGGCGTACTCCTCCATCTCCCGCCGGGAGACGCCCCACCTGCGCGCGATGAGTTCGGCGCCGTGGAACTGGTCGACGGGCGCGTCGCCGTACCGGGCCCGCCAGCCCTCGCTGCCGGCGAAGGGGCCCTCGGCCAGCCCCAGCGGCCCGACCGCCTGCCGGGAGGCGAACCCGATGGGGATCTGCGACATGTTCTGCACACCGCCGGCGACGACCAGGTCCTGGGTGCCGGACATCACGCCCTGCGCGGCGAAGTGCACGGCCTGCTGCGACGAGCCGCACTGGCGGTCGACGGTCACGCCGGGCACCTCCTCGGGCAGCCCCGCGGCCAGCCAGCTCGTCCGGGCGATGTCGCCCGCCTGCGGGCCGACCGTGTCGAGGCAGCCGAACACGACGTCGTCCACGGCCGCCGGGTCGATCCCGGAGCGGTGGAGCAGGGCCCGCAGGACATGCGCACCGAGATCGGCGGGGTGCACGGCCGCGAGACCGCCCCCGCGCCGGCCGACCGGGGTACGGACCGCTTCGACGATGAACGCCTCGGTCATCGGATCTCCGTAGGTTGTCAGGCGGCCCGGGAGGGCCGGATGCGGCTGGTCGGGTCCTGCCGGTCGTGGCTTCGGAGAAGTGGCCGTCCGGCTCCCCGATCACGCGGACCGCTTGACCTCGTCATCGAGACTCGTTCGTGGACGCCCCGGGCTCCGGGCCGGAGTGGGGGCGGGCTCCGGTCGCGTTCCCGGAGCCCCGTGGACGGGCGGGTCAGTCCCTCACGGCGATACCGTCCAGGACCATCGACAGGTACTGCCGGGCGATCTCCCCGGGGCCGTGGTGCCCGCCCGGCCGGTACCAGGACGCGGCGACCCAGACCGTGTCGCGGAGGAAGCGGTAGGTGAGCCGGACGTCCAGGTCGTCCCGGAAGGCACCCGACGCGGCCCCGCGCTCCAGCGTCCCGAGCCAGGCCTCCTCGAACCTCTGCCGGGAGTCGGCGAGGTAGCGGAAGCGGGGGCGGGCGGAGAGGTGCCGGGACTCCTTCTGGTAGATGGCGACGGCCGCACGGTGCCGGTCGATCTCCCGGAATGACTCGGTCACGAGCGCCTCGAGGGTCTCCCTGGGCCCGAGCCCGGCGGCGAGGACGGCGTCGTATCCCGTCCACAGCTCGTCGAGGAAGGCGGAGAGGATCTCGTCGACGATCGACTCCTTGGAGTCGAAGTGGTAGTAGAGGCTGCCCGCGAGCATCCCCGCCTCGTCGGCGATCCTGCGGACGGTGGTGGCACTGTAGCCGTGGGCGGCGAACACCTCGGCGGCCGTGCCGAGCAGTTCGCGGCGCCGTTCGGGCGAAGCGCTCACCTGGGTCTTCTTCTTGGTCGTGGCCACGTGTCCATTCTGGTCCCGCCGGGTCCCGCCCGGAGCCGCCCGCGGCGTCCGCGGCGTCCGCGGCGTCCGCGGCGTCCGCGGCGTCCGGCCGGGCCCGGACCCTCGCGGCGCCGGGTCCGGGGCGGATACCGCGCAGGCCCGGCCCGCGCCGGGCGGGCGTCGCGGCCGCTTCCGGCCCCGCGCACGCGCGATCCGGCGCGGGGGCCCCGGACAGCGCGGGTGCCTCGGGCACCGTGGACACCGTGGACACCGTGGACATCCCGGGCCCCTACGGGTGCTGGGAGCTGACGGACACGGTCTCGCCGGTCATGTACGAGGAGTACCCGCTGGCGAGGAAGACGATCACGTTGGCGACCTCCCAGGGCTCCGCGTACCGGCCGAACGCCTCGCGGGCGGTGAGGTCCCGGAGCAGTTCGGCGGACGCGGCCCTCACCAGGTGCGGATGCATCGCGATACTGGGGGCCACGGCGTTGACACGGACCCCGAACTCCGCCGCCTCGACGGCCGCGCACCGGGTGAGGGCCATCACCCCGGCCTTGGCGGCCGCGTAGTGGGCCTGCCCTGCCTGGGCCCGCCAGCCGAGGACGGAGGCGTTGTTGACGACGACGCCCCCGCGGCCGGAGTCCCGGAAGGCGCGCAGTGCGGCCCGGGTGCAGCGGAAGGTGCCGTTCAGGGTCACGTCGAGGACGCGGGACCACTGGTCGTCGGACATGTCGACCAGCGCGGCGGTCCCGCCGAGCCCCGCGTTGTTGACGACGACGTCGGGGCCGCCGTGCAGGCGCGCCGCTTCGCCGAACAGGGCCCGCACCTGGGTCTCGTCGGTGACGTCGCAGAGCAGTGAGGCGACGGCGTCCGGACCGAACTCGGCCGCGAGCGCCTCCTCCGCCTGCCTCAGCCGGCGGGCGTGCGCGTCGGCGATGAGGACGCGCGCGCCCTCCTCCAGCAGGCGCCGGGCGGTGGCTCCGCCGATCCCGGCCCCGGCCGCCGCGGTGACGACGGCGGTCCGGCCGGCGAGGAGGGCGTGCCCCGGGACGTACTGAGCCTTGTTGTCCGTCACATCGGCACGTTAACCTACCAAACACTTGTTAGGGAACCGAGGTGCGCTGATGGACCTGACGCACACGGCGGACGAGGACGCGTTCCGCGCCGAGGCCCGCGGCTGGCTGCACGCGCACGTCCCGGACACCCCGCCGCCCTCGCTGGAGACCGAGGAGGGCTTCGCCGCGCACCGCGCGTGGGAGGCGGAGCTGCAGGCCGGCCGCTGGTCGGCGGTGGCGTGGCCGGAGCGGTACGGCGGCCGGGGCGCGGACATCTTCCACTGGCTGGTGTTCGAGGAGGAGTACTACGCGGCGGGCGCTCCCGGCCGGGTGTCCCAGAACGGCATCGGCCTGCTGGCCCCGACCCTGTTCGAGCACGGCACGGAGGAGCAGCGGGCCCGGATCCTGCCGCCCATGGCGAGCGGTGAGGTGGTCTGGGCCCAGGCCTGGTCCGAGCCCGAGGCCGGCTCGGACCTCGCTTCGCTGCGTTCCCGCGGGGTCCGCACGGCGGGCGGCTGGCTGCTGTCCGGGCAGAAGACGTGGTCGTCGCGGGCGGCGTTCGCGGACCGGGCGTTCGGCGTCTTCCGCACCGCGCCGGACGGGGAACGGCCCCACCGGGGCCTGACGTATCTGATGTTCGACCTGCGGGCGCCCGGGGTCACGGTCCGGCCGATCAACCGGCTGGACGGGAAGCCCGCGTTCGCCGAGGTGTTCCTCGACGAGGTGTTCGTCCCCGACGAGGACGTGATCGGCGAGCCGGGGCAGGGCTGGCGGATCGCCATGTCGACGACGGGCAACGAGCGCGGCCTGACGCTCCGCTCCCCCGGCCGCTATCTGGCCGCGGCACGGCGCCTGGTCGGGCTGTGGCGCGCCACCGCCGACCCGTCCGACACGGCGCTGCGCGACCGAGTCGCGGACGCGGTGATCGGGGCGCGGGCGTACCAGCTCTTCACGTGCGCCGGGGCCTCCCGCTTCGCCGCGGGCTCGGCGATCGGCGCGGAGTCGAGCCTGAACAAGGTGTTCTGGTCCGAGTACGACATCGCCCTGCACGAGACGGCCCTCGATCTGCTGGGCGCGGAGGGCGAACCCGCGGACGGACGGGACGGCTGGGCCGAGGGGTACGTCTTCTCCCTCGCGGGACCGATCTACGCGGGTACGAACGAGATCCAGCGCGACATCATCGCCGAGCGGTTGCTGGGCCTGCCGAAGGGGCGCCGCTGATGCGGGGCGTCCCGCGCGGGCGCGGGCGCGGTCCCGTTCCGCGTACCGGGTGGGGGACGGGGCGTCCCGCGCGGGCGCGGGCGCGGTCCCGTTCCGCGTACCGGGTGGGGGACGGGGCGCCCCGCGCGGGCGCGGGCGCGGCACGAACCAGGCTCCGGCCGGCCGGCAGCTCGCGACGCGTCCCGGGCGGCCGCGGTGGTGCGGCCCACCGGGCGCCGGACGGCCCCCGGGGCGGCCCACCGCACCGCGCGACCGGCAGGACCGTGCGACCGGCAGGACCGTGTGACCGGCCGGGGAGAGGGAGGCGCACCGTGAGGTTCCTGCCGACGGACGAACAGCGCGCGTTCACCCGGTCGTTGCACACGATGCTGACGGCGGCCCGCCCACCGGCGGCCGCCCGCGCCTGGGCGGCCGGGGACCCCGCACCGGGGCGCGCCGTCTGGACCGGCCTCGCGGAAGCGGGAGTGTTCGCGCTGGCCGTACCGGAGAACCACGGCGGCCTCGGCCCGCTCCCGGCCGAACTGGCCCTCGCGTTCGTGGAGCTGGGGCGCCACGCGGTACCGGGTCCGGTGGTCGAGACGGTCGCGGCGGCGGCGCTGCTGACGGCCCTGGGAGACCCGGCACCGGCGGAACGGCTGCTGCCGGGCATCGCGGCGGGCGAGGTCATGACCACCCTGCGGCTGCCCGGCACCGGACCGTACGCCCTGGACGCCGACGCGGCGACGAGCGTCCTGGTGGTGGACGCCGCCCCCGCCGTCCCCGGGCCCGGTTCGCCCGGCGACAGCGACGCCGACGCCGACGCCGACGTGAAAGGACACGCAGACGCAAGCGAAGGCGCACACGGCGGCGACCACGCCCGCGACAGGAACGGGAAGGGGACCGGGAAGGGGACCGGGAACGGAGCCGGGGACGCGTCCCGCCCCGGACCGAAAGCCACCCGCCCGCCGACCCTGCGGATCGCGCCCGGCCACGGCCCGGTCCGGGCGTCGGCGGACCCGGTGCGCCGGCTGTCCGTGCCGGAGGGGGGCGGTGAGGTGCTGGCCGCCGGCCCCGGCGTGGCGGCCGCGGCGGCCCATGCCGAGGACTGGGCCAGGCTGGCCACCGCCGCCCAGGCCCTCGGCGCGGGGCTTGCGCTGCTGGACCGGACCGTGGAGCACGTCGGGCGGCGCGCCCAGTTCGGTGTGCCGATCGGCTCCTTCCAGGCGGTGAAGCACCGGCTGGCGGACACCCTGATCGCCCTCGAGTTCGCCCGGCCGCTGGTCCTCGGCGCCGCCGTCACCATGGCCCGCGCCGACATCGCCGCGGCGAAGGTCGCGGCCGGGGAAGCCGCGTACGGTGCCGCCCGTACGGCCCTCCAACTGCACGGCGCGATCGGCTACACAGAGGAGCTGGACCTCGCCCTCTGGCTGCGCAAGGCACGGCCGCTGCGGGACGCCTGGGGGACCCCCGCGCAGTGCCGGGCTGCGGTCCTGCGGCCGTAGGGGCGCGTCGCGGGCGTCCCACCCGTCAGTGAGCGTCCGGCACGCACTCCCCCGTGCCCCTACGGGAAAGGAGGGTCTGCAAGGTTGAGCGGTACGGAGGTGTCCGCGGGCCCGGCGGGTGGGTGACGCAGCGTGTCCGCAGCCGTTGGTTGTCGGCATGACGAAGGCCGAACCCTTACAAGAACCGGACCATCCGTCTATTCGGCACATCCGACACCGGTGACGCCTCGACGACCCACCCACCGCGGCTGTCGTCCGCTGACGTTGCCGTCAGCCAACCCAGAAGGGCCGGCGACGGGTTTCTACTCCGCTCGGGTGACCTGGGCGTGGTCGGTGAAGACCCGTCTGAACAGGTCGTGGCCGGTGCGTCCGGAATGGCGGAGTGCCCAGTCCTGTGCGGCTTCCTGCTCGGCGTGGGGTCCGGATTCGGCTCCGCAGTTGGCAGCGGTGCAGAACGCCTCGTAGGTGATGCCGCCTTCGGGCGCGTGGCAGATGGTGTGAACGACGTGCCGGTATACAGCGCGGGGGCTCATTGGTGGCCCTCCGGGTGGCGTCGCAGGTAGACGTTGCAGTCGCTGACGGTGGTCATATCGCCGACCACGCGAGCCCGGTCGCGCACGTTGGCCAACTCCGCGCACCCCGCACAGCCCTCTACGGGTACCGGCTCCACCTCCAGGCGCAAGGGGAGTTCAACTGGCGGGGTCGAGTACCTGGTCGGCTCCGTCACTGCACATCGCCACCTCTCGAACATCACATGGCCGACCTCTTGACAGTTCGGCGCTCTAGTTCAGTATTCGAGTGACCGAAGCACTCCCGCTACAGTTCGCAGTGCACTAGTGTGCCCTCACTGACATCACGTCAACTCGACAGAAGGGCAAGCCTTATGCCCAGTCCCAAGACGTTCACGAAGATCGCGGATCACTTCCGGGAGCGCATCCTGTCGGGAGAGCTTGAGCCCGGCGCCAAGCTGCCGACGAACCGGGAGATCGCCGGCCAGTGGCAGGCCGCGGCCGCCACGGTCTCGCGGGCCTTGCAGGCTCTCCAGGTGGAGAACTTCATCCGCACCACCCCCAGGGGCACCTACGTCGCCGACGACCCTCGCTGGACGTTGTCAGCGCGGGACCGGCTGACCCGGGTCCAGCGGGTGAAGTCGTTCCTGGCCGAGGGCGAGACGAGCCGGGTGACGGCCGCCGAGCTGATCATCCCGCCGCTGTACGTGGCGGAGATCTTCGATCTGGAGGCCGGGGATCAGGTGGTGCGGCGCGAGTGGCTGGCGGGCCGGGGCAAGACCCGGACCGTGTTCGCGGTGACCTGGTACCCGGCCCCGTTCGCCGCCCTCGTGGCGGATCTGCTGAACACGGCCCCGGGCCGCAATCACGGACTGTCCACCCGGGTTCTGGAAGCCACCGGGCGCACGATCACCCACGCCCGCGACGACATGCACGCCCGCCCCGCCGACGCCCGAGAGGCGAGCGCGCTGGGGCTGCCGGTCGGCTCTCCGGTCCTGGCCGGCGTCCACCGCTGGTCGGACACAGAGGGGATCATCGAGTACGGGGAATGGTGCCTGCCGCCCCGCTTCACCATCGGCTACGACTACCAGCCCTGACCGATCCACACGAAGCGCCCCCGGAAGCCGGCCTGCGACCTTCGGGGACGCCGTCGCGTGGATGTCCGCGACGGTCAGATTGCAGGTCGTCTGGTGCTGGGCGAAGGAGCGGTTCTGCCGTATCTGGGTGGTCGACTCGTCGTTGCCGAGGAGAGTCATGCCCGGCTTGAGGGCTCCGGCTTCTATCCATTGCTCTTCCGAAGGGCTCCAGAACGGGTGGTCGTAGGCTGCCGTGAGCTTGCGCGGGCCGGCCGCGGGTGGGAATCGTCAGCTTCAGCTCGTTGAAGCGCTTGTCGTCCTGGGTGATGATCTGGCCTGTCACCTCTCGGACGGCTGTGCGCCGCGTGGCCGGTCGGCGGAGACCTCCCACGGGCGGTGATGCTACGTGCGCGTACCGTCACTGCCGGAGATGCCGCGACGCCCGCCCATCATCCGGTCGGGGACGGGGGCAGGCGCCGCGTCTGTTCCGTACGCCTTTGTACGGGACGTCTATGGGGGACCGTCAGCGCGGTCCGCGGTGTTCGCCGGGTCAGACCGTCAGGGCGCGGTCCGTCGGGCGGATGGGGGCGGGCAGTTCGCTCGCGCCCGTGAGGTAGCGGTCCACCCCGCGTGCCGCGGAGCGGCCCTCGGCGATGGCCCAGACGATGAGGGACTGGCCGCGGCCCGCGTCGCCGGCGACGTAGACGCCGTCGATGTTGGTGGCGAAGTCCGCGTCACGGGCGATGTTACCGCGCTCGTCCAGTGCCAGGCCGAACTGGGTGACCAGGCCGTTCTCGACGTCGGTGCCGGTGAAGCCCATGGCGAGGGTGACCAGCTGGGCGGGGATGGCCCGCTCCGTGCCGGGCTTCGGGGCGGGCCGGCCGTCGGCGAACTCGACCTCGACGAGGTGCAGCGACCGGACGTCGCCGTTCGCGTCGCCCTCGAAGTGGGTGGTGGAGACGGAGTAGACCCGCTCGCCGCCCTCCTCGTGCGCGGACGTCACCTTGTAGAGCATCGGGAACGTCGGCCAGGGCTGGCCGGTGCCGCGCTCCTCGCCCGGGCGGGGCATGATCTCCAGCTGGGTGACGGAGGCGGCGCCCTGGCGGTGGGCCGTGCCGACGCAGTCGGCTCCGGTGTCGCCGCCGCCGATGACGACGACGTGCTTGCCCTCGGCGGTGATCGGCGGGGTGACGAAGTCGCCTTCGACGACCTTGTTGGAGAGCGGCAGGTACTCCATCGCCTGATGGATGCCGTTCAGTTCGCGGCCGGGCACCGGCAGGTCGCGCGCGGTGGTGGCACCGGCGGCGATGACGACCGCGTCGAAGCGCTTGCGCAGGTCCGTCGCCGTCAGGTCGCGGCCGATCTCGATCCCGGTGCGGAACTTGGTGCCCTCCGCGCGCATCTGCTCGATACGGCGGTTGATGTGCCGCTTCTCCATCTTGAACTCGGGGATGCCGTAGCGCAGCAGACCGCCGACGCGGTCGGCGCGCTCGTACACGACGACGGTGTGGCCGGCGCGGGTCAGCTGCTGGGCGGCGGCGAGGCCCGCCGGACCCGAGCCGATGACCGCGACGGTCTTGCCGGACAGCCGCTCCGGCGGCTGCGGTGTCACGTCACCCGTGTCCCACGCCTTGTCGATGATCGAGACCTCGACGTTCTTGATGGTGACGGCGGGCTGGCTGATGCCGAGGACGCACGCCGCCTCGCAGGGGGCGGGGCAGAGCCGTCCGGTGAACTCCGGGAAGTTGTTCGTGGCGTGCAGCCGCTCGCTCGCCGCCTGCCAGTTCTCGCGGTAGGCGTAGTCGTTCCACTCGGGGATGAGGTTCCCGAGCGGGCAGCCGTTGTGGCAGAACGGGATACCGCAGTCCATGCAGCGCCCGGCCTGCTTGCTGATGATCGGCAGCAGGGAGCCGGGGACGTACACCTCGTTCCAGTCCTTGACGCGCTCGGCGACGGGCCGGGTCTCGGCGACCTCGCGGCCGGTGGTCAGGAAGCCCTTGGGGTCAGCCATGGGTCGCCGCCTCCATCATCTTCTCGGTGGTCTCCCGCTCGGAGAGACCGGCGAGCTCAGCGGCGTCCTTGGCGGCGAGCACGGCCTTGTACGTGATCGGGATGATCTTGCTGAACCGGTCCGCGGCGGCGGGCCAGTCGGCGAGGAGCTTCTCGGCCACGGTGGAGCCCGTCTCCTCGTGGTGGCGGCGCACGACGTCGTGCAGCCACTCCCTGTCGGCCTCGCCCGGGGTCTCGACGGCGTCGGCGTTGCCGGCGTTGACGTTGTCCTCGTCGAGGTCGATGACGTAGGCGACACCGCCGGACATGCCGGCCGCGAAGTTGCGTCCCGTCTCGCCGAGGACGACGGCGTGGCCGCCGGTCATGTACTCGCAGCCGTGGTCGCCCACGCCCTCGGAGACCACCAGCGCACCGGAGTTGCGGACGCAGAAGCGCTCTCCGGTGCGGCCGCGCAGGAACAGCTCGCCGCCGGTGGCGCCGTAGGCGATGGTGTTGCCCGCGATGGTCGAGTACTCGGCCAGGTGGTCGGCGCCGCGGTCGGGGCGGACGACGATCCGGCCGCCGGAGAGGCCCTTGCCGACGTAGTCGTTGGCGTCGCCCTCCAGGCGCAGTGTGACGCCGCGCGGCAGGAAGGCGCCGAAGGACTGGCCGGCGGAGCCGGTGAAGGTGATGTCGACGGTGTCGTCGGGCAGGCCGGCGCCGCCGTACCTCCTGGTCACCTCGTGGCCGAGCATGGTGCCGACGGTCCGGTTGATGTTGCGGATCGCGACCTGTGCGCGGACCGGCTGGGCCTCCTCCGCGGTGGCGGCGGACAGCGCGTCCGCGGCCAGCCTGATCAGCTCGTTGTCCAGGGCCTTCTCGAGGCCGTGGTCCTGCTCGACGAGCTGGTGGCGGACGGCGCCCTCGGGCAGGTCCGGCACGTGGAACAGCGGTGCCAGGTCCAGGCCCCGGGCCTTCCAGTGGTTCACGGCCCGGGTGGTGTCCAGCAGCTCGGCGTGGCCGACGGCCTCGTCGAGGGTGCGGAAGCCCAGCTCGGCGAGCAGTTCGCGGACCTCCTCGGCGATGAACTCGAAGAAGTTGACGACGAACTCGGCCTTGCCGGTGAAGCGCTCGCGCAGGACGGGGTTCTGCGTGGCGATGCCGACCGGGCAGGTGTCCAGGTGGCAGACGCGCATCATGATGCAGCCGGAGACGACGAGCGGCGCGGTGGCGAAGCCGAACTCCTCGGCGCCCAGCAGCGCGGCGATGACGACGTCGCGGCCGGTCTTCAGCTGGCCGTCGGTCTGCACGACGATGCGGTCGCGGAGGCCGTTGAGCAGCAGCGTCTGCTGGGTCTCGGCGAGGCCGAGTTCCCAGGGGCCGCCGGCGTGCTTCAGCGAGGTGAGCGGCGAGGCGCCGGTGCCGCCGTCGTGGCCGGAGATGAGGACGACGTCCGCGTGGGCCTTGGAGACGCCCGCGGCGACCGTGCCGACGCCGACCTCGGACACCAGCTTCACATGGATGCGGGCGGCCGGGTTGGCGTTCTTGAGGTCGTGGATCAGCTGCGCCAGGTCCTCGATGGAGTAGATGTCGTGGTGCGGCGGCGGGGAGATCAGTCCGACGCCCGGGGTGGAGTGCCGGGTTTTGGCGACCCACGGGTAGACCTTGGGGCCGGGCAGCTGGCCGCCCTCGCCGGGCTTGGCGCCCTGGGCCATCTTGATCTGGATGTCGTCCGCGTTGACCAGGTACTCGGACGTCACGCCGAAGCGGCCGGAGGCGACCTGCTTGATGCTGGAGCGGCGCGCCGGGTCGTACAGGCGCTCCGGGTCCTCGCCGCCCTCACCGGTGTTGGACTTGCCGCCCAGCTGGTTCATGGCGATGGCGAGGGTCTCGTGCGCCTCCTTGGAGATGGAGCCGTACGACATGGCGCCGGTGGAGAAGCGCCTGACGATCCCGGCGGCCGGCTCGACCTCGTCGAGGGGGACGGGCGGGCGGCCGGACTTGAAGCCGAACAGGCCGCGCAGCGTCATCAGGCGCTCGGACTGCTCGTTCACCCGGTCCGTGTACTTCTTGAAGATGTCGTACCGCCTGGTGCGCGTGGCGTGCTGCAGGCGGAAGACGGTCTCCGGGTCGAACAGGTGCGGCTCGCCCTCGCGGCGCCACTGGTACTCGCCGCCGATCTCGAGCGCACGGTGCGCCGGGGCGATGCCGCTGGCCGGGTAGGCCTTG
The DNA here is from genome assembly GCF_003122365.1 of Streptomyces spongiicola. NCBI lineage: Bacteria > Bacillati > Actinomycetota > Actinomycetes > Kitasatosporales > Streptomycetaceae > Streptomyces > Streptomyces spongiicola. Next base: position 656,403 of record NZ_CP029254.1, read on the forward strand.
GCGTGCCGGGCGGCGACCTCGGCGGCGATCACGTCCAGGCCGGCGCCGCCGATCTTGGTGGCGGTGCCGTCGAAGTACTGGGCGACGAAGGCGTCGTCGAGGCCGACGGCCTCGAAGACCTGGGCGCCGCGGTAGGAGGCGACGGTCGAGATGCCCATCTTGGACATGACCTTGAGGACGCCCTTGCCGAGGGCCTTGATCAGGTTGCGGATCGCCCGCTCGGGCTCCAGGCCGTCGATGAAGGTCCCGGCGCGCAGCAGGTCCTCCACGGACTCCATCGCCAGGTACGGGTTGACCGCGGCGGCGCCGTAGCCGATGAGCAGCGCGACGTGGTGCACCTCGCGGACGTCGCCGGCCTCGACCAGCAGGCCCACCTGGGTGCGCTGCTTGGTGCGGATGAGGTGGTGGTGGACGGCGGAGGTGAGCAGCAGCGACGGGATCGGCGCGTGCTCGGCGTCGGAGTGCCGGTCGGAGAGCACGATCAGCCGGGCGCCGCCGTCGATGGCGGCGTCGGCCTCGGCGCAGACCTCGTCCAGCCGGGCGGCGAGGGCGTCGCCGCCGCCGGAGACCCGGAAGAGGCCGGACAGGGTGACGGCCTTCATGCCGGGCATGTCGCCGTCGGCGTTGATGTGGATGAGCTTGGCCAGCTCGTCGTTGTCGATCACCGGGAACGGCAGGGTTACCGAACGGCAGGACGCCGCGGTCGGCTCCAGCAGGTTGCCCTGCGGGCCGAGGGAGGAGAGCAGCGAGGTGACGAGTTCCTCGCGGATGGCGTCCAGCGGCGGGTTGGTGACCTGCGCGAACAGCTGGGTGAAGTAGTCGAAGAGCAGCCGCGGGCGCTCGGACAGGGCCGCGATCGGCGAGTCGGTGCCCATGGAGCCGATCGGCTCGGCGCCGGTGCGGGCCATCGGCGCGAGCAGGACGCGCAGCTCCTCCTCGGTGTAGCCGAAGGTCTGCTGGCGGCGGGTGACCGAGGCGTGGGTGTGGACGATGTGCTCGCGCTCGGGCAGGTCGCCCAGCTCGATGATCCCGGCGTCGAGCCACTCCTCGTAGGGGTGCTCGGCGGCCAGTGCGGCCTTGATCTCGTCGTCCTCGATGATGCGGTGCTCGGCGGTGTCGACGAGGAACATCCGGCCGGGCTGGAGGCGGCCCTTGCGGACGACCCTGGCGGGGTCGATGTCCAGGACGCCGACCTCGGAGGAGAGGACGACCAGGCCGTCGTCGGTGACCCAGTAGCGGCCGGGGCGCAGGCCGTTGCGGTCGAGGACCGCGCCGACCCGGGTGCCGTCGGTGAAGGTGACGCAGGCCGGGCCGTCCCAGGGCTCCATCATCGTGGAGTGGTAGCGGTAGAAGGCGCGCCGGGCCGGGTCCATGGAGTCGTGGTTCTCCCACGCCTCGGGGACCATCATCAGCACGCTGTGGGGCAGCGAGCGGCCGCCGAGGTGCAGCAGTTCCAGGACCTCGTCGAAGGAGGCGGAGTCGGAGGCGTCCGGGGTGCAGACCGGGAAGATCCGCTCCAGGTCCCTCTCTCCGAACAGCTCGCTGACCAGCTGCGACTCCCGGGCCCGCATCCAGTTGCGGTTGCCCCTGACGGTGTTGATCTCACCGTTGTGCGCCACGAAGCGGTACGGGTGGGCGAGCGGCCAGCTCGGGAAGGTGTTGGTGGAGAACCGGGAGTGGACCAGGGCCACGGCGGTGGCGAAGCGGCGGTCCGAGAGGTCCGGGAAGAAGGGCTCCAGCTGGCCGGTGGTCAGCATGCCCTTGTAGACGACGGTGCGGGCGGAGAGCGACGGGAAGTAGACGCCCGCCTCGCGCTCGGCGCGCTTGCGCAGCACGAACGCCCTGCGGTCGAGGGCGAGGCCGCTGATCCGGCCTTCCGCGGAGCCTTCCGCGGAGCCTTCCGCGGAGCCTTCGGCCCGGGAGGCGGCGCCGCTCACGAAGAGCTGACGGAAGACGGGCATCGTGGAGCGGGCGGTGGCGCCCAGCAGCTCGGGGGCGACGGGGACGTCGCGCCAGCCCAGGACGTCCAGGCCCTCCTCGGCGGCGATCGTCTCGATCCGCGAGACGGCCTGGTCCTCGGCGCCCTGGGGGATGAAGGCGATGCCGACGGCGTACGAACCGGCCTCGGGGAGTTCGAACCCGGCGACCTCGCGCAGGAAGGCGTCGGGGACCTGGAGCAGGATGCCCGCGCCGTCGCCCGAGTCGGGCTCGGAGCCGGTGGCGCCGCGGTGCTCGAGGTTGCGCAGTACGGTCAGCGCCTGCTCGACCAGCTCATGGCTGGCAACACCGGTGAGGGTGGCCACGAACCCGACACCGCAGGCGTCGTGTTCGTTACGGGGGTCGTACATCCCCTGCGGGGCGGGGCGACCGTCCATGGGCGACCAGGCGTCGGAACGCATCGGCTCTCCCGTCGTCGTCGTGGCATATGGCGGTGCCGAGGGACGACGTTGGCCCTCCGCTGAAATTTCGTGCAGGTTACATGATGGAGTGCTTCTCGGGAAGCGGACAACCCATTCCAGCATGCGGACACCGCGCAATGGGATCTGGTAGCGGCGCGGATGGGGCGGGTGCGGACGGATCGGCTTGGGATCGGTGTCCGCGGGCCCGGATACAGAGCAGGCGTCGTTGCCCGCAGCGCTTGTGGCTCATGCCCGGCGGTCATGGATTCGAAACCGCCGGGTAACGGCCCATGATGTGTGGCCAAGGACAAGTGTCGCATCTCACGGCCCGATAGGGGAGCAGGGCCGCGACGAGAAACACGTCACGGCCTCCGGAAGGATCTCCCGGAGGCCGCGGGCACGGTCCGCCCGTCGGGGAGCGGTGCCCGGCGCGGTGCATCGCCGGGCGCCGGACCGGCCTCGTGACGGGCCTACTCGGCGGTTCGGCGGCACACGTCCCACCGGGCCGGCCGCGCCCGGCACCGCGACGGGGCGGACGCTGCCCGACCCGGCACCGGACAAGCGCTACACGGCGGCCCCGACCAGGCTTCCGATCCCGTATGTCACGGCCGCGGCGGCACCGCCCAGGGCCAGCTGCCGGAGCCCGCTGGACCACCAGCCGCGGGCGGTCACCCTGGACACCAGCGCCCCGCAGGCGAACAGTCCCAGGAGCGCCAGCAGCACCGCCGGCCACAGCGACGTCGCACCCAGGAGGTAGGGCAGGACCGGCAGCAGCGCACCCAGGGCGAACGACACGAAGGACGAGACGGCGGCGACCGTCGGTGAGGGCAGGTCGTCCGGGTCGATGCCCAGCTCCTCGCGGGCGTGTATCTCCAGTGCCCGCTCCGGGTCCCTGGACAGCTGCACGGCCACCTCGCGGGCGAGCCGGGGCTCGACACCGCGCGCCGCGTACAGCGCGGCCAGCTCCTCCATCTCGTCGACCGGGTGCTTGTGCAGCTCGCGGCGCTCGACCTCGAGTTCCGCCTGGACGAGTTCGCGCTGCGAGGCGACCGAGGTGTACTCGCCGGCGGCCATGGAGAAGGCACCCGCCGCCAGACCGGCGAGACCCGTGATCACCATGGTCTGCGGGGACGCGGAACCGCCCGCGACACCGCTCATCAGGGCGAGGTTGGACACCAGCCCGTCCATCGCGCCGAACACCGCGGGGCGCAGCCAGCCGCCGTTGACGTCCCGGTGCGTGTGGTTGTCGCGGTGCGCCTCGTGCAGCGCCGCCTCGGTCTCGATGATGGACACGGTTCTCCCCTCGCTCCCGGGGCGGTCCGCGTCCGCGCCCCGCCCCCGTTTCCGCTCCCGAAAGTACGCGCAATGTAAGGGGCGCGCCAGCAAGGCAGGCTTTACTTACCTGGTCAGGGCGGTGGGCTCCGCCCTGGTCCGGATGTATGAACCGGGGTTTCCCGCGCCCGCACCCGCCGTCCCGCGTGGGACAGATCGGGGAACGGGCCCGCAGGGGCGTAAGGAGTGGCGCGGTGGACTGGACTGCATGCGATCGGGCCCGCGGCGCGCTCCTGGGGCTGGCCGTGGGCGACGCCCTCGGCGCACCGGCGGAGAACATGCGGCCCTCCGAGATCCGCCGCCGCTGGGGCCGTATCGAGGGCTTCGTGACCGACAACCCCGCGGGCACGGACGACACCGAGTACGCGATCTTCTCCGGGCTGCTGCTCGCCCGCCACGGATCGGCGCTCACCGTGGCGCACGTCGAGAAGGCGTGGCACCACTGGATCGCCGACCTGGACGAGGGCCCGTTCCGGGGGGCCGGCTTCAGCGAGCGCGGCACGCTGGAGAACCTGCGCCGCGGGCTGGCGGCGCCCATCACCGCGCAGCACCGGCACGCCTGGAGCGACGGGCTCGCCATACGGGCGGCGCCGTTCGGGGTGTTCGCCGCGGGCTCCCCCCGCGAGGCGGCCCGGCTGGTGGCCGTCGACGGTTGCGTGAGCCACGACGGCGAGGGCATCTACGGCGGGCAGGCGGTGGCGGCCGGGGTGGCCGCCGCGATGGCGGGGGCCGGTCCGGCGGGAGTGATCGGCGCCGCCCTCTCCGCCGTGCCCCTGGACTCCTGGACGTCGCGCTCCATGCGCCGGGCGGTCGTCGCGGCGGAACGCGCGGGAACGGATCCGCTCGGCCGGGAACGGACGGTCCGTTCCGCGGTCGTCGTCGGCGGCTACCCGTGGACCGACCTGGCGCCCGAGGCGGTCGGACTGGCCTTCGGCGCGTTCGCCGCGGCCCGGGGCGACTTCCGCACATCGGTGCTGACCGCGGTCAACATGGGCCGCGACGCCGACACCACCGCGGCGGTCGCGGGCGCGCTGGCCGGGGCGATGTCGGGCGCCACCGCCATCCCGCCGGACTGGGCCGCCGCGATCGGCCCGGTCCGGGGCAGCTGCCTCCCCTCCATGCGGGGCTACCACGTCCTCGACATCGCGGACCTGCTCACTCCGTACGACGACACCGAGGCCCCGTCATGACCCCCCGCCCACTCGACTCCACCAGTGCGGACCAGCCCGCTCCCGACTCCCCGGAATCGCCGCCGGACCCGGCACCGGACCCGGCACCGGACACCCGGGACGCCCCGGGCGACGGGCCGGGGGCGGTCGCACCCGGCGCGGGGCGGGCCCCGGGCCGGGAAACGCGACCGGAGCCGGAGAAGACCCCGGAAGAGGAGACGCGACCGGACCACGAGAAGACCCCGGACGCGCGGCAACCGCGGGACCCGGCGGACGCGGGCGCGGCCGGGCCCGGCCCGACCCACGCGCCCCGGGCCGAGCCCGCAAACACGAACACGAACGCAGACACGAACGCAGGCACGGGCACGGGCACGGGCACAGGCACGGGCACAGGCACAGGCACAGGCACAGGCACAGGCACAGGCACAGGCACAGACGCAGACACAGACACAGACACAGACACAGGCGCGCACGTGCACGCGCGCCCGGACCACGCCGCACGGAACCGGTCCGGCCCCGACGACTCCCCCGCGACCCCCCGGCCCCCGGCCGCCCCCGCGGGCGCGGACCCCGCCGCACGGCACCGCCCGGACCGGCCGGAGCACTCACGCCCGGCGGGGCGGCCGGAGTACGGGGCGGGACGGATGCCACTCCGTCCGCAACCCAGCGGCCGGGAGTCCGCCGCGGCGGCGGACGGCGGCACGGCCGCCGCGCGGACCCGGCGCCCGGACTCCCCCCGTGCCGGGGCCGGGAGCCTCGGCCCCGGTACGGGGTGGGGGTACTCGTGCCGGCCGCACCGCGCGGCGGCCCGCCCCGGCGAGTCGGCCTCCACGGGCACGCGCACCGCTTCCCGTACCCGCGACGGATACCGCAAACGGCTCGAGGGGCTGCTGCTCGGGCTCGCCGCCGGTGACGCCGCGGGGTGGCCGGCGGCCCGGCACCGGGCCGCGCGGATGCCCGAGTGGACGCGGCGTCTCACCCGTGAACTCGACACGTTCGCCGAGCAGAACGCCACGACCACGCTGCCGGTCCCGATCGCCCTGAACCAGCCCCCGGAACCTCTGCGCCTCGGCCCGTCCGACGACGCGGAGTGGGCCGCCTTCGCCGCCGAGACGGTCCTCGCCTCCGCGGGTGAGCGGTTCGACGGCCTGGCCCCCGGCCGCCGGGTGCGTACCGCGGTCGACCTCGCCTGGAACACCCTCGCCGGAGAGATCGCCGCGGCTGAGGCCCGGGCACCGGAGGTCGAGGCGGCCGTGCCTCCCCTGCGTGCCCGGATCTCCGTACGCGCGGGGCTGGGCAATCTCGCCACCGGACTGCGCCCGCCCGCCACCGGCCACGACAACCCGCACTACTTCGACGACGCCGCCTGCGTGCGCGCCGCCGTGCTCGCCGCCGTCCACCCGGGCGACCCCCGGGCCGCCGCCGAGCTGGCCGAGTTCGACGCGCGCTACACCCAGGACGGCGACGGTGTGCACGGCGCCCGCGCCATGGCGGCCGCGGTCGCCGCGGCGCTCGGCGGCGCGACCGCGGACGCGGCTGTCGGCGCCGCCCTGGCCGAACTCCCCGAGGCCACCGAGATCGGCCGCAACGCCCGGCACGCCCTGGTGCTCGCCCGCCGCGCGGAGGACGCCTTCTCCCTGGTGCCCCTGCTGGAGCACCAGATCGTCGACCACGTCTACAGCTACGGCATCGCCGCGGCCGAGACGGTGCCCGTCGCCCTCGCGTTGGTGACGGCGGCGCGCGGCCGGATGAGCGGGGCCCTGCCCGCGGCCGCGTGCCTGTCACGGGTCGCCGACTCCGCGCCCGCCCTCGCCGGCGCGCTGACCGGGGCCCTCGGCGGGGCGGCGGCCGTGCCCGCGGCCTGGCGGGACGCCTGCCGCACCCTGGCCGGCTGCGCCCTCCCCCGGCTCGCCGGCACGGACCTGGTGGAACTCGCCGGGCTGCTGGCCCGCGTCACCCACCCGACGGACGCCGCCCCGGCCGCGCCGCACACCCCGCCGTCCTCCGCCTCGGCGGCCCCGGCGACCTCGGCGACCCCGGCGGCCTCGGCGACCCCGGCGGCCTCCGCCGCTGCTCCCGCTCCCGCTGCCACCGCCGCTGCCACCGCCACCGCCACCGCCACCGCCGGAGCAGGAGCAGGAGCAGGAGCAGGAGGTGCCGGCCGGACCGCGGGTCCGTAACTCGCCTCTCCCGGACGCGAATCCCCGACGCCGCCTGCCTCACCCGCGCCCACCCCGGGTGGACAATTCCGGCATGACACTCTCAGCGCACGCGGTCGCCACGCTCGACGACCGGATCACCGGCTCCCTCGTCGGCGCCGCGGTCGGCGACGCGCTCGGCGGGCCGGTCGAGGGATACACCCCGGAGCAGATCGTGGAGCGCCACGGCGGCCGCGTCCGGGGGGTCGTCGGCCCCTGGCACGGCGGCGACTGGCGCACCGCCCGCCCCATCGCGCCGTACCACAAGGGGGACGGGCACGTCACCGACGACACCCTGATGACACACGCCCTCGTCCGCGTCTACGCCGCCGTCCGGGACCACCTCGACGCCTACTCGGTCGCCGACCACCTCGTACCGGACCTCGTCTCAACGCCGCGCTGGATCCCCGAACTGGAGGCCGAGGCCCTGCCGCTCCAACGGGTGTTCCTCGCCGAGAAGTGGCTCGCGGCCCGGCTGCACTACGGCCATGTCGACCCGCGCGAGGCCGGCACCGGGAACATCGTCAACTGCGGTGCGGCCATGTACATGGCCCCGGTCGGGCTGGTCAACGCGGCCAACCCGGCCGCCGCCTACGCGGAGGCCCTGGACGTGGCGGGCGCCCACCAGTCCTCGTACGGACGTGAGGCCGCGGGCGTCCTCGCCGCCGCCGTCGCCGCGGCCTGCGCACCCGGGGCGAGCCCGGAGTCCGTCATCGAGACCTGCCTCTCGCTCGCCAAGGACGGCACCCGCTCGGCGATCGAGGCGGTGTCCGAAGTCGCGTCCCGCCACGACGACTTCGAGCCCGCGCTCCGTCCGCTCCGGGAGGCGGTCGCACCGTTCGACACCGTCGGGCCCGACTACCGCGCCCCATCCCTGGCCGCCCGCCGCCCCTCCCGGCTGCACTCCGTCGAGGAACTCCCCGTCGCGCTGGGCATGCTCCTCATCGGCGGCGGCGACTACCGCAGGACCGTGCTGGGTTCCGTGAACTACGGCAGGGACTGCGACTCGATCGCCACGATGTCCGGGGCGCTCGCGGGCGCGCTGCACGGCGAGGGACCGGTCCCGGCCGACTGGGTGAAGACCGTCGCCGAGGCCAGCCGCCTCGACCTGCACGCCCCGGCCAGGACGCTGACGGAGGTCGCGTACGAGATCTTCGCCCGCGACACCAGGCGCCGCCGGGCGCACGAGGCCGCCTTCGCCGGACTGGCGGACGCCCGGTGAACCTCCGGCTCACCTGGGTCCAGCCCGAGGACCTGGTCGGCCACGAGCTGCGCCAGGCCGCCGAGGACGGCCGGGACGCCTCGGCGGTCGCCCACCGCTGGCGGGCGGCGGGCGGCACTCCGGCGCCCCCGGCCGCAGGCGCATCGCCGCGGCCCGCCCCGCCGCGGCTGCGAGCGCTGGCGACCCGGCTGCTGGACGAACTCGACGCGCTCCCCGCTCCGTTCGCCGACCGCGAGCCGACGGGCCTGCCCGCCATCAGGGCGGCGTGCCCCGACTGGCCCGTTCCGCGGCCGCGGGACCTGCCCGGGCGGGAGGGGCACGGCACGGACGACCGGACCCGGCGCGTCCACCGGCACGGCACGGACGGCGCGCCGCGGACCGGGCTCGGGCACGCGACGAGCAGCCCGCCGGAGCAGCGACTGCACGCCGCCTGGCTCGGCCGGGCGGCGGGCTGCCTGCTCGGCAAACCCGTGGAGAAGCTCCCCCTGCACGCCATCCGCGCACTCGCCCGCGCGGCCGGCAACTGGCCGCTGTCGACGTGGTTCACCGCGAAGGGCGTGCCTCCCGGGCTGCTGGCCGCCCACCCCTGGAACCGCCGCTCGGCCGCCACCTCGCTCGCCGAGAACATCGACGGCATGCCCGAGGACGACGACCTCGACTACCCACTGCTGAACCTGCTCCTCCTCCAGCGGTACGGAAGGGACTTCGGCACCGCCGACGTCGCCCGGCTCTGGCTGGACGAACTCCCCGCCGGGCGTACGTTCACCGCCGAACGGGTGGCGTACCGCAACCTCCTCCAGGGTGTGGAACCGCCGGAGACCGCGACCCGGCACAACCCCTTCCGGGAGTGGATCGGCGCCGCCATCCGGGCCGACGTGCACGGCTGGACCCACCCCGGCGACCCGGCCGCGGCGGCCGAGCAGGCCCATCGCGACGCGGTGCTCACCCACACCGCGAACGGCGTCCACGGGGCCATGTTCGTCGCGGCGGCACTGGCCGTCGCGGCCGGCGGGGCCGCGGACGTGCACACATGCCTGCGCGAGGGGCTCCGTGTCGTCCCGCCCCGCTCACGGCTCGCCGCGGCCGTCCGCCACGGCATCGCCACCGCCGCCGCGCACCACGACTTCGACACCGTCGTGGACCGGCTGCACTCCGCGTACGGTGCCTACCACTGGGTGCACGCCGTCCCCAACGCGGCGCTGCTCGCCGCCGCGCTCACCCACGCGGACGGCGACTTCACCGGCAGCATCTGCCGTGCCGTGTCGGGCGGCTGGGACACGGACTCCAACGGCGCCACCGCCGGCTCGCTGACCGGACTGCTCGCCGGGAGCCCCGGCCGCCTGCCCGAGTCCTGGACCGCTCCGCTCGACAACCGTCTCGCCACCACCGTCGGCGGGTTCGACGGCGTCGGCTTCGACACACTCGCCCGCCTCACGTACGCCCACTCCACCGATGCCGACGCAGACGCAGACGCCACCCGGACCCCCTGAACCACCCGAACCGCCCGAACCACCCGAACCACCCGAACCACCGAGGCCACCCGGACCCCCTGAACCACCGAGTCCACCCGAGCCATCGACGCCAACCGCACCGCCCGCACCGCCCCTACCGACCGCACCGCCCGTACTCACCGCACCGACCGCACCGACCGCACCGACCGCACCGCATGAGCCCTGCGCCCCCGCACCCCCGCGAAGCCCCCGCACCCCCGCGAAGCCGCCGCACCACGCACGACCCGCAGGAGACTCGCAAGGAGCCCCCATGCACCACCCCGACACCACCGGTGCCGCCGCCCGCCCCTCCGTCCCGGCCGATGCGCCCGCCGCGAGCGGGCCGCTCGCCGGGCTACGCGTCCTCGATCTGGCCACCCTCTTCGCCGGGCCGCTCGCGGCGACGATGCTGGGCGACTTCGGCGCCGATGTGATCAAGGTCGAGCACCCCCGCAGAGCCGACCCGTCGCGCGGCCACGGCCCCGGCAAGGACGGCATCGGTCTGTGGTGGAAGCTGCTCGGCCGCAACAAGCGGACCATCACGCTCGACCTGTCCGCCCCCGGCGGCCGCGAGACGTTCCTGACGCTCGCCGCCACCGCGGACGTCGTCATCGAGAACTTCCGCCCCGGCACGCTGGAGCGGTGGCGGCTGGGCTGGGAGGAGCTGAGCGCCGCCAGTCCCCGGCTGGTACTGGCCCGGGTCACGGGCTTCGGCCAGTTCGGCCCGTACTGCCACCGGCCCGGTTTCGGCACCCTCGCCGAGGCCATGAGCGGGTTCGCCGCGCTCACCGGTGAACCGGACGGCCCGCCCACGCTGCCGCCCTTCGGTCTCGCCGACTCCATCGCGGCGCTCGCCACCTCCTACGCCGTGATGACCGCGCTCACCGCCCGTTCCGCCACCGGTCGCGGCCAGGTCGTCGACATGGCCATCATCGAGCCCATCCTCACCGTGCTGGGGCCGCAGCCCATCTGGTACGACCAGCTCGGCTACGTCCAGCCCCGCACCGGCAACCGCTCACGCAACAACGCCCCCCGCAACACCTACCGCGCGGCCGACGGCAGCTGGCTCGCCGTCTCCACCTCCGCGCAGTCCGTGGCCGAACGCGTGATGCGGCTCGTCGGCCGACCTGAGCTGGTGTCCGAGCCGTGGTTCGCCTCGGGCAGCGGCCGGGCGGAGCACGCCGAGGTTCTCGACGAGGCCGTCGGCGCCTGGATCGCCCGCCACACCAAGGAGGAGGTCGTCGCCGCCTTCGACAAGGCCGAGGCCGCGGTCGCCCCCGTCTACGACGTAAGGGACGTCATGGCCGACCCCCAGTACCGGGCACTCGGCAGCGTCACCGAGGTCCCCGATCCGGAACTCGGGCCCATCCGCATGCAGAACGTCCTCTTCCGCCTCTCCGAGACCCCGGGCGGCATCCGCTGGGCCGGCCGTCCGCACGGAGCGGACACCGACTCCGTACTCGGGGAACTCGGGCTCACCCCCGGCAGAATCGCCGCCCTGCGCGCGGAAGGCGCCCTGTGACCCCGCTCACCTGGCTGTACGCACCCGGCGACCGGCCCGAGGTGGTCGGCAAGGCGCTCTCCTCGGGTGCCGACATCGTGATCGTCGACCTGGAGGACGCGGTCGCGCCGCACCGCAAGGCGTACGCCCTCGCGGCCACCGCCGAAATGCTCTCCTCCCCTCAGCCCGTGCCGGTCCACGTCCGCATCCACACGGAACGGGACATCGCCCCGCTGGCCCGCCTGCCGGGCCTGGCGGCTCTGCGCATCCCCAAGGTGACACACGCCACCGACATCCGGGGCCCGGCGAGACTGGCTCCCGGCAAGGGGCTGTACGCGCTGCTGGAGTCGGCGGGCGGGGTGGAGCACGCCTTCGCCATCGCGACGGCCGACCCCGCGGTGCGCGGCATCTCACTCGGTGAGGCGGACCTCCGGGCGGACCTGGGAGTACGCGACGACACCGGACTGGACTGGCCGCGCAGCCGCGTCGTCGTCGCCGCCCGCGCCGCGGGGCTGCCCCCGCCGACGCAGTCGGTGTTCCCCGACATCCGCGACCTGGACGGCCTGGCTGCGTCCTGCGCCCACGGCCGCTCCCTGGGGTTCCTCGGCAGGGCCGCCATCCACCCCCGGCAGCTCCCGGTGATCGAGCGCGCCTACCTGCCCAGCGCCGAGGAGGTGGAGGCGGCCGAGGAGGTCGTCAAGGCGGCTGCGGCGACGGACGCGGGCGCCCTGGCCCTCCCCGACGGCCGCTTCGTGGACGCGGCGGTCGTCGCCGCGGCCCAACGCACACTCTCCCTCGCCGGCCGCGACGGCGCGTGACGCACCGGCGGTCGGGCGCCCCGGCCACCGGTGCCGCCCCGGCGGCCCGCGGGCTGCGGGCTGCGGGCTTGCGGGCTTGCGGGCTGCAAGGGCGGCGGCGAACCGCAGACGGGGCCGGCACCGCGGGGGCCGGGTGGCGGTTCCCCACGGCACGACTCCACCGCACGACTCCGCAGCGCGGTCCGGCAGAGGCGGTCACGCACCGCGTCCTCGGGGTCCCCGGGACGCCCGGGACGCCCGGCCTTCCCGCCCCTGCGGACCGCTCCAGGCCGCGGACCGGCACGACGGGATCCCCCGGTCATCGCGCGCAGAGCCGGAGGGACGCCGAAGCCCCGGGGCACTCGGCCGTGGCGGCCGGGCGGCCCCGGGATCGCGTCCCGCCGGGTGGTGTAGGGGATCAGGACGGCGGAAGCCGCAGGTCGGAGACGGTGACTCGGCCGGATTGGATGTTCAACCCGTTTCAGCGGGACGCTTCGTGGGTTGCCGTCCCCACGGAGATCGCCATGGGCCTCGAACCGGAACGTGAAGCACCTGATCACCTACACCACATCGCGGGGCACGACCTGGTCCGGGGCACTCGGCGCACGGGGCCGTGCCCCCGGTCAGTTCCTGTTCGCGGACCCGGAGTCGGCCGGGTCGCCCTCGGCTTCCCTGCCCGGTGACGGCGTCCCCGAGCCGGGAGTCCCGCCGGAGTCGGACGAGGAGTCGGGGTCCGCGCCGGCCGCGTCGCCCGGAGTGTCCCCGGTACCGCCCCCGCCCTTCTCGCCGTCCTCGTCCTTCTGGCCGTCCTCGTCCTTCTGGCCGTCCGCGCCCTTCTCGCCGTCCTCGCCCTGCCGCACAGCCGCGGGCTCGACGGTCTCCTCGCGGCCCGGGCGAAGCCGGGCGGAGACCACGATGTAGACCACGGCCAGGACGAAGACCAGCATCGCCGTCCAGACGTTCAGCCGGAGGCCGAGGACGTGGTGCGCCTCGTCCACACGCATGTACTCGATCCAGGCCCGGCCCGCGCAGTACGCGGCGACGTACAGCGCGAACGCCCTGCCGTGACCGAGCCGGAAGCGGCGGTCCGCCCAGATCACCAGCAACGCCGTACCGACACACCACAGCGACTCGTAGAGGAACGTCGGGTGGTAGAGCCCGGCCTCCCGGTTCACACCCTCGCTGATCTCGAGGGCCCACGGCAGGTCCGTCGGCCTGCCGTACAGCTCCTGGTTGAACCAGTTGCCCCAGCGGCCGATCGCCTGTGCGAAGGCGATGGCGGGCGCGATGGCGTCGGCGTACGCGGGCAGCGGGATACCGCGGCGGCGGCAGCCGATCCACGCACCGACCGCGCCGAGCGCGATGGCGCCCCAGATGCCGAGGCCGCCCTCCCAGATCTTCAAGGCGTCGACCCAGTTCCGGCCCTCGCCGAAGTACAGCTGGTAGTCGGTGATCACGTGGTACAGGCGGCCGCCGACGAGGCCGAAGGGGACGGCCCACACGGCGATGTCCGCCACGGTGCCGGCTTTGCCGCCGCGGGCGATCCAGCGCTTGTTGCCGTACCAGACGGCCACGAAGACGCCGATGATGATGCAGAAGGCATAGCCGCGCAGCGGAAGCGGTCCGAGGTGGACGACACCGGTGGACGGGCTGGGAATGTAGGCAAGGTCCATGGCAGGTCCGACGCTACCCTGCCGGGCCCCGGGCACGGCAACCGACCGCGCAACGTCTGCATAACAGGCCCCGCGGCCCGCGCGGGCGCCGTCCGAGGGGCCCCCGCGCGACCGGCCCGCGCGCACACCGCCGCCGCGTGCAGCCCCTGGGGGTAGAGGGAAGCGCCCGGGACCGGCCCGCGCGCACGCGGCCGCCGCCCACGGGCCTGTGCGCACACCAGCGGGGCCGGACTCGACCGGCCGACGCCGCCGAAACCCCCGAAGCGGAGCCACGGGACACTCGACGGAACGCTGGGGGACTCCGGGGGACGCCGGGGGGACGTACAGCCTTCCGGACGCACGAACGCCCAAACGCACAACGCACGGACACGCGGACACGCGGACACGCGAACCCACGAACGCACGGACGCACGGACGCACGGACACGGCGACGCACAGACTCCCGGGACGCACAGGTACCCGGGGCGAGCACCCGGGACGCACCGGCACCCGGGGGCGAGCACCCGGGACGCACAGGCGCCCGGGGGCGGGTGGGCATGCGCGACCGCGGAGCCGGGGGAGCACTTCCACCGGGAGTTGTTCGGCTGGGACGGTGTGCATGCGCGACCGCGGAGGCGGGAGGGACGGACGCGCCCCCGTTCGCCCCGACCCTGCCGCCGCCGCCGCCGCGGATTGCACACCGGATGCGGCCGCGTCAGGAGGCGGCCGGGCTCGGCTGCCCCGTGCGCCGCTGCTTGTCCCGGTCGGCCTCGGCGACCCACTTCCGCAGGTTCTCGGGGCTGAGCTGCTCGCCGTCCTTCTGCGGGAACACGGACTCGCCGTTGAGGAGCACCGTCGGGGTGCCCCGGAAGTTCTTCTCCTCGAAGGCCTGGTCGGATTTCGCCACCCAGGCGTCGTGCCTGCCGGACTCGACGCACTCGGTGAACGCGGGGGTGGCCAGGCCCGGCACCTCGCCCGCCAGTTCGATCAGCCGCTCGTTGTCCGCGAAGGCGTCCTCGGTCTCCGGAGGCTGGTTCTGGAACAGCACGTCGTGGTATTCCACGAACTTCCCGGCGTCCTGCGCGCACGCGGCGGCGTTCGCGGCCCGGAGCGAGCCGCTGCCGCCCATGCCGCCGTCGATGATCGTCGCGAGGTGGTACCTGACCCTGAGCTGACCCGAGTCGGTCAGCTCGTGGATCGTGTCCCTCATCACGTTCTCGAACTGGGCACAGGCGGGGCAGCGGAAGTCCTCCCAGACCGTGAGCGTGGACGGCGCTCCGTCCGGGCCCGCCGGAAGCGCGAGCGCGTCCTCGCCCTGGGCTCCGCTCGGGGCGACCACCGGGCCGCCCGCGGTGGACCCCTCGTCCTTCCCGCCACCGCCCGCCGCGATCACACCGACCACCGCGGCCAGGCCCAGCACGCCGACCACCGCGGCGGACACGATCAGCAGGCGCCGTCGCTTCTCGCGGTTCTTGTGGAGTTCGCGTTCGCGCTTGAGCCGCTCGCGCGCGGCCCGCATTCCGTCTTGGTTGTTCTCGCTCACGACCACAGCAACGAACCGGGGAGGCGCGCAGGCGCCTCCCCGGTCTCATGTCCACCCGTTCGGGTGAGCCGGCCGACCGGATCGCTCGTCGCGGCGGCGGGCGGCCCCGCCGGTCACCGCTTGCGGACGCCCTCCGCGAGTTCACCGGCCAGTGCCCGCACCGCCTCGACTCCGGCCGTGTGGTCACCGGCGTCGAGCAGCCGCTTGACGAAGGCCGAGCCGACGATCACGCCGTCGGCGAAGCCCGCGACCTCGGCGGCCTGCTCGGCGTCGGAGACGCCCAGCCCGACGCACACCGGGAGGCCGCCCCGGCCGGCGGCGGTGGCCCGGGTGCGCCGCACCAGGTCCCGGGCCTGGGTCCCGACGGACTCGCGGGTGCCGGTGACGCCCATCAGCGAGGCGGCGTAGACGAAGCCCGAGCCCGCGGCGGTGATCTCGGCGAGCCGTGCGTCCCGGCTGCTGGGCGCCACGACGAACACCGTGGCGAGCCCGTGCTTCGCGGCGTGCTCGCGCCATGTCTCGGATTCCTGGACCGGCAGGTCGGGCAGGATGCAGCCCGCGCCGCCGGCCTCGGCGAGTTCGGCGGTGAAGCGCTCGACGCCGTACCGGTCGATCGGGTTCCAGTAGGTCATCACGAGGACCGGTTTGCCCGTGGCGGTGTGGGCCTCCCGCACGGTGCGCATCACGTCCGCGATCCTGACGCCGCCGCGCAGGGCGATGTCGTCGGCGGTCTGGATGACCGGCCCGTCCAGCACCGGGTCGCTGTGCGGCAGGCCCACCTCCACGATGTCGGCGCCGCCGTCGAGGACGGCCCTGATCGCCTCGATGCCGCCGTCCACGGTGGGGAAACCGGCCGGGAGGTAGGCGATCAGGGCGGCCCGGTCCTCGGACTTCGCCCGTGCGAGGGTGTCGCTCAGCAGCCTGATGTTCCCGCTCGTGTTCCCGCTCACGTGGCGTCTCCCTCGATCTCCGCGACCTCGCCCGCGGCGTCCGCCGCCACCGAGGCGTCGGTCGCGGCACCGCCGTCGGCGTCGTACAGCCCGAAGTAGCGGGCGGCGGTGTCCATGTCCTTGTCGCCCCGGCCGGACAGGCTGACCAGGATCAGCCCGTCCTTGCCGAGTTCCTTGCCGACCTCGATCGCGCCGGCCAGGGCGTGCGCGGACTCGATGGCCGGGATGATGCCCTCCGTGCGGGAGAGCAGCCGCAGCGCCTGCATGGCGGCGTCGTCGGTCACGGCCCGGTACTCGCCGCGTCCGGAGTCCTTGAGGTAGGCGTGCTCGGGGCCGATGCCCGGGTAGTCCAGACCGGCCGAGATCGAGTACGGCTCGGTGATCTGCCCCTCGTCGTCCTGGAGGACGTAGCTGCGCGAGCCGTGCAGGATGCCCGGCTCGCCCGCGGTCAGGGTGGCCGCGTGCTCGCCGGTCTCGACGCCGTGGCCCCCGGGCTCGCAGCCCACCAGGCGCACGCTCCCGTCCGGGATGAACGCGTGGAACAGGCCGATGGCGTTGGAGCCGCCGCCGACGCAGGCGACGGCGGCGTCCGGGAGGCGGCCCGTGCGCTCCAGGATCTGGCGCCGGGCCTCGGTGCCGATGACCCGGTGGAAGTCGCGGACCATCGCCGGGAAGGGATGCGGGCCGGCGACCGTGCCGAAGAGGTAGTGGGTGTGGTCGACGTTGGCGACCCAGTCGCGGAACGCCTCGTTGATGGCGTCCTTCAGGGTGCGGCTGCCGGACTTCACCGGCACGACCTCGGCGCCGAGCATGCGCATCCGTGCGACGTTCAGCGCCTGGCGCTCGGTGTCGATCTCGCCCATGTAGATGGTGCAGTCGAGGCCGAAGAGGGCGCAGGCGGTGGCGGTGGCCACACCGTGCTGACCGGCGCCGGTCTCGGCGATGACGCGGGTCTTTCCCATGCGCCGGGTCAGCAGCGCCTGCCCCAGCACGTTGTTGATCTTGTGCGAGCCGGTGTGGTTGAGGTCCTCGCGCTTGAGGAAGACCCGGGCGCCGCCCGCGTGCCCGGCGAAGCGGGGCACCTCGGTCAGGGCGCTGGGCCGTCCCGTGTAGTGGACGAGCAGGTCGTCGAGTTCGGATGCGAAGGCCGGGTCGGACCTGGCCTTGTCGTACTCGGCGGCCACCTCGTCGACGGCGGCGACGAGCGCCTCGGGAATGAACGTTCCGCCGAAGTCGCCGAAGTAGCCGGCGGCGTCCGGCACCCGGCCCTCGGGGTCGGGTACGAAGTATTGGCTGGGCATGCCAGGACTCCTCGTGTGCGGGTGAGCCGAAGAGATGATGGGTGACGGCGTGCGGTGCGAGCGAATCGCTCAGCGGCGCCATCGCATGCCGTTGACCTGGCCGGGCTCGTCGCCGATGACGTATCTGACCCGCCGTCCGTGCACCCGCCGGGCCGGGGCGCGGCAGCCGCGCGGACGGCAGCCGCGCGCCAGTGGGGCATGCGGTTCGCCGGCACCCGCCGCCGCCCGGCCCGGCCGTTGGAGGCCGGGGGCGGCGGTGGGCGTGCGGCGGGCGACGGCGGTCATGGAGCGGGTCAGTCCCTGCCCTGCCGAAGCGCCGGGTGGGCGCCGGCGGCGACCAGATCGGCCACCGCGGACTTCGGGTCACGGCCGGTGACCAGGGACTCCCCCACCAGCACCGCGTCGGCGCCGGCGTTGGCGTAGGCGATCAGGTCGTGCGGGCCGCGGATACCGGACTCGGCGATCTTGACGACTCCCGCGGGGATCTCGGGCGCGACCCGCTCGAAGGTGGACCGGTCGACCTCGAGGGTCCTGAGGTTGCGCGCGTTGACCCCGATGATCCTGGCTCCGGCGTCCACGGCACGCTCGACCTCGTCCTCGTCGTGGACCTCGACGAGCGGGGTGAGCCCGATGGACCCGGCGCGCTCGATCAGGGAGACGAGGGCCTGCTGGTCGAGTGCGGCGACGATCAGCAGGACCAGGTCGGCACCGTACGCACGGGCCTCCCACAGCTGGTACGACGTGACGATGAAGTCCTTGCGGAGCACCGGCACGTCCACCCGGGCCCGCACGGCCTCCATGTCCTGGAGCGAGCCGCCGAAGCGGCGCTCCTCGGTGAGGACGGAGATGACGGCCGCGCCGCCCGCCTCGTAGTCGGCGGCCAGCCCGGCGGGGTCGGCGATGGCGGCGAGCGCGCCCTTGGACGGGCTGGAGCGCTTCACCTCGCAGATGACCTTCACGCCGTCGCCGCGCAGCGCGGCGACACCGTCCTTGGCCTGGGGCCCCTTGGCCGCACGCTCCTTGAGTTCGTCGAGGCTGACGCGCGCCTGCCGCTCCGCGAGGTCGGCGCGCACGCCGTCGATGATCTCGTCGAGCACACTCACGCGAGCGGCCCCCTTCCGGGAGGTTGATGATGGATCACTGTCGGCAATCCCGATGGTATCCGGATACGGGCGATGGCTCCGCATCCGGTTGACGCCGTTCCCGGCGCCTGGGCCTTCTTTCGCCGTCTCACCTGGGACTTTGCCGCGGATCGGCCCGAGGGCCCGCCCGGGAGTCAGGGTGCGAGTCCCGAACCGAACGGCAGGTTCCGGACAACCGTGAAGACGGCGAGGACCGCGCCGAGGCCCCACCACCAGGCGGGTCCCAGCGTGATCCGCACCGGTCTCGCCCTGACGGCGCGGACGAGCCAGAAGGCCCAGAGCACCGCGAAGAGCAGATAGCCGGCGACGGCGAGCGCATTGGCGCCGAAGGCGGTGCCGAGTTCGCCGTGGACGAACGCGTGGGCGCTGCGCAGCCCGCCGCAGCCGGGGCAGTAGATGCCGGTCAGCTGAAGCAGCGGGCAGACGGGGTAGTGGCCGGGCTCGCCGGGGTCGACGGCGCCGACGTAGATGAAGGCCCCGGCGACGGCGGCCAGCGCGGCCGTCGGCGCGGCGAGCCTGCGGTGGAGTGGCGGGGGGCGGTCCGGGCGCGGGGACGGCGGAACCGGGGGGTGACGGTGCCCGGGCGGGTGCGCCGGCACGGGCCCGGGTCCGGGCGCGGCGGAGGACGGTCCCCATGCGGGGAACGGTCCCTGCGCGGGGGCGGACGACGGTCCCGGCCCGGCGGCAGACGCCTCCGCTCCGCGGTTCATGGCTTCCACCCCGCGATTGTCCACGGTGGTACGCAGCGGCGCAGCCCGGGCTCGCCGGGCCGCGCCGCGGACGGGGACCCCGCGGTCAGGAGGCCGTCGCCTCGGCAGCCACCGGCTGCCCCGCCGGGGTGCGGGCCGGGACGGCCGCGGCCTCCTCCTTCTGCCCGAGGCCGGCGGCCTTCATCGCTGCACCGACGACACCGCCGACGAGGACCACGACCATGCCGGCCCAGAACCCGAGCGGGTTCGCGGCCACCATGAAGACGCCCGCGATGCAGAAGCCGATGAAGGAGATGGTGACGCCGGTCCAGGCGGCCGGGGTGTGTCCGTGGCTGCTGCCCGCCATGAAGTGCTCCTCGTTGGTGTTGCGCTGGGGGTGGTGGGTCGGTTGGTCCCGCCCCATTGTCCCGCACCCGTGGGGCTGCCGGGACGTGGGGGTCGTCACTGATCGCGAGGCGACGAAGCACCTGCCGCCCCGCCGGGCTCCGGCACTTCGGCTGCCGCCGACGAGGTCGCCCCCGCCGGCCGCCGACGGGCTTCTCCCGCCGGTCGCCGGCGGGGCCCCCACCGGGGCCTCCTGACCGAGGCCTCCCCACCGGGGCCTCCCGACCGGGGCCTCCCCACCGGGGCCTCCGGCGGGAGCCTCCTCAGCGGTCGCCGGTGGGGTCCTCACCCCGGTCGAGGGCCTTCCACAGCTCCTCGGGCCGGTCGGGGTCGGCGGTGGCCGGGCGGCCCCCGCGCGGGGCACCGCCCTCGCGCTCGTAGCGCCCGGACATGGCGGGCCAGGAGGCGCCGTACCGCAGGGCGAGCAGCCCGGCGGCCAGGATCAGCAGTCCGGCGAGTCCGGTGACATACGGCCAGGCGGTGTGGGTGAGTTCGGCGGCGGCCGCCGCCGTGTCACCCGTGGTCTGCCGGGCCCGCTCGTCGAGCGCCGCGCTGTCCCGGGCCCCGAGGAAGGCGGCGGCCGCGGCTCCGGCCCCGCTCAGCGCCAGCAGTGCGGAGACGATCGCACGGCCCGCCCGGCGGACCGCGAAGACGGCGACGAGGGCGGCGAGTCCGACGACGGCGAGCGCCGCGGGAAGCCCGGTGACACCGCGGCCGTCGGCCCGGATCGGCACGCTGCCGGCCCCGACGGCGGCCGTGCCCTCGGCCCAGGTCTGCCCGGAGGCGAGCAGCACCGCGGCGGCGCCGACGGCGCCGAGGAGCAGGGCCGCCGCGAGGCTGCGCCGGCCGCGCGCGGCCGCACGGGCCGTCCGCTCGGTCTCGGCGCCGGACTGGGTTACGGGTACGGCGGTCACGCCCCCACTATCCCTCACGCGTCCCGCCGCCGCGGAGCCGGTTCGCGGTGTGCACCGCGCGCAGCACCGCCGCCGCCTTGTTGCGGCACTCGATGTCCTCGGCGACCGGGTCGGAGTCGGCGACGACCCCCGCTCCGGCCTGCACATGGGCGGTGCCGTCGCGGAGCAGCGCGGTGCGGATGGCGATCGCGGTGTCGGAGTCGCCGGCGAAGTCGAGATAGCCGACGGCGCCGCCGTACAGCCCGCGCCGCGACGGCTCCAGCTCCTCGATGATCTGCATCGCGCGGGGCTTGGGGGCGCCGGAGAGCGTGCCGGCGGGGAAGCAGGCGGTGAGCACGTCGAAGGCGGTACGCCCCTCGGCGACCCGGCCGGTCACGGTGGAGACGATGTGCATGACGTGCGAGTAGCGCTCGACCGACATGAAGTCGACGACCTCGACGGAGCCGGGCTCGCAGACCCGGCCCAGGTCGTTGCGGCCGAGGTCGACGAGCATGAGGTGCTCGGCGCGCTCCTTGGGGTCGGCGAGCAGTTCCTCGGCGAGCGCCTGGTCCTCGCGCGGGGTCGCGCCGCGCGGGCGGGTGCCGGCGATGGGGTGCAGCATGGCGCGCCCGTCCTCGACCTTGACGAGGGCCTCCGGGCTGGAGCCGACGACGTCGAAACCGCCGTCCTCGTGGGGGAAGCGCAGCAGGTACATGTACGGGCTGGGGTTGGTGGCCCGGAGCACCCGGTAGACGTCGAGTGCGCTCGCCTCGCACGGGGTCTCGAACCGCTGCGACGGCACGACCTGGAAGGCCTCGCCGGCGCGGATGCGCTCCTTGACGTCCTCGACGGCCGCCCGGAACTCCTCGCCGCTCCACATCGGCCCGGTGTACGGGGGCAGCTCGGAGGGCGGCAGCGCGTGCGGACTGCTCTCGACGGGCCGGGCCAGGTCGGCCTCCATGGCGTCGAGGCGGGCGACGGCGTCCGCGTACGCCTCGTCTACGCCGGTGTCGAGGTCGTTGTGGTTGATCGCGTTGGCGATCAACAGCACGGAACCGTCCCAGTGGTCTAGGACGGCGAGGTCGGAGGTGAGCAGCATGGTCAGCTCGGGAAGCCGCAGATCGTCCCGGCCGTGCTCGCCGATCCGCTCCAGGCGGCGGACGATGTCGTACCCGAGGTAGCCGACCATGCCCCCGGTGAACGTCGGCATGCCCTCGTCGAGGTCCTGCCGCGGGGTGTGGAGGGCCTGGACGGTCGCCCGCAGGGCGTCCAGCGGGTCACCTTCCGTGGGGACGCCCACGGGAGGGGTGCCCAGCCAGTGGGCCTGCCCGTCGCGGACGGTGAGGGCGGCGGCGGACCGTACGCCGACGAAGGAGTAGCGGGACCAGGAGCCCCCGCCCCCGCCGCCCACGGTGTGGGAGGTGCCGCCGTCGGCGGACTCGAGGAGGAAGGTGCCGGGGCGCTCGCCGGCGAGCTTGCGGTAGAGGCCGACCGGGGTGTCGCCGTCCGCGAGGAGGCGCCGGCTGACGGGGATGACGCGGCGGTCGGCCGCCAGCTTGCGGAAGGTCTCGGGATCCATGGCGAACGACCCTACCGGCCCAGGGGGAGCACGTCGTTGTCGAAGCAGGTGCGGTCGCCGGTGTGGCAGGCCGCCCCGACCTGGTCGACCTTCACCAGGACGGTGTCCGCGTCGCAGTCGAGGGCGACGGCCTTCACGTGCTGGACGTGACCGGAGGTGTCGCCCTTGACCCAGTACTCCCGGCGGCTGCGGGACCAGTAGGTGGCGCGTCCGGTGGTGAGGGTGCGGTGCAGTGCCTCGTCGTCCATCCAGCCGAGCATCAGCACCTCTCCGGTGTCGTACTGCTGGGCGATGGCCGGGACCAGGCCGTCGGCGCTGCGCTTGAGCCGGGCGGCGATGGCGGGGTCGAGTGCGCTGGGTGTGCTGGGCATGCCGCCATTGTGCCGCGCCGGCCGGGCCGTGACCGAAACACCTCCACTGGGCGGACGCGGCGCGCCGGTCGTAGGCTGGCCGCCATGTCGACCCATGCGAAGCGCGAACGACTTCTGCTCGCCGACCTGCTGGAGGCGGCGGGCCCGGACGCACCGACACTGTGCGAAGGATGGAGCACCCGGGATCTCGCGGCGCACGTCGTGGTGCGCGAACGGCGCCCGGAGGCCGCCGGGATCGTGCTGGGGCCCCTGAAGAGCCGGCTGGACCGGGTACAGGCCGAGTTCGCCGCCAAGCCGTACGAGGAGCTGATCCGGCTGATCCGCACGGGCCCGCCGAAGATGTCGCCGTTCGCGATCAAGCAGGTGGACGAGGCGTCGAACACGGTCGAGTTCTATGTGCACGCCGAGGACGTGCGGCGGGCGCAGCCCGGCTGGACGCCGCGGGAGCTGGACCCGGTCTTCGCGGACGCGCTGTGGTCCCGGCTGGAGAGGTCCGCCCGGCTGCTGGGGCGCAAGGCTCCGGTGGGGCTGGTGCTGCGGCGTCCCGACGGGCAGACGGCGGTGGCGCACCGCGGTGCTCCGGTGGTGACGGTGACCGGTGAGCCGGGTGAGCTGACCGTCTACGCCTTCGGTCGGCAGGACGCGGCGCAGGTGGAGGTGGAGGGCGACAAGGAGGCGGTCGACCGGGTGGGCAGGGCGCAGCTCGGGATGGGCTGAGCCGGGGCGGCGGCGGCCGCCGCCGAACCCTGCCGTCGAGCGCCACCGCCGAACTCTGCCGTCGAGCCCTGCCGTCGAGCGCCACCGCCGAACTCTGCCGTCGAAGGTGCTCCGGACCCGTGCCGGACGACGCTGCTGTGGGACGCGCTCCGGACCGCGCCGGACGCATACCGCACCCCTGCCGGGCCGCCGGGCGCATGCCCACCACGGCCCGGTTGACGCCTGCCCCACCACGGCCCCGCCGCCGCCCCTCGGGGGTCGGATCCGCGCGCCCGGACCGTGGCTGCCCTCGATGGCCGCCGCGGCGCCGCCGGGTGACGCCGTGCCCGCGAGCGGTGCCTCAGCGCCTGGGCATGCCGGAAGATCCGGCCGCGCAGGTCGAGCAGGGCGTCCTGGTTGACCCGGGCCGACGCGCGGATGAAGGCGTACTGGAACGCGCCCGAACCGAGAGCGCACACCGCGTACCCGGCACCGATCACGACCAGGGGCCCGCGGTCGCCGTCGCGCAGCGCGGGCACGCCGCGGTCGATGGCGAACGCGACGAGCAGCGGACCGGCCTGGGCCGCGGCCTGCTGGAGCAGCAGCAGGACCGCGGCGACGACCGGCGATCCCGTCTCACGATGCCGGGCGGTACCGCCCTCGGGGTCGTCCTCGCCCCGGGCCGCCGCGACGGCCCACGCGACGGCGGTCGCGGGCCGTACGGCGGGACAACTGCCGGACCGCGGCGGAGTACTGCCGGACCGCGGCGGCCGCGGACGCCGTGCCGCCGGTAGCCGCCCGCGGGCGTGGGTGCCCGGGACGAGGGGCCTCGGCGATCCCGTCTCACGATGCCGGGCGGTACCGCCCTCGGGGTCGTCCTCGCCCCGGGCCGCCGCGACGGCCCACGGGACGGCGGTCGCGGGCTGTACGGCGGGGCAACTGCCGGACCGCGGCGGAGTACTGCCGGACGGCGGCGGCCGCGCAACCGGAAGGGCCGGGCGAGCACCGGACGAGGACCGGGGCTCAGCGGACGGGGTGCCCCGCCTCCCGCAGCGACTGCTTGACCTGCGAGATCCGCAGCTCGCCGAAGTGGAAGACGGACGCGGCGAGCACCGCGTCCGCTCCGGCCGCGATGGCGGGGGCGAAGTCGCCCAGCCTGCCCGCGCCGCCGGAGGCGATCACCGGGACCGTGACATGCCCGCGGACGGCCTCGATCATCCCGGTGTCGTAGCCGTCCTTGGTGCCGTCCGCGTCCATCGAGTTCAGCAGGATCTCGCCGGCGCCCAGCTCGGCGGCGCGGTGGGCCCATTCGACGGCGTCGATACCGGTGCCGCGGCGGCCGCCGTGGGTGGTGACCTCGTAGCCGGACGGTGTGGAGGTGCCCTCCGGGGTGCGGCGGGCGTCGACGGACAGCACCAGCACCTGGCGGCCGAAGCGCTCGGCGATCTCGCGGATCAGCTCGGGCCGGGCGATGGCCGCCGTGTTGACGCCGACCTTGTCGGCGCCGGCCCGCAGCAGCTTGTCGACGTCGTCCGCGGAGCGGACCCCGCCGCCGACGGTGAGCGGGATGAACACCTGCTCGGCGGTGCGGCGCACGACGTCGTAGGTGGTCTCCCGGTCACCGGACGAGGCCGTGATGTCGAGGAAGGTGAGTTCGTCGGCGCCCTCCGCGTCGTACAGCTTGGCCATCTCGACGGGGTCGCCGGCGTCGCGCAGGTTCTGAAAGTTGACGCCCTTGACGACCCGGCCCGCGTCCACGTCCAGGCAGGGGATGACTCGGACGGCGAGAGTCATGCGGCCCCTCCCCGGTACGCCTCGACCTCGACCTCGACGACCAGCCGGGGGTCGACGAAGCCCGAGACGATGAGCATCGACGCGGCCGGGCGCACCGCGCCGAACAGTTCCTTGTGGGCCCGGCCCACCTCATCGACGTCCCGGGCGTGCGTGAGGTACATGCGGGTGCGTACGACGTGCTCGCTGCCCAGGCCGAGCCGCTTCAGCGCGCCCAGCGCCGCGTTGAAGGAGTTGACGGCCTGCTCGTACGGGCCGCCGTCGACGACCGCGCCGTCGACGACCGACGTGCAGCCGGAGACCAGCACCAGGCCGTTCGGCAGCTCGACCGCCCGGGAGTAGCCGAAGGCGTCCTCCCAGGGGCCCGCGGAGCCGACGCGCCGGATCTCGTCGCTCACCGGGACACCGCCTCCAGTGCCTCTACCAGGGTGAACGCCCCGGCGTAGAGCGCCTTGCCGACGATCGCGCCCTCGACGCCCAGCGGGACCAGCCCGGCGAGCGCGCGCAGGTCGTCGAGGCTGGAGACGCCGCCCGAGGCGACGACCGGCTTGTCGGTGGCGGCGCAGACGTCCCGCAGCAGCTCCAGGTTGGGCCCCTGCAACGTGCCGTCCTTGGCGATGTCGGTCACGACGTACCGCGCGCAGCCCTCGGAGTCGAGCCGGGCGAGGGTCTCGTAGAGGTCGCCCCCGTCGCGGGTCCAGCCGCGGCCGCGCAGGGTGGTACCCCGTACGTCCAGGCCCACCGCGATCTTGTCGCCGTACTCGGCGATGACCTTGGCGACCCACTCCGGGGTCTCCAGGGCGGCGGTGCCGAGGTTGACCCGGGTGCAGCCGGTGGCGAGGGCGGCGGCGAGCGAGGCGTCGTCGCGGATGCCGCCGGACAGCTCGACCCTGAGGTCCATGGCCCCGGCCACCTCGGCGACCAGCTCCCGGTTGTCGCCGGTGCCGAAGGCGGCGTCCAGATCGACCAGATGCAGCCACTCGGCGCCCGCGCGCTGCCAGTTGAGGGCGGCCTCCAGCGGCGATCCGTAGGAGGTCTCCGTGCCGGACTCGCCGTGGACCAGGCGGACGGCGCGGCCGCCGCGGACGTCTACGGCGGGGAGGAGTTCAAGCTTCTGGGCCATGATCAGAGGGTCTCGATCCAGTTGGTGAGCAGCTGGGCTCCGGCGTCGCCGGACTTCTCGGGGTGGAACTGGGTCGCCCACAGAGCGCCGTTCTCGACGGCCGCGACGAAGGGCTCGCCGTGGGTGGCCCAGGTGACCTTCGGGGCGGCCATCGCCGCGCTGGTCACCTCGAAGTCCCACTCGCGCACGGCGTAGGAGTGCACGAAGTAGAAGCGGGCTCCGGCGTCGAGGCCGGCGAACATCTCCGAGTCCCCGGGGGCCTTGACGGTGTTCCAGCCCATGTGCGGCACGACCGGGGCGTCCAGCGGGCCGACGACGCCGGGCCACTCGTCGAGGCCCTCCGTCTCGACTCCGTGCTCGATGCCGCGCCCGAAGAGGATCTGCATGCCGACGCAGATGCCCATGACGGGCCGGCCGCCGGAGAGCCTGCGATCGACGACCCAGTCGCCGCGGGCCTGCCGCAGCCCGGCCATACAGGCGGAGAAGGCGCCGACGCCGGGCACCAGCAGCCCGTCGGCGTTCATGGCCGCGTCGAAGTCGCGGGTGATCTCGACGTCCGCGCCGACCCGGGCGAGGGCCCGCTCGGCGGAGCGGACGTTGCCGAACCCGTAGTCGAAGACGACGACGCTCTTCCGTCCGCTCATGACCACACGTCCAGTCGCAGGACGCCGGCGGCCAGGCACATCGCGGCAGCGGCGGACAGCAGCACGATGACGCCCTTGGGCATCTGCTGCCTGGCGAAGGAGATGATGCCGCCGACCAGGAAGAGCCCGACGACGATCAGCACCGTGGAGACACCGTTCACGGCTACAGGGCACCCTTCGTGGACGGCAGGATCCCGGCCGCGCGCGGGTCGCGCTCCGAGGCGTAGCGCAGCGCCCGCGCCAGCGCCTTGAACTGGCACTCCACGATGTGGTGGGCGTTGCGTCCGTACGGGACGTGCACGTGCAGCGCGATCTGCGCCTGGGCCACGAAGGACTCCAGGATGTGCCGGGTCATGGTGGTGTCGTACGCGCCGATCATCGGCGCCATGTTCTCCGGCTCGGTGTGCACCAGGTAGGGGCGGCCGGAGAGGTCGACCGTCACCTGGGCGAGCGACTCGTCCAGCGGCACGGTGCAGTTGCCGAAGCGGTGGATCCCGACCTTGTCGCCGAGGGCCTGCCTGAAGGCGGCGCCCAGCGCGAGCGCGGTGTCCTCGATGGTGTGGTGGCTGTCGATGTGCAGATCGCCGTCGGTCTTGGCGGTGAGGTCGAACAGACCGTGGCGGCCGAGCTGGTCCAGCATGTGGTCGAAGAAGCCGACCCCGGTCGACACGTCGACCTTCCCGGTGCCGTCGAGATCGATCTCGACGACGACGGACGTCTCCTTGGTGGTCCGCTCGACGCGTCCTACGCGGCTCATCGCTTCTGCTCCTTCGGGGGTGTGGGGATGTCCCCCACGGAACTCTTCAGTGCGCGCACCGCATCGAGGAACGCGTCGTTCTCTTCGGGGGTGCCCGCGGTCACCCGCAGCCGGCCCGGTACGCCGTTGTCACGGACCAGCACGCCCCGGTCGAGGATCTGCTGCCAGGCGGCGTGGGCGCCCCCCTCGCCGTCGAACCGCCCGAACTGGACGAAGTTGGCGTCGGAGTCGGTCACCTCGTAGCCGATGCCGCGCAGCCCGGCGACCAGCCGGTCCCGCTCCTCCTTGAGCTGCTCCACGTACTTCAGCAGCGTGTCGGTGTGCTCCAGGGCGGCCAGCGCGGTGGCCTGGGTGACGGCCGAGAGGTGGTACGGGAGCCTCACCAGCTGCAGGGCGTCGACCACGGCGCGGTGCGCGGCCAGATAGCCGAGGCGCAGTCCCGCGGCGCCGAAGGCCTTGGACATGGTGCGCGAGACCACGAGGTTCGGCCGGCCCTCCAGCAGCGGGAGCAGGGAGGGGCGGTGGCTGAACTCGACGTACGCCTCGTCCACGACGACGAGCGCACCCGCCGCGTCCGCCCTGGCCCGCTGGGCGGCGTCGTACAGCGCGACGACCGTCTCCGGGGCGACGGCGGTGCCGGTGGGGTTGTTGGGCGAGGTGACGAAGACGACGTCCGGCCGGTGCGCGGCGATCGCGTCCACCGCCGCCCGCTCGTCGACGGTGAAGTCCTCGCGGCGCGGGCCGGAGATCCAGTCGGTGCCGGTGCCGCGCGCGATCAGCGGGTGCATCGAGTACGACGGCTCGAAGCCGATGGCGGTACGCCCGGGCCCGCCGAAGGTCTGCAGCAGCTGCTGGATGACCTCGTTGGAGCCGTTGGCCGCCCACACGTTCTCCGGCCCGACCGGGTACTTCCCGGTGCGGGTGAGGTACCCGGCCAGCTCGGTGCGCAGCTCGACCGCGTCCCGGTCCGGGTAGCGGTTGAGGCCGCGCGCGGCCTCGCGCACCCGCTCGGTGATCCGCTCGACGAGCGCCTCGGGCAGCGGGTACGGGTTCTCGTTGGTGTTCAGCTGCACGGGCACGTCGAGCTGCGGCGCGCCGTACGGCGACTTGCCGCGCAGCTCCTCGCGGACGGGCAGATCGTCGATGCCGATGTCGGTCGTGCTCACTTGCTCGGGGGCACCTTCCAGTCACTGGGCTTGTCCGGGTCGCCTCCGCCGCGGCGCGCGTCCTGTCCGGTGCCGGTGCCGGTGCCGTCTCCGGTGCCGGTACCGCGCGTGTTCTGTCCGGTGCCGGTACCGCGCGCGTCCTGTCCGGCTCCGATAACGGCTCCGATATCGGCACCTGTACCGGTATCGCGCCCGTCCTGTCCGGCACCGGCACCGCGCCCGTCCTGTCCGGCACCGGCACCGGCACCGGTATCGCGCGCGCCCTGTCCGGCACCGCCGCGCCGCCCGTCCTGTCCGGCTCCGGTACCGGCTCCGACAACGGCACCTGTACCGGTATCGCGCCCGTCCTGTCCGGCTCCGCCGCCGCGCCCGTCCTGTCCGGCACCGGCACCGGCACCGGTATCGCGCGCGCCCTGTCCGGCACCGCCGCGCCGGTCCTGTTCGGCTCCGCCGCCGCGCCGGTCCTGTTCGGCTCCGCCGAAACGCACCTTCACCGCGGCGCCGTGCGCCGGGAGGTCCTCCGCCTCGGCGAGGGTCACCACGTGGTGGGCGACGTCGGCGAGCGCCTCGCGGCTGTAGTCGACGATGTGGACGCCGCGCAGGAAGGACTGGACGGACAGCCCGGAGGAGTGGCAGGCGCAGCCGCCGGTCGGCAGCACGTGGTTGGAGCCGGCGCAGTAGTCGCCGAGGGAGACCGGCGCCCAGGGGCCGACGAAGATCGCGCCCGCGTTGCGGACCCGGCCGGCCACGGCGGCCGCGTCGGCGGTCTGGATCTCCAGGTGCTCGGCGCCGTAGGCGTCGACGACGCGCAGGCCCTCGTCGATGCCGTCGACCAGGACGATCGCGGACTGCCTCCCGGACAGGGCCGGGACGATCCGGTCCGCGACGTGCTTGGTCGCGGCGATCTGCGGCGCCAGCTCCCGCTCGACCGCGTCCGCGAGTTCGGGGGAGTCGGTGACCAGCACGGCGGCGGCCAGCGGGTCGTGCTCGGCCTGGCTGATGAGGTCGGCGGCGACATGGGCGGGGTCGGCGGTGGCGTCGGCGAGTACCGCGATCTCGGTCGGGCCGGCCTCGGCGTCGATGCCGATACGGCCGGTGAAGTAGCGCTTGGCGGCGGCCACCCAGACGTTGCCCGGACCGGTCACCATGTTGGCCGGCGCACACCCGTCGGGGCCGGAGGTCCCGTACGCGAACATCGCGACGGCCTGGGCTCCGCCCACGGCGTACACCTCCTCGACGCCGAGCAGCGCACAGGCGGCGAGGATGGTCGGGTGGGGCAGCCCGCCGAAGTCCTTCTGCGGCGGTGAGGCGAGCGCCACGGACTCGACGCCGGCCTCCTGCGCCGGCACGGCGTTCATGATCACGGATGACGGGTAGACCGACCGGCCGCCGGGCGCGTACAGGCCGACGCGTCCGACCGGAACCCACTTCTCGGTCACCGTGCCGCCCGGCACGACCTGGGTGGTGCGGGTCTCGCGGCGCTGGGCGCGGTGCACGGTCCGCGTCCGGCGGATGGACTCCTCCAGGGCCTCACGGACGGCGGGGTCGAGCCCCTCCAGCGCCTCCACCAGGGCCTTCTCGGGCACCCGCACCCGGTCCAGCGTGACGCCGTCGAACCGCTCCGCGTACTCGATCAGCGCCGCAGTCCCGCGATGACGCACGTCCTCGCAGATGGGCCGCACCTTCTCCAGGGCGGCCTCCACGTCGAACTCGGCACGGGGAAGCAGGTCGCGCAGCGCGGCGCCCTCGGGGAGGGCGTCGCCGCGGAGGTCGATACGAGAGATCACGGCTCAATTCTCTCAGACGGGATCCGCGGACCCGCCGTCCGTATCACCGACTGATACAGACCCACCCGTCGAGCGGTCACCGGTCACCCGTCGAGCGGTCACCGGTCGCCCGCCGGACGGTCACCGGCATCCACCGGACGGTCACCGACGGTGAGCGTACCCGCCACTCCCGCCCGCCCCCCGGGACACCGGTCGGCAGCCCCGCCCCGCACGGCGCGGGCGGCGGTTGTGACCGTTCGCGTTCAGCCGGTTACCCAACGGGAAGAACGGCAGTACGGGACCGGGTGGTCGGACCGGGCGAAAGCGAGGGAGCGGCATTGACCGAGCCCCAGGGCATCGACATGCCCAACGATCTCAGCACCGCGGAACGCACGATGTGGACCTCGTTCGAATACGGGATGACCTGCGACCTCCGCGACGGCGATCCGCTGCTGAACGATCCCTTCTCGGAGCTGGAGTGGGGCCCCGGGCGGACCGTGCGCGCCGACGTGATCGCGCGGCTGCTGCTCAGCGGCCCGCCCGCGCGTCCCGGGCGGGTCTGCGCACTGAAGCTGCTGGGTGCGTACGTGACGGGGAAGCTCACCCTCGCGGGCGGCACGATCGGCCCGTATGTCGAGCTGACCGGGTGCCGTTTCGAACGCGAGCTGACGCTGCCGGAGTCGCGGTTCACCACGCTGCGTCTGGTGGGGTGTGCGATACCGCGGCTGGAGGCCGCCCGGCTGCACACCGAGGGCGATCTCCATCTGCCGCGCTGCCGCGTCGAGCACGGGATACGGCTCACGGACGCCCAGATAGGCACGGATCTGCTGATCAACCAGATCCGGGTACGGCCGGACCGGCTCGGCCGGGCCATCACCGCGGACGGCCTGTCCGTGGCGCAGGACCTCCAGGCCGAGCTAATCGAGACGTACGGCGAGATCAGTCTGCGCGGCGCGAAGGTCGGCGTGTCGCTGAGCCTGCGCGGCAGCCGGCTGCGGGCGGTCGAGGGCCGGCGCGCGCTCAACGCCCCCCAGCTGACGGTGGAGCGCTCGCTGTATCTGACCAAGGCGTGGGTGGACTCCGCCGGCGACCAGGGCGCCACTCCCCCGTTCGGCCTCCCCTTCGACACGCCGGGGCAGGGGGCCGACGCGCTGGAGCAGCGCTTCGAGTGCCACGGCGCCGTGCGGCTGGACGACGGCCGCTTC
Organism: Streptomyces spongiicola; assembly: GCF_003122365.1. NCBI lineage: Bacteria > Bacillati > Actinomycetota > Actinomycetes > Kitasatosporales > Streptomycetaceae > Streptomyces > Streptomyces spongiicola. The sequence goes on from NZ_CP029254.1 coordinate 688,184, forward strand.
GGCGACGCGGTCGACCTCCACCACGCCCGGTTCGTGCTGTCGGGGGCGCGCCGGGAGGAGCTGTCGCTGCGCCGGATCGTCACCCCCGAACTCCGCTTCACCGCGGAGCGGCCGGAGCAGGGCCGTGTGGTGCTGAACGGCGCGAGGGTCGTGACGCTCATCGACCTGTCCACGAGCTGGCCCGGGCCGGGCGGGCTGGCCATGGGCGGTTTCGTCTACGAGAACCTCGTGCCCTACAGCCGCTTCCCGCTCTCACGGCGGCTGGAGTGGGTCGCGGCGGCCACCCCCGAGTACCAGCCGGAGCCCTACGAGCGGCTGGCGACGGTGCTGCGCGGCAGCGGTGAGGACGCCGACGCGCGGGAGGTGCTCCTCGCCAAGCAGCGACGCCGCCGGGAGACGCTGCCGCTCGCCGCGAAGCTCTGGGGCTACGTCCAGGACTGGACCGTGGCCTACGGCTACCGCCCCGGCCGCGCCGCCCTGTGGATGGCGGTGCTCTGGGCGGCCGGCGCGTTGGCCTTCTCCCGCTCCGCACCCGAGGCGCTGAAGCCGGGCGAGCAGCCCGAGTGGAACCCCTCCCTCTACGCCCTCGACCTCCTTCTGCCGGTGATCCACCTCGGGCAGGACGGCCACTGGCGGCTGGAGAGCCACTTGCAGTGGCTCGCCGCGGCACTGGTACTGCTCGGGTGGATTCTCGCCACGACGGTGGCGGCGGGCACATCCCGGCTGCTCAGGCGCGGCTAGGCGCTCCGCCCGGGGAGGTTCGCGGCAGGTGCTCCGCGCGGGGAGGTCGTCGACGGTGCTCCGTGCGGGGAGGTCGTGGACGGTGATGCAGGTCTCGGCCGAGTGGCGCTGGAACCGGGTGAGGGCCCCTGGCCCGGTGTGGATCGCGACATCCGCACCGGCGACCGGAGAGGCCCTCGCGTCCCACCGCGACGCACCCCTGACCGGGACCGGACGTCTGCGGCCGGCCCGCGGTGCGGTGGCGGACGACCGGCCGGTGCGGCGGGGCCCGCGGCGTCCGGTGCGTGCGACAGCGAGGCGGAGGAACATCCTCGCACCGGATACACCGGACACACTGGATGCATCAGACACACCGGACGCATCAGACGCACTGAGCACACCGGACGCACCGGACGTACCGGGATGCCTCCGGCAGCGCGGCGCGGGGGCACCTCCCGCGCCCGAAGGGCGACGGGGGAGCCCGCGCCAGGCGCCGCGGGCCCAGGAGGGACTTCACCACACGCCCTGGCCGCGGCCGGCGCCGCGCCTGCGGGGGTCCGGGGGCAGGGAGGCAAAGGGGCAAGGGGGCAGGGAGGCAGAGGGCAGGGGCGCGCGAGTGCGCGTAGGAGCGTGCCGGGCATGCGGGGGCGTTCGCCGGAGACCGCCGAGCGCCTCCCGCACCGCCAACGCGCCCTCCTTTACGCTTTCTTGACCCGAGTCGGGACAACCATTCCACCTGCTACCAAAACTTCACAGATGCCCTCTGGCGCGGCCCCTACCTGCGGCTTTCAATGGTCCGCACCATGTCTCTGCTGCGCGCCCTGATCGGCACCGCCCGCATCGTCCGGCACACCCCGAGGCTCGCCGACGGACTGCCCCCGGACGACGCGGTCCTGCTCGACGCCCCGGACGGGGAACTCGGCCCGGCGCTCGTGGCCGCCGCTTCGGGCGACCACGAGCCGGCCGCCAAGCTGCTCGCGGCCACGCGGGGTGCGGCCGAGTGGGAGAACCGCGACCGCCACGTCATGCGGCTGGCGGCGTTCGCGTACAGCCGGGACGGCTGGCTCGCCGGATGGCTCGCCCTCTCCCCGCATGATCCCGACGCCCTGCTGGTGAAGGCCGAACTCGAGGTCCGAAGGGCCTGGGAGTCACCCGCGAGGGCCGAGCGGCTGCGCGAGGCCGGACCGCTGGTCCGCGCCGCGGCCGAGGCCGATCCGCGCGATCCGGTGCCCTGGCGGCTGGCCCTGGACCACGCGCGCGGTGTACGCGCCGGGCACACGGCCTTCGAGGCGCTGTGGGAGCAGGCGGTCCGCCGCTCCTCGCACCACTACGGCTGCCATGTGGCGGCGCTCCGGTACCTGTCGGCGGTCTGGCGCGGCTCGCACCGGGAGTGCCTCGACTTCGCCGAGCGCGCGGCCGAGGACTCCCTGCCCGGCTCGCAGGTGCAGGCCCTGCCGGCGCGCGCGGCACTGGCGCCGCTGCTCGAGGGGGCCGTGGCGGCCGCGGGGGCGGACCGGATCGACGCGGCCGCCGACCGGGCGGCGGAGCTGTCCGCCCGCTACCGGACCGGCGACCCGTGGCCCGCCGAGGTCCGGAACATCCTGGTGTACGTGCTGATCGCCCGGGGCCGCTGGCACGAGGCCCTGGAGCAGTTCCGGCTGATCGGCCCGCACGCCACGTCGTTCCCGTGGGAGCGGGTGACGGACGATCCGCTGGGCCAGTTCCTGGAAGCGCGTGACGGGGTCCGCATCGAGGTGGCGTCCTCCACGCCGCTCCGCCGCGGCCGCCGGACCCGCTCCGCGGGCACGGTGGGCGCCGGCCGCGGGCGGGTGGCCGGACGGGCGGTGCCCGGCGACCATTACGCTTGACCGCTGTGACCACCGCTCGCCTGCCGCTGTTCCCGCTCAACGCGGTGCTGTTCCCCGGCCTCGTGCTGCCGCTGAACGTCTTCGAGGAGCGCTATCGCGCCATGATGCGCGAGCTGTTGAAGACGGACGAGTCCGAGCCCCGCCGATTCGCCGTGGTCGCCATCCGCGACGGCCGCGAGGTCGCGCCGACGGAACCCGGGATGCCCGACCAGACCGCCCGGCCCGAGAAGGGCCCGGCCGCGGGGTTCGGCCCGGACCCGATCCAGGCGTTCCACCCCGTCGGCTGTATCGCGGACGCCGCGACCATCCGGGAACGCGCCGACGGCAGCTTCGAGGTGCTGGCCACCGGCACGACCCGGGTCGCACTGCGCTCGGTCGACGCCGGCGGCCCGTTCCTGACCGCCGAACTCGAGGAGATCCCGGAGGAGCCGGGCGAGGGCGCGGGCACCCTGGCCGAGGGCGTGCTGCGGGCCTTCCGCAACTACCAGAAGCGGCTGGCCGGAGCGCGGGAGCGGTCGCTGTCGACGGCCTCGGAGCTGCCCGACGAACCGTCCGTGGTCTCGTATCTGGTGGCAGCGGCCGCCGTGCTCGACACGCCGTCGAAGCAGCGGCTGCTACAGGCTCCGGACACGGCGACCCGGCTGCGCGAGGAACTGAAGCTGCTGCGCTCCGAGACCGCGGTGATACGGCATCTGCCGTCGCTCCCGGCGATCGATCTGACCCGCTCGCCGACGAGCCCGAACTGAACCGGACCGAACCGGGCGAGGGAGAAGGACCTTGGCGAAGAAGACCGGAAGGCAGCAGGGCGGAAGGCAGCAGGGCGGGACGCCGGCGACGGTGGCGCTGACGGCCGCCGGCACGGCCTTCACCGTGCACGCGTACGAGCACGATCCGGCCTCCGAGTCGTACGGGGAGGAGGCTGCGCGGGTACTGGGCGTGGCACCGGAGCGGGTCTTCAAGACACTCGTCGCCGACGTGGACGGCGAACTCACGGTGGCCGTCGTGCCCGTCGCGGGGCAGCTGGACCTCAAGGCTCTGGCCGCGGCCGTCGGCGGAAAGCGGGCGTCGATGGCCGACCCGGCGGCGGCGGAGCGCACCACGGGCTACGTCCGGGGCGGCATCTCCCCGCTGGGGCAGCGCAGGCGTCTGCGCACCGTGCTGGACTCCTCGGCCTCCGCACACCCGACGATCTGCGTCTCGGCGGGCCGGCGCGGGCTCGAGGTGGAGCTGGCACCGGCGGACCTGGCCTCGCTGACGAAGGCGGTCGTGGCACCCGTCGGGCGCGCCTAGTCCCATCCTCCGCATATGGGGGAAGAGGTCGATTGCCGGCTGGCGGTGAGGACAACATCTCACGATGTGGACGCCAAGCCGGAGGGTAAAACCCTCCCATAGCCGGGCTAGTGATGCATTCGATCTTCACTCGTCCGAGTGACGTGCGGAGGACGGGCCCAGTGCCGCGTCAGGCGGGGTCCGCCCGTCGGCGGCGGCGCGGAGCGACGTCCGGTGCGGTGGATCGCAGGGCGCCGGATCGGCCCCGTGGTGGGCCTGCTCGATTGGTTCGGCGACGCGGCGAGTCGCCGTGCCGGGCGTCGCGACGGGGCGAACGTCGCCCGACGCGGCACCAGCCAGGGCGTGTCGGGGAAGTCCCCGCTGGCCCGCGGGCGCGCGGAGCCACCTGTGCGACACACCCCAGGCCACCGGTCACCGGTCACCGGTCACCGGCCGGTGGCCGGTGGCCGGTGACCGGGTGCCCGGCCTATCGGCTCCGGCCCGCGGCCCGCGGTTGTCAGGTCCGGCCGCCCGGGAGTACCACTGCGCCCGCGCCCGCGCCCGCCGGCCGCCCGCAGATATGGCCCGCGCACCCTCTCGACGGCGTGCCCGTCCTCGGCTACCACCGAAGGACGTCCCGTCCCGAGGGGGTGCCAGTGTCCAAGCGCACACGCAAGCGGAAGTGGCGGCTGAGGAAGCGCCGGGCGAACCACGGCCGCCGGCCGGCCTGACGGAGGTGCCGGGCACGAGGGCGTGTCGCGAAAGCGGCTCCGTCCGCCCGCAGGGCGGGGCCCGCGGCGTCCGGTGCGTGCGGTCGCGGGGCGAAGGAACATCCTCGCACCGGACGCACCGGACGCACCGGACGCACCCGACGCACCCGACGCACCCGACGCACCCGACGCACCCGACGCACCCGACGCACCCGACGCACCCGACGCACCCGACGCACCCGACGCACCCGACGCACCCGACGCACCGGGCTTACCGAACGCACCCGGCTGACTCCGGCATCGCGGCGCGAGGCACCTCCCGGGCCCGAAGGGCGACGGGGGGTGCGTGCCAGGGGCCACGGGCCGGGAGGCACTCTCGCAGCACGCCCCAACCGGCACAGTCGTCCGCCGGGCCCCTCTCCTCCCGGGCGGCGGGGGCCGGCCCGCTCCGGTCCCGAGCATCAACCCCGGTGGTCCGGGCCCGGCGGCAGCCACTCGGGCTCGGGGTCGCGCGGAGCGAAGAGCGCCGTGAGACCGAGGTGCACGATCATCGCGGCGACGGGCCAGGCCAGCAGGGCGCCCTTCGCCCGGAGGCCGAGCGGCGCGTCGAAGACGACCCCCCGGCCGACCTCGCGGGCGTGGGCGACGACGTCCTGTTCGGGGCCGAGCAGATAGCCGGTACCCCAGGCCAGCAGGGATCCGAGGATCCCGCCCAGGGCGAGCGCCACGACGGTCGCGATGCCCCCGCGACGGTTGAACCAGAAGACGACAGCGGCACTGAGCACGCCGAAACCGAGCGCCAGCAGCACGAACGTACCGTCCACGCCCGCCGACTCCTCGCCCTCGATGTCGGCGGCGAAGACCGCCTTGCCGTTCGAGATCATCGGCACCCGCGGAGCCAGCCACAGCCACAGCAGTCCGAGCGCGATCCCGGCGAGGGTCACACCCGCCAGGACGACCGCCGCCCGGCGCAGTTCGCTCCTCATCTCCAGCCCCTCTCCGTCCGGGTGGTGCGCGGGACGCGGGTGGTTGCGGGGGCTGTCGTGCGGGGCGGGCCGGTGGGGCGGCGTCAAGGGTGCTGTCACCCTGACATCGTGCCAAACGTCCCGGTGGCCCGCCTCACCGGCAGCGGGTCAGCGGACCGCGGCCCGCCGGTACGCCAGGGTCGCGGCGGCCAGCGAGACCACGCCCACGACCGCGCAGACGGCGAGGTCCAGCGCGACCGACGGCCAGTGCGGATGCGCGTCGAAGGTGCGTGCGAACGCCTCCACCCCGTAGGTGGACGGCAGCAGATCCCGCGCGAAGGCGATCGGCTCGGGCAGCCGCCCCGCCGGGAGCACCCCCAGCAGCAGGGCCGCCGACATGCCCAGCTGGCCGAGCAGCGTCGCCAGTTCCTGTCGCGGCGCGAGCAGTCCGAGCGCCGCGCCGAGCCCGGCGAGCGCGGCGCCCGCCAGCGGGATCACCGCCGCCAGCACCCACAGATGGGTGAGCGGCAGCCCGAAGAGCACCGACCCGGCGACGGCCGTCACGGCCGTACCCGGCACGGTGAAGGAGGCGTACGCCCCCGCGGCCCCGAGCACCACCGCGGCCGGTGGCACCGGCAGCATCGCATAGTGGTCCAGACCTCCGGAAGCGCGGAGCTGGCCGAAGTACTGGGCCAGCAGATTGAGCGCGACGAACGCGACGACCAGGACGGACGACCCGGCGACCACCGCCCGCGCCTCGGCCCCGCCGTCCACGACCCCGCGCATCAGCACCATGATCCCGACGGACTGGAACGTGGCGACGAAGAGCAGCGGTATCCGGGCGACGCGGGCCCGGGACAGCTGGGCTCGGTACACCGCCGCGAGGGCCGGCAGCAGCCGGGCTCGCGGAGCGAGCGGCGCGACCCGCCCGTCGCCCCCGCTGAGGGCGTCGTCCGCCCTTAGCACACGCGCGGACGCGGCCTCCGCAGGCACGATGCTCACCTGGCGCTGCTCCTGTTCAGTGCGGACGACGACGGTACGGACGACGACAGTACCGGCGACGGCGGCACAGCTACCCGCACCGGCACAGCTACCGGCACCGGCACCGGCACCGGCCCCGACGCGGGCGGCACCCGCACGGCCACAGGCCCCGGCACCCGCACCCGCCCCGACGCGGGCGGCCCCGGCACGAGCGGCGCATATGCGAGCGACGCTCCTGCGGGCGGCACCGGATCGGACCGCACGGGTACGGACCGTACGGGTACGGACCGCACGGGTACGGGCGACGGCGCACGGCTCACGCCTTCACCAGCCCCTTCGTCGCGTGCCCGCCGAGCGAGAGATAGACGTCCTCCAGGCTCGGCGTGGCCAGGGTGAAGTCGTCGAGGGCGGCGAACGCCTCGCCGCCGGTCACTGCGGCGACGGCCGCCCTGGCCTCGTCCGGGGCGAGCCGGAGGACCCAGCGGCGCCCGGACTCCTGCGCGGACTCCCGGAGCGCCGCGACCTCGGGCACGTCGAGCGGGGCCCGTTCGCGCCACACCAGCTCCACCCGGACCTCGCCGGCGACGCGCTCCTTGAGCCCGGCGGGCGTGTCGCAGGCGATGACCCTGCCCCGTTCCAGCACCGCGACCCGGTCGAGGACCGTCTCCGCCTCGATGACGTTGTGGGTGACGAGGAGGACGGTCACACGGTGCTCGGCGCGCCGCCGGTCGACCGCCGCCCAGACCGCACGCCGGGCCACCGGGTCCATGCCGGTGGTGGGTTCGTCGAGCACGAGCACCGGCCGCTCCCCCACCAGCGTGGCGGCGAAGCACGCGAGCCGCCGCTGGCCGCCGGAGAGCTTCTTCAGCGGGCGCCCCGCGAGGCCGGTCAGACCCAGCTCCTCCAGGACCGTGTCGCGTTCGGCACGCGCCTGCCGCACCCCGAGCCCGCGCAGCCGGCCCGTGGTCTCGGCGGCGAGCGCGACGGTCAGCTCGTCGAGGGCGGTCGACTCCTGGCCCAGGTAGCCGATGAGCCGCGACGCCCGCTCGGGATGGCGTACGAGGTCGTGGCCGAGCACTTCGACGGTGCCGGAGTCCGGACGCATCAGACCGGTGAGCTGCCGGACGAGGGTCGACTTCCCGGCGCCGTTCGGGCCGAGCAGCCCGAAGATCTCCCCGCGCCCCACGACGAGGCCGATCCCGTCGTTGGCACGCACCTCCGGTGTTCGGGGAAGACCCCGCCGGGCGCGCGCGGCGGGGTACGTCTTGACCAGATCCCGCACCACGCACACCGTACTCACGAGGGACGAGCCTAAGGGGTCGCCCCGCCTAGTCCCCGGCCGGGGCGCGTTCCGCGGCCGCTCGGACATCGATCTCCCGCCAGAATCCGGCCCTGATGGCATAGCGGTCGCGCTCGTCGATCTGGTCGTCCTTGTGCGCGAGCAGCCCGAAGCGCGCCGCGTACCGCAGCAGTTCGCCGTCGATGCGGTGCGGGACGCGCGGGTACATGCCCGACAGCTTCTCCACGTGCGCCGCGTCGGGCAGCCGCTCCATCCAGCGCCGGGCGAAGACCTGCCCGACCTCGAACGGGTCGCCGCCCACGGTGGTGATGTCCTCCTCGCGGTCCGCCCAGCGCTGTTCGGCGCTGGTGAGCTGGGCGAGGGTCGGCAGGGACGCCACCTCCGGGGACTCGGCGGGCACGCTGCCCGGGCGTTCGATCCAGCCCCTGTCGGAGGACCAGCGCAGTGTCGCCCCGGCGGCCGGATGGCGTTCCGCCTGGCCGGCGGGACCGCGCAGTCCGGCCAGGTCCTTGGGGGTGGGGACGCCCCTGGGGTGCTGCTGGGCGGCGGGGGTGCCGGTGCCGTCGCCGGTTCCGCTCGCCGCGGGCGGGGCGGGGCGCGCCGTGCCGTTGCCGCCCGGCACCGGGGTGCCCGTCTCCTCCGAGCGCTCCGCCGCGGTGGGCGACTCGGGCAGCGGGGCGGACAGGATGGCCGCGATCTCGGGCCGGGGCGCGGGCGGCGGGGCGCAGACTCCGGTGAGTTCCCTGGCGCGCACGGCCCGGGTGATCCAGGCGCGGTCGAGGACGCGGCGCTCGTCGGCCTCGGCGACCAGGTCCTCGGACTGGTTGTAGTCGCCGTCGGCGGCCTGGACGGCCCAGAGGTGGACGGCGACGCCGTGCTCCTTCGCGGACATCAGTCCGGGGAGCAGATCGCCGTCCCCGGTCACCAGCACCACGTCGGAGCAGGCCCGGTTCCTGGCGAGTTCGGTGAGTTCGGCGTGCATGGCGGCGTCGACGCCCTTCTGCGCCCAGCGGCCGTCGCTGCGGGTGAGCGCGCCGAGCCGTACGGTGACCCGGGGCATGACCCGCAGGCGCCGGTGCTCCGGCTGGGGCACCCGGTCGGGGGCTCCGTCGAACCAGTAGATGCGCAGCAGCGGGCGTTCGGTGTCGGCCTCGGCGCGCTCGCGCAGGGCCTGGATGAGGGCGGCGTGGTCGACGGTGATGCGGGAGCGGGCCGGTTCCCCGGCGAGGAGGCTCGCGGCGGCTCCCAGCAGATAGCCGGCGTCCACCAGCACGACGCAGCGGTCCACGCCTTCCACCCTCTTTCGGGAACCTCGGGATCGGAGTTGCTTCGGGCTTCCTTCGAGTCTGCCCGAACGCCGGAGGGTTGACCGCCGGAACTCGATCATCGGCGTGGCGGGGAGTGAAGCCGCACCGTAACAGCAGCCGGTTACTCACTGCAATGATCCGACATGCGCAGAGTATTCGGCTGTGTGAGGCTGAGGACGGCCCTGGCCCCTACATCCCACGGGAGGCATCACCATGGCCAAGAACAAGAACCGAGAACGCAAGGCCCCGAGCGGCTCCCCCGCCGAGCGCGGCACCCAGGAGGCCCGTACCCCCGAGGTCCAGGCGGAGGCGCCGATCGGGACGGGCGCGCCGCACAAGGGGCGGCAGAAGCGCTTCGGCCACAACTGACGCACCGGGACCGGCCGGCGGACCCTGCCGTGACGGGCGGACCCTGCCGTGACGTATGCGCGAGGGGCGCGCCCGTTGACCGCGGGCGCGCCCCTCACGAACGCGCTCCCCTCACGAACGCGCGCCCCTCGCGGACATGCGGGCCGCGCGGGCCGCGCGGGCCGACAACTCCCGGGCCCCGCCGACGGGAACGGAAGCCGCCGACGGGAGCGAAAGCCGTCGGCGGTGTCCGGGAGCCGCCGTCGGCGTCCGGCACCGGTCGCGGCGCCGCGGGGGCCCGGCCTCAGCCGGCCAGGCAGGACGGGCCGAGCAGCACCTTCAGGTCGCCGAACAGTGCGGGATCGGGCTGGACCCGGTGCCGGTCGAGACGGAGCACGGTGGTCTTGCGGGCGCCCTGGAGCTTGATCCGCACCTCCGTGTTGCCCCGGTGGTGGCCGAGGATCTCGCCGAGCCGGCTGACCATGGGCGGGGTGACCTTCACCGTCGGAATGGTGATCACCACGGGTGCGTTGGTGCCCGCCGACGACAGGTCGGGGACCATCAGCTCCATCGCGACCAGCCGCGGGACGTCCTCGCGCTTGTCGAGCCTGCCCTTCACGAAGACGACCGTGTCCTCGACCAGCTGGGTGGAGACCAGCTGGTAGGTCGCCGGGAAGAACATGCACTCGATGGAGCCCGCCAGGTCCTCGACGGTGGCGATCGCCCAGGCGTTGCCCTGCTTGGTCATCTTCCGCTGGAGGCCCGAGATGATCCCGCCGATGGTGACGACCGCGCCGTCGGCGTGCTCACCGCCGGTGAGCTGGGCGATGGCCGCGTCGGTCTTGTCGCTGAGGACGTGCTCGATACCGAAGAGCGGGTGGTCGGAGACGTACAGGCCGAGCATCTCCCGCTCCTGGGCGAGCAGATAGGACTTCTCCCACTCCACGTCGGAGAACTCGACGTCGAGTCCGAAGCCCGGCTCACCGCCCGGCTCGTCGCTCATCCCGCCGAAGAGGTCGAACTGGCCCTCGGCCTCCTTGCGCTTGACCGCCACCACGTTGTCGATCATCGGTTCGTGCTGGGCGACCAGGCCCTTGCGGGTGTGGCCCATCTCGTCGAAGGCGCCGGCCTTGATGAGCGACTCGACGGTCCGCTTGTTGCAGACGACCGCCTCGACCTTGTCCAGGAAGTCCGGGAAGGTGGCGTACTTCCCCTTGGCCTTGCGGCACTTGATGATCGAGTCGACGACGTTCTGCCCGACGTTCCGGACGGCCGTGAGGCCGAAGAGGATCACGTCGTCGCCCTGGGCCGCGAAGTTCGGCTCCGACTCGTTCACGTTGGGCGGCAGGACCTTGATGCCCATGCGGCGGCACTCGTTGAGATAGACGGCGGACTTGTCCTTGTCGTCCTTGACCGAGGTGAGCAGGGCCGCCATGTACTCGGCCGGATGGTTGGCCTTGAGGAAGGCGGTCCAGTACGAGACGAGGCCGTAGGCGGCGGAGTGGGCCTTGTTGAAGGCGTACCCGGCGAAGGGGACCAGCACGTCCCACAGCGCCTGGATCGCCTCGTCGCTGTAGTCGTTCCCGCGGGCGCCCGCCTGGAAGATCGTGAAGTTCTTCGCCAGTTCCTCGGGCTTCTTCTTGCCCATGACGCGGCGGAGGATGTCGGCCTCGCCGAGCGAGTACCCGGCGATGATCTGGGCGGCCTTCTGCACCTGCTCCTGGTAGACGATCAGGCCGTAGGTGACGTCCAGGACCTCCGTGAGCGGCTGCTCCAGCTCGGGATGGATCGGGGTGATCTCCTGCTGGCCGTTCTTGCGCAGCGCGTAGTTGGTGTGCGAGTTCATGCCCATCGGGCCCGGCCGGTAGAGGGCCGACACGGCGGAGATGTCCTCGAAGTTGTCGGGCTTCATCAGCCGCAGCAGCGAGCGCATGGGGCCGCCGTCGAACTGGAACACGCCGAGGGTGTCGCCGCGCTGCAGCAGCTCGAACGTCGTGGGGTCGTCGAGCGGCAGGCTCAGGAGGTCGATGTCGATCCCCTTGTTGGCCTTCACCATCTTGACGGCGTCGTCCATGATCGTGAGGTTGCGCAGGCCCAGGAAGTCCATCTTCAGCAAACCGAGCGACTCGCAGCTCGGGTAGTCCCACTGTGTGATGGTGACGCCGTCGGTGTGCCTCACCCACACCGGGACGTGGTCGGTGATGGTCTCGCTGGACATGATCACGCCGGCGGCGTGCACGCCCATCTGCCGGACCAGTCCCTCCACACCGCGGGCGGTGTCGATGACCTTCTTGACGTCCGGCTCGTTCTCGTACATCCCGCGGATCTCGCCGGCCTCGCCGTAGCGCGGGTGCTGGGGGTCGAGGATGCCGGAGAGCGGGATGCCCTTGCCGAGGACGTCGGCGGGCATGGCCTTGGTGAGCCGGTCGCCCATCGCGTACGGGTAGCCGAGCACCCGGGCGGAGTCCTTGATCGCGTTCTTGGCCTTGATGGTGCCGTAGGTGCCGATCATGGCGACCTTGTCGGCGCCGTACTTCTCCGTCACGTACCTGATCACCTCGACGCGCCTGCGCTCGTCGAAGTCGATGTCGACATCGGGCATCGAGATGCGCTCGGGGTTGAGGAACCGCTCGAAGATCAGGCCGTGCGGGATGGGGTCGAGGTCGGTGATGCCCATGGCGTACGCCACGATCGAGCCCGCCGCGGAACCCCGTCCGGGGCCGACGGCGATGCCCTGGTTCTTGGCCCACATGATGAAGTCGGCGACGACGAGGAAGTAGCCCGGGAAGCCCATCGAGATGATGGTGTCCATCTCGTACTCGACCTGCTGCATGCGGTCGTCCGGGATCCCGTCGGGGAAGCGCCGGTGCATGCCGCGCATGGTCTCCTCGCGGAACCAGGAGACCTCCGTGTGCCCCTCGGGGATGTCGAACCTCGGCATCAGGTCGCGCTTCTCGAACATCCCGGCCGTGTCGACCTGCTCCGCGACCAGCAGGGTGTTGCGGCAGCCCTCCTGCCAGGCGTCGGAGGCGTCGATCGCGTACATCTCGTCGGTCGACTTCAGGTAGTAGCCGGTGCCGTCGAACTTGAAGCGGTCCGGGTCCGAGAGGTTCTTGCCGGTCTGGATGCACAGCAGCGCGTCATGGGCGCCGGCCTCGTGGGCGTACGTGTAGTGCGAGTCGTTGGTGACCAGCGGCGGGATGCCGAGCTTGCGGCCGATCTCCAGCAGCCCGTCGCGGACGCGGCGCTCGATCTCGATGCCGTGGTCCATCAGCTCCAGGAAGTACCGGTCCTTGCCGAAGATGTCCTGGTACTCGGCCGCCGACTTCAGGGCCTCGTCGAACTGGCCGAGGCGCAGCCTGGTCTGGAGCTCGCCCGAGGGGCAGCCGGTGGAGGCGATCAGGCCCTCGGACCACTTGGAGATCGTCTCCTTGTCCATCCGCGGCCACTTCTGGAGCCAGCCCTCGGCGTACGCGTCCGAGGAGAGGCGGAAGAGGTTGTGCAGACCCGTCGCGTTCGCCGCCCAGATCGTCTTGTGGGTGTAACCGCCGGAACCGGACACGTCGTCCCGCTTCTGGTGCGGCTGCCCCCACTGGATCTTCCGCTTGTTCCGCCGCGACTCGGGGGCGACATAGGCCTCGATGCCGATGATCGGGGTGATCCCGGCCTTCTGCGCGGAGTGGAAGAAGTCGTAGGCGCCGTGCAGGTTGCCGTGATCGCTCATGGCGATGTGCGTCATGCCCATCTCGTTGCAGGCGTCGAACATGTCCTTGAGCCGCGCGGCACCGTCCAGCAGCGAGTACTGGGTGTGGACGTGAAGGTGCGTGAAAGGCGGCTTGGTCACGGCGGGAGGCCTCCAGGACGGTCCGGTTCGACAGCGTGGAAGTCTATGCCTCCGCACCGACAGAAGGCGGCCGGGTGCCCCGGCCGGCGGGGAGTGGCGGGCGGACGCGCCGGACACCCGAAGGCCCGAGGGCGGGCGGACGCGCCGGACACCCGAAGGCCCGAGGGCGGGCGGACGCGCCGGACACCCGAAGGCACGGAGTGCCCCGCGCGCCCGGGCACTCCGCACTACCGTCGTGCGTTGACCCGGGCGGACACCCGTCCCCCACCTGACGCACCAGGAGGCACCCAGCGATGTCGGTCCACCAGCCCCCGGCCGGCGAGCGCGGCGAGGAGATCCTCGCCGTGTTCGGCACCGCCTTCGGCGAGCTCCTGGCCGCCGACCCGGCCGCGTTCCGGGTGAAGTTCCGCAAGATGGCGGCCTCGGCCTTCGCCTTCTACCGGGGCTCGGCGAGCCTGTTCTACGCCGACCTGGAGCGCGAGCAGCACTCCGGCCCGTACCTGGACGACCGCACCGGCCGGGTCTGGATCCACGGCGATCTGCACGCCGAGAACTTCGGCACCTACATGGACTCCAACGGACGGCTGATCTTCAACGTCAACGACTTCGACGAGGCGTACGTGGGCCCCTTCACCTGGGACCTCAAGCGGCTCTCCGCCTCGCTGGCACTGATCGGCTACACCAAGGCGCTCAGCGACGAGCAGATCACCGGGCTGGTACGGGTCTTCGCCGCCGCCTACCGCGAGCGCGTCCACGCACTGGCCACCGGCGCGAAGAACGACGAGGTGCCGCCCTTCACCCTGGACACCGCGGAGGGCCCGCTGCTGGAGGCGCTGCACAGCGCCCGCTCGCTCACCCGCTTCGGGCTGCTGGACTCGATGACCGAGATCCGCGACTTCGAACGGCGCTTCGCCGGGGGCGGCGGGGCGGTCGAGCTGGACGCGGCGACCCGCTACAAGGTGCTGGCGGCGTTCGACGGCTATCTGGAGACCCTGCCCGAGTCCAGCCTCGACCGGCCCGACTCGTACCGGGTGAAGGACGTGGTCGGGCGGCGCGGCATCGGCATCGGCTCCGCCGGCCTGCCGTCGTACAACATCCTGCTGGAGGGCAACAGCGACGCCCTGGAGAACGACGTCGTGATCTATCTGAAGCAGGCGCAGACCCCGGCGGTGTCCCGGCACGTCACGGACGAGCGGGTGCGGAGCTACTTCCACCACGAGGGGCACCGTACGGTGATCTCGCAGCGCGCCCTCCAGGCGCACGCGGACCCGTGGCTGGGCTGGACGGAGCTGGACGGCTCGGGTCAGCTGGTCGCCGAGGTCTCCCCGTACGCGGTGGACCTGGACTGGTCGGACATCGACGACCCGGAGGAGATCGCCGCGGTCGTCGCCGACCTCGGCCGGGCGACGGCGGCCATGCACGCGGCGGCGGACGACGAGAGCGGCCACGCCCTGGTGCCCTTCTGCACCGAGCGGGCCATCGACGCGGCGATCGCGGCGGACGAGGACGGCTTCGGGGAACTCCTGGTGGACTTCGCGCACGACTACGGCGCCCGGGCCCGCGCCGACCACCAGATCTTCGTGGACCTGTTCCGCAACGGCAGGATCCCCGGGCTGTAGCCGGCCGGTCACGCGCGGGAGGGCGGGGCCGCGGGCAGGCACACGCCGGTACGCCGGTACGCCGGTACGGCCAGCCCCTTCGGAGCGTGGCCGCGGGATCCCGGTCACCGCGGGATCCCGTTCACCGCGCAGTGCCGTACCGCTCGCCGCCGAAGACGGGAAGGCCGGATCCTTAGGGGCCTCCTACCGAACGGCATGGCACACTCCAGACGATGCCCGGATTCCCCGCGGGCCCCGCCGGGGAGCCGGAGTCGCAGAGGACGTTCACCCAGTCAGGAGCCCCGTGCACATAGGCGAGACCCGCCTCAGAGGGCTGCGGGCGGCGGTCTTCACGGCATTCGCCGTGACGCTGTCCGTGGCCTCCCATGTGCTGCTCTCCGGGGTGCCGCTGCCGGTGCCGGCCGTCGCGGCGGTCGCCGGCGGAGTGTTCCTCGTCACGTACGCCCTGGCGGGCCGGGAGCGTGGGTACGGGCCCATAGCGGCCGTGCTGGTCCCCCTGGAGCTGGCGGCGGACACGGTCTTCACGGCCGGCCAGCACGTCTGCTACGGCGCCGCGGGCGGGCCCGTCGCCGGTTCGCTCCGGGCGGTCGGGGTAGACGTCTTCTGCGGCGGCGCCGCCGGGACGCGGCTGCCCGGAGTGGCGGCGGCCGACGGCCGGCTCGCCGCGCTGGTCGACTCCCCCGACCCGCATGTTCCCTGGCTGCTGCTGGCGGCCCATGTCTCCGTCGGACTGGCCGCCGCGGCCTGGCTGCGCCGCGGCGAGTCGGCGCTCGCGGGTCTGCTCCGCGCGGCGGCCCTGGCCGCGTTCCGGCCGCTGCTGATCGCCGTCGCGGTCGTCCGCCGGCGCACCGCCGCCCGTCCCCCGACGCGGGTGGCGGCCCGCCCGTCCACCGCACGCGCCCATCACTTCGTGCACTCCGTGCGACGCAGGGGACCGCCTCGGCCGGCTGCGGCTCCCGTCTGAGGCCCGGCACGTCACCGCACGGCCTCTTCCCCGCCCTTCCCACGGACTTCCACCCGGAGAGAACAAGTCATGAGTGCACGAAACAGCCGCGCCAACAAGGCCGCCGCCCGCGAGCGTCTGCGTCTGGAGCGCGAACGCCAGGCGAAGAAGGACAGGATCAGGCGGCAGCTCGTCGTCGCCGCCTCGACCGTCGCGGTCCTGGCGGCCGCCGGCGGCATCGGCTACGCCGTCATGCAGGCCAACAAGCCCTCGGCCTGGGAGGCGGCGAAGGACGCGAAGGTCGTCGAGCCCCGGAACACCGAGGGTGAGAACGGCACCACGGTCGTCGTCGGCAAGCCGGCCGCCGAGAAGACCCTGGAGGTCTACGAGGACTCGCGCTGCCCGGTCTGCGCGACGTTCGAGCAGGCGGTCGGCGAGACCATGAAGAAGGACGTGGACGCGGGCAAGTACAAGCTGCGGTACGTCGGCGCGACGTTCATCGACAACAGCGACAACGGCGAGGGTTCCAAGAACGCCCTCTCCGCCCTCGGCGCCGCGCTCGACGTGAGCCCCGAGGCGTTCCTGGACTTCAAGGCGGCGCTCTACTCCGAGAAGTTCCACCCGGCGGAGAGCGAGGACAAGTTCGCCGAGGACGCGTACCTGCTGGAGGTCGCCGACTCGGTGGACGCGCTGAAGAACAACGCCGAGTTCAGGAAGAACGTCGAGAACGGCACCTTCGACGCCTGGGCGCTGAAGATGTCCGAGACGTTCGACGACAGCGGGGTGACCGGCACGCCGACCCTGAGGATGGACGGCAAGAAGGTGGTCGCGGAGGGCAGCGAGAACGCGCCCATGACGGCCGAGCAGTTCAACGCCGCGGTCGACAAGGCTCTCAAGGGCTGACGCCGCACCGCAGCGGACTCGGACGTGGGCCGTGCGCCGGGACTTCCCGGCGCACGGCCCACTCGCCGTAGCAGCCCCGGTACAGACGGCCGGAGCGGGCCGCGTCCGGGCCCACCGCCTCCCGGCAGGACCCGACGCCCGCAGCCAGCCCGTCAGCCGTCTGTGCCGCCCACCGCCCGCCGCCCGCCGCCCGCAGTCAGCCTCAGCCGTCAGCCGTCAGCCGTCTGCTTCCGGGCCGCCCCCGCCGGGTGGCGGACGGGCGGACAGTCGGGATCCGGCAGGCGAACTTTCCTGAATTCGCCTGCCAGTTCGCACTACCGGTCAGTAGTCTGACCGCCCGTGACCAGTAGACTCACCTCATCCCCCAGCCGCCGCTCGGTCGTCAAGGCCGCCGCCGCCACCGCCGCCGCCACCGCCGCCGCCACCGCCGCCGCCACCGCCGCCGCCACCGCCGTCGCCACCGCCGCCGTCCCCGCGCTCGCGGCCTCCTCCCCCGCCTTCGCCTCGGAACAGGGCACGGCCTTCCGCCACGGGGTCGCCTCGGGCGACCCGCTCCCCGACGGCGTACTGCTGTGGACCCGTGTCACCCCGTCCCCCGACGCACTGCCCGGCTCCGGCAAGGGCCCCGCCGCCGAGGTGGGTTGGGAGATCGCCGAGGACCAGGGCTTCACCAGGGTCGTCGCAGGCGGGCTCGCCACGACCACCGCGGCCGCCGACCACACCGTCAAGGTCGACGTCAGGGGCCTGCGCCCGGCGACCGCCTACTACTTCCGCTTCGCCTCCGGCGGCAACGTGTCCGCGACCGGCCGTACCCGGACCGCGCCCGCGGCGGACGCCGCCGCGCCGGGGGTGCGCTTCGGCGTGGTGTCCTGCGCCAACTGGGAGTCCGGGTACTTCGCCGCGTACCGCCATCTCGCGGCCCGCGCCGACCTGGACGCGGTCCTGCACCTCGGCGACTACATCTACGAGTACGGCACCGGCAGCTACCCCGCGGACAAGTACGTGGTGCGCCGGCACGAGCCCGCCCACGAGATCACGACGCTCTCCGACTACCGAGCCCGGCACGGCACGTACAAGACCGACCCCGACCTCCAGGCGATGCACGCCGCCCATCCGCTCGTCGCGATCTGGGACGACCACGAGATCGCCAACGACGCCTGGTCCGGCGGCGCGCAGAACCACACTCCCGGCACCGAGGGCGACTACGCGGCCCGGGCCGCCGCGGCGAAGCAGGCCTACTTCGAGTGGATGCCGGTGCGCACCTCCACGGAGGGCACGGTCTACCGCCGGCTGCGCTTCGGCAGGCTGGCCGATCTGCATCTGCTGGACCTGCGGTCCTTCCGCTCCGAGCAGGCGTCGGTGGGCAGCGGCAGGGTCGACGACCCGGAGCGCACGATCACCGGCCGGGCCCAGCTCGACTGGCTGAAGGCGGGCCTGGCGTCCTCCGACGCCGCCTGGAAGCTCGTCGGCACCTCGGTGATGATCTCACCGGTGGCCTTCGGTTCCGTACCCGCCCATCTGCTGGGGCCGATAGCCGGACTGCTCGGGCTGCCGCGGGAGGGGCTCGCGGTCAACGTGGACCAGTGGGACGGCTACACCGACGACCGGAGGGAACTGCTGAGGCATCTGACCGACCGGGGGATCGAGAACACCGTCTTCCTCACCGGCGACATCCACATGGCGTGGGCCAACGACGTGCCGGTCACGGCGGCCACGTACCCGGTTTCGAGGTCGGCGGCGACCGAGTTCGTGGTGACGTCGGTGACCTCCGACAACCTCGACGACATCCTGCGTGTCGCCCCCGGCACGGTGTCCCTGGTGGCGGCCACCGCCGTCAGGGCCGCCAACCGCCATGTGAAGTGGCTCGACATGGACCACCACGGCTACGGCGTGCTGGACGTGACCGCCGAGCGCTCGCAGATGGACTACTACACCCTCTCCGACCGGACGCGACAGGACGCCTCCGCGGTCTGGGCGCGCTCGTACCGGACGCTGAGCGGCACCCAGCAGGTCGAGCGCGTCAGCCGGCCGGTGCGCTGAAGCCCACCCTGACCGTGCGGGACCCTGCGGCCGGCCCGCCCCCGCGCTCCCGGGGCCCGGGGCCCGGCCGCTCCCCGCCCCGGAGGTCCGGGGCCATTCGGCCCGGAGTCCCTCCGGTTCCCGCCTCCGGTTCGAGGGGTCCTCACAGCACCCGGAAGGCCCGGTGCCGGCCGCACCGCCCCGGGGCCCGGGGGCCGGAGGCCGGAGGCCGGGGGCCGGCCGCCTCCCTCGCCGTCACCGTTACCACCGCGACGGTCCCTCGGCTACGCGGGATCCGCCGGCTCCTCGAGCGTCTCCAGAAAGCCGAGCGCCACGCGCCACGTCCGGCCCGCCGCCTCCTCGTCGTGGTCGGGGAGGCCGGGGTCGGTGTACAGATGCCCCGCACCGGGGTAGCGGTGGACCTCGACGTCCGCCCCGGCCCTGCCCATCCGCAGGTACCAGGCGGTGAGCCAGTCGTGCGGCTCGAACGGGTCCGGATCGGCGACGTGCAGTTGTACGGGCAGGTCCTGCGCGTACGCGTGCTCCGCGATATCGGAGGTGCCGTGCAGCAGCAGGAGCCCGCGGGCCCTCACGTCGCCGAGGGCGAGGTTCTGGGCGACGGCGGCGCCCAGCGAGAACCCCGCGTACACGAGCCCGCGCTCGGAGTGCGGTGCGGCGGCGGCGATCGCCCGCCTCAGCAGCTCGTCCACTCCGACCTCGTCCTGGTACGCCCTGCCCTCCTCCTCACTGGAGTGCACCCGGCCGTCGAACAGGTCCGGGGTCCACACCCGGTGGCCTGCCGCTCGCAGCCGCCCGGCGGCGGCGGGCACGGCGGGGCGCAGGCCGTGCGCCGAATGGAAAAGCATGATGTCCATCCGGTCAGGTTACGTTCGAGGGCATGGAGAACGTGCTTCGCCCGTTGATCGTCCTCGTCGGTTCCGTGCTCCTCACGCTGCTGCTGGGGTGGCTCACCGACCGGCTGCTGCGCCGCGCGGACGTCCGGCACAGCGATACACCGCTGTGGGGCCTGCTGCGGCGCTGCCGGGTGCCGTTGCAGGTGGTGGTGCTGGCCGCGCTGCTGCGAGGGACCTACACGGAGACCGCCATCACGCTCATCGAGGAGAACGAGGGCCTGATAGGCCATGTCCTGACCCTGGTCCTGATCGCCGCGTCGGCCTGGCTGGTGGTGCGGATCGCCGCCGCGGTGGTGGAGGCCTCGTACTCCCGCTTCGCGGCGACCTCCCGGGACCTGGCACGGGTGCGCCGGGTGCGCACCCAGGTCGCGCTGGTCCAGCGGATCGTCACCGCCCTGGTCGCCGTGGTCGCCGTGGCGGCGATGCTGCTCACCTTCCCCGGCATGGACAAGCTGGGCGCCTCGCTGCTGGCCTCCGCCGGTGTCCTCGGCATCGTCGCCGGTGTGGCGGCCCAGTCCACTCTGGGCAACCTGTTCGCCGGCTTCCAGATCGCCTTCGGCGACATGGTGCGCATCGGGGACACCGTCGTCGTCGACGGCGAGTGGGGCACGGTGGAGGAGGTGACGCTCACCTTCCTCGCGGTGCGGACCTGGGACGAGCGGCGGATCACGATGCCTGTGTCGTACTTCACCAGCAAGCCGTTCGAGAACTGGTCGCGGGGCGGCGTGCAGATGACCGGCACGGTCTTCTTCCACCTCGACCACACGGCACCGGTACACGAGATGCGCGAGAAGCTGCACGACGTCCTGCGCGGGTGCCCGGCCTGGGACGGCCGCGACTGGTCGCTCGCCGTCACGGACACCACCCCGAACACCATGGTCGTCCGGGCCGTGGTCACCGCGAAGGACGCGAACGACATCTGGACGGTACGGTGCGTCGTGCGCGAGCAGCTGATCACCTGGCTCGGCGACCACCACCCCTACGCACTCCCCCGCATCGCCACGTCCCAGGCGGTCCCCCCGCCGGCGGTGCACACCCAGCCGGAGACGCCCGCCCAGCGCACCGGGCGGGGGTAGCCGGGGCCGGGCGGTGTGGCGTGCGGGGGCCTCGCGGACCCGAGTGCGGCCTCCTCCAGCGGGTCCTCGAACGCGGCGCACCGGTCACCAGGGTGCGCGCCGCGCACCGGCCCTGCGGCTCCGCCGTCTCCCGGAGCCGGTGCGAGACCGTCGGCGGCCGGCCCGGGACGGAACGGGACGGAACGAGACGGAACGGAGCGCGACCGGACGGGATGGAGCGGGACGGAGCGCGACCGGACGGAGCGGTACGGGATGGAGCGCGACAGGGCGGGACGGAGCAGGACGGGACGGAGCGCCGGCAACGGGCCGTTCAGCGCAGACTGCGCACGTCCAGGTGCTGGAGGACGCGGTCGACGACCTCGGGGTCCACGCCCGGCTCGCTGCGTGCGGCGAGCACCTCGTGCCGGGCGGCCGACAGCAGCTCGCGCTGCACCCGCAGAAATGTCCGCTGCCGGCCCGCCCGCCTGGTGAACCACTCACGGCGCTCCTCGTCGACGATGTCCGGACTGATCCGGGTACCGATGTCGTACGCCGCCCGCTGAAGCCGGTCCGCGATGTCCTCCGGCAGCTCCTCGACCTCCTCGATCTCCTTCAGCCGGTGCTTGGCCGCCCGCGCCGCGCGCAGCGCGAGGTCGCGCTCCAGCGCACGTTCGGCGCCGGTGTCGGCCCGTACGCCGAGCCGCTTGACGAGCCAGGGCAGCGTCAGTCCCTGGAGGACCAAGGTCGTCATGATCACCGCGAAGGCGATGAAGACGATCACGTCCCGGCCCGGGAACGGTGACCCGTCCTCGGTACGCAGCGGGATCGCCAGGGCCAGCGCGACCGAGGCCACGCCCCGCATCCCGGACCACCACATGACCACGGTCTCGCGCCAGCCGACGGGAATCTCCTCGTCGTAGTCGCGGCGCCGGTGGAGCCGCCTGGTGAGCCAGGCGGCTGGCAGCAGATACAGCAGCCGTACTCCGATGACGGTGGCGACGACGAGCACGGACCCCGCCACCAGCCGTCCGCCCGGGCTGTCGGCGGTGCCGAACACGTGGTACAGCTCCAGCCCGATGAGGCCGAAGGCGACACCGGTCACCAGGGTGTCCACGACCTGCCAGAAGGTGTTGCCCGCGAGCCGCCAGAGCACGTCGTCGGCCTCGACTGCGTGCTCGGCCAGGTAGAGGGCGGTGACCAGCACCGCGAGCACACCGGAGCCGAGCAGGTCCTCGGCGATCACATAGCTGACGAACGGCACGAGCAGGGTGAGCCCGATCTGCAGGGTCGGGTCGTCGAGCAGGCCCATCAGCCACTTGGAGAGCCGGCCGAGCGCGAGTCCGACGACGACGGCGACGACTGCGGAGAGCACCAGTTCACCCGCGGCCCCGGGCCACGAGAACGTGCCGCTGACGACCGCGCCGACCGCCACGTGGTACAGCACGATCGCGGTGACGTCGTTGAACAGCCCCTCGCCCTCGAGGATCGACACGAGTCTGCGGGGCAGCCCGAGGGATCCCGCGACGGCGGTCGCGGCGACCGGGTCCGGCGGGGCCACGAGCGCGCCCAGGACGACCGCCGCGGCGATCGGCAGCGCGGGGAAGACAGCCTGCGCGACGGCCGCGACGGCAGTGGTGGTGACGAGGACCAGCGCCACGGCGAGCAGCAGGATCGGCCGGATGTTGGCGGTGAACTGCCGCCAGGACGTGCGCTGGGCGGCGGCGTACAGCAGCGGGGGGAGCAGCAGCGGGAGGATGAGATCGGGCGGGAGGGCGACGTTCGGGACGAAGGGCAGCAGGGCGAGGACGGCTCCGAGGAGCGTCATCAGCACCGGCGCGGGCAGCCCGAGCCGCTCCCCGAGCGGCACGGTGACCACGGCCCCCAGCAACAGCACGAACAGCAGAGCCAGTTGGTCCACGAGCGCCCCTCGACGGTCTGTCCTGCGACGATCACCGCCTCCAGCGTGCCATGCGTTTGACCTGATTCATCCGCATAGGCCCAGCCCGAGGGCCTGCTGAACACCCGTCAAGGGGCCGGCCACGGCGGGCTCCCGCCGCAGGGCGGCGCGTCGACGGCGCACCGGAACGGGGCCGCGGCGGACCCTGCGGACCCTGACCGGACACGGCGGACCCGGCAGACCCGGCGGACCCGGACCGGACACGACGGACCTGCGGTCGCACCGGCCCGGGAACGCCGGACACAACGGACCCGGCAGACCCAGCAGACCCAGCAGACCCGGACCGGACACGACGGACCCGGACCGGGCACGACGGACGCGGCAGACCCGGAAGGCGGGGCCCGGGCACGACGGACCTGCGGTCGCGCCGGCCCGGGAACGCCGTCAGAGCGCTCGGCGCATGGCGCGGTGGGGGATGCCCGCGTCCGGGAACTCCGGGCCGTAGGCCTGGTAGCCCAGGCGCTCGTAGAACGGCAGCGCATGCGTCTGCGCGTGCAGGTCGACTGCGGTCAGCCCGCGTCCGCGGGCCGCGGACTCGATCGCACGGACCAGCGCCGCCCCGACGCCGAGGCCGCGGGCGGCCCTGGTCACCGCGAGACGCCCCAGGGAACCGACCGACGGGTCGCCCCCGGTCTTGCCGGCCGCCGCCGGGCCGTACAGCAGCCGCCCCGTGCCCAGCGGGCCCTCCGGGCCGACGGCCAGGACGTGGACCGTGTCCGCGCCCTCGGCGTCGTACGCGTCGTACTCGATCTCCTGCGGCACTCGCTGCTCGACCACGAAGACCTCCTTGCGCACCGAGAAGCACGCCTCGCGGTCCGCGGGGTCCGTCGCCTCGCGGACGGCGTAACCGCCCGGGGCGCCGTCCGGCGGCGGGAGCCCCGCTTCCGGGTGCCCGCTCACGCGCTCTCCGCGGCGATCCGGTCCAGCGCCGCCTGGAGATCCTCGGGATAGCCGCTGGCGAACTCGACCCAGCGGCCGTCCGCCGGATGCTCGAAGCCCAGGCGCACCGCGTGGAGCCACTGGCGGGTCAGCCCCAGCCGCCGCGCCATCGTCGGGTCGGCGCCGTAGGTGAGGTCGCCGACGCAGGGGTGCCGGTGGGCGGCCATGTGCACCCGGATCTGGTGCGTACGGCCGGTCTCCAGTTTGATGTCCAGCAGCGACGCGGCTCGGAACGCCTCTATCAGGTCGTAGTGCGTGACGGAGGGCTTGCCCTCGGCGGTCACGGCCCACTTGTAGTCGTGCTGGGGGTGCCGGCCGATGGGCGCGTCGATCGTGCCGCTCAGCGGGTCCGGGTGGCCCTGGACCAGTGCGTGGTAGCGCTTGTCGACCGTGCGCTCCCGGAACTGCTGCTTCAGCAGGGAGTACGCGCGCTCCGACTTGGCGACCGCCATCAGCCCGGACGTGCCGACGTCCAGCCGGTGCACGATGCCCTGCCGCTCCGCCGCGCCCGACGTCGAGATCCGGTACCCGGCCGCGGCCAGTCCGCCGATCACCGTCGGCCCGGTCCATCCCGGGCTCGGGTGGGCGGCCACCCCGACCGGCTTGACGACCACGACGACGTCCTCGTCGTCGTGCACGATCTCCATGCCCTCGACCGGCTCGGCGACGACCTGCACCGGTGCGGGGGCCTGCGGCATCTCCACCTCGAGCCAGGCCCCGCCGCGCACCCGCTCGGACTTGCCCACCACCGAGCCGTCGACCTGGACCTTGCCCGCGGCAGCGAGCTCGGCCGCCTTCGTCCTGGAGAAGCCGAACATGCGCGATATGGCGG
Source organism: Streptomyces spongiicola (assembly GCF_003122365.1). Lineage (NCBI taxonomy): Bacteria > Bacillati > Actinomycetota > Actinomycetes > Kitasatosporales > Streptomycetaceae > Streptomyces > Streptomyces spongiicola. Next base: position 712,677 of record NZ_CP029254.1, read on the forward strand.
CGTCGACGCGCTCGCCCTCGAGGCCGTCGGGAACGGGCAGGGTGCGGGTTTCGGGAATCGTGCTCACCCGTCGAGTATGCCCTGCCGGTCCCGGTCGCCGGGCCCGCCTGTGGACAACCCGCCTCCGTCCGCCGGGCCGGGGAACCCCGGTCCTCGCGGACCGTACCGTCGCGGTCTCAGTCCTTGTGGACGGTGCCGTCCGGGTCCAGGCCCCGGAACGACAGGATCACGATCAGGATGCCGCCGCAGACGATCGCCGAGTCCGCCAGGTTGAACACGGCGAAGTGCTTCGGCGCGATGAAGTCGACGACCGCGCCCTCGAAGACCCCCGGCGAACGGAAGATCCGGTCCGTGAGATTGCCCAGCGCCCCGCCCAGCAGCAGTCCCAGCGCGATGGCCCACGGAAGGCTGTAGAGCTTGCGCGCCAGCCGCACGATCACCACGATCACCACCGCCGCGATGATCGTGAAGATGATCGTGAACGCCTCGCCGAAACCGAACGCGGCACCGGGGTTGCGGACCGCCTCGAACGTGAGCCAGTCGCCGATGACCCGGATCGGCCGGTGGTGCTCCAGCTTCGCGACGACCAGCATCTTGCTGGCCAGGTCCAGCGCGTAGGCCACGGCCGCCACCGAGAACAGGACGAAGATCCGGCGCCTGCCCCTCGGCCGCTCGGCGGGAGCCGCGGCCCCGTCGTCTACGTCCGGCGTACCGATGATGCGCTCCGCCTCTGCCACGTGAGTCCCTCAACCTAGGTGCTGACTGGTCACGAGGGTACGGCACGCACCTGGCGCACCCGGCTCCGGACACCGTGCGGACGGACCGGAGCCGGGTGCGCGGGTCAGCCCCGCCGCTCCTGCTTCTGCTTGTCCTCCACACACAGGGTCGCCCGGGGGAACGCCTGCATCCTGGCCTTCCCGATCGGGTTCCCGCACACCTCGCACAGGCCGTAGGTGCCCGCGTCCAGCCGGTGCAGGGCACGCTCGGTCTGCTCGACCATCTCGCGGGAGTTGGCGGCGAGCGCCATCTCGTGCTCGCGCGTGATGTTCTTGGTGCCGGTGTCGGCCTGGTCGTCCCCCGCACCGTCCCCGGAGTCACGCATCAGCCCGGTCAGCGCCTCCTCGGAGTGGCTGATCTCCGCCAGCAGCCGGGCCAGCTCGCTCTCCAGCTCGGCGCGCGCCTCGGCGACCTCTTCGGGCGTCCACGGGTCCTCCCCCGGCCGCACCGCGAGGTCCCCCGGTGCCGCGGCCACACGGGTCCCCGGCACCGGCGGCGCGGTGCCCCCAGCGGCCGTGGCGGACCCGCCCGCGCTCTTCTTGGCTGCCACCGTCCTGGCTCCTGTCTGCTCCGCGGCCTCGACCGCTTCCTCGGCCGCCCCGGCGGCCTTCCCGGCGCCTGCCCTCGCAGCCGCCCTCCGGCCGGTCGCCTTCCCGGCCTGCGCCTTCCCCGCGGCGGCCGCCTCACCGGCCGCGGTCCTCCTGCCGACCGCCGTCTTCTTCCCTGCCGCGGCCTTCTTCCCGGCTGCGGTCTTCTTCCCGGCTGCGGTCTTCTTCCCTGCCGCCGTCTCCTTCCCGGCCGCCGCGGTCTTCTTCCCGGCCGCGGTCTTCCTCGCCGCCGACGTCTCCTTCCCGGCCGCCGCGGTCCTGCCCGCGCCGGAGGCCCTCGGGACCGCGTCCGCACTCCGCGCCTCGCCGGTGCCCTTCGAGCCGGCGCCCGCCTTCGCCGCGGCCCGGGCCGTCGCCTTCCTCGCCTGCTTCCGGCCACCGGGCTCCTTCGCGGGCTCGGCGGTCGCTCCACCCCGCCCGTCCGCCTCCTCGGCCGGGTCGGCCGGGTGCTCCCGGGCCCGGCCCTTCGGGCTCCCCGCCGCCGCGGGCCGCCGGGTGCCGGCGGCCCGGGCCTTGGCGGACCGCCCGGTGGCCGTCGTGCTCTTCCGCGCGGTGCTCCTCGGGGGCTCGGCAGCCTGCCCCGCGGGCTCCGCGGAGGCCCCGGCACCGGCCGGGGCGTGCGCGTCCGCACCGGAGGCGACCTCCTCGGCCACCCTCCGGGCGGTCTTCTTCGCGACGACGCGCTTCCTGCCGTTCGTCTCCTCGGCCGCCGCCCCCGCAGCGGCGGTGGACCTCGCTGACGCCGTCTTCTTCACGGCGGTCTTCTTCGCCACCATGGCCGCGGCCCCTTCACATATTGTGATCTTGCTCGCGCATCGTGCTGGGACGATAAATCGACCCCAGCGCCGCGGCAACGGGGCACGCCGCTCATCCGGCCCGCCCCGCGCCTTCCCCAACGCGAGCCTGCATCCGTTGTGCCCAGCTCCCCGCCCCCTAACCCGCCGGGCGCGCGCCGCCGGGACCGACCCGGCCCGATACGGCCGTCCGGGTCGTCCGCAGGACCGGTGCCGGCCGGTCCGAGCACCCCGGAAATCCGGTCGGCCCCGTGGGCGCCGGGCCCGTACACTGGGCGAAGCGAAAGGCATGGATGGGGACGAGTAGCGTCGTACGCGGCCATGAGCGACCCGGGGACGGTGAGAGCCCGGGGGCGAGCGCGGTGCGAAGGATCACCCCGGAGCCGCCGGAAGAACGCCCGCGGGGACACCGGGGGCCGGTAGAACCGGCATCGCTGCCCCAATGAGGGGGCTCCCCGGCCGCGCGCCGGAGAGCCAAGGAGGGTGGTACCGCGGGAGCGCAGCGCATCGGCTCTCGTCCCTCCGACGGAACAGACACACTCCGTTGGAGGAGCCCGTACATGACGCCGCCGCAGTACCGCCAGGTACCCGCCCAGGTCGACCTCCCCGCGCTCGAACACGCCGTGCTCGACTTCTGGCGCGAGAACAAGGTCTTCGCCAAGAGCCTCGACCAGTCCGAGGGCCGCCCCGAGTGGGTCTTCTACGAGGGCCCGCCCACGGCCAACGGCATGCCCGGCGCCCACCACATCGAGGCCCGGGTCTTCAAGGACGTCTTCCCGCGCTTCCGGACCATGCGGGGCTACCACGTGGCCCGAAAGGCGGGCTGGGACTGCCACGGCCTGCCCGTCGAACTCGCCGTCGAGAAGGAACTCGGCTTCAACGGCAAGCAGGACATCGAGGCGTACGGCATCGCGGAGTTCAACGCGAAGTGCCGCGAGTCAGTGACCCGCCACACCGACGCCTTCGCCGAGCTGACGACCCGCATGGGCTACTGGGTCGACCTCGACGAGGCGTACCGGACCATGGACCCCGAGTACATCGAGTCCGTGTGGTGGTCCCTGAAGCAGATCTTCGACAAGGGCCTGCTGGTCCAGGACCACCGAGTCGCCCCCTGGTGCCCGCGCTGCGGCACCGGCCTGTCCGACCACGAGCTGGCGCAGGGCTACGAGACCGTCGTCGACCCGTCCGTCTTCGTCCGCTTCCCGCTGACCTCGGGCCCGCTCGCGGGCGAGGCGTCGCTGCTGGTCTGGACGACGACCCCGTGGACCCTGGTGTCCAACACCGCGGTGGCCGCCCACCCCGGTGTCACCTACGTGGTGGCCACCAACGGCGAGGAGCGGCTCGTCGTCGCCGAACCGCTGCTGGAGAAGGCCCTCGGCGAAGGCTGGGAGGCCACCGGCCAAACCTTCACGGGCTCCGAGATGGAGCGGTGGGGCTACCGCCGCCCGTTCGAACTCGTCGACTTCCCGGCGCCCGCCCACTACGTGGTCAACGCCGAGTACGTGACGACGGACGACGGCACCGGACTGGTCCACCAGTCCCCCGCCTTCGGCGAGGACGACCTCAGGGTCTGCCGCTCCTACGGGCTCCCCGTGGTGAACCCGGTCCGCTCCAACGGCACCTTCGAGGAGGACGTGCCGCTCGTCGGCGGCGTCTTCTTCAAGAAGGCCGACGAGGGCCTCACCCGGGACCTGGCCGCACGCGGCCTGCTGTTCCGGCACGTCCCGTACGAGCACAGCTACCCGCACTGCTGGCGCTGCCACACGGCGCTGCTCTACTACGCGCAGCCGTCGTGGTACATCCGCACCACCGCGATCAAGGACCGGCTCCTCGCGGAGAACCGGAACACCAACTGGTTCCCGGAGTCGGTCAAGACCGGCCGGTACGGAGACTGGCTCGACAACAACATCGACTGGGCCCTGTCGCGGAACCGCTACTGGGGCACCCCGCTGCCGATCTGGCGCTGCGAGGACGACCACCTCACCGTCGTGGGCTCGCTCGCCGAACTGAGCGCGCTCACCGGGGAGGACCAGTCGGGCCTGGACCCGCACCGCCCCTTCATCGACGCGGTCGCCTTCGACTGCCCGCAGTGCTCCTCGACGGCCACCCGGGTTCCCGAGGTCATCGACGCCTGGTACGACTCGGGGTCCATGCCGTTCGCCCAGTGGGGCTACCCGTACCGGAACAAGGAGATCTTCGAGAAGCGCTACCCGGCGCAGTTCATCTCCGAGGCGATCGACCAGACCCGCGGCTGGTTCTACACGCTGATGGCCGTCGGCACGCTGGTCTTCGACAGGTCGTCGTACGAGAACGTCGTCTGCCTCGGCCACATCCTCGCCGAGGACGGCCGCAAGATGTCCAAGCACCTGGGCAACATCCTGCAGCCGATCCCGCTCATGGACCAGCACGGCGCCGACGCCGTGCGCTGGTTCATGGCCGCCGGGGGATCGCCCTGGGCGGCTCGCCGGGTGGGGCACGGCACCATCCAGGAGGTCGTACGCAAGACGCTGCTCACGTACTGGAACACGGTGGCCTTCCAGGCGCTGTACGCCCGCACCTCCGGGTGGGCGCCGTCGGCGGCCGACCCGGCGCCGGCGGAGCGCACGGTGCTCGACCGCTGGCTCCTCTCGGAACTGCACGCGCTGGCCGACCGGGTGACGCAGGCGCTGGAGGCGTACGACACCCAGCGCGCCGGCAAGCTGGTCGCGTCCTTCGTGGACGATCTGTCGAACTGGTACGTCCGCCGCTCCCGCCGGCGGTTCTGGCAGGGCGACCCGGCGGCGCTGCGCACCCTCCACGACGTGGTCGAGACCGTGACGCGGCTGATGGCCCCGCTCACCCCGTTCATCACCGAGCGCGTGTGGCAGGACCTCGTGGTGCCGGTGACGCCGGAGGCCCCGGAGTCCGTGCACCTCGCGACCTGGCCCGAGGCCGACCTGTCCGCCGTGGACCCGGAGCTGTCCCGGCAGATGGCGCTGGTCCGCCGGCTGGTGGAACTGGGCCGTGCGACCCGCGCGGAGTCGGGTGTGAAGACCCGGCAGCCGCTGTCGCGGGCACTGGTCGCGGCCCCCGGCTTCGAGTCCCTGCCTCCCGAACTGCACGCGCAGATCACCGAGGAACTCAACGTCTCCGCCCTGGCGTCGCTGACTGACTCCTCCGTTGGCCCGGCGGGCGGCGGCTCCCTCGTCGACACCACGGCGAAGGCGAACTTCCGCGCGCTGGGCAAGCGCTTCGGCAAGGGCGTGCAGGACGTCGCCAAGGCCGTGGCCGCGGCGGACGCGGCCGGGCTGTCACTGGCGCTGCGGTCCGGTTCGGCCGTGATCGAGGTCGCCGGCGAGCAGGTGACCCTCTCCCCGGAGGAGGTCATCATCACGGAGACGCCCCGCGAGGGCTGGTCGGTCGCCTCCGACCAGGGCGCCACGGTCGCGCTCGATCTGGAGATCACTCCGGAGCTTCGGCGGGCGGGGCTCGCCCGTGACGCGATCCGGCTGATCCAGGAGGCGCGCAAGAACAGCGGGCTGGACGTCGCCGACCGCATCGCGCTCCGGTGGTCGTCCCCGGACGCCGAGGTCGCCTCGGCGCTCACCGAGCACTCCGGGCTGATCGCCGACGAGGTCCTGGCGACGGACTTCGCGACGGGCGAGGGCGACGACGCGTACGGATCGCCGTTCACGGACGAGGGTCTCTCCCTGACGTTCCGTCTCCGCAAGGCGTGACGCGTACCGCGCCGCGCGTCGAGGGTCCGGCCCCTTCCGGGGGCCGGACCCTTCGCGTCGGCACCCACCCGCGTCCACGGGCGTCTTCCGCCGTCCACCGCCGTCCACCGCCGTCACCACCGTCACCGCCGTCACCACCGTCACCACCGTCACCGGCATCCGACGGCATCCACGGACCGGTACCGGGCATCCCCGGCGGCCGGCGCGCTGTTACGGCGGCAGTCGCGGCGGTGCGGCCGGCCGCGGGTCGGGGGCCGGTCGCACCGGGCCCGCGCCACTCGGAGGGACAGCGGAGCGGTGGGCGGCGCGCGGGCGCCCCGGGTTCGTGTGCGGCAGCGGGCGCGGCGCCCGCTGCCGGGCCGGCGCCGCCCTCCACGCCCAACGGGCCGGGCCCGGGACTGAAGTCCCGGGCCCGGCCCGTTGCGGCCTGCCGACGGCCGAGCGCGCTTCGCGCCCTAACCCGCCGTCAGTTGTCGTCCTCGTCGATCAGGAATCCGCGCATCGGCGACGGCGCCTGCTGCATCGGCTGCGGGCCGCCCTGCGGCCGGACCGGTGCCATCGGCTGCGTCATCGCCGGGGACATCTGCTGCTGACCGCCGTAGGACGGGGCACCGCCCATGCCCTGGTTGCCGCCCATGCCCTGGTTGCCGCCCATGCCCTGGTTGCCGCCGAACGACGGGGCACCGGCGCCCGCCGGAGCCATCGAAGGGGACGGGGGCAGCGAGGCGGCCGCCGGTGTCCGCGGCGGGGCCAGCGAGTCGTCGGCCTGGGTCTCCAACTGGCGCAGCTGGCTCTCGAGGTACGACTTCAGGCGTGTGCGGTACTCGCGCTCGAAGCCGCGCAGGTCCTCGACCTTGCGCTCCAGCGTGGCGCGGGCGGACTCCAGCGAACCCATCGCGACGCGGTGCTTCTCCTGAGCGTCCCGCTCCAGCGCGTCCGCCTTGGCACGGGCGTCCCGCTCCAGGCCCTCCGCACGCGAACGGGCCTCGCCGACGATCTTGTTGGCCTCGGAACGGGCCTCCGCGATCGCCTGGTCGGCGGTCTGCTGGGCCAGCGACAGCACACGTGCGGCGCTGTCCCCGCCCGGGCCCTGGCCCGGGAGCTGCGGACCGCCATGACCGCCGTGACCACCCATGGGGCCGCCCATCGGGCCGCCCATGGGACCGCCCTGCATCGGGCCGGGACCCATCGGACCACCCTGGGGGTGGCCCTGCGAGTGGCCCTGGGGGTGACCCTGCGAGTGGCCCTGCGGGTGACCCTGGGGATGGCCCTGCGGGTGGCCCTGAGGACCGTGACCACCGGGACCGGCCGGCAGCTGAGGCGCACCACCGGGCAGTTGGGGGGGACCCATCTGCGGGGGCTGCTGCTGGACCGGGGGACCGGATATGGCGGCTGGAACGGGGGCGCCGGGACCGCGGCCGTCCTGCGGCTCCGGCGGCTTGCGCATCCCCTGCTGCTGGTTCTGCGCGGCCGCCCGGGTCGCCGCCGCCAGCTTCGCGCGGAGGTCCTCGTTCTCCCGGAGGAGGCGCGTCAGCTCGGCCTCGACCTCGTCTAGAAAGGCATCGACCTCGTCCTCGTCGTAGCCTTCTCGGAGGCGGACGGTCGTGAACTGCTTGTTCCGCACGTCCTCAGGGGTCAGCGGCATCTCTACTTCACCTCTACGTAGTCGTCGGCAGTCGGCAAGACCGTACCGTTCACATCCCTCTCCCCACGCTGCTCACGACGGAGATCAGGATGTAGACGATGATCATCAGAACGAAGAAGGACAGATCGAGTGCCACGCCCCCGAGACGCAGCGGCGGAATGAACCGCCGCAGAAGCTTGAGCGGTGGATCGGTGACAGTGTAGGTGGCCTCCAGGACGACCACCATCGCCCTCCCGGGTTGCCACGAGCGGGCGAACTGGAAGACGTAGTCCATGACCAGCCGGAAGATCAGCACGATGAGGAAGCACATCAGCGCGATGTAGACCACCTGCAGTGCGACGCTCATCCCGCGCTTCCCTCTCCCCTGGCTCTCGTTGTCCGGCCCTGCGGCCGGGTCGTTCCCTCGGTCGTGCTCTGGCTCGTTCTAGCTCTGGTTGAAGAACCCGCCCTCTGCGATGCGGGCCTTGTCCTCCGCCGTGACATCGACGTTAGCAGGCGAGAGGAGGAAGACCTTCTGAGTCACCCGCTCAATGCTGCCATGGAGACCGAAGACGAGCCCCGCCGCGAAGTCGACAAGTCGCTTGGCGTCGGTGTCGTCCATCTCGGTCAGATTCATGATCACCGGGGTGCCCTCGCGGAAGTGTTCCCCGATGGTACGGGCCTCGTTGTAGGTCCGCGGGTGCAGCGTGGTGATGCGGTAGGGCTCCCGCTCGGACACGACCTTGGGCATGATCACCGGTGCGTTCTTCTCCAGACTGGGACGTTCAGGTGTGATGGATGCCACGGGGGCGATTCGCGCCGGACGTCCGGATTCTGCGGCGAGGGCCGCCGGGGACGGGGACGCGGCGGCCGGTCGCGGCGCGGACTCGCGCGGGGCCGGCGGCTGAACCACGCGCACCGGCTCCTCCCGTTCCACCTGATGCGGGGGCTGGTGCCGGCGACGGTCCCGCTCGGGCTCCTGCTCCATCTCGGGTTCGAAGTCGTCGTCGGGGTCGAATCCCCGGCCGTCGTACCCATCGTCCTCCACGAGGCCGAGGTAGACCGCCATCTTGCGCATAGCGCCGGCCATTCTCTGAGTCCTCCGCTCTGTGGTGGATCGGCTTCGTTCGGCTACGTCACCAAGTACCCGCGATCCACTGGGCCCGTCCGCCTTTCGACGGAAATGACCATATTTTCTACTGTGGTCCGACTTGCTTCGCGACGTTACCCGAGCCGGGGTCGGACTCCGAGTACCGCCGTACCGACGCGCACATGTGTCGCTCCGGCCGCCACGGCCTGCTCGAGGTCCCCACTCATCCCCGCCGACACCATGTTCGCAGCCGGATGGTTCGCGTGCAGGCGGGATGAGAATTCCATCAGCCGCTCGAAAGCGGCCTGTTGACGCCCGGTGTACGGCCCCGAGAGGGGGGCGACCGCCATCAGCCCGTCGAGCCGGAGGCCCGGGGCCCCGTCCACGGCTGCGGCCAACTCCTCGACGCCGTCCGGCGCCACGCCCCCCCGGTCGCCCTGCCGGCCGGACTCCGCGTCGAGGGCGACCTGGACCAGGCAGCCCAGTTCGCGTTCGGCGCGTACCGCCGCCGCCGAGAGGGCGCGTACGAGCTTGGGTCGGTCGACCGACTGCACGACATCGGCGTAACCGGCCACGGAACGGGCTTTGTTGGTCTGGAGTTGACCGACGAAGTGCCAGGTGAGCGACAGATCCGAGCAGGCGGCCGCCTTCGGGGCCGCCTCCTGGTCCTTGTTCTCGGCCACGTGGCGCACCCCGAGTCCGTGCAGCAGACGGACGTCGCTCGCCGGATAGGTCTTGGTGACCACGATCAGCGTCACCTCCTCCCGCTTGCGCCCGGCCGCGGCGCAAGCGGAGGCGATACGTTCCTCCACCCGCGCCAGGTTCTCGGCGAGTTCGGTTCTGCGGTCGGTCATGCGTCGTCTTCCTCGCGGTCCAGCCAGACATATCCGGCCAGCCGCCCGGTGGTGCGGTCGCGCCGGTAGGAGAAGTGGTCTCCCGACTCCAGTGTGCAGACCGGCGACGCGCTCCGGTCGCGCACACCGAGCGCCCCGAGCTGCGCGTGCACTCCGGCGGCGACATCCACTGCGGGGGTGCCCCAGGCGGTCTCGGACCACGCCGCCGGCTCGGCCGCGGCGACCTCCGCCCGCATCTCCGCGGGCACTTCGTAGCACCGCCCGCAGACCGCGGGACCGGTCCGGGCGGTGATACGGGAGGGGTCGGCGCCGAGGGCGACCATCGCCCCGACCGCCGCCGGCACCACTCCGGCGACCATCCCGGGGCGTCCGGCGTGCACCGCGCCCACCACCGCGGCGACCGGGTCGGCCAGCAGCACCGGGGTGCAGTCGGCGGTGAGCACCGCGAGCGGGAGTCCGCGCCGGGCGGTGACCACCGCGTCGACGGCGGGGACGTCCGTGCCGGTCCAGGGGCCTTCGGCGACGGCGACCTCCCGGCCGTGCACCTGGTTCATCCAGACCACGAGTGCCGGCTCGACGCCCAGCCGCCCGGCGGCGAGTTCCCGGTTCGCACGCACGGCGGCGGGGTCGTCACCGACCGCGCCGCCGAGATTGAGCTCGTCGTACGGAGCGGCGCTCACCCCGCCCCACCGGTCGGTGAAGGCGAAGTGGGCGCCGCCCACCCGGTTGTGCTCCGCTATCACTTCAGGATCACTTCAGGAAGTCCGGGACGTCCAGCTCCTCCGCCGAGCTGTCGTACGGCCGGGCCGGCGGCACCTGCGGCGAGGAGGAGTGCGTCACGGGGATCTCGTTCGCCGCGGGGGCCGGCTCGGGGGCGGTCTCCTCGCGCGGCGTCACGGTGCCGAGTCCGCCGAGGGAGCGCGGCGGCTCCGGCCGGGACGCCGGGGCGGGCTCCTCGCGCTTGGCGGAGGCGGCACCGATCACGTTGTCACGGCGGGCGGGGGGCTGGCCGCCGTCGAACCCGGCCGCGATGACGGTGACCCGCACCTCGTCGCCCAGCGCGTCGTCGATGACGGCACCGAAGATGATGTTGGCCTCGGGGTGGGCGGCCTCGCTCACCAGCTGGGCGGCCTCGTTGATCTCGAACAGGCCGAGGTCGGAGCCGCCGGAGATGGAGAGCAGCACACCGCGGGCCCCGTCGATGGAGGCCTCCAGCAGCGGCGAGGAGATCGCCATCTCGGCCGCGGCCACCGCGCGGTCGTCGCCGCGGGCCGAGCCGATGCCCATGAGGGCGGAGCCCGCCTCGGACATGACGGACTTGACGTCGGCGAAGTCGAGGTTGATGAGACCGGGTGTGGTGATGAGGTCGGTGATCCCCTGGACGCCGGACAGCAGCACCTGGTCCGCGGACTTGAAGGCGTCGAGCACGCTCACCTGGCGGTCCGAGATGGACAGCAGCCGGTCGTTCGGGATGACGATGAGGGTGTCGACCTCCTCGCGCAGCTCGGCGATGCCGTCCTCGGCCTGGTTGGCGCGGCGGCGGCCCTCGAAGGTGAAGGGCCGGGTGACCACACCGATGGTCAGGGCGCCGAGCGAGCGCGCGATGTTGGCCACGACGGGCGCGCCGCCGGTGCCGGTGCCGCCGCCCTCACCGGCGGTGACGAAGACCATGTCGGCCCCCTTGAGGACCTCCTCGATCTCCTCTCGGTGGTCCTCTGCCGCCTTGCGACCGACGGCCGGGTTGGCTCCGGCCCCGAGGCCGCGGGTGAGTTCGCGGCCGACGTCGAGCTTGACGTCGGCGTCGCTCATCAACAGTGCTTGCGCGTCCGTGTTGATCGCGATGAACTCGACGCCCTTGAGACCGACCTCGATCATTCGGTTGATGGCATTGACACCACCGCCGCCGACACCGATGACCTTGATGACTGCGAGGTAGTTCTGTGGTGCTGCCACGTCGAAGGCCTCTCGCCTCGAGTTACGAGTCGCCGCTCCGCGGTGGTGGCCGCGCCGCGACGACGGATGCCGATTGGGACGGTCCGAAATGCCGACCCGAACCCTAACGTTGAAGTTTAGGGTTACCAGTGTCCCTGCTTCCTGGACTCTCTCGGACGAGACACTAAGTCGACACGTGGCGTGCGTTCAACGAACACGCCGAACCTCCCGTTTTTCTTTTCACCCTATGTGATCAGCCGTTGCGCTGACCAACCAGGGTGCTGGCCTGCGTGTTCGTGCGTCAACTCGCCGATGCCGCAGGAGCGGTGGGGACACTCACGTCGTAGCGTCCGGCGCGGGGGGCGGCTTTCATCAGGGCACCCAGCGCGCGGGCCTTGAGTTCGCCGTCCTCGCTGCTGCCCCACATCACCTCGCGGTCGCGCGTCAACTTCAGAGTAAGCGAATCGTACGAAATGACTTGCACACTCAGGAGATCCCTGACGATCGGGGCCGGGAGACGTGAGACGGCCAGGGCCGCCTCCCTCAGCAGGCGCTGCCCCCCGAACCGCCGGGCGCCCGGCTGCTGATTGGCCGTCAGTTCCGCCAGCGGTACGGCCTCGGGCGCTTTGTCCACCGTGGCGAACCGGACGCCCTTCGCGTCGACCTCGACGTACCGGGCGCCCTTGCGCATCAGCAGGACCGGCTTCCGCTCCGTCACACGCAACTCGACGCCGTGCGGCCAGGAGCGCTCCGCCTCCACCGAGTCGATCCGGGCGAGCCGGTCGCGGAGCCTGCCCTCGATCCCTTCCAGGTCCACGGAGACCACGGGGCCGCCGAGCGGGACACCGGCCGCCAGCTCGACCTCACGGGGCGTCAGGACCCGGGTGCCGGACACCTCGACACGCTCCAGCCGGACCCAGGAGGAGCCGTACAGCACCCAGAGGCCGCCGCCGGTGAGCACGGCGGCGGCGAGCAGGGAGGCCAGGAGCCGGGGGGCGGGGAGCCGGCGGCGGCGCGGAGCCGGGCCCTTGGGATCCCGGCCGCCCGGCGGCCGGCCGCCGGGCTTGCGGGTGCCGCGTTCGGCGGTCGTCGGTCCGGCCATGCTCCCTGCCCTTCGCCGTGCCTATCGGCGTGAGGCGATCGCCTCGTACACCATGCCGACAAGCAGATCGTCCGCGTCCCGGCGCCCGAACTCGGAGGCGGCGCGGGACATCTCGTACAGCCGGTGCGGATCGGCGAGCACCGGGAGCACCCGGCCCTGGACCCACTCGGGAGTGAGTTCGGCGTCGTCGACCAGCAGTCCGCCGCCGGCCTTCACCACGGGCTGCGCGTTGAGCCGCTGTTCGCCGTTGCCGATCGGCAGCGGTACGTACGCGGCGGGCAGGCCCACGGCGGAGAGTTCGGCGACGGTCATGGCGCCCGCGCGGCACAGCATCATGTCGGCGGCGGCGTACGCGAGATCCATCCGGTCCACGTACGGTACCGGGAGATACGGTGGCATTCCGGGCATGTTGTCCACGTGTGGCAGTTCGTTCTTCGGCCCGACCGCGTGCAGGATCTGGATGCCCGAGCGCTGGAGCAGCGGAGCGACCCGCTGGACCACCTCGTTGAGCCGGCGCGCGCCCTGCGAACCGCCGGAGACCAGCAGGGTCGGCAGGTTGGGGTCCAGCCCGAAGGCGGCACGCGCCTCGGGCCTGAGCCGGGCGCGGTCGAGGGTGGCGATGGAGCGGCGCAGCGGGATCCCGACGTAGCGGGCGTCCCGCAGCTTGCTGTCGGGGGTGGACACGGCGACCGCGGCCGCGTACCTGGAACCGATCTTGTTGGCCAGGCCCGGGCGGGCGTTGGCCTCGTGGACGACGATCGGCACCCCCAGCCGCTTGGCGGCGAGGTATCCGGGCAGGGCGACATAGCCGCCGAAGCCCACGACGGCGTCGGCCCCGGTGCGCTCCAGGACCTGCTCGGCGGCCTTGATGGTGCCGCGCAGCCGGCCCGGGACGGTGATCAGCTCGGGCGTCGGCTTGCGCGGCAGCGGCACCGCGGGGATCAGCGCCAGTTCGTAGCCCCGCTCGGGGACGAGCCGGGTCTCCAGGCCGCGCTCGGTACCGAGGGCCGTGATGCCCACCGCCGGATCCCGCCTCCGCAGGGCGTCCGCGAGGGCGAGCGCGGGCTCGATGTGACCGGCGGTCCCCCCGCCTGCGAGTACGACATGCACCGAAATTCACCGCTCTCCGGACGGACGTTCCTTGACGCGCCGTCTCATCGTCTTCCATCTCATCCCGGGCCGCACGGCCAGGGCCGCCTTCGCCGCGGGGTCCTCCCGCGCGAAGGCGATCAGCAGTCCGACCGCGAACATGGTCGGCAGCAGGGCGGAACCCCCGTAGGAGAACAGCGGCAGGGGGACACCGGCGATCGGCAGCAGCCCGAGCACCGCACCGATGTTGACCACGGCCTGGGCCGTGATCCAGGTGGTCACACCTCCCGCGGCGTATCTCACGAAGGGGTCCTCCGTGCGTCCGGCCACGCGGATACCCGCATAGCCTAGAGCCGCGAACAGCGCGAGTACCGACAGCGTCCCCGCGAGGCCCAGTTCCTCCCCGGTGATGGCGAAGATGAAGTCGGTGTGCGCTTCGGGTAGTTGACCCCACTTTTCCACACTCGCCCCGATTCCGGAACCGAACCATCCGCCGGAGGCCAGGGCGTAGATCCCGTGCACGGCCTGCCAGCAGCTGTCGTCCGGGCCGGGGTCGGTGGCGCCGACGCACTGGAAGCGGGACATCCGGTGGGGGTTGGTCCCGATCAGGACGGCTCCGATCACCGCGGCGACGGACAGCACGCCCGCGAACAGCCTCGTCGGGGCGCCGGCCAGCCAGAGCAGCCCGAAGAGGATCGCCGTCAGGATGATCGCGGTGCCCATGTCACCGCCGAGCATGATCAGCCCGAGCAGTGTGAAGGCCACCGGGACGAGCGGGACGAGCAGGTGCTTCCACTGCGCGAGCAGCTGCTTGTCCTGCTTGCGGGCCAGCAGGTCGGCACCCCAGAGGATCAGGGCCAGCTTGCCGAACTCGCTGGGCTGGAGCTGGAAGGGCCCGCCGAGCGAGATCCAGTTCTGGTTGCCGTTGACCGACTGCCCTATCCCGGGAATCTGCACCAGGACCATCAGGCAGGCGCTGACGACGAGGATCGGGTAGGCGAGGGCGCGGTGGAGCCGGAGGGGCATCCGGGAGGCGATCAGCAGCAGTCCGGCTCCGATGACGGCGGCCAGGAACTGCTTGCGGAAGAAGTACGAGGACGGCAGCGAGTACTTCAGTGCCGTGATCATCGAGGCGGAGTAGACCATCACCAGGCCGAGCACGGTGATCAGCAGGCCGGCTCCGAGGATCACGTAGTAGGCGGTCAGCGGCCGGTCCCAGGCCCGGCGGGCCTGCTCGTACAGCTGCCGCAGTCCACCGCCGCGGGGCGGTCGGGACCGGCCGCCGCCGCCCCCGGCCGAGCGGCGCACCGTCCGCGTCGCGGACCCGGCGGTCCGGCCGCGCAGCGCGACCCCCGGCAGCCCGGCGAGGGCGGGCCCGGCGGCCGGGCCCCGGCCGAACGCGCGCACGCCCCCGGTGAGCGGCCCGTGCCGGACGGCCCGGGGGCCGGGCCGGCGGGGGTCGGGCGTCGTGGTCGCGTCGGGTGGCATGTCGCTGTCCCCTCCAGGTCGTGGCCCGCGCCGCCGGGTCGTGACGGCGGGGCCAGGGCCGGTCAGGCGCGCTCGGCGGCGAGGGCGCGGACCGCGTCCGCGAACGCCTCGCCTCGCTTGTTGTAGTCGGCGAACATGTCCATGGAGGCGCAGGCGGGGGCCAGCAGGACCGTGTCCCCGGGCCGCGCGAGCCGGGCCGCCTCGCGGACCGCCGCCGGCATCGCCCCAGTGTCGGTCCGGTCGAGGCCGACGACCGGGACCTCGGGGGCGTGTCGCGCCAGGGCTTCGGCGATCAGCGCCCGGTCCGCTCCCATCAGCACCGCGCCGCGCAGCCGTTTCGCGGACTTCCCGACGAGTTCGTCGAACGTCGCGCCCTTGGCCAGACCGCCCGCGATCCAGACGATCGGCTCGTAGGCCGCCAAGGACGCTTCCGCGGCATGGGTGTTGGTGGCCTTGGAGTCGTCCACGTACGCGACGCCGCCGACGTCGTCGACGTACTCGATGCGGTGCGGGTCGGACCGGAACGCCCTCAGCCCGTCGCGTACCGCTGCCGCCGGGACCCCGAAGGCGCGGGCCAGGGCGGCCGCGGCGAGGGCGTTGGCGATGTTGTGCGGGGCCGGGGGCCCGGCGCCCGGCCCCCGGGAGGAGGACGCGCCGATGTCGGAGACCTCGGCGAGTTCCTGCGCCTGCTTCTGCCGGTTCTCGACGAAGGCGCGGTCGACGAGGATGCCGTCCACGACGCCGAGCTGCGAGGGGCCGGGCGTGCCGAGGGTGAAGCCGACGGCGCGGCAGCCCTCGACGACGTCCGCCTCCCGCACCAGGGCCTCGGTGGCGGGGTCGGCGGCGTTGTAGACGCAGGCGACCGTGTTGCCCTCGTAGACACGGCCCTTGTCGGCCGCGTACGCGCCCATGGAGCCGTGCCAGTCGAGGTGGTCCGGCGCGAGGTTGAGGACGGCGGCGGAGTGGGCGCGCAGCGAGGGGGCCCAGTGCAGCTGGTAGCTGGAGAGCTCGACGGCGAGGACGTCGTACTCCTCTCCGCCGAGCACCGCGTCCAGCAGCGACACCCCGATGTTCCCGACGGCCGCGGTCTTCAGCCCCGCGGCCGTGAGGATCGAGGCGAGCATCCGCACGGTGGTGGTCTTGCCGTTGGTGCCGGTGACCGCGAGCCAGGGTGCCGCCCGGCCGCCGGCCGTCCCGCGCAGCCGCCAGGCCAGTTCGACGTCGCCCCATACCTCGGCGCCCGCCTCGGCGGCCGCCGCGAAGAGGGGCTTGCCGGGATTCCAGCCGGGCGCGGTGACGACCAGTTCGGTGCCCTCGGGGAGGGTGTCGCCGTCGCCGAGCCGGACGGTGATGCCCGCCCGCCGGCCGCCGCGGTCGCCGGGGTCCCCGGGGTCCCCGCGGTCGCCGGGGTCGCCGGGGGCACGGGAAGCGCCGGGGTCGTCGGGGTCGTCGGGGGCGCCGGAAGCGCTGTGCGCCGCCCCCCAGGACTCCAGCTCCGCCGCCTGTGCCCGGGCGCGCTCGTCGTCGCGGTCGTCGACGACCGTGACGACCGCGCCGAGGCCGTGCAGGACGCGGGCGGCCGGGATGCCGCTCACGCCCAGCCCGGCGACGGTGACCTGCCTGCCCCGCCAGTCCCGGATGCTCACTTCTCGGCCGCCCAGCCCGCGTAGAAGATACCCAGTCCCACGATGACGCACATGCCCTGAATGATCCAGAAACGGACCACCACCAGGACCTCTGACCATCCCTTGAGCTCGAAGTGGTGCTGTAGCGGCGCCATCCGGAAGACGCGCTTCCCGGTGAGCCGGAACGAGCCGACCTGGATGACCACGGACATGGTGATCAGGACGAACAGGCCGCCGAGGAGCGCCAGGAGCAGCTCGGTACGGGAGCAGATCGCCAGGCCGGCGAGTGCGCCGCCGAGCGCCAGGGAGCCGGTGTCGCCCATGAAGATCTTCGCCGGCGAGGTGTTCCACCAGAGGAAGCCGAAGCAGGCGCCCATCAGCGCGGAGGCCACGACCGCGAGGTCGAGGGGGTCGCGCACCTCGAAGCAGGCGGCGGGGTTGGTCAGGGTCATCGCGTTGGCACAGGACTCCTGGAACTGCCACAGACCGATGAAGGTGTACGCGCCGAAGACCATCACGGAGGCGCCGGTGGCCAGGCCGTCCAGGCCGTCGGTGAGGTTCACGCCGTTCGACATCGCGAGGATCATGAACAGCGCCCAGACCACGAACAGCACCGGCCCGATCGACCAGCCGAAGTCGGTGACGAACGACAGCTTGGTGGAGGCCGGCGTGTTGCCCCGGTTGTCCGGGAACTGCAGTGCCAGCACGGCGAAGGCGATGCCGACGATCAGCTGGCCGGCCATCTTCGCCTTGGCCCGCAGTCCCAGCGACCGCTGCTTGACGATCTTGATGTAGTCGTCGAGGAAGCCCACCAGTCCCATGCCGGCCATCAGGAACAGGACCAGCAGGCCCGGGATGGTCGGGTCCTCGCCGGTGATCACCTTGGTCAGGGCGTACGCGATCAGCGTGGCCAGGATGAAGGCGATGCCGCCCATGGTGGGCGTGCCCTTCTTGCTGCCGTGGCTGCGCGGGCCGTCGTCGCGGATGAACTGGCCGTAGCCCTTGCGGGCCAGCAGCTTGATCAACAGCGGCGTACCGATGAGCGTCAGGAAGAGCCCGATGGCTCCCGCGAAGAGGATCTGCCTCATCGGCCGGCGACCTGCCCCTCGGCCGGACCGGCGTCTGCGAGCAGCGCCTCGGCGATCCGCTCGAGCCCGGCCGACCTGGAAGCCTTCACCAGCACGACGTCTCCCGGGCGCAGCTCTCTGCGCAACAGGTCGACCGCCGCCCGCGCGTCGGACACGTGCACCGACTCCTCACCCCACGAACCCTCGTTATAGGCGCCCAGTTGCAGCCAGGACGCTTCCCTGCCCCCGACCGCGACGAGCTTGCTGACGTTGAGCCGGACGGCGAGCCGTCCGACCGCGTCGTGCTCGGCCAGCGCCTCGCCGCCGAGCTCGGCCATCGGACCGAGCACCGCCCACGTGCGCCCCCCGGCGGCCTCGGCGGCCGCGCCCATGGCGGCGAGCGCACGCAGTGCGGCTCGCATGGACTCGGGGTTCGCGTTGTAGGCGTCATTGACGATCGTGACGCCGTCCGGACGCTCGGTGACCTCCATACGCCAGCGGGAGAGGGTGCCGGCCTCCGAGAGCGCGGTGGCGATCTCGTCGACGGACATGCCCAGCTCATGGGCGACGGCGGCCGCGGCGAGCGCGTTCGACACGTGGTGCTCACCGTACAGCCGCAAGGTCACGTCGCTGCACCCGGAGGGTGTGCGAAGCAGGAACGCGGGCCGTCCGCCGGGCAGCAGGCGGACGTTCTCGGCGCGTACGTCCGCTTCGTCCGACTCCCCGAACAGCACGACACGTGCCTTGGTGCGGGCCGACATGGCGCGGACGAGGGGGTCGTCGGCGTTGAGGACGGCCACCCCGCCCGCTTCGGCGGGGGGCAGCGTCTCCACCAGCTCGCCCTTGGCCTCGGCGATCTGCTCGCGGCCGCCGAACTCGCCGATGTGGGCGCTGCCCACGTTCAGCACCACTCCGACGCGGGGCGGGGTGAGCTGGGTGAGGTAGCGGATGTGGCCGATGCCGCGGGCGCCCATCTCGAGGACCAGGAACCTGGTCTCGTCGGTGGCGCTGAGCGCGGTCAGCGGCAGGCCGATCTCGTTGTTCAGCGAGCCGGGGGTCCAGACGGTCGGCGCCTCGCGGCGCAGCACCTGCGCGACGAGGTCCTTGGTGCTGGTCTTCCCCGCGGAGCCGGTGAGGGCCACCAGGGTGGCGCCCAGGCGCCGCACCACGGCACGGGCCAGCGCGCCCAGAGCCCTCGGGACGTCGTCCACGACGACGGCGGGCACACCGACGGGCCGCGAGGCCAGCACGCCGGCCGCACCCGCGGCGACCACGTCCGCGGCGTAGTCGTGGCCGTCGACGCGGGCGCCGGCGAAGGCGACGAAGAGGCTGCCGGGCACGACCTCGCGCGAGTCGCGGACGACGGGCCCGGTGACGCGTACGGACGGATCCGGTATGTCGTGCGGCCGCCCGCCCACGATGTCGGCGATCTCGGCGAGGGAGAGGCTGATCACGGATTCATCCCCCACTGTTCTTGCGGCTGTGCTCGATCGCCTCGCGGAGCACCAGGCGGTCGTCGAAGGGGCGGACCACGCCGGCGATGTCCTGCCCCTGCTCGTGCCCCTTGCCCGCGATCAGCACGGTGTCACCCGGCGCGGCGCGGGCGACGGCCGCCGCGATGGCGGCGGCCCGGTCCTCCTCCACGAGCACGTCGCCGCGCTTGTGCGCGGGCACCTCGGCCGCGCCGGCGAGCATGGCGGCGAGGATCGCGAGAGGGTCCTCGGAGCGGGGGTTGTCGGAGGTGAGGACGGCGGTGTCGGCGTAGCGGGCGGCGGCGGCGCCCATCGGGCCGCGCTTGGTCCGGTCGCGGTCGCCGCCGCAGCCGAGCACGATGTGCAGTCGGCCCTCGGTGACCTTGCGCAGGGAGCGCAGGACCGATTCGACCGCGTCCGTCTTGTGCGCGTAGTCGACCAGCGCCAGATACGGCTGGCCGGCGTCGACGCGCTCCAGCCGGCCGGGGACGCCCGGTACCGCGGCGACGCCGTCGGCCGCGGTCTGCGGGTCGACGCCCGCGACGGCGAGGGTGACGATCGCGGCGAGCGTGTTGGCGACGTTGAAGGGGCCCGGCAGCGGGGCCCTGGCGCGCACCCGCTCGCCCTCGGGGCCCAGGGCGGTGAACGTGGAGCCGAGCGGGCCCACTTCGACGCCTTCGGCGCGCCAGTCGGCGTCGGGGTGGCCCTCGGCGGAGAACGTGACGACGGGGATCGAGGACTCCCCCACCAGCCGCTGCCCGTAGTCGTCGTCGAGGTTGACGACGCCCCGCCGGGCGCGCTCCGGGGTGAACAACCGGGCCTTCGCCTGGAAGTAGTCCTCCATGCCGGAGTGGAACTCCATGTGCTCCGGCGAGAGGTTGCTGAAGACGGCGACGTCGAACACGCAGCCGTCGACCCGGCCGAGCACCAGCGCGTGGCTGGACACCTCCATGGCCACCGACTCGACGCCGCGCTCGCGCATCACGGCGAACAGGGCCTGCAGATCGGTGGCTTCGGGTGTGGTGCGCTCCGACTTGATGCGCTCCTCGTCGATGCGCATCTCGACCGTGCCGATCAGCCCGGTGCGGCGGCCGGCGCCGCGCAGACCGCCCTCGACGAGGTACGCCGTGGTGGTCTTGCCGGAGGTGCCGGTGATGCCGATCTGGAGCAGCGCCCGTCCGGGGCGCCCGTAGATCTCGGCGGCGAGTTCGCCCATGGTGCCGCGCGGGTCCCCGGTGACCAGGACGGGCAGCCCGGTCCCGGCGGCGCGCTCGGCGCCCGACGGGTCGGTGAGGATCGCGGCGGCGCCGAGATCCCTGGCCTGGGCGACGTAGTCGGCGCCGTGCAGCCGGGCGCCGGGCAGGGCGGCGTAGACGTCTCCGGGGCGCACCGCGCGGGAGTCGTGCGTGATGCCGGTGACCGCGCCGGAGCCCGGGGACTCGACCCCCAGCAGGGCGGCCAGCTCTGCGAGGCCGGTCGGGCGGACCTCGGCCGGACGGGGAGAGGCGGTTCGGTACTGATCAGCTTGTGGCACGGCGGTGAGCGTACCGGCAGTACCGGGACCGGCGCTAAATGAGGGGCCTTCCCGGGGGCCGCGGGCGCCCGGGGAGGGGGTGCCGGCGGACGGGGAGGGGGTGCCGGCGGGCGGGGGCGGGGCGGACCCCGGTGAGCGGTTCCCGGGGTCCGGCGTGACGGTTCTCACTGGCTGTCCCTCCCGGGTCACGCGCCGGGGTCGAAGCTGACCGGCAGCCGCGCGGGAGCCGCGCCGGTCGGCGCGACCTGCTGGGTCTTGAGCGCGAACTCCATGACCTTCTTGTAGACGGGTCCGCAGATCTGGCCGCCGAAGTAGCTGCCCCGCGTGGGGTTCTGGATGGCGCAGTAGACGGTGATCCGGGGCTTGTCGGCGGGCGCGAAGCCGGCGAAGGAGGCGGTGTAGCCCCGGTAGCGGCCGAGTTCGGGATCGACCCGGTTGGCGGTGCCGGTCTTCCCGGCGACCCGGTAGCCGGGGATCCGGGCCCTGGTCCCGGTGCCCTCCTCGTTCCCCACGACCGACTCCAGCATGGTGGCGAGGGTCTTCGCGGTCTTCTCGCTCACCACGCGGGTCCGCTCCGGCGTCTGGGCCGGGACGAAGCGTCCGCCGGGACCGCGGGTGCCGCGCACCAGGGTGGGTTCGACGCGCACGCCGCCGTTGGCGATGGTCGAGTAGACGGAGGCGGCCTGCATGGCGTTGATCGACAGGCCCTGTCCGAAGGGGATCGTGTACTGCTGTGAGGTCGACCAGTCCTGCGGCTCGGCGAGGATGCCGGGGCTCTCGCCCGGGTAGCCCAGGCCGGTCGGGCTGCCGATGCCGAACTTCCTCAGGTAGGAGTACAGGACGCGGTTGGCCTGTGCCTGGGTCTTCCCCAGCTGCCCGGTCGCCAGGATCGTCCCGATGTTGCTGGACTTGGCGAGGACGCCGTTGAGCGTCAGGTACCAGGTGGGGTGGTCGACGTCGTCCTTGAAGAGCCGGTCGCCGCGGTGCAGCCGGTTGGGCACGGTGACATGGGTGGCCGGGGTGGCGGCCCGCTCCTCCAGCACCGCGGCGATGGACATGACCTTGCTGGTGGAGCCGGGCTCGTAGACGTCCTGGAGAGCCGCGTTGCCCATGGCGGCGACGTCGGCCCTCGAGATGTCGTTGGGGTTGAAGCCCGGCGCGTTGGCCATCGCCAGGACCTCGCCGGTCCTGGTGTCCTGCACCAGCACATAGCCCCGGTCCGCCTTGGACTTCGCCACCTGCTCGCTGATCGCGCGCTGCGCGGCCCACTGGATGTCGCGGTCGATCGTCAGCTCGATGTCGGAGCCGGGGACGGCGGGCTTCTCCCGGGTCCCGGCGGTGGGCACCCGGCGCCCGCCGGACTGCGCGTAGGTGATGCTGCCGTCCCTGCCCGCGAGTTCCTTGTCCAGCATGGACTCCAGACCGCCGGCGCCGCGGCCCTCGGCGTTGACCCAGCCCAGTATCCCGGCCGCGAGATCGCCGTTGGGGTAGACCCGCTTGCTGCTGGACTCCTGGAAGACCCCCGCGAGGACGTTGGCGCCGGGACCGCCCCTGGTCCTGTCGGCGGCGGCCTTCTCGGCGAAGGCGCCCTTGAGGTCCTTGATCTGCTTCCAGACCTGCGGGGTCTGGCGGCGGGCGAGGACGGTGTAGCGGGACTTCGGGGCCTTGAGCTTGTTCGCGAGCACTGCCGGGTCGGCGCCCAGGATCGGTGCGAGCAGCGCGGCGGCCTGCTCCGGCGCGTCCGGTGCCCTGCTCTCCTCGGGTGTGAACATCTTCGGGTCGGCGGTGATGTCGTGCGCGTCGACGCTGGTGGCGAGCGCGATCCCGGCACGGTCCGTGATCCGGCCGCGCTCGGCCGCCAGCGTGTGGCTCGTGTAGCGGTTCTTCTCCGCCATGGCGGCGTACGTACCGGCGTCGACGGCCTGCACCTGCAGCAGCCTGACCACGAAGGCCAGCATGACCAGGGTCAGGGCAAGGCTGACCAGCCTCAGCCGGGGGCGGGGGTTGCCGAGCCGGATCCGGCCGGGTGCCGCGGGCCGCCGCGGCGGCGCGGTACGGCGGGGGCGGGGAGCGGGCCGGCCCCGCCCGGCCGGTCCGCCGCGGCGCGCGGGGACCGGCACACGGCGCCGCGGAGGTTCCTTGGGTGGCACTGCGTCACCTGCCGGGGGTCGTGGGGGGCGGCTGCGGCACGCCGGACGCGGGGGGCGGCTGCTGCGCGGAGGGCACCGCGGGCACCGCGGGCGCGCCGGCGGCCGACGGCTTCGGTGGGACGGGAGCCGCCGGGGTCCCGCCGGACGGCTGTGCGGGCGCGGACGGCTGTGCGGGTACAGGCGCGGACGGCTGTGCGGGCGCGGGCGGTTGTGCGGGCGCGGGCGGTTGTGCGGGGACGGGCGGGCCGACCGGGCGGGGCGCCGGTTCCGTACGCCGGACGGCGGAGGGGTCGGCCTTCGCCCGCTTCGGGACCCCGCGGACCGTGCCGTCGGGGCCGAGGAAGGCGGGGCTGCCGCCCGGCACCATGCCGAGTTCACGCGCCCGACGCTCCAGTGCGTCCGGGGCGGAGCGCTCGTCCACGTCCCGCTGAAGCGCCTGTTCCCGGTCGGTGAGTTCGGTGGTCTTCTTCCTGAGTTCGCTCAGTCTGAACGAGCCCTCGTTGAGGGAGGTGTTGAGCAGCAGCAGGGTGATCAGCCCGCCGCCGAGCAGCACGACGACCAGCAGGACGAAGGGGGTACGGGCCGCGGTGCTCGGCCCGGAGGGCATGAGCCGGGCGAGCCGGGCGGCACGCCCCTTCAGCTGTCCGGCAGGCGTCCTCACCCCTCGCCCTCCTTCACCGCGGTCGTGGTCACCGGCCCCGCTCCCCCGGCGCGGCCACCGTCACCGCACGTCCTCGCGGATGCGCTCGGCGCCGCGCAGCCGCGCGGGGGCCGCCCGGCGGTTCCGGGCGACCTCTTCCTCGGTAGGGAGTTCGGCGCCGCGGGTGAGGAGCTTGAGCCGCGGCTGGTACCGCTCGGGGACGACGGGCAGTCCGGGCGGTGCCGTCGTCGCCGCCCCCTCCGCGAAGACCTGCTTGACCAGCCGGTCCTCCAGCGAGTGGTACGAGAGGACCGCGATCCGGCCGCCCACGGCGAGGGCCTTCACGGCGGCCGGCACGGCCCGCTCCAGGACGGTCAGTTCGCCGTTGACCTCGATACGCAGGGCCTGGAACGTGCGCTTGGCAGGGTTGCCGCCCGTGCGCTTGACCGCCTGCGGGAGCGCGTCGCGGATCAGCGCGACGAGCCGGGCGCTGCCGGTGAACGGTTCCTTCTCGCGCTCCCGCACGATCGCGGCGACGATCCGTCTGGCCTGCTTCTCCTCGCCGTACGCCCGCAGGATCCGGACCAGTTCGCCGGCCGGGTAGGTGTTGAGGACCTCCGCCGCGCTGACGCCGGCCGTCTGGTCCATCCGCATGTCGAGCGGGGCGTCCTGGGCGTAGGCGAAGCCCCGGCCTGCCTCGTCGAGCTGCATTGAGGAGACCCCGAGGTCGAAGAGGACGCCCTGGACGGCGGGGATGCCGAGCCGGCCGAGGACGTCGGGCAGCTCGTCGTAGACGGCGTGCACGAGGGTGGCGCGGTCGCCGAACGGCGCGAGCCGCTCGGCGGACAGCCGCAGCGCTTCCCCGTCCCGGTCGAGCGCGACGAGCCTCGCGGCGGGGAACCGGGTCAGCAGCGCCTCGCTGTGTCCGCCGAGGCCGAGGGTGCAGTCGACGACCACGGGCCCCGGGCCCCCGGCGGCGCCGGTCCCATCCGGACGCTCCAGGGCGGGCGCCAGCAGGTCCAGGCACCGCTGGAGCATCACCGGGACGTGTCGCTGGCTCAATGCGCCCTCTCAGGTCCGGCGCTGGCGGTGGCCGGGCCGTACGTTTGCCGCACCCGCGCCGAAAACGCGGAAATGTGCTGGATGTGTCCGTGAACTGCGCGTCACTTTAGTCCACCTGCCGTGCCGGTCAATCAACCGGCTGGCGCGTCGCCGCGCCGCCGCCGAGGGGCCCCGGGGAGGGGCGGCTCACCCGAACGGGCCCGGCCGCCCACGCCTGTGGGTTGGCTCACAACAAGTCGCGTTGACGTTCTTTGTCCGCTCTCACGGCGGGCCGGCCGGGCCCGTGGCCATTACCGTCGAGACATGTCGACTTCCCCGCAGCCCCCCGCAGAGTCCGCCGTCACGGACGGCACGGTCACCGACCGGCTGGTCGAGGCGAACCAGCACTACGCCTCGGACTTCACCGACCCCGGCATGGACGCCCGGCCCGTGCTCCGGGTCGCCGTGGTGGCCTGCATGGACGCCCGTCTCGACCTGCATGCGGCGCTGGGCCTGGAACTCGGCGACTGCCACACGATCCGCAACGCGGGCGGAGCGGTCACGGACGACGTGATCCGCTCGCTGACCATCAGCCAGCGCGCGCTGGGCACCCGCAGCGTCGTCCTCATCCACCACACCGGCTGCGGCCTGGAGATCCTGACCGAGGACTTCCGGCACGAGCTGGAGGTCGAGGTGGGCCAGCGGCCGTCCTGGGCCGTGGAGGCGTTCCGCGACGTCGACCAGGACGTGCGGCAGTCGATGCAGCGGGTGCGCACCTCGCCGTTCCTGCTGCACACCGACGATGTGCGCGGGTTCGTCTTCGACGTCAAGTCCGGTCTGCTGCGGGAGATCGAACCCACCGGGTGAGCCCGCCCCGTACGGGGCCGCGCGGTCCGGCGGGGCTGCCCGGCGGCGCGGTCCGGCGGCGCGAGCGGGTGGGTGGGCGCGAGCGGTCCGGCGGGGGCGGTCCGGCGGCGCGGGCGCGGGCGGTCCGGTACGGGCGCGGGTGGGCGCGAGCGAGCGGGAGCGGCAGCGGACTTCCTCGCTCCGCAGGGGACGGCGGGACGCCGGCGGGGCGTCCCGCCGGTCCCCGTTCCGGTCGGCGTGGGGCGGATCACAGCACTGCGTGAACCGCAAAACACGGCAACCCCGGACATATGACGCCCACTTGTCCACAGGCGAGTGACACGACGCGGCAACGGCAACAAGAATGCGGGTGGTGACACCTTCGCGGATCCGACCGGAGAGGGTGTCCGTGTTTCGGGGTGGGCCGTGCCGCAAGCAGTGCACCGGTCCATGGAACGGGCCGAGGAGGGCCGGGTGACGACCTATGACGATCGAGCGAGCCTCACGGATCTGACCACCACAGCGGAGCGTGTCCGCAGATCGGTGGAGGGTGTGATCGAGGGCAAGCCTGAGGTCGTACGGCTCTCGCTGACCGTGCTGCTCGCGGAGGGCCATCTCCTGATCGAGGACGTGCCCGGTGTGGGCAAGACGATGCTCGCGAAGGCACTGGCACGGTCGATCGACTGCTCGGTCCGGCGCATCCAGTTCACACCGGACCTGCTGCCCTCGGACATCACCGGCGTGTCGATCTACGACCAGCAGAGCCACGACTTCGAGTTCAAGCCCGGCGCGATCTTCGCCCAGATAGTGATCGGCGACGAGATCAACCGGGCATCGCCGAAGACCCAGTCCGCGCTGCTCGAGTCCATGGAGGAGCGGCAGGTCACCATCGACGGCCAGACGTACGAACTGCCCGCGCCCTTCATGGTGGTGGCCACCCAGAACCCGGTCGAGATGGAGGGCACGTACCCCCTGCCCGAGGCCCAGCGGGACCGCTTCATGGCCCGGGTGTCGATGGGCTATCCGACCCCCGAGGCCGAGCTTCGGATGCTCGACGTGCACGGCGAGGTGTCCCCCCTCGACGACCTCCGGCCGGCGGCGCACGCCCACGACGTCGTGAAGCTGATCGACGCGGTGCGGACGGTCCATGTCGCGGACTCCGTGCGGAGGTACGCGGTGGAGCTGGTGGCGGCCACCCGCAACCACCCCGATCTCCGCCTGGGCGCCTCGCCCCGCGCCACCCTGCACCTGCTGCGGGCCGCCAAGGCGTCGGCGGCGCTGAGCGGCCGGGACTACGCTCTGCCGGACGACGTGCAGTCGCTCGCCGTGCCGGTCCTCGCCCACCGCCTGCTGCCGACGGCCCAGGCCCAGCTGAACCGCCGCACCGCCGAGCAGGTCGTACAGGAGATCCTGCAACGCACGCCCGTGCCGACCTCGGGCAGCGACCCGGCCTACGGGACCGGCGCCCGCCAGGCGCCCGGCGGCCCGGTCTTCGGCGGGCAGCGGCCCGGCGTCCGGCGGATCTGATGACGGCCGGGAGTCCTGCCGCCGGCGACGACGAGGAAGAGGGCGGCATCCGGTCGGCCCTCGGCGGGCTGACGACACGCGGCCGCTCGTTCCTCGCCGCCGGGGTGGCCGCGGCGCTGTGTGCCGTGGTCCTCGGGCAGAGCGACCTGCTCCGGGTCGGGCTGCTGCTCGCCGTGCTTCCCCTGCTCTGTGTGGCCGTGCTGCACCGGACCCGGCACCGGGTGGCCGGCAGCCGGCGGCTGTTCCCGTCCCGGGTGCCCGCCGGATCCGAGGCGCGGGTACATCTGCGCCTGGACAACGTCTCCCGGCTGCCCACGGGCCTGCTGATGCTGCAGGACCACGTGCCCTATGTGCTGGGCCCCCGGCCCCGGTTCGTACTGGACCGGGTGGAGCCGGGCGGCCGGCGCGAAGTGTCCTACCGGGTCCGGTCCGACCTGCGCGGACGCTATCCGCTCGGTCCGCTGCAACTGCGGCTCAACGACCCGTTCGGCATGTGCGAGCTGACCCGTTCCTTCAGCGCGGCCGACACCCTCACCGTGATCCCCCGGACCGAGCCGCTGCCGCCGGTGTCCCTGCCGGGCGATGCCGCGGGCTACGGCGACGGACGGCAGCGCACGCTGGCCCTGGCCGGGGACGACGACGTGATCCCCCGGACCTACCGGCACGGGGACGACCTGCGCCGGGTGCACTGGCGTTCCACGGCGCGCTACGGCGAGCTGATGGTCCGCCGCGAGGAGCAGCCGCAGCGGCCCAGGTGCACGGTGCTGCTGGACACCCGGCGCGCGGCCTACCGCGGGGCCGGGCCCGACTCGGCCTTCGAGTGGGCGGTCTCGGGTGCGGCGTCCGCCGTGGTGCACCTGCTGGAGCGGGGCTTCTCGGTCCAGTTGCTGACGGACACCGGCACCTCGCTGCCCGGCGCCGGGGACGGCCCCGCCGGCTCGCCGCAGGAGTCCGCCGGCCTGATACTCGACGCGCTCGCCGTCGTGCACCACTCGGACGGCACGGGGCTGTCGCGCGCCTGCGACGTGCTGCGCGGCGGCGGAGAGGGGCTGCTGGTCGCCTTCCTCGGCGACATGGACGAGGAGCAGACGGCGGTGGCGGCACGGATACGGCGGCGCAGCGGGAGCGCGATCGCGTTCGTACTGGACAGCCGCGTATGGACGGCGGACGGCACGGCGGACGGCACGGCGGACGAGACCGCACGGGTGCGACTGCGCGCGCTGCGCGAGGCCGGGTGGACGGCGGTCCCCGCCGGACCCGGCGCGGCACTGCCCGGGCTGTGGCGCGAGGCGGGGCGCGAGCGCGCCCATCCGGCCCCGGCCGGTACGGCGGGTCCCTCCGGGAGGTGGTCATGAGCGGGCGAGGAAGGCTGACCCTGTGCGCCTACGCCGCCACGCTGCTGGCGGCGGCCGCGATGACGCCGCTGGTCGATCCGTGGACGTGGCTGCTTCAGGCGGCGTTCCTGTCGGCGGTGGTCAGCGGGGCCGGCGCCGCGGCGCGGCGGGTGCCGCTGGCGCGGCCGCTGACCGTGGCCGCCCAGGCCGCACTGAGCCTGCTGATACTCACACTGCTCTTCGTACGCGAGGACGCGGTGCTCGGGCTGGTCCCCGGGCCGGACGCCGTCGCCGGGTTCGGCGAACTGCTGGCCACGGGCGCCCAGGACGTCAGCCGGTACGCGATCCCGGCACCGGCCACCGACGGGATCAAGCTGATGCTGATCGGCGGGGTGCTGCTGATCGGGCTGGCCGTGGACGCACTGGCCGTCACCTACCGCAGCGCCGCACCCGCCGGTCTGCCGCTGCTCGCGCTGTTCTCGGTGGCCGCCGGCCTGTCCGGCGGCGGGGCGGGCTGGTGGTGGTTCCTGCTGGCGGCCTCGGGCTATCTGGCGCTTCTGCTGGCGGAAAGCCGCGACCGGCTGTCCCGGTGGGGCCGGGTCCTCGGCGGTGCTCCGCCGAGCGGCGGGGCGGGGTTCGTCCGCGAGGACGGGACGGCACACTCGCCGATGCGCACCGGCAGGCGGATCGGTGCGGCCGCGCTGGGCGTCGCCCTGGTCGTCCACTGGTCCCTCCCCGCGCTGGGCGGCGGTCTGATCGGCCAGGGCGGTGGCGGCTCGGGGACCGGCCCGGGCGGCGGCACCATCAACGCGGTCAACCCGGTGGTGACGCTCCAGGACAGCCTGAACCAGCCCGAGAGCCGGGAGTGGCTCAAGTACAAGACCGACGCGAAGAGCACGGGTGACATGTATCTGCGGATCATGGCACTCGACCGGTTCGACGGCGGGGCGTGGAAGTTCTCCGTCCGCAAGATCACCGACGTCCCCGCCGAACTCCCGCGCCCGGAGGGGCTGGCCGACGAGGTCGCCACGACGGAGATCAGGACGAACATCTCCGCGGCGGGCGCCTACCGGCAGGGCTGGCTGCCCATGCCGTACCCCGCCTCCGAGGTGGCCGTGGAGGGCCGGTGGCGCTTCGACCCGGCGCGGCGCACGATCGTCGGCGACCGCGGTCAGACGACCGGGGGCCTGCAGTACTCGGTCACCAGCCTTCAGGTCAGGCCCACCGCGCGGCAGCTCGCGGAGGCGCCGAAGGCCCCGGCCCCGCTGCTGGAGGAGTACACCGAGGTGCCGGGCACACTGCCCGCCGACGTGCGCTCCACGGCGCTGCGGGTGACGCGGGGAGCCGCGAACGACTACGAGCGGGCGGTCGCGCTCCAGGACTGGTTCGCCTCGGACGGGGGTTTCACCTACGACACCCAGGTGGACTCGGGCGGCGGTGTCCGGGCGATCTCGCGCTTCCTGAAGAACAAGGAGGGGTTCTGCGTCCACTTCTCCTTCTCCATGGCCGCGATGGCGCGGACACTGGGGATACCGGCCCGCGTCGCGGTGGGCTTCACTCCCGGCTCGCCCGCCGCGGACGGCGCGATGTCGGTCAGCAACCAGGACGCCCACGCCTGGCCCGAGCTGTACTTCGAGGGTGTGGGGTGGACCCGGTTCGAGCCGACGCCGACGCGCGGCAACGCCCCCGGCTACGCACGGGCGGCGACCCCGTCCGGAGGGCCGAGCAGCCCGGCGGAACCGGAGGCCGGCGCGTCGGAGGAGGTGCCGGTCGCCCCGTCCCGGTCGGCCGACTGCTCCAGCCAGGAGCGCCGGCTCGGCGAGTGCGGTGCCACGGCGCCGCAGGACGTCCCGGCGACCGGGGACGAGGGCCCGACGCTCGCTTCGGTCCTGATGTGGACCGGGGGGATCGCCCTGCCGGCGGCGGTCCCGGTGCTGCCGATGCTGTGGCGGGCGAGACTCCGCAGGCTCCGGCTCGGTGCCGGCGGGCGCACGGCGGAGGACGCCGCCGCACGGACGCTCCTGGTCTGGCAGGAGATCACCGACACCGCCTGGGACCACGGCATCGTGCCGGACGGCTCCCTCTCGCCGAGGAAGGCGGCCGCGCGCATCGTCCGGCTCGGCAGGCTGGAGGGCGCGCCCGCGGACTCGGTCCACCGGGTGGCCCGAGCGGTGGAACAGGTGCTCTACGCCCCGAGGCCCGCCTCGGCCACCGGGCTGGCCGAGGACGCCGGGCGGGTGCGTGCGGGCCTGCGGGAGCGGGCCGGACGTGTCGAGAGCATCCGCGCGCTGCTGCTTCCGCGTTCCAGCGTGCGGGTGGTGTGGGCGTGCTCGCAGCGGTGGACTGCCGTCGCGGGCCGCGTCGCCGCCGCCCACCGCCGGCTCCTGGACCGCGCGGCGGCACAGCTGCGCAGGCCGCTGAGGCAACGGGGCTGACGGGGTCCACCGGGACGGGGCGGGGGACGGGCCGGGACGGGAGGGGCGGTGCGGGGACGGGAGGGACGGTGCGGGGAACGGGCCAGGACGGGACGGCCCGCGCCGTGGCGGCCCCGGCCCCGGTCTCGGCCGAACCCGTAGGACCGCGGGGCGGTAGGACCGCGCGGCCTGCTGCGGAGGGCCGGCGGCGGGACCCGTACCGGCCGCGTCGGCTGGGCTCCGTGCCCAGGCCGCCCGACCCGGACGCATACGGGCCCCGCGGTCCTACGGCCCCGCGGCACGGGCGGGCGGGGAGAAGACGACCTCACCGGCTCCGGACGGCCCCACCGGGGCACGTACTCGGATCGGATACGCACGTACCCGGATCGGATAAGGCTGAGGGGCGACCGCGTCGCGGTCGCCCCTCAGCCTTATCCGAGTTCGGATGTACACGTCACATGGGCTCAGTGGCCCTGCTCGTCGCGGCGGCGCTGCCACCGCTGCTCGATCCGGTCCATCAGCGACCGGCGCTGCCTGGGCTGTCGGCCGGTGGCCTCAGCCCCGGGGCCGCTCTGCTCACCCGGCTTCGGCGCCTTGCGCCAGCCGGTGACCGCCAGGACCGCACAGCCGAGCATGACGAGGAAACCCACCACGCTGATCCAGATCTGCTGGGCGACCATTCCGGCCATGAGGAGCGCGATACCCACCAGGAAGCCGGCGACCGCTTGGTAGACCCGTCGTCGGGTGTACGTACGCAGCCCGCTTCCCTCAAGCGCTGTCGCGAACTTGGGATCTTCGGCGTACAGCGCTCGCTCCATCTGCTCGAGCATTCGCTGCTCGTGCTCCGAGAGCGGCACGGAGTCCTCCTAGTCGTCGGTCGCGGGGGGCGACCGGTATGCGGCCCTTTCAGGATAGGCAGGGAATCGCCCCCGTGAAACCCGCCGGGTGCCCGATTGCCTTCGGGGCCTGCCATGCCGGATCGACTGCTGAGGCGTTGATTCCCCAACCGCCCGTCCGTCATGCCGGATCGCGTCACCCGATCATACGGGGCGAACGCCTCGGCCGGGGGACCTGTGGCGTACTCCATCTGCAGCTGCGTGGCTGATCAGCGGCGGGCACCGCGCCCGGGCCCGTGATCAGCCGCGCTTCTCGCCCAGGACGTGGAGCTGCGTGGCCACCGCGTGGAACGCCTCCGACTCGGCGGCGGCCTCCTCCAGCTTCAGCAGGGCCTCCAGCGCCCCGGGCTCGGTGTCCACGAGCGCCCCCGGGACCAGGTCGGCGAAGACCCGGACACCGTGCACGGAAGCGATCTCCAGCCCCGCTCCGCCGACGAGCCCGGTGAGCTGCCCGGCCGTGAAGCGGCGCGGCGTCGGGTCGCCCTCGCCCCAGCGCCCCGCCGGGTCGCCGAGCGCCTGCCGGGCCTCGGTGAAGTGCCCGGCCAGCGCCCTGGCGAGGACGGCGCCGCCGAGCCCGGCGGCGAGCAGGCTGAGGGCGCCTCCGGGGCGGAGCGCCGCCACCGCGTTCCGCACGCCTTCGGCCGGGTCCTCGACGTACTCGAGCACGCCGTGGAACAGCACGGCGTCGAAGCCGCCGCGCTCGACCACGTCGAACAGCCCGTGGACATCGCCCTGCACCCCTCGGACCCGGTCGGCCACCCCGGCCTCGGCCGCCCGGCGCTCCAGCGCGAACAGCGCGTTGGGGCTGGGGTCGACCACGGTGACGCGATGGCCGAGCCGAGCGGCGGGCACGGCGAAGTTGCCGGAGCCGCCGCCGGTGTCGAGGACGTCAAGGGCATCCCGTCCGGTCGCCTTGACCCGGCGGTCCAGGGCGTCCCTGAGCACCTCCCAGACCACTGCCGTGCGAAGGGAGGCGCGGGACGGGGTCTCCCCGCGGCGAGACCGAACGGGGGGCATCTGGTCCGACACTGCTGGTGACTCCTCGGCGCGGGTGCCGCCCCTGCTGAGGGGGCGTGAACGGTGCAGGCTGGCTCCACCCTATTGCCTCGGCAGGGCGCGGCGGCCTTCCCAGGGTGTCCCCGGACCGCCCCGGTTCCCCAGGCCCCCGACATCCGCGCCCCGGGTCCGCGCGCCGGCCCGAGCCCGAGTCCGCGTCCGAGTCCGCGTCCGGTCCTCGGCCGTCCTCGGCCGTCCTCGGCCGTCCTCGACCGACCTCGGCCGTCCTCGACCGACCTCGGCCGTCCTCGGGCTGCCCCGGTGCCGCTCAGTCCGCAGCGCCCTCCGGCCGCCCGCCCTCGGGCCCCGGCCCCTCCGGCCCGGGCTGCGGCTGCGGCTGCGGCTGCACCAGCCGGAGCGCCGGCAGCCGCTCCACCAGCCTCAGGAACACGGCCGCGTCGCGCATCAGGTCGTCCGCGTCGCGACTGCCGGCGGCACCGCGGATGCCCGCCTCGGCTCGGGCCCGGCGCTCGGCACCGGAGGCGAACAGCGCACTCCACTCGGTGAGCTCGGGGGCGATCTCCGGCAGGACCTCCCAGGCGGAGCGTATGCGTGCCCGGCGGCGCGGGCCGGTCTCGGGCCGCCCGCGGGCGGCGAGGACGGCCGCAGCGGTGCGCAGCGCGGCGAGATGGGCGGTGACGTACCGCTCGTTGGGCGTCTCCAGACGCGCGGCCTCCTCCAGGCCCGCCCGCGCCTGGGCGAGCAGGTCGAGTGCGGCAGGGGGAGCGGACGAGCGCCGCGGCACGGGGTGGACATCGCTCGCGGGTCCGGTGGTGGGTGACGGGGCGGGGCGAGGGCCGCCTGCGCGGAGCCGGCGTGCGGCAGCGGCGTACGAGCTGGCCATGACGAGCCTCCTGTCGTCGGGTGACGGCACTCCGGCCGTCCGTGGACCATGGTGGGGGCAGCCACTGACAATTCGCCCCGACCTGGGGTTGTCCGGGGCGAAGGGGGTGCGCTGCCCGGCGGCACCCGGGCCAAGGTGATGCGAGGCGAACGGCGGAACATGTGGGACACCCCGGAGCGGTCCTGCGGGAACGACGCGGTGACCCGCCCGGCGGTGCGCAGGACCTCCGCGTCGCCCTCGGGCGTCCCGTGGACCGGGCCCTGGAGCGGATCAGGCTCCGGCAGGCCCGTGTCGAGTTCGCCATGGCCGTGCGGCGGCACACGCTCCCCGGACCTCCCGCGGCTTCCGGGCCTGCGCGTCGCCGCCCGCTACCCGCCCGCCAGCCAGCCAAGGGCTGGACGTGGGCGGTCGCTGGTACGACACCTTCGTGACGACGGACGGGTCGCCGGGTCCGGCGATCGGCGACGTGCAGGGGGAGCCCCCTCCGCCGGCCCGGTGTGACGCTCCCGAGTCGCCGCTCCCCCACGGGCGCAGGAGACTGCTGTCGTGCGCGATGAGAAGGTCAGGCGCTACGGTTGGCCGGCGTTGCGCATCCTCGCGGTGGCCGCGCTCTACTACGGCTCCGCCAGGCTCGGGCTGCTCCAGCACCTGGTGCGCGGCCAGATCACCCCGCTGTGGCCGCCGACCGGCCTGGCGCTGGCCGGTCTGCTGTTCTTCGGGTCGCGGATCTGGCCCGGCATCGCGCTCGGCGCGTTCCTGGTCAACCTCTCCATCGGCCCGAGCGCCGCCGCCGTACTCGCCATCACCGCGGGCAACACGGCCGCGCCGGTCTGCGCCTACCTGATGCTGCGCCGGGCGGGGTTCCGGCGGGAGCTGGACCGGCTCCGGGACGCACTGGCACTCGTCTTCCTGGGGGCGCTCGGCGGCATGCTCGTCAGCTCGACGGTCGGGGCCGCGACGCTGGCCCTGTCCGGGGCGCTGGAGCGCGGATTCCGGCCCGCGTGGTCGGTCTGGTGGACGGGCGACGCGATGGGCGTGCTGGTGGTCACGCCGTTCCTGCTCGTACTGCGCCGTGCGCGGTGGCCCGTCCCGGCCGACAGGGCCCGCTGGGTCGAGGCGGCGGCGCTGGGGGTCTGCACTCTCGGCGTGACGCTGCTCGCGGTCTCGGTGCGCAACTCGCCGCTGCTCTTCCTGGTCTTCCCGTGCCTGATCTGGGCCGCCTTCCGGTTCCAGCTGGCGGGGGCCGCGCCGTGCGCGCTCGCGGTGTCGACGCTCGCGGTCACGGCCGCGGCCGGGGAGTTCGGGCCGTTCGCAGGGCGGGACCTGTTCGCCAACATGGTCACCCTGCAGGCCTTCAACGGCGCCACGGCCCTGACGGCGCTGCTGATGGCGGCCGTGATCACCGAGCGGAACCGGACCTACGAGGAGATCAGGCGCGCCTGCACCCGCCTCGCGGAGATCGTGTCCGGAACCGAACCGCGCGACCGCTGAACGCCGTTGTTCTTTCTCGGCGAGGGTGGCGAGAGGGGCATCTTCTGAGCTGCGGTTCGCCATGATCACTGGGAGGTTCGCGGTGTCGCTGTCTCAGTGATCATGGCGCTTTTGGGGTTCCGCCAGCGGGCTCGGTCCGTCTGAACCGCGAGAAAGAACTTGTTGATGGGGTCGCCCGTGGGCTGGCGCCGAGGGTCAAGACCGAGGCGGAGCCGCAGATGCCTTTTGAACTTCCACTCCCGGATGCCGGGGCGCTTGAAGAAGAGGGGGTCGAGGTAGATCGGGACGAGTGCGCAGGCGAGGGTCACGACTTCTGGGTGGGCCATGATGTGGGTGGTCAGGTCCCAGCTGCGGAACCAGTGGGGCAGGCCCAGCTTGATGCGGCGGTGTTGCCAGAGCTCTTCGAGCATGGGTTCCCGGCTCGGGATGCTGGCCCAGCCGCTGATGATCCAGCGGGCGTCGCGGACGCAGCAGGCCATGATGTGGCTGCCGTGAGTTTTGCGGAGCTTGCGAAGTCTTCGTTGCGCTCGGGCGATCTCCGGGACCGCCGAGATGTCCTTGGGTTCGGGGGTCTGCCAGGTGTGGTGGCGGTGACACACAATGTCCGGCAGAGACAGGTGCGCTCGGACCTGGGTGCTGATGCTGCGGCGGAGGGTACACTGGCGGCAGATGACCGCGTTGGGTGAGTGTGCCTGACGCATCCAGAACGTGGGAACGTCCGTGGGCAGGGCCGATGCCTCGCGGATCGACCAGGACAGTCCGGGCAGCGCCTTCCGCAACCGTTCGACGGGAATCCCGGACATGACGGCGAGTCGCGCGACGGCAGGCTGGTTGAGCGTGGCTTCCCAGGGCAGAGTGGTGCTGCTTGCTCCGGCCCTGTGGGGCACTCCGATGCATCTCCAGAGGGCGGTGTGCGGGATGCGGTTGGCCTGGGCGAGGCGGGCGACATAGGAGGGCAGCGACTCCCCTCCCCAGGGGCGGACGGGGATGCACAGACTCCGGGCGACGCTCAGGGCTTCGGGAGCGTGCTTAACGCGGCTCATCCGGCGCGTCGCTGTGCGGTGCGGGCTCGGCGCGAGCGCGCGGTTAGCGGTGCGCTCGTCTCGGCTGCGGTGTCCAGGGGGATCTCCGCCAGCACCTGCTTGGTGATTTTCTCGGTGCCGGAGGCCATGGCCCGCAAGGCTGCGGCCCGGATCAGGTGCGCGAGGCTGCCGATCATGCCGGAGGTCCGCTGGTAGAGGAAGTCCGCGTGAGCGGCCAGCATGCCAGGGGTGTGCCGGTGGAGCCGTAGGGACTGTTCCATGGTGGCCAGCAGGGCGAGCCATTCCTGCCGGTGGGCGGGGGTGGCGATGGTGAAGGCTTCGGCGTGGATGCTGACGAAGCGGCCCGCGATCTGCTTCCCGCGGGTGCCGGCGAACAGTCCGGCGGACTCGACGTCGATTCCCGTGTAGACGAAAGTGGCCGCGATCCGCTCGGAGAGGTATTTGAGCTGGTCGGACACCTCGGCGCCGGATCTGGTGGTGAGCGAGATGTTGTGGATCTCGTCGACCAGGACCAGTTCGCAGCGCAGTTCGGCCAGGACCTCACAGACCGCGTTGGTGATCTCGGTCTGGTTCATGCGGCGCAACAGGGGGATGCCGAGGAACCGAGCGAATTCGATTGCGAGCATCTTCGGGGTGGCGGCCGGTGGGACGGTCACGTAGGCGACGGGCAGCCGTGGCCCGCTGTCGGCGGGCAGTCGGCGGCGGACGTGCTGTTCGTGGGCCTTGCCGAGCTGGGTGATCGCGGTGGTCTTGCCGGTGCCGGCCGCGCCGGAGACGATCAGGCCACGGCGGGCGGAGACCTGGCGGCGGTTGAGGAGGGTCAACTCCCGGCCGGTGCGGATCACTTCCATCACGGTCGGGGTCTTCGCGACGAACAGCTGGGTGTGGTGCTCGGCTCTTGCCTCGTCGTAGAGCTCGCGCTCGATGTCGCTCAGCGCCAGCAGCGCGGGGCGGTCGAGCAGGGGTGCGGTGACCGGGACGTGCTGGACGAAGCGGCTCCACCCTTCCTTCGTGGTCAGGGGAAACTCACGGTCGGCCGGGTCACTGTCGGTCACCGGTAGTCCTCCTCGCTGAAGACTCTGTTGCTGAATTCGTCAGCCGGCGAGTTGGTGGCTGAGGCGTTCGAGTCGGCTGGTGCGAGGCTTGCGTAGTGGGTCGGTGGTCCACCAGGCATCGAGGCGGATGATGTTGAGGGCGGTGGCGGAGTAGATGTGCTGGAGGGTGACTTTCGGCAGGCCGCGGTAGCGGGCACGGCGGATGCCGGTGACGTCGAGGGCCTGGTTGATGGTGCCCTCGATGCCGGCGCGGAGGGCGTACTTGGTTCTCCAGGAGTCGGTGTCCTGTTCGGTTCTGGCCGCAGTGGTGCGTTCGTGGAGTTCACGGGGGCGCAGGGTGAGCATGCGGGCGCCGCGGACGGAGTTGGTGCACTTGGTCCGGGAGGGGCAGGGGCGGCAGTCGGTGCGGGCGAAGTCGATCACGATGGCGTCGCGGCCGTGCTGGGTGACCGGATACCAGCCGGCGCTGGTGGTGCCCTGGGGGCAGCGGACCTGACGGGCTTTCCAGTCGATACGGAAGGCGCTCTTGGCGAAGCCTTCGGCGGCCTTGGCCTGGGGCGAGTGGTCGGCCAGGAGCGGGGTGACCATGCTGATGCCCCGGCCCGCCGCTTCCACGACCAGATCGACGGAGGGATATCCGGAGTCGAGGTAGTGCTCGCCCGGGGCGACCTGCCGCCCGGCCAGATTCTGCTGGATGGGCGCGGTGGCCTTGACGTCGGGAACCGTCGCCAGGGTGGTGTGCACGTCGGTGATCAGCCGCAACACACTCGTACCAGCTTCGGCTTCGGCTTCGGCTTCGGCTTCGGCTTCGGCTTCGGCTTCGGCTTCGGCTTCGGCTTCGGCTTCGGCTTCGGCTTCGGCTTCGGCTTCGGCGGGAGTGTCGCAGGTCTCGGTGAGGTGGACCTTGTAGCCCATCCAGAAAAGGTCGTCGCCCTTGGCCGACCAGCGGGCATCGGGGTCGTAGGGGGAGGCCAGGCGGATATGGCCGGGCGGGACGCCCTCGTCGTCGGCGTCCCGCTTGGTGATCACCTCCCGTCCCCGGGCATCGGTACGGATGCTGTAGGTCTGCACCAAGACCTGCCGCAGCAGGGCCACCGCCTCGATCTCGCGGACCCACACCGGGGCGGTGTCGGACCAGGCCGCCCGGCACAAGGCCAGCGCGTCCTGGCCGAAGACCTGGGCAAGCCGGTCCCGGCCGGTCTTCGAGCCCGGCATCGTCCAGCCGTCGACACGCGGCCCATAGCGTTCGGCAAACTCGGCGACATCGACCACCCCGGCCAGCCAGGACGGCGCCGCCACCGCCAGGGCCTCCAGAGCGGCCCGCACACTCTCCCCGGCCAGCTCGGTGCGGTTCAGGTCACGGACCGCGCTGATCACGTGGGTGGAGTCGGTGCGCTGCTTGCCACCGGCCTTGATCAGCCCGGCCTCGCGGCAGTGCCCGACGAGCCTGTCGAAGAGCGTCCGTTCCAGGCCGTGCCCGACGAGCCGGGCACGGAACCTCGACAACGCGGAGAAGTCGAAGCCGGCATCGGACAGCTCCGTGCCCAGCGCGTACTTCCACGACAGGCGGTCCCGTGACGCGTCCGCGGCCTGCCGATCGGTGAGGTTCTCGGTGAACTGCAGCACCGTCACCAGGGCGAGCAGCGCCGGGGACTGGGCGGGAGCCCCACGGTCGGGAAACGCATCGGTGAACAACGAGTCGTCGAAGACCTCGGCAAGGTGGTCACGCAGGCGCATGGGCAGGCTGCCACCGGGGAAGGCGGCGCGAGCCGTCCTGACGGTCTGTTCAGGAACGGGCGGTAATCCCCCCGGTCGCATGGACACTGCACCGACCCCCTACGGCCGGAGCAGACAGAACGACCGCACCAACGATCATGCCGGGCCGTCCCGCACCCCTGCAGGCAATTCAGCAACAGAGTCGCCACCACCTGCAAAACAGCACCCACACCTCCACAGTGACGAGCCACAGGCCACCCCGTTCGCCAACTCCGCCAAGTTCACCGAGACGAGTGGTGCCCGGCTCGCCAGTGTTTGTGAAGCGTGGGCGACGTCGGAAGGAACGGTGTGAGGGAGACGAAGGCCAGATGGTCCGCCTCCCTCCCGTAAAGGTCATGCCGCCACATTCGCACCGCTTTGTGAGGTGTCTTCCTTGGAATGCGGCTTCACGACGCCCCGCCCACGTGTGCGGTCTATCTCGCGCCATTCCGGCCGAAGTCCGGCTAGATTCGTGGTGAGGAAGTACGCGACGCCGCAGGCGACCAGCACCGGCACGAGTCCGGCAGCGGTCACCGCCGCCCCGGCAAGCAGCCCGCCGAGAGGGATACCGACCCAGGCCAGCGAGTCACCGAGGGCGTTGACCCGGCCCAGCATCCGGCGCGGCACCCGCTCGACGAGGACGGCCCCCAGCACTGGGTTGACGAAGCCGGCACCGAACCCACTGACCGCGAAGACAGCCAGTACCGCCCCCAACGGGGCATCGAAGGCGAGGATCAGGAACCTCGGTGCCCCAGCCAGCAGGAACCCGGTGAGAACCACCACTCGCCGCCGCAGCCGGTGCGCGACCATCGCGGCGATCAGGCTCCCGCCGACTGCTGCGGCCCCCATGACGCTGCCCATCAGGCCGATCGAGGTCGGCCCGTTGCCGGACTCCCTGGCCCAGACAGGTACGAGCACTGAGGTGATCGCCGCGTCCAGCAGGTTGGTGATGCCGCACATGACGATGACGGTGAGCAGCAGCGGCTCGCCGCGCAGGAAGGTGAAGCCTTCACCGAACCGCCGCCAGTAGCCCGGTTCCGCTTCCCCGGCGGGCGAGGGGGCTTCCTCAACCGCGTGCCCCATGCCGCGAGGCAGCGCGAGTTTGATAATCACCGATCCGAGGGCGAAGCAGCCCGCGTTGACGGCGAGTCCGGTCAGGGGACCGAGCAGCGCCACCAGGGCTCCGCCGACCGCCAGGCCGACGGTAGAGGCGAGCCGCTCGATCACACCGGCCAGACCGGTGGCCCTCTCCAGCGGCACCCGGCTGCGCTCAGCCGCCTCCGGGACCATCACCTCCTTGGCCAGGTCGCCAGGTCCCCGGGCCGCGCCGATCAGAGCGACCAGAACCAGCAGAAGGGGAAAGGACAGCAGGCCCAGGGCGTGGAGCAGGGGAACCGCGGCGGCGGCGGTCGCGCTGGCCAGATCGGTGGTCCAGGAAACGGCCCGCGGGCCGATCCGGTCCACCAGCGGCCCGGT
This sequence comes from Streptomyces spongiicola, assembly GCF_003122365.1. Lineage (NCBI taxonomy): Bacteria > Bacillati > Actinomycetota > Actinomycetes > Kitasatosporales > Streptomycetaceae > Streptomyces > Streptomyces spongiicola. The sequence continues at coordinate 753,017 of NZ_CP029254.1, forward strand.
GAACGCCTTGACCACCACGTAGGGCGCCATCTCGCAGAAGGCGACCAGTCCGGTCTGGGTGGCGCTGCCGGTGGTGACGAGGACGAACCAGGGCAGTGCCACAACGGATATCCGCGTGCCGGTCAGCGACACAATCATGGCCGCCAGCACTCCGCCCAGCGGTCGTAAGGACCTCTTGCCGGGTATGCCGCCGGCCTCCGAGGTGTCGTGGGTCATGACGTCGGGCTTCCTTCCTCTTCCTGCGGGCCGGAAGGGAGCGACGACGCGGCAGGCGCATCCAGTTCGGGCAGCATCTGCGTGATAACGCCGACCCGCTCGGCACCCTCCGGGGCACTTGCCGCCGCCTCGGGCGTGTCTCTGCGGTACCGGGAGATGACGGCCCTCAACTCCTGCCGCAGGGCGACAGCCTCTTCGGGCGTGAGCCGCAAGGCCCAGTCGCTCATGTCGAAGGTGTCCCGCCACGCCCGGGGCATCGTCTGCAACTCGTTCAGCGTCTGCTGAGTGCGCAAGGTGTAGGTGGTGGCGACGGATTGCAGGAAGGCCAAGATGGCCTCGGGCTCTCGATCGGCCAACTCCCGGTCGTTGAGCTCCGTCATCTGATGTACCGAGCGCCACCAGCGCTCTCGCGCGTTGCCGCGCTCAGCGTCCTCCTCAACGAAACCAGCCGAGCCGAGCTGGCGCAGGTGATAGCTAGCTGTCCCGGAATTAACGCCCAGCCGCTCCGCGAGACGGGTGGCTGTCGATGGGCCGTACTTCCGCAGCAGCCCCACCAGCTGCACACGCACTGGATGCGCCATGGCACGCAGCCCCTTGGCATCCAGGACAACGGAGTCCTCTTCAAGGTTCAGGCCCTCTGGCCTCTTCATCGCGTCGGTCACACCACACAGGCTAAACCGCAAAGAGTTCTTCGCAAAGAGTTCTTCGCGAAGAACTCTTTGCGATCTCCTTCGCGTACGGGGACCACTGCACTCATCTAGAGCGATTGACGAGCAAGATCAGAAAGCGGCGGTACGCAACCGTTGCGCATGACGTTCGCCACCTTCGCCAACCTCACCGAGACGACCGGCGTACAGCTCGCCAACTACAGCGGACATTCGCCAGGTCAACAGAGACCGGACAGCCGTGTTTTGCCTCGGCGCGGCCCCTCCGAGTAGTTTTTGCACTGACCAGTCAGTACAAATGAGGGGGGGCGCGTGGACAGCCCGCACGGGGCAGCCGTACGAGCCCGGGGCTTCGGCCTCAGAGGACCGCGCGGCTGGGCGTTCCGGAAGGTGGACATCGAGGCCGGCCCGGGTTCGCTCGTCGCGATCGAGGGACCGTCCGGCTCCGGACGCACCTGTCTGCTGCTCGCGCTCAGCGGGCGCATGAAGGCGGCGGAGGGGCACGCGGAGGTGGGCGGGCTGCGGCTGCCGCGCAAGATGGCGGCGGTCCGCCGCATCAGCGCGCTGGGGCCGGTTCCGGGGGTGAGCGACCTCGACCCGGCGCTGACCGTCGCCGAGCATCTGCGGGAGCGGGTCCTGCTGCAGCGGCGGTTCGACGGCTCGCTGCGGGCCCTGCTGCGGCCGCCCGCGGAACGGGCCGCGGCGGCACGGGCGCGGCTGGGCGAGGCGCTGGGCCTCGCCGGGCTCGACGTGGACGCCCTGCCGAAGGCGGGGCGCACGGCCGTACGGGATCTCGGGCGGCTGGAGGCGCTCCGGCTCTCCGTGGCCCTCGCCATGGTCGGCCGCCCGCGGCTGCTGGCCGTCGACGACGCCGACCTCAAGCTCTCCGAGGCCGACCGGGCGGAGGCGTGGGGGCTCCTGCGCGGCGTCGCCGCCGGGGGGACGACCGTGCTCGCGGTCTGCGGCGAGGCGCCCGGGGACGCCGTGGTGGTCCGCACGGACGCGGAGGCCTCGCACGCACCCGCGCCCGGCACCACTCCGGACCCCGACAGCCGCCCCCGTGCGCACGACGCCGGGAACGGGACCGGGACCGGGACCGCCGACGAGACCAGAACCGCCGGGGAAACCAGGACCGCCGACGAGACCGAGGAGGGGGCGGCCGATGCGCTCGCCGAAACTCGCCGCGCTTGAGCTGAAGCGCTTCGGCAGGGGCCGGCTGCCAAGGGCCGCGCTGGTGGCGATCCTGCTGCTCCCGCTGCTCTACGGCGCCCTGTACCTGTGGTCGTTCTGGGACCCGTACAGCCGCCTCGACAGGCTTCCGGTGGCACTCGTCAACGACGACCGGGGCGCGACCGCCGCCGGGAAGAAGATCGCGGCCGGCGACGAGATCGCCGAGGGGCTGCGCGAGAGCGACGTCTTCGAGTGGCACGAGGTGAGCGCCCGGGAGGCCCGCAGGGGCGTCGAGGACGGTACGTACTACCTGTCGCTGACCATGCCCGCCGACTTCAGCGAGCGCATCGCCTCCGCCTCCGGCGACGCCCCCGAGACCGGGGCGATGGAGGTCCGGACGAACGACGCCAACAACTACATCGTCGGCCAGATATCCCGCACGGTCTTCGCCGAGGTCCGCGAGTCCGCGTCCAGGGACGCCTCGCGCTCCTTCCTCGACGGGATCTTCATCTCGTTCTCCGACATCCACGACGCCACCGCGGAGGCCGCGGAGGGCGCCGGCCGGCTCCAGGGCGGCATCGGCAGGGCGAAGGAGGGCTCCAGGGAACTCGCCGACGGCCTGAAGGACGCCAAGGACGGCAGCGGCAGGCTCGCCGGCGGTATCAGCCGTCTGGAGGACGGCGCGGGCGAGCTGGAGAAGGGAGCCCGTGAGCTGGCCGCGGGAACCGGGCGGCTGGCCGGGAAGGTCAACGCGGTGGCGGACGGCGCCCGGCCCTACCTCGAGGGCGACGGTGCGGCGATCGCTGAGCACGCGCGGTTCGTGGAGCACGGCGCCCGCGCCGCGCGCGACCGGCTGGACCTCCTCGTGGCGACCGCTCCGGCCGCCGCGGCCAAGGCGCACGAGGCGGCCGGCGAGGCGGACGAACTCCACAGGTCGCGCTGCGGGGAGGCCGCGCCGCCCGATCCCGCCGTCTGCCCGGTACTGGAGAAGGCCAAAACCGCCACGGCGGACTCCGCCGCGGTCGCCGACGACGTCGTCGCGCTGGTGAAGGGCAACAGCGCCGAGCTGAAGCAGCTCGACACCCGTCTGGCCGAACTCCAGAAGCTGGCCGAGGACCTCGCCGAACGCTCCCCCACCCTCGGCGACGACATCGAGAAGGCCGTCGCGGACGTCAACCGGCTGGACTCCGGGGCGCACAAGGTGGCCGAGGGAGCCGGCGACCTCCATCGGGGTCTGGGCACCGCGCGCGCCGGATCCACCGACCTCGACACCGGGGTGGGCAGGCTGGAGAACGGCGCCCACGACCTCGACGGCGGCATGTACAAGCTCGTCGACGGTTCGGGCGAACTGGCCGGCGGGCTCAACGACGGCGTCGGCAGGATCCCCGACTACGACGAGCGGGAGCGCGACCGCCGCACCGCGGTGATGGCCGACCCCGTGCGACTCGCCTCCCAGTCACTGCACAAGGCGGACAACTACGGCACCGGCTTCGCCCCGTACTTCATCCCGCTCTCCCTGTGGGTGGGCGCCATGGTGGCGTACATGCTGATCCAGCCGCTCAACCGGCGGGCTCTGGCCGCCGGCGCGTCGGCCTGGCGGATCGCCGTCGTCGGCTGGCTGCCGGTGGCGGCCATCGGACTGCTCCAGGCCGGCGCGCTGATGGCGGTGCTCCACTGGGGGCTCGGGCTGCAGATGGCCCGCGCCGCCGGGACGGTCGGATTCCTGGCCCTGGTCGTGGGCTGCTTCGCCGCGATCATCCAGTGGCTCAACGCCCGCTTCGGCGCGGCCGGCCGGATCCTCGTGCTGGCGCTGCTGATGCTGCAGCTGACCTCGGCGGGCGGCACCTACCCCGTCCAGACCAGCCCGCCGTTCTTCAACGCCGTCCACCCCTTCCTGCCGATGACGTACGTGGTCGAGGCACTGCGCCGGCTCATCACGGGCGGCGGCACCGGACCGGTCTGGCAGGCCGTGGCCGTCCTCGTGGCGTTCACCGCCGGGGCACTGGCGCTGACCGCGGTGTCGGCGCGGCGCAGGCAGGTGTGGACGTTCGACCGGCTTCACCCCGAGCTGAGCCTGTGAGACGGGTGGACCTGTGAGAATCGGCACCATGAACAGCGGCAGCACCCGGAGACAGGCCACCCGCGCCAAGCTCTACGAGGCGGCGGTGACCCTCATCGCCGAGCAGGGCTTCTCCGCCACCACGGTCGACGAGATCGCCGAGCGGGCCGGCGTCGCCAAGGGCACCGTCTACTACAACTTCAGCAGCAAGACCGAACTCTTCGAGGAGCTTCTGCGGTACGGGGTCGGCCTGCTGACCGCCTCGCTGCGCGAGGCCGCCGACGAGGTGGAGCAGCGGGGCGGGAGCAAGACGGAGGCCCTGGACGGGATGATCCGCGCCGGGCTGGTCTTCATCGACCGCTACCCCGCCTTCACCCAGTTGTACGTCGCCGAGCTGTGGCGCACCAACCGGGCCTGGCAGTCGACGCTGACGGTGGTCCGCCGGGAGGCGGTCGCCGTCGTCGAGACCGTGCTCCGGGAGGGTGTCGAGCGGGGCGAGCTGAGCGGGGAGATCGACATTCCGCTGACCGCGGCCGCGCTGGTCGGGATGGTGCTCGTGGCGGCGCTCGACTGGCAGGCGTTCCAGCGGGAGCGGTCGCTCGACGATGTGCACGCGGCCCTGTCCCGGCTGCTGCACGGGAGGGTCGGCGGCGGCTGACGCCTTCCGGTCCCGCGGCGGGCGGTGCGGGTTCGGGACCCCGTGGCGGGCGGTGCGGACTCGGGACTCCGTGGCGGGCGGTGCGGACACCGGCCGCCACGGGTGCCGCCGGCGCACACGGCAGGGAGACGCGGGTGCGGCGAAGTCCGACTGCCCGAGCCCCGCCGCACCGGCGTCTCGCCGCCGTTCGCCCGCTGCCCCGTACCGCTGTCCCCCGGGTCCGGGCAGCTCCCCGTTCCGCAAGGGGCGCGGCGCCGTTCCGCCGCCCCGTGTCGGCGGTGCCGGCGCCGCGCCCTTCCCGTGTTCTCCACTCTGCCGTCCGGGCAGGTCGGCCCCATCCGCGCGGCTACTCATCTCCCGCACTAGGTACGGATACTCAGAGACTCGTGCTCACCCCGGCCACTGCGGGTGGGGGCCGATCACGTCCCGCCCGGGTCAGCGCCGGGCCGCCCGTGCCCGTACCCCCGGACCGCCCGTGCCCGTACCCCCGGGCCGCCGGTGGCCGGGCCGCCGGTGGCCGGGCGTGCGGGACCACCGCCCCGACGGCTGCCGGAGGCGGCCGATACAGTCCCTGGCATGGCACGGATTGTGGTGATCGGCGCCGGGATGGGCGCCATGGCGGCCGCTGCCCGGCTGGCCGTGGCGGGCCACCGGGTGAGGGTGTACGAGCGGGCGGGCACATACGGCGGCGCGGTGCGCCGGTTCGAGCGCGACGGCTTCTCCTTCGACACCGGGCCCGGTCTGCTGCATCTGCCCGCCGTCTGGCGGGACTTCTTCGTGAAGACCGGCAGGGAGCCCCTGGAGCAGTGCGTAGACCTGGTCCAGGTGGACCCTGCGGGCCGTCATGTCTTCGCCGACGGAACGGCCGTGACGCTGCCGAACGCCTCGCGCGCGGGAGTCGTCTCGGCGCTCGACGGAGCGCTCGGTGCCGGTGCGGGCGAGCGCTGGGGCGACTTCCTGGTGCGGGCGAGGGAGGCCTGGGACCGCTCGCGGCGGCCGCTGCTGGAGGAACCGCTGCCCGCGGACGCGTCCCGCCTCGCCCGGGACCCCTATCCGGCGCTCGGCGGCGGGCTGCTGCGCCGCCCGGCGCGCACCCTCGCCGAGGTGGGCCGGCGCGAGCTGCGCGATCCGCGGCTGGCCGCGCTGCTGGAGAGCCACGCCCTGGCGTACGGCTTCGACCCCGCCGGCGCGCCCGCTTCCGCCGCCGTCCTGCCGTACATGGAGCAGACCTTCGGCAGCTGGTACGTGCGCGGCGGGATGCGGGCCCTCGCGGAGGCCGTGCACCGGCGTTGCCTCGCACGCGGGGTGGAGTTCGTCCTCGGCGCCGAGGTGGTGGGGATACGGATCGAGGGCGGCCGGGCGGCCGGGGTGGAGCTGGCGGACGGGGGCACGGCCGCCGCCGACCATGTCGTCGCGGGCGCCCCCGTGCCCGCGCTGTACCGGGACCGGGTCCTGCCGTGGCGCTCCCGGGACGAGTGGCCGCACCACCGGTCGGCGCCGCGGACCGGGCGGGTCACCGTCTGCCTGGCACTGCGCGGCGCCCGGGAGGCGGAGGCGGCGCACCGCACGGTGGTGCACTCGCCCGACCGGGCCGGGGAGTCGGCGGCGCTGGCGACCGGGCGGCTGTGCGACCGGCCGACCGTCGTGGTGCTCCGGCCGGACGACGAGCGGCTGCGGCCCGGCGGCCACGAGGCGGTAACCGTGACCGCGACCGTGTCCACGGCCCTGCCCGCCGGGGCGCCCGTGCCCGCCGGGGCCGGCGGCCGGTCGCCGGAGAGCCGTTGGGGCGCGGGCGAGGCGCAGGTGGAGGCCTTCGCCGACCGGATGGCGGCAGCAGCGGAAGCGGCCGTTCCGGACCTGCGGGAGCGGCTGCTGTGGCGCGAGGTGCGCACGCCCGAGGACACCCTCAGGGAGACCGGTGCCCACGAGGTGCCCGGACCGGCGCTGGCCGGAGCGGGCGGGACGCTGCTGCCCGCCGCGAACGTCTCACCGGTGCCCGGGGTGTACTTCGCCGGCGGCTGGTCGCATCCCGGCGGCGGGCTCGCGCACAGCGGAATGTCGGGTGCGCTGGCGGCCGGCCTCATCGTGGAGGGGGCGGACTTCCGCGGCTCGCGGTGACGTGCCCGGCCGGCGGTGACGTGCCCGGCTCGCGCCGACGTCCACGGCGGCGGTGGCGTGCCCGGCCGGCGGTGACGTCCGCGGCCGGTGCCTCGGGGCAGGGACCCGGGAGCGGGACCCGGGAGGCGGGACCCCGGAGCGGGACCCCGGAGCGGGACCCTGAAGGCGGGACCCGGGAGGGCCGGTGGCCTCACTGGCGGTAGGTCTGTCCGTCGGGGTCGTTCCGGTAGCCCTGGTCGTAGTCGTACTGCGGCGGCTGCTCCGGCGGCGGGACCTGGTCGCCGTCGCGCTGAAGCGGCACCCACACACCGCCCGGCGGCGTGTCGTTGTAGCCCTGCGAGGCGTACGGGTCGGTGTACTGCTGCTGGCCGCCGTAGCTCCCGTACGCCTCGTAGCCCTGCGCGGCGCCGCCGGCGTAGGGGTCGGAGTAGGCGGCGTACTGCTGGCCGGTTCCGTAGCCGTACGACTCGGCGTATGTGTCATGGGTTCCGGCCTGCTGCTCGTAGCCGTGGCCCTGGGAGTAGGCGTCGGTGTAGCCGGAGGAGTAGCCGCCGTAGGAGGCGTCCTCACCGCCGTCCCGGCCGTGCTCGGCGGCGCCCTGGCCGTAGCCGTCTGCGTCCCGGCCGTGCTCGGCGGTGTACTGCGCATCCGGGTAGACGCCGTCACCCCGGCCGTAGTCGCCGCCGTCCCGGCCGTAGCCGTCTGCGTCCCGGCCGTGCTCGGCGCTGTACTGCGCATCCGGGTAGACGCCGTCACCCCGGCCGTAGTCGCCGCCGTCCCGGCCGTAGCCGTCTGCGTCCCGGCCGTGCTCGGCGCTGTACTGCGCATCCGGGTAGACGCCGTCACCCCGGCCGTAGTCGCCGCCGTCCCGGCCGTAGCCGTCTGCGTCCCGGCCGTGCTCGGCGCTGTACTGCGCATCCGGGTAGACGCCGTACTGGTTGGTGTCGTCCGGCAGCGGCTGCGGCTCGTATACGGCGGTGGTCTCGGCGGCGGGGGCCTGGTCGGTGGCGGGTCCGGACGGACCGGGGGGGACGCGGTCGTCGTAGGAGTACGAGTCCCCGTAGTCGATGCCCGTCACCTGGAGCACGGGGTCCCGGTCGGCCGATGCGGCGGAGGGCCGGCGGCGCCGGCTGGAGCCCGGACTGCCGCCCAGCGCCCAGCCGGTGGAGAAGCCGCGCCGGAAGGAGAGCGTGACGTACGTCTGGCCCACCGCGAAGGCCGCGGCGCCGATGCCGATCACGATGACGTTCGGCATCAGCACTCCGACGACCACCCCCAGGAAGCCGGCGAAGGCGACCAGCCGCCAGCGCAGCCGCGCCTTGTACTGCAGCAGCACCTCGCCGAGCAGCCACAGCGCGACGATGCCGAACGCGATGTAGAGCACCGTCCAGCCCATGCCCGCCCCTCTCCTGCGGCCTCCCGCCCGGGGTTGCGGCGGGTGCGGCCTTCACGACTGCTGGTGCAGTCCGAGATTCTCGTGGATTTCGAGCGTGGCGGTGGAGTTGTTGAGCGTGATGAAGTGCAACCCGGGGACACCCTCGGAGAGCAGTCGCGCGCAGAACTCCGTCGCGAACTCGATACCGATGGAGCGTACAGCGGCGGGGTCGTCCGCGACGGCGCGGATCCTCGCTTCCAGTGCGGCGGGGAACGACGCGTTGCTGAGCCGGGCGAACCGTTCGATCTGCTTCACGCTGGTGACGGGCATGATCTCGGGGATGATCGGGGTCTCGCAGCCGGCCTCGGCGACGCTGTCGCGCAGCCGCAGATAGTCCTCGACGTGAAAGAACATCTGGGTGATCGCGTAGTCGGCACCGGCACGGCACTTGTCCACGAAGTGCCCGATGTCCGCCTCGCGGTCGCTGGACCGGGGGTGCATCTCGGGGAAGGCCGCGACGCCGACGCAGAAGTCGCCCGACTCCTTGATCAGCCGGACGAGTTCCGCCGCGTACCGCACGCCGTCGGGATGCTCGACCCACTCGCCCATCGGGTCGCCGGGCGGGTCGCCGCGGACCGCCAGGATGTTCCTGATCCCGGCGTCCGCGTACTGGCCGATCATGTTGCGCAGCTCCGCGACGGAGTGGTTGACCGCGGTGAGATGCGCGACCGGGGTGAGCGTGGTGTCGGCGGCGATCTGCTGCGTGGCCTTGACCGTGCCCGCCCGGGTCGACCCTCCGGCGCCGTAGGTCACCGAGACGAAGCTCGGCCGCGCCGCCTCGACGCGCCGCAGCGCGTTCCAGAGGTTCCGCTCGCCCTTCTCGGTCTTGGGCGCCCAGAACTCGAAGGAGTACGAGGTCTTGCCGGTGGCGAGCATCTCGCGCACGGTGCGCGCGCGATCCGTCCTGGTGGAAGCTGTGCCGAGGGCCATGCTCGCAGGTTATCCACGGGACGGCGGTCCCCCAACCCGATTCCACCCATCGGACATGGACCGCCCGGGAAACGGCCTACTGCGGGTAGGCCCGTATCCGACCGGCGAGACGGGCGGCGGCCTCGGCGGGGTCGGCGGCCTCCGTGACGGCCCGGACGACGACGACCCGGCGGGCGCCCGCCCCGAGGACCTCGTCGAGGTTGCCTTCGTCGATGCCGCCGATCGCGAACCAGGGGCGGTCCCGGGCGAGGGACGCGGTGTACTCGACCAGGTCGAGGCCCGGGGCCGGCCTGCCCGGTTTGGTCGGCGTGGGCCAGCAGGGGCCGGTGCAGAAGTAGTCGGTACCGGGCTCGGAGGCGGCCGCGGCGGCCTCCTCCCGGGTGTGGGTGGAGCGCCCGATCAGCACCTCCTCGCCGAGGATCGCCCGTGCGGCCGGCACCGGCAGATCGCCCTGGCCGAGGTGCAGCACGTCGGAGCCGGCGGCGTGGGCGACATCGGCCCGGTCGTTGACCGCGAGCAGCTTCCCGTGCCGGCGGCAGGCGTCGGCGAACACGGCGAGGTGCTCCAGCTCCTCCCCCGCCTCCATGCCCTTGTCGCGCAGTTGCACGATGTCCACTCCCGAGGAGAGGACGGCGTCCAGGAACTCCGGCAGGTCGCCCTGGCGCCTGCGGGCGTCCGTGCAGAGGTAGAGCCGGGCGTCGTGCAGCGCGGCTCGGGATGCGGACATGGGTGGTACCCCCGGGTGGATCGGCGGTGCGCGACCGGGGCCGGACGGCCCGGCCGCGGTGCGCGCACCGCGTCGGAATCGGTATGCCAGGACGCCGACGCCGACGCCGACGGTGTCGGCGACGGCGACGGCGACGGCGACGGCCGTCGGACGGCCGTCACACGCCCGCCGTCACACGCCCGCCGTCACACGCCCGCCGTCAGACGGCGAGCGCCTGGGCCCGGCGCTTCACCTCCGTGCCGCGATTCTCGCTGAGCGCCTCCGCCGGGGTCCCCGGCAGGCTGGGGTCCGGAGTGAAGAGCCACTCCAGCATCTCCTCGTCCGTGAAGCCGTCGTCCTTCAGGAGCGTCAGGGTGCCGGAGAGGCCCTTGACCACCCTGCCGCCCTTGATGAAGGCGGCGGGCACCTGGAGCGTCCGGTTCTCACCGCGGCGCACGGCGATCAGCTGGCCCTCCTTGACCAGCTGCCGTACACGTGTCACCTCGACGTCGAGTCTTTCCGCGACGTCGGGCAGGTGGAGCCAGGCGGGGACGAGAGCATCGATCTTTGCGTCAATCTCGGTCACGGGACCAAGCGTGCCATCCCGGACCGACAGCCGGTAGCGGGGCCCGGTAGCGCTGCGGCCTTCAGAGGGAAGGTACGGCCCTCCGAGGGAGGGTACGGCCCCTCGGAGAGCCGGCTCTCCGGGGTGCTCCCTCGGAGGTGCGGCCCTCCGGGAGACGGGAGACACGTGGCCCCGGGCGCGGTAGGCCGGGGCCGCGCCCGGGCCTACGGCGCCACGCGCGGCCCGTACGACCCCGGCCACACGCGGCCCCGTACGACCCCGCCGTACGCGGCCACGCGCGGCCCCGTACGGCGGCCCGGGGCCCGGCGCCGTTCAGAGCACCGCGGCCTTCAGGGGGACGGCCGGGTCGGCGGCGCGCCCCGGATCGATCCGGGCGCCGACCTCGACGAGCCTGCGCCCCTGGGCGAGGTCCCTCGGCCGGCCGACCGTCAGTACGGCGACGAGCACGCCATCCAGCAACCACAGGACCGACCAGGCGGGGGCGTCCGGGTCGCCCCGCCGCAGGAGCGCGTCGGCCGCGCCGTGGTGTCCGGCGTACTGCACGAACCGGCCGAACTGCTCCGACCAGAAGTACGGCACCGGGTCGTAGATCTCCCCCGGCTGGCTCCCCTCCCCCGTGTCCGCGCCGACGATGCCGGCCGCGACGGTACGGGGGCCCTGGAGCGCGTTGTCCCAGTGGTGGACCAGCAGCCGCCGCCCGTAGCGGCCCGACGGGAAGGACGCGCAGTCCCCGACCGCGTACACGTCGGGCAGCGAGGTGCGCAGCCGCTCGTCGGCGGTGACCGCGCCGTCGGGGTCCAGACCGATGCCGGAGCCGGCGAGCCAGCGTGTCGCCGGCCGGGCGCCGATGCCGACGACGACGGCGTCCGCGGGCAGCCGCCGGCCGCCCTCGACGACCACCGCGCCCTGCTCGACCGCGGCGACCCGCGCGCCGGTGAGCAGTTCGGCGCCCGCCTCGGCGTACCAGCGCGCCATCGGGGCCGCGACCTCGGCCGGCAGCGCTCCGGGCAGCGGGCGGTCGGCGGCCTCGACGACGGCGACCTCGCAGCCCGCCTCGCGGGCGGCGGTGGCGAACTCCGCTCCGATCCAGCCCGCGCCGACGACCACGATGCGGTGGCGCTTCGCCAGCACCGGGCGCAGCCGCTCCGCGTCGTCGAGGGTGCGCAGCAGATGGACCCCGGGGACGCCCTCGGCGCCGGGGAGGGTGACCGGCTCCGCCCCGGTGGCGATGACGAGGACGTCGTACGGGACGGGTCCGGCCGGTGTGTCGAGTTCGTGCTCTCCGGCGCGCAGGCCGCCGACCTCGCGTCCGAGCCGGAGGTCGACGGACAGCGCGTCGAAGTCGACGTCGAAGGCCGAGTGCTCGGCGTTCCCGAGCAGGACGGCCTTGGACAGCGGGGGCCGGTCGTAGGGCTGGTGCGGTTCGGCGCCGATGAGGGTGATGGTGCCGGTGAAGCCCTGTTCGCGAAGCGCCACGGCGGTCTGCACCCCGGCCATGCCGGCCCCGACGACGACGACACGGCGGCCCGGCGCCGTCTGCTCGTTCTCACTCACCCGGCCACCCTAACCAGCTGACGACACGTCAGTACGGCAGTTGCTCCACGACGCTCGTGCCGCGCCCCCGCCGGGACTCCCACTCCCAGGCCTCCTCCAGCCGCACCCGACCGTCGGGGAGTTCGACGACCGTGGACACGCAGTGCCCGGAGGCCGTCGTCCCGTCCCGCCTCAGCTGGACGTAGCGGAAGTCCAGCCGGTCCCCCTCGCGGGTGCCGACGAGATGGCCGCGGACCACGTCGCCGCCGGCGTACTCGGCCCAGACGCGGCCCCGCTCCTCGTGGTAGGCGAACCGTGTACCGGTGCCGACCTGGCCGGGCGCCTGGTCGGCCACGGGGGCGAGGACGAGTCCTTCGAGCGAGCGGGCCACGGCGGCGGCTCCCTTACGGGCGATCGGCGACGGCGGTTAGGCTGGCCACCGTACTGCCACTCGCGGGAGCCCGGCGCACCGGGCTGAGAGGGAGGCTGACGCGGCCTCCGACCGTACGAACCTGATCCGGGTCATGCCGGCGAAGGGAGGGTCCGGACGCGCATGCATCCAGGACATTCATCAGCACGGTCCCCGGACGTCCTCGTCATCGGCGGCGGCGTCATCGGCCTCGTCACCGCCTGGCGGGCGGCACAGCGCGGACTGCGGACCGCGCTCGCCGACCCCGAGCCGGGCGGCGGGGCGGCACAGGTCGCCGCGGGCATGCTGGCGGCCGTCACCGAACTCCACTACGGCGAGGAGACACTGCTCGGGCTGAACCTCGCCTCCGCGGGCCGCTATCCGGGGTTCGCCGCCGAACTCGAGGAGGCGAGCGGAGAGGACACCGGCTACCGCTCCTGCGGGACGCTCGCCGTGGCACTCGACGCGGACGACCGGGCGCACCTGCGCGAACTGCACACGCTGCAGAGGCGCTTCGGCCTGGAGTCGGAGTGGCTCACCGGACGGGAGTGCCGGCGGCTGGAGCCCCTGCTGGCGCCGGGGGTCCGCGGCGGGCTGCGGGTCGACGGCGACCACCAGATCGACCCCCGCCGGCTGGCCGGGGCGCTGGTGGTGGCGTGCGAACGGGCCGGCGTGGTCTTCCACCGGCGGTGGGCGGAGCGGCTCTCGGTCGTACGGGACCGGGCGGCCGGGGCCGTGCTGGCCGGCGGCGTCTCCGTCGCGGCCGACCGGGTCGTGCTGGCCGCGGGCAGCCTCAGCGGCCGGCTGGAGGGCGTGCCCGCGCAGGCGCTGCCCCCGGTGCGCCCGGTCAAGGGGCAGGTGCTGCGGCTGCGTGTGCCACCCCGGTACGCCCCGTTCCTGTCGCGGACGGTCCGGGCCGTGGTGCGCGGCAGCCACGTCTACCTCGTACCGCGGGAGAACGGCGAACTCGTGGTGGGAGCGACCAGCGAGGAACTCGGCTGGGACACCGCCGTCACCGCGGGCGGGGTGTACCAGCTGCTGCGCGACGCCCACGACCTGGTACCCGGCATCACCGAGCTTCCGCTGACCGAGACCCGGGCCGGACTGCGCCCGGGCTCACCGGACAACGCCCCGCTGCTCGGCCCCGCGGAACTGCCCGGTCTGCTGCTCGCCACCGGCCACTACCGCAACGGCGTCCTCCTCGCCCCGGTGACCGGCGACGCCATCGCGCACGCCCTGGTCACCGGTGAACTACCCGACGAGGCCCGCCCCTTCACCCCCCGCCGTTTCTCCCACACCCAGCAGAAGGCGTCCGCATGACCTCTTCCTCCTCGGTTCACCATTCCCTTTCCGCGTCCCCTGCCCCTGCCCCTGCCCCTGCCCCTGCCGCGTCTCCTGCCCCCGGCTCTTCCACGCACACCGTGTCCGTCAACGGGCAGCCGCGCGACGTCGCGGCGGGCACCACGCTCGACACTCTGGTGACCACGCTCACCGCCGCTCCCTCCGGGGTCGCGGCCGCCGTCAACGAGACCGTCGTCCCCCGTGCCGAGTGGCCGGGGACACTGCTCGGCGAGGGAGACCGCGTCGAGGTGCTCACCGCGGTGCAGGGAGGCTGACCGGCATGGCCGACGACCGCTTCGTACTGGGCGGGGTGGAGTTCTCGTCCCGGCTGATCATGGGGACGGGCGGGGCACCCAGCCTCGACGTGCTGGAACGCGCGCTGGTCGCCAGCGGCACCGAACTGACCACCGTCGCGATGCGCCGCCTCGACCCGACCGTCCAGGGATCGGTGCTCTCCGTCCTGGACCGCCTGGGCGTCCAGGTCCTGCCGAACACCGCGGGCTGCTTCACCGCGGGCGAGGCCGTGCTCACCGCACGGCTGGCCCGGGAAGCGCTGGGGACCTCCTGGATCAAGCTGGAGGTGGTGGCGGACGAGCGGACACTGCTGCCGGACCCGGTCGAGCTGCTGGACGCGGCGGAGGTACTGGTGGACGACGGCTTCGTGGTGCTGCCGTACACCAACGACGATCCGGTACTGGCGCGGCGGCTGGAGGACGTCGGGTGCGCCGCGGTCATGCCGCTCGGCTCACCGATCGGCTCCGGGCTCGGCATCCGCAACCCGCACAACTTCCGGCTGATCACCGAGCAGGTCCGGGTCCCGGTGATCCTGGACGCGGGCGCCGGCACCGCATCGGACGCCGCGCTGGCGATGGAACTGGGGTGCTCGGCGGTGATGCTGGCCTCCGCGGTCACCCGAGCACAGGAACCGGTTCTGATGGCCGGGGCCATGCGGCACGCGGTCGAGGCGGGCCGGCTGGCGTACCGGGCGGGCCGCATCCCGCGCCGCCACCACGCCGAGGCGTCGTCCCCGGCCGAGGGGCGGGCGGCGCTGGACCCGGAGCGCCCCGCCTTCGGGTGACGGCGGCCGGGAGGCCGGCCCCGCGGCCGGCGCCCGGCCCCCACCCGGTCACAACCCCACCCGGCCCCCACCCGGTCCGACCACAACCCCGCCCGCACCCGGTCCGACCACAACCCCGCCCACACCCGACACCCGGCCACCGCCCCACCGCACCCGGCCCGCGCCCGCGCCCGTGCCCGTTCCTCCGATGACGCACGTCACAGCTCCGCTCCAGCTCCGGCGGCCGGGGCCGGGCCGGGTGTCCGGGCTCGTAGACTCGCCTGCGTGGACACGACCCTTCAGGACCCCCTCGTCGGGCAGGTGCTCGACGGCCGATACCGCGTCGACGCGCGTATCGCCGTCGGCGGGATGGCCACGGTCTACCGGGCCGTGGACACCCGGCTCGACCGGCTGATCGCCCTCAAGGTGATGCACCCGGCGCTCGCGGCCGACGCCTCGTTCGTCGAGCGCTTCATCCGCGAGGCGAAGTCCGTGGCTCGGCTCTCCCACCCGAACGTGGTGGGCGTGTACGACCAGGGAGCCCAGGGCGCGTACGTCTACCTGGCCATGGAGTACGTGGCCGGCTGCACGCTCCGCGACGTCCTGCGAGAGCGGGGGGCGCTCCGGCCGCGGGCCGCGCTGGACATCCTGGAGCCCGTGCTGGCCGCGCTCGGCGCCGCGCACCGGGCCGGGTTCGTCCACCGGGACATGAAGCCCGAGAACGTCCTGATCGGGGACGACGGATGGGTCAAGGTCGCCGACTTCGGCCTGGTCCGGGCCGTGGGCTCGGTGACCAGCAGTACGGGATCGCTGCTCGGCACCGTCTCGTACCTCGCACCGGAGCAGATCCAGTCCGGCACCGCCGACACCCGCGCCGACGTCTACGCCTGCGGAGTCGTGCTCTACGAGATGCTCACCGGCGCCAAACCGCACTCCGGCGACACCCCGGCCCAGGTGCTCTACCGGCACCTCGGCGAGGACGTGCCGCCGCCGTCGGCCGCCGTTCCCGGGCTCGCCCCGGAGCTGGACGGCCTGGTGGCGGCCGCCACGGCCCGCGACCCCGAGTCGCGCCCCGGCGACGCCGTCGCCCTGCTCGGCCGTACCCGCGCGGCCCGTGCCGCGCTCGGCGACGACCAGCTCGACGCCGAGCCGCCGCAGGCCCGGTCGCCGGTCGCGGGGACCGCCACCGGTTCCGAGGACCGGACGAGCGTGATCGCGCGGCCGCTGCCCACCGCGGGCGGGGCCGTGGACCGGACGAGCCGGCTGGAGATGCCGCCCACCGGGCCCCCGCCGTCCCGCCCGGGGGGCCGCCTGCTCCCGGCGCCGCGCCGCGGGGTTCTCGCCGCCGTCGTCGCCGTGCTGCTGCTCCTGGGTGCGGGCGCGGGCGTCTGGTACGTCAGCTCCGGGCAGTTCACGCGTGTGCCGACCGTCCTGGGCCAGACCGAGGCCGCTGCCAGGCAGCGGCTCTCCGCCGCCGGGCTGGACGTGGCGGCCGTGCGGCAGGGTTTCAGCGACGCCTACGACCGCGGCACCGTCATGGACGTGACTCCCGACCCGGGACAGCGCGTACGCCACGACGGCTCGGTCGTCCTCGTCGTCTCGCGCGGCCCCGAGATCGTGGAGGTGCCGAAGCTCCAGGGGCTGAAACTCGCCGACGCCCGGAGCGCCCTCCGCAAGGCCGGACTGGCCCCGGGCGTGATCACCAGGGAGTTCAGCGACGAGGCGGCCCGGGACACGGTGATCGGCTCCGACCCGGCCGCGGGCACCGAGCGCCGCCCGGACTCCGCGGTCGCGCTCGTCGTCAGCAGGGGCGCCCCGATCGACGTCCCCGACGTCACCGGCGAGTCCGTCGAGGACGCCACCGGCGCGCTCGAGGACGCCGGGCTGAAGGTGCGGGTGTCGCCGGAGCGGGTCCACTCCCCCGAGGACGCGGGGACCGTCGCCCGGCAGTCCCCGGCGGAGGGCGGACGGGCCGCCGGCGGCGACACGGTCACCCTCACGGTCTCCCTGGGACCGCGAATGGTCGAGGTCCCGGACGTCACCGGGGAATCCCTGGACGACGCCAGGCGCGAGCTGGCGGCGGCGGGCTTCGAGGTCGAGGTCGAGCGCTCCTTCCCGTTCCTCGGCGACACCGTCGGGAGCCAGTCCGTCGAAGGCGGCGAGCGGGCCGCCGAGGGCAGCACGATCACGATCACGACCAGGGGGCTCTAGCGAGGTGCGCAATCCCGTCGGCGCCCATGTGCCCGTGGCCGGCGGCCTGGCCAGGACCGGTCTGGCCTACGCCCGGGAGATCCAGGCCGAGGCGGTGCAGGTCTTCGTCGCCAACCCGCGAGGATGGGCGACCCCGGCGGGTGACCCCGCGCAGGACGAGCTGTTCCGGGCCGGGACGGCCGGCGCCGGCACACCGGTGTACGTGCACGCCCCGTATCTGATCAATTTCGGCTCCCACAGCGCGGCCACCGCCGGGCGGTCCGTGGAGTCGCTTCGCCACTCGCTGCGCCGCGGCCGGGAGATCGGCGCGGCGGGGGTGGTGGTGCACACCGGCTCGGCGACCGGGGGCCGGACGCGCGAGGCGGCCCTCGCCCAGGTGCGGGAGCTGGTGCTGCCCCTGCTGGACGAGCCGGCCCACGACGACGACCCGCTGCTCTTGCTGGAACCGACGGCCGGGCAGGGCTCCTCCCTCTGCTCACTGGCCGGGGACCTGGGTCCGTATGTCGAGGCCCTGGACGCCCATCCCCGGCTGGGCGTCTGCCTGGACACCTGCCACGCGTTCGCGGCCGGCCACGACCTCGCGGCGGCGGGCGGAGCCGGGCGGACGCTGGATCTCCTCGAGGCGGCGATCGGCCCGGGCCGGCTGAAGCTGATCCACGCCAACGACTCCAAGGACGTCGTCGGGGCGCGCAAGGACCGCCACGAGAACATCGGCGCCGGTCACATCGGCGAGGAGGCGTTCCGCGAGCTGATGCGGCACCCGGCGGCGGAGGGTGTGCCACTGATCATCGAGACGCCGGGCGGGCGGCACGGCAGGGAGGCGTACGCGGCCGACGTGGCACTGCTCAAGAAGCTCCGCGACGGCTGAACCGGGCACCGCGAACGAGCAGGACGAACACAGACGGACGCATACAGGCACGGGCCAACGCAGACAGACACAGACGGACACAGACGGACACAGACCGGCGGATACCGGCGGACGAAGGCGAGCCCGGACGAGCCCGGACGAGGGGACGAGGAGACGAGCGCGGCCGGGGCTCCGACGCCGCGACCGGCCCGGACCCGCACGACCGCCCGGGGGCGCCGTCCTGCCGCACACCCGCGAGACGGCACGGCCGGGGTTCCCGCAGCCGAGCCATCGCGGCTTGCCGGACGGCGCGGCGGGGCCGCCCGCCGGACCGCGACGTAGGGGCGAAGCACCACGGACGAGTAACGGACGGGTAGGGGCACAGGGGCGGAGCACACCGGGCGGGCAGGACCATCCTCGCACTGGACGCACCGGACGCACTGGCTGCACTGGACGCACCGGACGTACTGGCTGCACTGGACGCAGTGAGACGACTCCGACAACGCGGCAAGGGGGCACCTCTCGCACCCGAAGGACGACGGGGGGTGCGGGCCGGACGTCGCGGGCCGGGAGGGACTTCACCACACGCCCTAGAACTCGGGCCCGTCGCCCGGCTCCTCCTGGTACGAGTAGCGCTGCTCACTCCACGGGTCGCCGATGTTGTGGTAGCCCCGCTCCTCCCAGAAGCCCCTGCGGTCGGCCGTCATGTACTCCACGCCGCGCACCCACTTCGGCCCCTTCCAGGCGTACAGGTGCGGGACGATCAGGCGCAGCGGGAAGCCGTGCTCGGCGGTGAGCAGTTCGCCGTCCTTGTGGGTGGCGAAGATCGTGCGCTCGGAGAGGAAGTCGGAGAGGCGGAGGTTGGCGCTGAATCCGTACTCGGCCCAGACCATGACATGGGTGACCGCCGGGGCCGGCGGCGCCAGCTCGACGACCGTCGAGGCGGGTACCCCGCCCCATTCGGCCCCGAGCATGCTGAATTTCGTCACGCAGTGGAGGTCGGCGACGACCGTGGAGAACGGCAGTGCCGAGAACTCCTCGTGGTTCCAGCAGCGCTTGTCGCCGTCGGCGGTGGCGCCGAAGACCCGGAACTCCCAGCGGTCCGGTTTGAACCTGGGGACGGGTCCGTAGTGGGTGACCGGCCAGCCGCGCTGAAGCCGCTGCCCCGGAGGTAGCTCGGACTGTTCTGACGCCCGGTGTTCCCGGCTCTCCGGCTGACCCATGCCTCCAATGGTGACAGACCGGGAGGGGTGGTCATGACCGGGTCTGGGCCGATTCGGGCAACTCCTACTAAGGAGGCACTTACTGGACGCCGCTGGATCACGGTGCGAGGATGCGCGCATCCTGCCTGAGCCACCTGTGCGGAAGGAGCGCTGCGATGCAGGGCGATCCCGAGGTCCTCGAGTTCCTCAACGAGCAGTTGACCGCCGAGCTCACCGCGATCAACCAGTACTTCCTGCACGCGAAGATGCAGGAGAACTTCGGCTGGACGAAGCTCGCCAAGTACACCCGGGCCGAGTCGTTCGACGAGATGAAGCACGCGGAGGTGCTCACCGACCGCATCCTGTTCCTGGAGGGGCTGCCGAACTACCAGCGGCTGTTCCATGTGCGGGTCGGGCAGACGGTCACCGAGATGTTCCAGGCGGACCGGCAGATCGAGGTCGAGGCGATCGACCGGCTGAAGCGCGGGATCGAGGTCATGCGCGCCAAGGGCGACATCACGTCCGCGAACATCTTCGAGTCGATCCTCGCTGACGAGGAGCATCACATCGACTACCTGGACACCCAGCTGGAACTCGTCGAGAAGCTCGGGGAGCCGCTCTACATCGCCCAGGTGATCGAGCAGCCGGAGTCCTAGTCCGGCTGGTACCGTCCCGGCCCAGCTGGTCCGGAATCCGTGCGCGCCGCACTCCGCGGGCCCGGGAGAGCAGGGCCTCCTCGCGGAGGGGAGGCTAGGCCGCTTCGCGCAGCCCTCCGGGGGAGGCCGCCTCCGCGCCCACCGGGGTCATCTCCCCGGACACCGCGCCGGCGCCGCCGCCCCGCTCCAGCAGCTCGCGGCGCGGGCAGGAGCCGCGGCCGAGAATCCCCTGGATCCGGCGTACGCAGGAACCGCAGTCCGTGCCGGCCTTGGAGACCGAGGCGATCTGGCGGGGGGTGCAGGCACCCGCCTCCGCGTGCTCCTTGACCTGCTTCTCCGTGATGCCGAAGCACGAGCAGACGTACACGCGGTTCACCTCCCGGTGGATCGAGATCGACTGTGGCGCCCACCCCGAAGATCGGTGAGGCTAACCTAACCTTACCCCCGGCTCGCCGGTCGCAAAAGCCCGGGTACGGCCGTGGGGCGCGGATCACACGGATCCACGCCCCACGGTCGGAGCCGTCGCCTCACCGGTCGCGGCGCCAGCCTGTCACCGGTCCTGTCAGCGGCCGCGGCGCCAGCCTGTCACCGGTCCCGCCACCGGTCCTGACACAGGTCCCGCCACCGCTCCCGTCACTGGTCGCGGTACATCTCCGCCACCAGGAACGCCAGGTCCAGCGACTGGCTGCGGTTCAGCCGGGGGTCGCACGCCGTCTCGTAGCGCTGGTGCAGATCGTCGACGAAGATCTCGTCACCGCCGCCCACGCACTCGGTGACGTCGTCGCCGGTGAGTTCGACGTGGATGCCGCCCGGGTGGGTGCCGAGCTCCTTGTGGACCTCGAAGAAGCCCTTGACCTCGTCGAGCACGTCGTCGAAGCGGCGGGTCTTGTGGCCGGACGCCGCCTCGAAGGTGTTGCCGTGCATCGGGTCGGTCACCCAGGCGACGGTCGCACCGGAGGCGGTGACCTTCTCGACCAGCTCGGGGAGCCGGTCCCTGACCTTGTCGGCGCCCATCCGGACGATGAAGGTCAGCCGGCCGGGCTCGCGGTCCGGGTCCAGCCTCTCGACGTACTGCAGCGCCTCGTCGACCGTCGTCGTCGGGCCGAGCTTCACCCCGATGGGGTTGCGGATCCTCGACGCGAACTCGATGTGCGCGCCGTCCAGCTGGCGGGTGCGCTCGCCGATCCAGACCATGTGGCCCGAGACGTCGTACAGATCGCCGGTACGCGAGTCGACCCGGGTGAGGGCCGACTCGTAGTCCATCAGCAGGGCCTCGTGGGAGGCGTAGAACTCGACGGTCCGGAACTCCGCCGGGTCGGTGCCGCAGGCCTTCATGAAGTGCAGCGCGTTGTCGATCTCGCGGGCCAGCTGCTCGTAGCGCTGTCCGGACGGGGACGACTTCACGAAGTCCTGGTTCCAGGCGTGCACCTGGCGCAGGTCGGCGTAGCCGCCGGTGGTGAAGGCGCGCACCAGGTTCAGCGTCGAGGCGGACGCGTGGTACATCCGCTTCAGCCGCTCCGGGTCCGGCACCCGGGCCGCCTCGGTGAACTCGAAGCCGTTGACCGAGTCGCCCCGGTACGTCGGCAGCGTCACACCGTCACGGGTCTCCGTCGGCTTCGAACGCGGCTTGGAGTACTGGCCGGCGATCCGGCCGACCTTCACGACCGGGACGGACGCGGCGTAGGTGAGCACCGCGCCCATCTGGAGCAGGGTCTTGAGCTTGTTGCGGATGTGGTCGGCGGACACCCCGTCGAAGGCCTCGGCGCAGTCGCCACCCTGGAGCAGGAACGCCTCGCCCCTGGCGACGGCTCCCATCCGGGCGCGCAGCTGGTCGCACTCGCCCGCGAAGACGAGCGGCGGATACGACTCGAGGTCCGCGATCACATCGCGCAGAGCCTCGGCATCGGGGTACTCGGGCTGCTGCGCCGCGGGAAGGTCTCGCCAGGTGTTGCCACCGGCCTCGGTGGACTTAGCGTTCACGGTCACCCCGACAACACTACGTGGTGAATCGACCGGTCCACGCCGCCGCCCGGAGAATGAGACGACGGACACCGGCGGGCGGGGAACGGGTGGGGTATGGTTCACGGCATGTTCGCGCAGACGACCCAGAACCGGTGGTGGACCGCTCATCCGGCGGCCCACTGATCCGATCGCGCGCACAGAAGTTCCGCGAAGGCCGCCCGAGGGGCGGCCTTTCCCGTTTCCACGGGCCGTTCCTCCCACCACGGAAGGAACCCCCACCATGCACGTCCTCGACCGGCTGCTCGCCCCCGGCGGGCCACCGTTCGCCCTGCTGCGCCGGCTCACCCCGGGCCGCGACCACGACACCGTCGAGGTGCTGACCGGCCCGGTCCGGGAGGTCGGGCTGCTCGCCGACATCCCGGTGGGCGAGCGCCCGTCGCTGGCGCTGGTGCCGTTCCGGCAGATCCGCGAGCGCGGCTTCGACGTACGCGACGACGGCACCCCGCTGTCCGTGCTGGTCGCCGAGGAGTCCCACGAGCTCCCGCTCGGCGAGGTGCTCGACCGGCTGCCCGCGCACCCGGTGAGCGTCGAAGGGGGCGGCTTCGACGTCGGCGACGAGGAGTACGCGGAGATCGTCCGGCGCGTGGTCGCGGACGAGATCGGACGCGGCGAGGGCGCCGACTTCGTCATCCGCCGCACGTTCACCGGCCGGGTGGCGGGCTTCGGCAGGGCGGACGCCCTCGCGCTCTTCCGGCGGCTGCTCGCGGTCGAGCGCGGTGCGTACTGGACGTATGTCGTGCACACCGGGGACGGGCGGCCCCGAGCCGGCGGGCGGGGCACGGACGCGGGCGGGCGCACGCTCGTCGGGGCGAGCCCGGAGGTGCACGTCCGGATGTCCGGCGGCACGGTCGTGATGAATCCGATCAGCGGGACCTACCGCTACCCGGCGGGCGGCCCGACGGTCGACGGGCTGCTGGACTTCCTCTCCGACCGCAAGGAGACCGACGAGCTGTCCATGGTCGTCGACGAGGAACTCAAGATGATGTGCAGGGTCGGCGACATGGGCGGTGTGGTCGTCGGGCCCCGCCTCAGGGAGATGTCCCATCTCGCGCACACCGAGTACGAGTTGCGGGGGCGGTCCTCGCTCGACGTCCGCGAGGTGCTGCGCGAGACGATGTTCGCGGCCACGGTCACCGGCTCGCCGGTGCAGAACGCCTGCCGGGTCATCGAGCGCCACGAGCCCCCGGGCCCGGACGGCGGCGGGCGCGGGTACTACGCGGGGGCCCTCGCCCTGCTCGGCACCGGCGCGGGCGGCGCGCAGACCCTCGACTCCCCGATCCTGATCCGTACCGCCGACATCTCCGCGTCGGGCGAGGTACGGGTGCCGGTCGGCGCGACGCTGGTCCGCGACTCGGACCCGGCGTCCGAGGTGGCGGAGACGCACGCCAAGGCGGCGGGGGTGCTGGTCGCGCTGGGCGTCCGTCCGGAGGCCGCGAGCGGGGAGGCGGCGCGGCCGCGGCTGGTGGACGATCCCCGGGTGCGGGCGGCGCTGGACGCGCGCCGGGCGGATCTCGCACCGTTCTGGCTGCGGATGCAGGCATCGCCGGAGCGGGTCCGGGGGCATGCGCTGGTGGTGGACGGCGAGGACACCTTCACCGCGATGCTGGCGCATCTGCTCCGGGGGGCGGGCCTCGGCGTGACCGTGCGCCGCTACGACGAGCCGGGTGTGCGGGAGGCGGCACTGGCCCACGGCGGGCCGGTCGTCCTGGGCCCGGGACCGGGCGACCCGTCGGACACGGCCGATGCGAAGATGCGCTTGCTGCGCTCGCTCACCGCGGAACTGCTGGGCGGCCACCGGGGCGGTCTGCTGGGGGTGTGCCTGGGACACGAGCTGATCGCCGCCGAACTGGGGCTGGACATCGCCCGCAGGGAGCGGCCGTTCCAGGGGACCCAGCTGCGGATCGGGCTGTTCGGCGCGGAGGAGACGGTCGGCTTCTACAACAGCTTCACGGCCGTCTGCGACGACGAGTCGGCGGAGGAGCTGGCGCTGCGCGGCGTCGAGCTGAGCCGCGAGCCGTCGGGTGAGGTCCACGCGCTGCGCGGGCCGGGTTTCGCGGGTATCCAGTTCCACCCGGAGTCGGTGCTGACCCTGCGCGGGCCGGAGATCGTGCGCATGCTGCTCGACACGGTCGTCCCGGAACGGGCGCCCTGACCGGGGCCGGGCCACGCCACGCGCCCCGCGAGTTACGGGCACGGGCGCCCGGCAGGCACCGGGCCACGCCCTGACCGCCTCGGGCCCGCGCCCCTGACGGGTCCCGGTCCGGGCGGCGCCGGCTGCTGCCGTGGCCCGGGCCGGTATGGACCGGGCCGGTAGCGGAGGCCGGAGGGCGCCCGGAGGACCGCGGCGGGCTCGTACGGGAGCCCTGGCGGTGCCCTCCGGGGCGGACCGGCGGCGGACGGCGGCGTGTGTCAGAAGCGCCGGATGACCCGCAGGCTCCCGCTGTACAGCTCGGTCCCGGCGTCCAGCACGGACAGCGCTCCGAGATCCGCCATCGTCGGCCCGTCGGGTGTCTTGCGGCTGGACGCGAAGCGGTGCCTGCCGTGCTGGTCCCGGCCGAGGTAGATGCCGACGTGCCCGGGCCTCGGCCGAGGCGGGGAACCACGTCGGTGCGGTCGCCGGCACACCGGCGACCGGAGCCGGACGGCGCACCGGGCCGTCCGGCCGTTCACGGCGGCAGCGGGGCGGACGCGGACGGACCGGCGGCGGACGGCGGGGGCGGGGGCCGGTGGGCGGGCCGCGGGAGCGGTGTGCGGTCGCCGTGCCACCGCCCACCGCCCGCCATCAGCCAACCGCCAACCGCCAACCGCCAACGGCCGTCAGCCGTCAGCCGTCAGCCGAAGAAGACGCCGACCTCCTCGTAGAGGGCCGGGTCGACCGTCTTGAGCCTCGCCGTCGCGTCGGCGATCGGCACGCGGACGATGTCCGTGCCGCGCAGGGCGACCATCTTCCCGTAGTCGCCGTCGCGCACCGCCTCGATCGCGTGCAGGCCGAAGCGGGTCGCCAGCCAGCGGTCGAACGCGCTGGGCGTGCCGCCGCGCTGGACGTGGCCCAGTACGGTCGTCCTGGCCTCCTTGCCGGTTCGCTTCTCGATCTCCTTGGCCAGCCACTCCCCGACGCCCGAGAGCCGGACGTGCCCGAAGGAGTCCAGCGTCCCGTCCTTGAGGACCATGTCGCCGTCCCTCGGCATCGCGCCCTCGGCGACGACGACGATCGGCGCGTAGGAGGCGCGGAACCGGGAGGTGACCCAGGCGCAGACCCGGTCCAGGTCGAACCGCTGCTCCGGGATGAGGATGACGTTCGCGCCGCCCGCCAGTCCCGAGTGCAGCGCGATCCAGCCCGCGTGACGGCCCATCACCTCGACCACGAGAACCCGCATATGGGACTCCGCCGTGGTGTGCAGCCGGTCGATGGCCTCGGTGGCGATACCGACGGCCGTGTCGAAGCCGAAGGTGTAGTCCGTGGCGGACAGGTCGTTGTCGATGGTCTTCGGCACACCCACGCACTTGACTCCGTACTCGCCGGACAGGCGCGCGGCGACCCCGAGGGTGTCCTCGCCGCCGATCGCGATGAGGGCCTCCACCTCGTGCTTGGCGAGGTTCTCCCTGATCCGGCGGACCCCGTTCTCCGCCTTGAGGGGGTTGGTCCGCGAGGAGCCGAGGACGGTGCCGCCGCGCGGGAGGATGCCCCGGACCGCGGGGATGTCGAGGCGCACGGTGTCGCCCTCCAGCGGCCCGCGCCAGCCGTCCCGGTAGCCGGTGAACTCGTATCCGTACTCCTGCACGCCCTTGCGGACGATGCCGCGGATGACCGCGTTGAGGCCGGGGCAGTCGCCGCCCCCGGTCAGTACTCCGACCCGCATGGAAGGTCCCTTCGCCGTCGGTGGCCGCATTCACCGGCAACGCTAGTGGTGACCCAGGTCACTCCGGCACGGCACAAAAGGTGAATTCCGGTCGGCGAAAGGGTGGTTGGCGTCCGGCGATTCACTCCATCGAGTGGATGGAACATCGAATCCGGGACAACTGCCCGGCACAGGGGGTCAAGCGTCGTCGAGGCCGCGCTCGATCGCGTAGCGCACCAGCTCCACCCGGTTGTGCAGCTGGAGCTTGCCCAGGGTGTTCTGCACGTGGTTCTGCACCGTGCGGTGCGAGATCACCAGCCGCTCCGCGATCTGCTTGTACGAGAGGCCCTTGGCCACCAGGCGCAGCACCTCGGTCTCCCGGTCGGTGAGCTTCGGTGCCGACGGATCGCCCGGTCCCGCCGCGGGCGCGGGCTCGCTCGCCAGCCGCCGGTACTCCCCCAGCACCAGCCCCGCGAGGCCCGGGGTGAACACCGGGTCGCCGGCCGCGGTGCGCCGCACGGCGTCGACCAGCTCCTCCGTGCTGGCCGACTTCAGCAGATAGCCGGTGGCCCCCGACTTCACCGCCTCCAGCACGTCGGCGTGCTCCCCGCTGGCGGAGAGCACCAGGACCCGCAGGGCGGCGTCAGCGCCGACGAGTTCCCGGCACACCCGGACGCCCGGCATCCCGGGCAGATTGAGGTCCAGCACGAGGACGTCCGGCGCCGCGGCCCTGGCCCGGCGCACCGCCTGCGGACCGTCGCCCGCGGTCGCCACCACCTCGCAGCCCGCCGCGGACAGGTCGCGGGCGACCGCGTCCCGCCACATCGGGTGGTCGTCCACGACCATGACCCGCACGGGCCGGCGGGCCTCCCCGCTCGTCTCCGTCATCGCTCCGGCCTCCCCCGGGTCCCCCTCGGGACCGTCAACTCGACTTCCGTACCCTGCCCCGGCACCGAGAGCAGCTCCGCGGTGCCGCCGATGTCCCGCAGCCGGCCGCGGATCGAGAGCGCGACACCGAGCCGCCCCTCGCCCTCGGCCTGGGCGAGCCGGCCCTCCGGGATCCCCGGTCCGTCGTCCCGGACCGTGACGACCACCTCGTCCGGCCCGTCCTCGACCAGGATCCACGCCCGCGCGCCCTCGCCCGCGTGTCTGCGGACGTTGTCCAGGGCGGCACCGACAGCGGCCGCGAGTTCGCTCGCCGTGCGCGCCGGGAGCAGCACCGGGGCGCCCGGCTCGGACAGGGTCACCCGGCTGCCGGCCCGCGGCGCGAGCAGCGGGCGCAGGTCCACCGGCGGGCGCGCCCCGGCGCTTCCACCGTCGGACCCGTCCGGCCCGTTCCGCAAGTCCCGCCCGTCCCGCCCGTCCCGCAAGTCCGACCCGTCCCACAAGTCCGGCCCGTCCGGCTCGTCGACGAGTCGGACGACCGCGCCGCGGGCCGCGTCCTCCGACACCCGGGACGCGGGGACCAGCCCGCCGGCCACCAGGGTCCGCAGGGCGACCTCCTGCTCGCCCGCCATCCGGCCGAGTTCCGCCGCCTCGCCCCCGATCGCCGTACCCCGCCGCTGCACCATGGCCAGCACCTGGAGCACACCGTCGTGGATGTCGCGGGCCAGCCGCTCCCTCTCCCGGGTCGCGGCCTCGATCTCCAGGGCGCGGGCCAGGGTGCGCTCGGAGGCCCGGGCGACCTCGACGACGTACCCGATGGCGATGGACGCGACCCACACCAGCAGCACGTTGTGGATCGTGTCCCGGCTGGGCTCGCCGCGCTCGACGATGTTGGCGACGGCGACCAGGGAGGACGCGAAGCCCGCCCAGCGCCAGCCGCCCTTGATCGCGAAGGCGAGTACCGAACCCGCCGTCCAGATCGAGGGGAGCGTGGGGCCGTCGATCTGCTGCGCGTGCGCGTCGGCGAGCGGGGTGAGCAGGATGCCGGTGAGGGCGACGGTGAGATCGGCGCCGAGGAAGCGCCTGGTGCAGGCGGTCGCGTTCGCCACCCTGGGGAGCGTCGCCAGCGTCCAGACGGCCATCACGGCGAGGAAGCCGACGGCCACCCAGGGGCGTTCGTACCTGTCCCCGGCGAAGGCGAGGAGGAGGATCGCGTACCCCGCGGTCAGCACGCGGTACGCGGCCAGCGCACGCCACAGCGGCAGCTCGACCGACATGCGTACGACCCGCTCGCGCCTGGCCATTGCCCGATCCCCCAGTCCGTCCGGTCGGACGGGCGACGCTACCGGTCGCCGGCCCGCTCCGCCCCGCCGGCCCCCTTCGCGGCCCGCTCCGCCTCCTTGGCGGCCTCCTTCGCCGCCTTCTCGGCGTCCGCGATCTGCCGCTTGGCCGCCGTGGCGTAGATGTCCACGTACTCCTGGCCGGAGAGCTTCATGATCTCGTACATGACCTCGTCGGTCACCGAGCGCAGGATGAAGCGGTCGTGCTCCATGCCGTGGTAGCGGCTGAAGTCGAGCGGCTTGCCGATCCTGATACCCGGGCTCATCAGCTTGGGGACGACCTGGCCGGGGGGCTGGATCTTCTCGGTGTCGATCATCGCGACCGGGATGACGGGCGCGCCGGTGGCGAGCGCCACGCGGGCCAGGCCGCCCGGCTTCCCGCGGTAGAGCCGGCCGTCCGGGGAGCGGGTGCCCTCCGGGTAGATACCGAAGAGCTCGCCGCGCTCGATGACCTCGATGCCGCTCCTGACGGCCGCCTCGCCGGCGCCGCGCGCCCCGGAGCGGTCGACCGGGAGCTGGCCGACCCCCTTGAAGAAGGCCGCGGTGAGCTTGCCCTTCACACCCGGCGAGGTGAAGTACTCGGCCTTGGCGATGAACGTGACCTTGCGGTCCAGGACCGCGGGCAGGAAGAAGGAGTCCGAGAAGGACAGGTGGTTGCTCGCGAGGATCGCCGGCCCCTCGGCGGGAACGTTCTCCAGGCCCTCCACCCACGGCCTGAAGGCGAGCTTCAGCGCCCCGCCGATGGAGAACTTCATAGCGCCGTAGATCAACTCGAGTGCCTTCCTGGTGTCCGTCGGAAAGACCTTAACCCCTGGCGGGACCGGGCTCCCCACAGCGGTCCCGTGCCGCGCGGGCTCAGCCCTGGTCGGTGCCGGTCCCGTCGCGTACGGTGAATCTGCCCACCGGGGGGACGCCCCCCGGGCCGCCCTGAAAGGAGACCCCGGTGCCGGTCCTTCCTGGAGCCGAGCCGTACCGCCACGAGGGTGGCGAGGTCGGCGTACTTCTCTGCCACGGCTTCACCGGTTCCCCCCAGTCGCTGCGCCCGTGGGCGGAGTTCCTCGCGGAGCGCGGACTGACCGTCTCGCTGCCGCTGCTGCCCGGGCACGGCACCCGCTGGCAGGACATGGCGGTCACCGGCTGGCAGGACTGGTACGCGGAGGTGGACCGGGAGTTCCGGACGCTGGGCGGGGAGTGCCGCCAGGTCTTCGTGTTCGGGCTGTCGATGGGCGGCGCGCTGACCCTGCGGCTGGCCGCCCGGCACGGCGACGCGGTCAGCGGTATCGCGGTGGTGAACCCGGCCAACAAGGTGCACGGCCCGGCGGCGCACGCGCTTCCGGTGGCCCGCCACCTCATGCGCACCACGAAGGGCCTGGCCAACGACATCGCGAAGGAGGGCATGGACGAGGTGGCCTACGACCGCGTCCCCCTGCACGCCGCCCACTCGCTGCGGAACTTCCTCCGGCTCGTCGACGGCGAGCTTCCCCAGGTCACCCAGCCGATGCTGCTGCTGCACAGCCCTCAGGACCATGTGGTGCCGCCCGCGGACTCGGCCCGGATCCTCGGCCGGGTGTCGTCGACGGACGTCCGGGAGGTCCTGCTGGAACAGAGCTACCACGTGGCGACGTTGGACCATGACGCGGAGCGGATTTTCGAGGAGAGCCACGCGTTCATCGGCCGCCTCGCTCCGAGTGTCGGCGAGAAGGGAAGCACGACCGGTGGCTGAGCAGCACGACGCGGACCGGGACCGGGACCGGGAACCGCAGCCCGTCGACGAGGAGGCCGCCTGGGCCGCGATCGTCGCGGGCTACGGGCAGGAGCCCGCGGACCCGCCGGGGGCGAAGCCGTTCAAGTCGGTGGAGGACCTCGCGGGCCTGCAGAAGACCGTCCGGAACGACGGGCCGGCCGGCGGGGCCGGTGACCGTTCCGACGGGGGCGAGGGCGGGAGCGGCGAGGAGGACGAGGGCCCGCGGCCGGAGAAGCCGCTGGGCAGCTCCGTCGTGTTCGCGCCCGGGGTGGGCGGGGGGCCGCGCGACTACACGATCGCCGAGCCCGGCGGCGAGGAGCCGGACGACGGCGACGAGGGCCATTTCGTACCGCCTGAGCCCCCGCCGCTGCCGGAGGCCGACACGACCGCGAAGTTCGCCTGGCTGGCGGTGATCGGCGGACCCGTGCTGCTGCTGCTCGCCGTGATCCTGCGGTGGGACATGACCTGGTGGCTGACCACGCTCGGCGTCGGCGGCTTCCTGGGCGGCTTCGCCACACTGGTGGCGCGGATGTCCCACGGGGACGACGAGGACGACGACCCGGGGCGCGGGGCGGTCGTCTAGCAGTGCACTGACGATCTTGAAAACGCGCCCGGCTCACACCGGATCGCCCCGATCGGCGTTTACGGGTGAACCAGGACAAGGCGGGCGACCGGAGCGAGATCTTCAGCGGACTCCCGGCCAGAACCAGGTGTTCTGGGTGTTCTGGGTGTTCTGGGTGTTCTGGGTGTTCTGGGTGTTCTGGGTGTTGGTCCGGGGAGGTCGCGAACGCAGCTCCGCCCGCCCGCAGGGCGGGGCCCGCGGCGTCCGAGGCGGGCGATCGCAGGGCGCCGGATCGGCCGATCGGCCCCGGACCGGGCGCCTGCTCGGACGACTCCGGCAACGCTGCACGGGACATCCCCCGTGCCCGATGGGCGACGGCAGCGAGCGAGCCGGGCGCCGCGGGCCAGGAGGGACTTCCACAACACGCCTGGCCAGTGCCGCGTCAGGCGGGGTCTGCCCGTCGGCGGCGGCGCGGAGCGGGTCCGGTGCGGTGCGGCGTCCGAGGCGGTGCGGCGTCCGAGGCGGGCGATCGCAGGGCGCCGGATCGGCCGATCGGCCCCGGACCGGGCGCCTGCTCGGACGACTCCGGCAACGCTGCACGGGACATCCCCCGTGCCCGATGGGCGACGGCAGCGAGCGAGCCGGGCGCCGCGGGCCAGGAGGGACTTCCACAACACGCCTGGCCCGTGCCGCGTCAGGCGGGGTCTGCCCGTCGGCGGCGGCGCGGAGCGGCGTCCGAGGCGGTGCGGCGTCCGAGGCGGGCGATCGCAGGGCGCCGGATCGGCCGATCGGCCCCGGACCGGGCGCCTGCTCGGACGACTCCGGCAACGCTGCACGGGACATCCCCCGTGCCCGATGGGCGACGGCAGCGAGCGAGCCGGGCGCCGCGGGCCAGGAGGGACTTCCACAACACGCCTGGCCAGTGCCGCGTCAGGCGGGGTCTGCCCGTCGGCGGCGGCGCGGAGCGGGTCCGGTGCGGTGCGGCGCAGGGCGCCGGATCGGCCTAGCAGTGGGCCTGCCCGGTTGGTTCGGCAAGGCGGCGAGTCGCCGCGCCGGGCGTCGCGACGGGGCGAACGCCGCCTCACGCGGCACTACCGGCCAGGCCGGCTCGTGCCGTGGCCGCGCGGGCCCCGTTCCGGGGCGGGGCCGGCCGCGGACGCCGCGGACGCCGTGGACGCCGGGGATGCCGCGGACGCCGGGGGCTCGGGGGGCACCCGCAGGGCGGCCAGGACCGGGAGATGGTCCGTGGCCGCCTCCAGGTCCGCCTCGCCGACCCCGGGGAGCCCCACGGGCACGCCGCAGCCGAGTACCTCGACGCCGGGGGTGACGAAGACCGCGTCGATCCGCTGATGCGGGTCCGCGGGGGTCGAGGTGTACTCGCCGCCCCAGGGACTGACGGCCCGGGCGTCCCGGAGAGCGGTGGCGAGGCGCCGGAAGCTGCGCCCGCCGGGTCGCTCGTTGACGTCGCCCGCGGCGATCGCGTACGGCACGTCCATCGCGGCCAGACGGTCGAGCAGCATTCCGGCCTGGCTGTGGCGTTCGTCGGCCCGCAGGCTGAGATGGCAGCTGAGCAGCCCGATCCGGGCCGCCCCGACACGCACGACGGCGGTGGCGAAGCCGCGCCGGTGCAGCCCCGGGGTGAGCGGCAGCAGAACGTCCTCGGTGCGCTCGGCCCTCACCCGCAGCGAGCACAGCAGCGCCGGTCCCGCGGCGGTCGCCCCGCCGCTCAGCACCACCAGCTCGCTCTTGGCAGCGAGTCGGGCGAGGTGCTTGCGCCACCGGAAGAAGCGCGGTGCCTCCTGGACGAAGACGAGATCGGGCCGGCAGGCGCGGATGACGCGGGCGAGGGCGTCCTCGTCGTCGCGCATGGAGCGGATGTTGTAGCCGAGGACCCGGATGACGGCCGAACCGTCCGGCTCGGTCCGGGAGTTGGGCAGCGGTCGCGTCGCCGACGTCACCATGTGCCTCAAGATAACGGGCCCCGGCCCGCCTTTCCCGCCCCGGGCACCGTGCGGCGCGCCGCACGGTCGGGATCCGTACGGCCGAGCCGGGGCCGCGGACGCCCCGCGCGGCCGGGGCGGGAAAGGCGGGCCGGGGCGGGCGCCCCGCGCGGCCGGGGCGGACTCCGGACGCCCCGCCCGCGCGGCGGCCGGGGCGGAGTCAGTACGCCGGGCCGGCCGGCGGCTCGTCTCCGAGCCGAGGGGACTGCCGCCCCCGGAGGAACCCGGAGGAACCCGAAGGAACGCCGAGCACGGGCCTGCCGACACGGACGCCTGCCGCCCCTCGGGGGCGGCAGGCGCCGGCGGCGGTCGCGGGCGTCAGCCCTGGCGGGCGAGGTCCGCCGCGCCGACGAGGCCCGCCTTGTTGCCGAGCTGGGCGGCGAGCACCTGGGCGTGCGGGCGCCACTGACCGCCGATCAGCCACCGCCGGAAGGACTTGCGGATCGGGTCCAGGACCAGCTCGCCCTCGTCCGACACGCCGCCGCCGACGATGAACGCCGAGGGGTCGAACAGCGAGGCCAGGTCGGCCAGTCCCGCGCCGGCCCAGCGGGCCAGCTCGCGGAAGGAGTCGACGGCCACCTTGTCGCCCTGCCTGGCCGCCTCGCTGACGTGCCTGCCCTCGACTCCGCCGGGGGTGCCGTCGCCGAGGCCGAGCAGGATCGCCGCGTTCTCGGGGGTCGCGGCGGAGCGCTGGCGGGCGTAGCGGACGAGTGCCCGCCCGGACGCGTACTGCTCCCAGCAGCCCTGGCTGCCGCAGCCGCACAGCAGGCCGTCGGGGACGACCCTGATGTGCCCGAACTCCGCCGCCACGCCGAAGCGGCCGCGGCGCAGCTTGTTGCCGATGATGATGCCGCCGCCCAGGCCCGTGCCGAGCGTGATGCAGATGACGTCGCTGTGGCCCTGGCCCGCGCCGAAGCGGTACTCGCCCCAGGCCGCCGCGTTGGCGTCGTTCTCCACCACGACCGGCAGGCCGACGCGCTGCTCCACCTTGTCCTTCAGCGGCTCGTGCCGCCACTGGATGTTCGGCGCGAAGAGGACGGTGGCGCGCTTGTCGTCGACGTAGCCGGCGGCGCCGATGCCGACCGCCTCGATGTCGTGCCCCTTACCGGCTCCGGAGACGGCCGAGCAGATCGCGTCCACGATCCCCTCGGCGGTCGGCGGAGTGGGCACCGTGTGCGTCTCAAGGATGGTGCCCTCTTCGTCGACCACGCCGGCCGCGATCTTCGTGCCGCCGATGTCGACGCCGATGGTGAGTCCCATGTGTCCCTCAGTTTTCGGTCGAGCCCCGCTAGGCCCAACCGTACCGGAGGGAGTCCGCGCCTCAGTCCAGATCGATCTTCTCGCTCGGGCCGGGGCCCTCGTCCCGGCGGTCCCGGCGGCTCTTGCCGTCCGTGCCCTCGCCGCCGCCCGTGCCCTCGCCGCCGCCCGGGCCGTCCGCACCTCGCGGCGGCTCGTTGCGGGTCCAGCGGCGCTCATGGCCCTCCACGGCGGAGCGGTACGCGGCCAGCAGTTCGCTGCCCGCGGCCGCGAGGTGGCCGAAGACCTGCGGGTTGCGCTCGATGACCGGCTCGACGGCCGACTTGGCCTGGTCGACCAGCTGCTGCACGGTCCCCTGCCCGGCGAGGCCGAGCAGCGGGTTCGGCAGCGACGACACCTTCTCGGCGACCGCGTCCAGCAGCTTGCGCAGCTCGTCGCCCGCGGTGCCGGCGCCGTGCGGCCCGTACCGCTCGCCGCGGCGGGCCCGCTCCTCCTCAAGGTCCTCGGCGCACGCCGTCGCCCAGGCGTCGGCGTCGACGGCGGGACGTTCGGTCGCATCGCTCATGGCGTACTCCTCGGAAAGTTCCTCGTACGTCGACGGTACCCGACGGGGAGGCCGCCCTTCAGCGGCTCCGCGGCCACAGCTCGGGGTCGGGCTCGAAGCGGATGCGCAGCTCCCCGTCGCGCAGGGCGGCACCGCTGACGGCGCAGCGGCGCAGTGCCGACGGCAGGGTGAGTACGCGGCGGAACGGGCCCGCGGTCAGGAAGAGTTCGTCGTCCCTGCGGACCAGTTGCAGCTGGTCCCGGGCGGCTCCCGGCAGGGGCAGCCGCCAGACCAGCACTCCTTCCCCGGACCGGCGGTCCTCCACCGTCGGGCGGTTCCCCCGGGGCGGCCCGGGCGTGCTGCCGGCCGGCCCGTCGAGCAGCTCGGCGAGTTCGCCGGGCTGCCGGGGGTCGCGGCCGGTGTGCGGCACCTCCCGTACCGGTACGTCGCCGAACTCCTCGCGCCAGCCCTTGAGCGCGCTCTGCTGCCGTCCCGAGAGGGCCGCGAGGAAGGGGTCGCCGGAGCCGGCCGGGACGATCCGGTTGGCGATCACCATGTCCGGGGCGGGCCCGTGCAGGGCGAGGCCCAGCCGGGCGGTGCGCAGGGCCCGGTCGGCGGCCTCGGGGCCGGGTTCGGCGACCAGGCGCACCGAGGCTCCGGGGCTCTCGATCAGCGCCTGGACGACGGCCAGCTCCTCGTCCCAGCGGGCGGCCGTCTCGTACAGCCACCGCGCGGGCATCGGCACGCCCGCGAGCTGGGCGAGCACCGGGCGCAGCGAGCGGGCGGCCTGCCGCTCGGCGGGGAGCAGCCGGCGCAGATAGCGGCGCAGCTGCTCGGGGAGGGCGAGCAGGGCGACGGCCTGGCGCACCGGGGGGAGGTCGACGACGAGGAGGTCGTGGCCGCCGCCGGCGGCCCGCTTGAGGGCGCGGAGCAGCGCGAACTGCTCGCTGCCCGGGAGTTCCGTCAGCTCGCCTTCCTCGAAGGGCACGGCTCCGAGGAGGTCGAGCGCGGCCCCGGCCCGCTCCTGGAAGCCCAGGAACTCGCGGCGGAAGTCGGCGCCCGCTTCGAGGCGGGCGACGGTGGGGCCGGGCGGCCCGGTGTCCGCGCCGCCCGGCCCGGGGGCTCCGGGTCCGGTACTGGTGCCGGTGCCGGTGCCGGTGCCGGGTCCGGTGCCGGCACCGGTGAGTGCCTCGGGCGGCTCGCCGGACAGCAGCAGGACCCGTTCGCCCCGCCGTGTCCCGGCGAGGGCGAGGGCGGCCGCGACGGTGCTCCGGCCGGCCCCGCCGGTGCCGGTGACGAAAACGGTGCGCATGAAGGGGGGCTTCAGGCCTTCGGACCGGACTCGACGCGCTTCTTCAGGCCGGCCAGGGCGCGGTCGATGATGACCTTCTCCGCCTTGCGCTTGATCATCCCGAGCATGGGGATCTTGACGTCGACGGTCAGCCGGTAGGTGACCTCGGTCCGCTCGCCTCCGGCGACCGGCTTCAGCGTGTACGAGCCGTCCAGCGCGCGCAGCATCTGGGACTTGACCAGCGTCCAGGAGACCGTGTCGTCGCCGGTCCAGGTGTAGGCCAGGACGTGGTCGTCCTTGATCGCGCCGGCGTCGAGCACCAGCCGGACCTGGAGCGCGCGGCCCAGGCCGTCCTTCTCCAGGACCTCGGTCTCCTTCACCTCGCCGGTCCACTCCGGGTAGCGCGCGAAGTCGGAGATCACCCCCATCACATCGGCCGGTGCCGCGTCGATGGTGATGCTCGAGCTGGTGTGTTCCGCCATCGCCGTGGCTCCTCAACTGAACGCCGGACGGGGTTGCGGTGTGCAATCTACCGCGCCCCCGTCGGTCACCATTCCAGGGCCCACGGCCGCCCCGTCGCCGCGAAGTGCCCGACGTTCACGCACTCGGTCGCGCCGATCCGCATGCGCCGCGCCAGCGGCTGATGCACATGCCCGAAGAGCGAGTAGCGGGGCCGGGTCCGGCGGATGGCGTCGAGCAGGGCCCGGCTGCCGCGCTCGAACCGGCGGGCGACGGTGTCGTACGCCAGCTCGGGCACGTCCGGCGGGATGTGCGAGCACAGCACGTCGACCTCGCCGAGCGCCTCGACCTTCGCCGCGTACTCCTCGTCGGAGATCTCGAACGGGGTGCGCATGGGGGACCGCAGCCCGCCGCCGACGAAGCCGAAGACGAGACCGCCCAGCTCCGTCCGCTCACCGTCGAGGACGGTGGTGCCCGGGCCCGCGTACTCCGGCCAGAGGGCCGGCACGTCGACGTTGCCGTAGGTGGCGTACGTCGGGGTGGGGAACGCGG
The DNA here is from genome assembly GCF_003122365.1 of Streptomyces spongiicola. NCBI lineage: Bacteria > Bacillati > Actinomycetota > Actinomycetes > Kitasatosporales > Streptomycetaceae > Streptomyces > Streptomyces spongiicola. Next base: position 789,311 of record NZ_CP029254.1, read on the forward strand.
CGAACATCTCGCGGTACTGCTTGCGCACCGCGCCGATGATCACGGCGTCCCGGTCGAGGCCCGCCCAGAGGCTGCGCCCGAGCGCGCGGGCCTCCTCGAAGCGCCGGGCGGTGCGCAGCTCGACGATCCTGTGCGCGTTCTCCACGCCGAAGAGGTCGGGGAAGATCCCGCGCGAATGGTCGGCGTAGTCGAGGAAGAGGACCAGGTCGCCGAGGCAGATCAGGGCGTCGGCGCCCTCTCCCGCCCTGGCCAGATCCGTCGCGTTGCCGTGCACGTCGCTGACCACATGAACTCGCATGCCGATCACCCTAGAGCGGTCTTCCGATTCCCAGTAGAGGTCACCGGACCTGCGGTTACTTCCGAGTCGTCCGGCCGGTGGACTAGGGTTCGCGATGCCGCGGCGCGCAGGTGTGACGCAGGGAACATCTGGCCGGTACCCCCTATCCGGAACTGAGTACTGATGGGTAACGTCCGGGCAGTCCGCGGTGCGTTCGCACAGAGCCGTGGCGCCGGCGCCCGATGAGGAGCAGCAGTCTTGCGTGAGTTCAGCCTTCCGGCCCTGTACGAGGTCCCGACGGACGGCAATCTGACGGATCTCATCCGCCGCAATGCGACGCAGCACCCCGAGGTCGCGGTCATGGCCAGAAAGGCCGCCGGGAGCTGGACCGACGTCACCGCGGCCGAGTTCCTCGCCGAGGTGCGGGCCGCCGCGAAGGGCCTGATCGCCGCGGGTGTGCGGCCGGGTGACCGGGTCGCCCTGATGTCCCGCACCCGCTACGAGTGGGTGCTGCTCGACTTCGCGATCTGGAGCGCCGGCGGCGTGACCGTCCCGGTCTACGAGACCAGCTCGCCCGAGCAGGTGCAGTGGATCCTCGGCGACTCCGGCGCCGTCGCGGTGGTCGTCGAGAGCGGGGCGCACGCCGCCGCCGTCGAGTCCGTGCGCGACGCCCTCCCCGCGCTGCGGCACGTGTGGCGGATCGAGGACGACGGCATCGCGCAGCTCACGGCGGCCGGGGCGGAGATCCCCGACGCCACCGTGGACGAGTACAGCGCGTCCGCCAAGGCGGACGACCCGGCCACCATCGTCTACACCTCGGGCACCACGGGCCGCCCCAAGGGCTGTGTGCTCACCCACCGCGCGTTCTTCGCGGAGTGCGGGAACCTGGTCGAGCGCCTGAGGCCGCTGTTCCGCACCGGCGACAGCTCGATCCTGCTCTTCCTCCCCGCCGCACACGTCTTCGGGCGCATGGTCGAGGTGGCGGCCGTGATGGCCCCCATCAAACTCGGCTGCGTACCGGACGTCAGCAACCTCACCGACGAACTCGCCTCGTTCCGTCCCACGCTGATCCTCGGTGTGCCGCGGGTCTTCGAGAAGGTCTACAACGCGGCGCGCGCCAAGGCGCGGGCGGACGGCAAGGGCAGGATCTTCGACAGGGCCGCGACCACGGCGATCGAGTACAGCCGCGCGACCGGCACCGGGAAGGGCCCGTCGTTCGGGCTGCGGCTCCGGCACAGGGTCTTCGACCGGCTCGTCTACGGCAAGCTGCGTGCGGTGCTCGGCGGGCGCGGCGAGTTCGCGGTCTCCGGCGGCGCCCCGCTGGGCGAGCGGCTCGGCCACTTCTACCGCGGTATCGGCTTCACGGTGCTGGAGGGCTACGGCCTCACCGAGTCCTGTGCGGCGACGGCGTTCAACCCCTGGGACCGCCAGAAGATCGGTACGGTCGGGCAGCCGCTGCCCGGTTCGGTGGTGCGGATCGCCGACGACGGAGAGGTGCTGCTGCACGGCGAGCACATCTTCGCGGGCTACTGGAACAACGAGGCGGCGACGGCGGAGGCCCTGGCCGACGGCTGGTTCCACACCGGCGACATCGGCACCCTCGACGAGGACGGCTACCTCTCGATCACGGGCCGCAAGAAGGAGATCCTGGTGACCGCGGGCGGCAAGAACGTCGCCCCGGCGGTCATCGAGGACCGCATCCGCGCCCACGCGCTGGTCGCGGAGTGCATGGTGGTGGGCGACGGGCGGCCGTTCGTGGGCGCGCTGATCACCGTCGACGAGGAGTTCCTGGCCCGCTGGGCCGCCGACCACGGCAAGCCGGCCGGCTCGACGGCGGCTTCGCTGCGCGAGGACGAGGACCTGCTGGCGGAGGTCCAGCGGGCGGTGGACGCGGGCAACGCCGCGGTCTCCAAGGCCGAGTCGGTGCGGAAATTCAGGGTTCTCAGCTCCCAGTTCACCGAGGAGGCCGGTCACATCACGCCTTCGCTGAAGCTCAAGCGCAACGTGGTGGCCAAGGACTTCGCGGACGAGATCGAGTCGATCTACCGGTCGTAGGGGCTGCCTGCGAGCGCCTGCGGCGCGCGCCGCGGGCCGCCGCTACCTCTGGTAGTCCTCGGCGAGGACCCGCTCGATGTTGCGCTCGGCGAGCGCGGTGATGGTGAGGAACGGGTTGACGCCGATGGAGCCCGGCACGAGGGCTCCGTCGGTGACGTACACCCCGGGGGCGCCCCGGACCCGGCCGTGGTCGTCGGTGGCCCTGCCCAGCACGCAGCCGCCGAGCGGGTGGTAGGTGAAGTCGTCGGCCACGGGCCGGTTGCCGCCGAACAGGTCGTACCGGTAGATCGTGGCGTTCCTGAGGTTGATGCGGTCGAACAGCTTCCTGGCCGCGTCGCCGGAGACCCTGCTCTGCTCGGGCGTCCAGTCCAGCCGCATCGTGTCGGTGCCGGCGTGGTAGGTCAGCGTGCCCCGCTCCGGGTTCCTGGTGATGGCCAGGTACAGGCTGATCCAGTGCTCGAACCCCATGGGCAGCGGGGCGATCTCGGCGAAGACGGGGTTGGCGGTGTTGGACCAGTCGTCGATGCCCATCACCGGCATGGTCGCCTGGTGGGCGCCGACGGTGTCCCAGAGGTGGTTGGCACGGGCCGTCATGACGTTGCCGTTGGCCCCCCAGCCCGCGCCGATGTGCTCGCTGAGGTCCGGCAGGGCGCCGGACTCCCGGGCGCGCAGCAGGAGTTCGGTTGAGCCGAGGCTGCCGGCCCCCAGGAACAGCCGGGTGCAGCCGATCTCCCGGGTGGCGACGACCCTGCCGGCCGTGTCCATGCGGTCGGCGGTGACGACGTAGGTGCCGTCCGGCTGCGCCCGCAGCGCGCGGACCCGGTGCAGCGTGTCGACGGTGACGTTGCCGGTACCCAGGGCTGCGGCGAGATAGGTCCGGTCGAGACTGCGCTTGCCGTGGTTGTTGCCGTAGATGACCTCGCCGGCGAGTGCGGAGCGCACGGCCTGCCCGGCGGCCTCGCGCCGCATGTAACCGAAGTCGTAGACGTTGGGCACGAAGACGGTCCTGAGGCCGGCCTTGGCGGCGTGCTTCCGGGAGATCCGCGAGAAGCGGTACCACTCGGTGGACTCGAACCAGGCCGGGTCCACGCTGTTGACGCCCAGCATCTGCCGGGCGAGCGGGAAGTACCGGTCGTACATCCCGGCGGCGTCGACGGTCGGCAGCATCTCGGAGAAGTACTCCCGTTGCGGGGTGACGGCCATTCCGCCGTTGACGAGCGAGCCGCCGCCGACGCCGCGGCCCACGTACACCGACATGGCGTCGAAGCTCACCCGGTCCAGCACGCCCGGGTAGGGGCTGATGTCCTTGTTGACGACGTCGAGCCAGAGGAACTGGGCGAGCGGGGCCTCGGTGCGCGTGCGGAACCACATCGAGCGGTGGTCCGGGGCGCGGGTGCTGCAGAAGACCTTTCCGTCGGGCCCCGGGGTGTCCCAGAGCCGCCCCATCTCCAGGACGAGGGTGGGGATCCCGGCCTCACCGAGGCGCAGGGCGGTGACGGCGGCACCGTAGCCGGAGCCGACGACGAGGGCGGGGGTGTGGTCGGCGGCCGCCGCCCGGGAGGCCGGCGCGGGGGTCGCCGCGCGGGCCGCGGGCACGGGGCCGATACGGGTGAGGCCGAGGGCGGCCGCGGTCTGGAGGGCGCCGAGACCCAGGAGGTGACGGCGCGTCAGATTTGGTGTCATGGTGCGCAGCATGTGCGGATTTTCCGGTTCCGCCTATCCGTCGCGGGGACCTTTTCCCGCGGGGCGCAAGAGGGCGGTTCGCGCCGCGCCGGCGGGGCCCCGGACCGGGACCGTGCGGACCCCGGCAGCCGCGCGGGCCCCGGTGGCGGTCCGGACCACCGCCGGACCGCCACCGGACCGCCACCGGTCCACCGCCGGTCCACCGCCGGTCCACCGCCGGGCACATGGGCACCCGTCAGGACCGGGCATCCGGGGACGGGGCGCCACCCGGCCCGGCCACCGCCGACGCCCGGGCCCTGGGGTGCGGGCCCCGGGGGCGCGGGGGCGCGGGGGTGCGGGCCCCGGGGCGCGGGGGTGCGGGCGGAACCGCCGGACGGTGCGGGGCGGCATCTGCCGGCGGGGTACCTGCGGGCGCCGGGAGGGCAGGCGGTCCCGGCGCACACCACGCGAGCCGCCGGGCGGCCCCGGACCGCCCCGGTCACGCCCCTCCGGACCACCCGGATCCGGACCACCCCGGTCACGCCCCTCCGGACCACCCGGATCCGGGGCACCCGGGGCCCCTGAGGTCGTGCCCGTCCGGATCCCCCGGTCGCACCCGTCCCGCCAGGGCGGCCCGAGCGGCCCGGGCGGCCCGGGTCACAGCAGCTCCCTCAGCCGGTCCGCCAGCAGGTCCCAGCGCCAGCGCTCCTCGACCCACTCACGGCCGCGCTCGCCCATGCGGCGGCGCAGCGCGGGATCCAGGAGGAGGGTGGTGACACGCTCCGCGGTCTCCTGCGGGGAACCGCCGCGGACGACCCAGCCCGACTCGCCGTCGAGCACCGCGTCCGGTGCCCCGCCCGAGTCACCGGCGACGACCGGGAGTCCCGTCGCGGACGCCTCCAGGTAGACGATGCCGAGGCCCTCCACGTCCAGCCCGCCGCGCCGGGTGCGGCAGGGCATCGCGAAGACGTCACCGGCGCCGTAGTGCGCGGGCAGCTCCTCCCAGGGGACCGCGCCGGTGAAGCGGACCGACTCGGCCACTCCCGTGGTGCCGGCGAGCTTGCGCAGGTCCTTCTCGTAGGGCCCGCCGCCGACGATCAGCAGCACCGCCTCCGGCACCTCGGCGAGGATCGCGGGCATGGCCCTGACCAGGGTGTCCTGGCCCTTGCGCGGCACGAGCCGGGACACGCAGACGACGACCGGGCGGTCGGTGAGCCCGAGCCGCTCGCGCACCGCCTCGCCACCCGAGCCCGGGTGGAAGGCCTTCTCGTCGACGCCCGGCGGCAGCTGCACCATCCGCCCGGCCGCCTCGGGCGTCAGCGCGGCGGCGATCCGCGAACGCGTGTACTCGCCGAGGTAGGTGACGGTGTCCGTGCCCTCGCCGATCCGGCGCAGCAGCCGCCGGGCTCCGGGCAGCTGTGCCCAACCCGCCTCGTGGCCGTGGGTGGTGGCCACCAGGCGCCGCGCCCCGGCCCGGCGCAGCGCCGGGGCCATCAGCCCGAGCGGGGCGGCGGCGCCGAACCACACCGACGTGCAGCCGTGCTCCCGCAGCAGTCCGGCGGCGCGCCCGGTGACGCGCGGGGTGGGCAGCAGCATGGTCGTACGGTCGCGGACCACCCGGTAGGGCTGTTCGGCGTCGAAGGCGGCCGTCGCCTCGGCGCCCTCGCGACCGCGCTTCCACGTGGAGGCGTAGACGACGATATGTTCGGGGTCCAGCCGCAGCGCGATGTTGTGGAGGAACGCCTGGATGCCGCCGGGACGGGGCGGGAAGTCGTTGGTGACGATCAGGGTCTTGTCCATCGCCGCCGACAGTACCAACGGCCGCCGCGCCTGATCGCGGGCGGACGGGCGTCCGGCATGATGGCGGCCGGGCCGGCAGGGCGGCGGCGCTCAGGGGCACGGAACGGATCGGACGGCACGGGGTGGTCATGACAGGCACAGGGCGTTCCGCCGGGTCGGGGCCCGAAGCGTCCGGGGCCGTGGCGGGAGGGGCCGTGACGGGCTGGGCCGTGGCGGGAGGAGCCGTGGCGGGAGGGGCCGTGGCGGCCTTCGCCCTCTCCAGAACGCTGCTGCTGCTCTGGGTCCTGAAGGTCCTCCCCGTCCGCGGCCCCGATGTGACCAGCGACGTCGCCGTGATCTACCGGGGCTGGTACGAGGTGCTGAGCACCGGCACCTACCCGCTGGACGACGTCACCTGGCAGTACCCGCCCGCGGCCGCCCTGGCGATCCTCTCCCCCGGCCTGGTGCCCTCCCTCGACTATGTGCACGCGTTCTTCGCCCTGGTCCTGGTGTGCGACGCGGCGGTCCTGGGGCTGCTGCTGTACGCGGGGCGGCGGCCCGGGAAGTCGGTGAGAGGCGTCTGGTTCTGGATCGCGGGGCTGCCCCTGCTGGGTCCGACGGCCTACGCCAGGTACGACCTGATGGTGACGGCGGTCGCGGTGGCCGCGCTCCTCGCCGCCGCCCGCCGCCCGGGGGTCGCCGGGGCGCTCGCCGGGTTCGGCGCGATGCTGAAGGTGTGGCCGGTGCTGCTGCTGGCCGGGCTCCGGCAGCGCCGCGCATGGGCCGCGGCCGCGGTCACGGGGGCGGCCCTGCTGCTGGTCCTCACGGCGTCGATGCCCGGGGCGCTGGCCTTCCTCGGTTTCCAGCGGGACCGGGGCACGGAGGTCGAGTCGCTGGGCGCGCTGGTCTTCCACGTCGCCCGGCACTTCGGCTGGGAGGGGCAGGTGCTGCTGAACTACGGCTCGGTCGAGTTCCTCGGCCCGTACGTCCCCCTGGTCAGCGGTGCGGCACTCGGTCTCACCGCCGCCGCGTTCGGCTGGCTGGCCCTGTGGCGGCTGCGGGCGGCGGAGTTCTCCGCCGCCACCCCCGCCGACGCGGCGTTCACGGCCGTGCTGCTGTTCACGACCACCAGCCGGGTGATCAGCCCCCAGTACCTGGTCTGGCTGCTGGGACTGGCCGCGGTCTGCCTCGCCTTCCGGGGGAGCCTGATGGCCCTTCCGGGCCTGCTGGTGCTGGCTGCCACCGGGCTCACCTTCCTGGAGTTCCCCGTCTGGTTCGACAAGGTGGTCGCGAGCGACCCCGCCGGGATCGCGGTCCTGGCGGCCCGCAACGGCCTGCTGGTGGCGGCCGCGCTGCTGGCGTGCCGCCGCCTGTGGACGGACACCGTCCCGCCGGGCCGGCGCCGGGGCGGCGGGCGGTCGCTCCCGGCCCGCTCCGGCCGCGACCGGGCCTCGGTCGGGTCCTGACCCTCCCCCCGGGGACCGCGCCACCGGGCGGCACGGGCGGCACGGGCGGCCGGCTCCGTCCGGGACGCTCCGGACCGTCCGTCCGGCGGGGACGGGAGCAGCGATACGGAGTCGCACGCGCCACCGCCCGACGAGCCGTCGGGCACCTGCGCGAAACCGGATACGTGCGCACCGTTCCTCAGCGCGGCTCATACGTCATCAACCGGTCGCAACCACATTCGATCGAGTGACCCATGCCCGTCCGCCCGCCACGGGGGAACGGCGGACGGACGGGGCGGCATGGAGGCTGACAGCCCACGGTCGCGCCCGGGTGAGGCGTTGTCCGTCGGGGCCGACGTGCAACCGCCGCAGACGGTCGGCAGGCAGGCACCCGTCCGCCCGCCGGCCCCTGCCGGGGGTGGTGTGGGAGAACCGTGAACGGGTCATCCCCGGCAGGGGGCGGACCCTTCACGGGCAGACCCGTCGTCACGGGCAGACCCGTCGTCACGGGCAGATCTGTCGTTTGCGGGCCCGGCAGTACGTCGTGCCGGCGCGCTTCTCGGTCTGCCGGTGCCCACACGTCCTGGTCGTGGTCATCGCGCCACCCCTGCGGGCAGGGGTACGGGGTACGGGGTACGGGGTACGGGGTACGTCCCCGGCTCGGTGCCCGGTGAATGCCGCCGGAACCGCCCGCGGGCAGCGCGCGCGGCGGGGGCACGTGGGCAGGCATGGCCGGCGTGGTGGACCGCGCGGCGCGGGCTCCGGATCACCGGCCCAGCCGCTCGACCAGGTACTCCCGCCAGTCCGCGGTAAAGCGGTCCCGGCTCGTGCCCAGGACCTCGCCGAACGCCGAGTCCACCGCTCCGTCGCGCGACTCCGCGGCGCCCACCGCCCGGTAGAACGCGCGCAGCCGGTCCTCGCCCCAGCGGGCGGCGATCAGCTCGCAGGCCAGCAGGCCGCCCTCGTACGCGCGGCCCAGCGCGCGTTCACCGCCGCCGAAGCGGAAGTCGCCGTCTGCGGGGAGGGCGCCGGGAAGGTCGCCGCCGAGGACCGCGCGGCGCAGTTCCGGTGCGGTCTCCCGGGCGTCGCGGCCGGTGCCGCGGTAGGCGGCCCAGTCGGCGAATCCCTCGGAGAGCCAGAGCGGGGTGGCGGCCGAGGTGTGCGCGCGGGTCGCCACGTGTGCGGTCTCGTGGGTGAGGACGAAGCGTCGGCCGTGATCGCCGAGGGCCTCGTACGCCTCGGGGTTGACGGTCACCCGGTCCGCGGGCGCTGGCCCGCCGGCCTCGCCGGGAGCCGCCGCGAGGCCCGTGGTGACCGCCGCGACGCCCCGGTACTGCTCGGCCGGGGCGCCGAGCAGCCGGCCCATGGCGTCCAGCGAGCCGGGCACCAGGACCACCACCCGCCCGGGCCAGGCCCCGCCCCAGGCGGCCGAGACCGCGGGGACGGCCCGGTCCGCGTCCGCCGCGATCTTCCGGAGCCGCGCCTGCTGCTGCCCCGCGCCGAGGACCAGGCTGTGCGTGCCGCGCACCACCTCGATGTCGCCCTGCTGCCACAGCGGCTGTGCGGCGCCGGGGCCCGGGCGGTCGGCGGTGATGTACCAGCGGCCGTCCCGCTCGGCGAGTTCCAGCCGGCGCCCGGCGGTCGCGGGCGAGGCGTCGAATCCGTCGAGCCGGTAGCGCAGTTCGGCGTCGGCCGCGGCCCGGTCGCCGGAGCGCCGCACCTCGGTGAGCCGGTACTCCCAGGAACGGAGCGGGAGGGCGGAGAGGTTCGCGAACTCCGCCCTCCCGGCCGCTGTCAGCTGCCGCGCGGAGGGGTCGACCGCCGAGAGGTAGCCGGCCTCGTCGTGGCGGAGCACCGCGGCGGCGCGGTCGTCGAGCATCCGCTGCACCTCGCGGCCGGTGGTGTCGCGCCCCGGTGCGCCGGCACAGCCGCCCGCCGGCAGCGCCCCGGTCAGGACGAGCACGACCAGGACGAGCACGACCAGGACGCGCCCGGTCGGGAAGCGCCCGGCCACGACGCGCCCGGCCGGCAGGAGGACCGCCGCGCGCCCTCGTCTCGCCGCCGTCCATCCGAGGAATCCCTGACCGGCCACCCCGCCGATGGTAGGCGAGCGGGAGAGCGGAACCGCCCCGTCCGCGGTCCGCTCAGGGCCGGGTCACCGAGGCGATCGGCATCATCCCCACCGGGTCGTAGCGCACGGCCGCACCCGGGTAGGGCGCGTGGACCACCTGGCCGTTGCCGACGTACATGGCCACATGGCTGGCGTCGGAGCGGTAGGTGACCAGGTCGCCGGGCCTGGCCCGGGACAGCGGCACCTGCTGTCCGGCGTACCGCTGCGCCTGGGAGGTGCGGGGCAGTCCCACCCCCGCCCGGGCGTAGGACCACTGGGTGAGACCGGAGCAGTCGAAGCCGTTCGGCCCGTTGGCTCCCCAGACGTAGGGCTTGCCGACCGCGCCCCGTGCGGCCGCCACGGCGGCGGCGGCGCGGGCCGACGAGGGGCCCGCCCCGCCCGACAGGTCGGGGACGGCCCGGCCGGAGCGCGACCCCCGGTCGTACGCGGCACGCTCCACCGCGGGCAGGGACGACAGCAGCCGCTCGGCCGTCGCGAGCTTCGCCTCGACGGCCCGCTTGTGGCGGGCCAGCGCGGTCCTGGTGCGTTCCAGCTCCGCCAGCTTCCGGGCTGCCTCGGAGCGCTCCTGGCCGAGCCGCCGCTGGGCCCGCCGGAGGTCGGCCAGGGCGGCCGCCTCCCGGTCGCCCAGCCGGTCCAGCACCGCGGCCCGGTCCAGGAACGTGTCAGGGTCGCCGGAGAGCAGCAGGGCGAGCGCGGGGTCCACCCCTCCGGAGCGGTACTGGGCGCCGGCCACGGAGCCGAGCGCGTCCCGCGCCCGGTTGAGGTCCTCCTGGCCGCGGGCCGCCCGCTGCCGGGCCCGGGCCACCTGGTCGCCCAGTTCCTCGGCGTGCTCGGCCGCCTCGTTGTAGCGCTCCGTCGCCTGCTCGGCCTGCTCGTGCAGCCGGTCGACCATGGCGCGGGTGGCGGCGGGGCCGGTGGACGGGTCGGCTCCGGCGGGTGCGGTACCGAGCGCGGCCGCGGCGGTCGCCACCGTGGCGGAGAGGAGGGCGACCCGGGCACCTCCGTGGAAACCGGACACCGGGGCTCGGCGATGGGACGCCACAGGAGCCGTACTCCCTTCCGCTGGACGCAGCCTGGGCGGCTGCTGCGCGGCAGACAGTAGCGGCGGGGGAAGCGAACGGCCAAAACCGGCATCGGGCACCCGAGGTGACGCCCCGCGGGAGACCGACAGGTCACCGGCGGGGCGCGCGGTCAGCGGCGCATGCCGTAGTTCGCCCGAACGGACGCCGGTCCGAGGGGCACCGGCCCGAAAGACGTCGGCTCCGGCCGCCGGACCGTGGGGATGTCAGACCCGTACGCCGGACCGGAAGTACGTCAGACCCGTACGCCGGACCGGAAGTACGTCAGACCCGTACGCCGGACCGTGGGGACGTCAGCGTCGGTCGCCGGACCGGAAGTACGTCAGACCCGTACGCCGAACTGGAAGGTGCCCATGTAGTCCATGGACTCGTAGCGGACGACGGTACCGGGCTTGGGGGCGTGCAGGATCTGGTTGTTGCCCGCGTACAGGCCCACGTGCGAAAGGCCGTTGAAGAAGACCAGGTCGCCCGGCTTGAGCTGGCTGCGCCCGATCTTCACACCGTCGTTCTGCTGGGTGTAGGTGGTCCGGGTGAGGCTCACGCCCGCCTGCCGGTAGGCCCACTGCGTCAGCCCGGAGCAGTCGTAGGAGTTGGGGCCCTCGGCGCCGGAGACATACGGCTTGCCCAGCTGGGTGGCGGCGGCGTTGAGCGCGGCTGCGCCGCGCTGGGAGGCCGGCACCTCGTTGCCGAGGCTCACCCGGTCGCCGGCGGCGCGGCTGGCGCGCTGCTCCTCCTCCTCCATCTCCGCCCGCTCTTCGGCGGTCAGGGTGTTGAGGAGCTTCTGGGCCTCGGAGAGCTTGCCCTGGATCTTGCTCTTCTTCTCGCCCAGGGTCTGGCGGACGTCCTGGAGGTCGGCGAGCTTGCGGGTGGCCTCGGCGCGCTGCTGGGCGAGGTCCCGCTGCTTCGACTGGATGTCCTCGAGCGCGGCGGCCTGCTTGGCGCCGAGCTGGTCCATCGCGGAGGCCTTGTCCAGGTACGTGTCCGGATCGCCGGAGAGGAAGAGCTGGACGGACGGGTCGATGCCGCCCGAGCGGTACTGGGCGCTGGCCACCGAACCCAGCTTGTCCCGCATGGTGTTGAGCTCGTCCTGCCCGCGGGCGACGCGGTCCTGGATCGCGTCGACCTCCTTCTGGAGCTTGGTCTGCTGCTCCTTGGCGAGGCTGTGGTCCTCGGTGGCCTTCTCCGCCTCGTGGTAGAGGGCGTCGACCTTGGCCTTGACCTCGTCCTTGCTGGGCTTGGCCGGTGCGGCCTGAGCGGCCTGGGAGGTGAGGGCGACGGCCGCGGCCGCGGTCGCCGTGAGCACGGTCACACGAGTGCGGCTCGGCTGCTTGGGACGACGGTGGGACGCCACGAAGGCGAGCTCCTTCTTCCTCCAGCCGCCTGCCGGGCCACGGAGTGGCTCCCCGGCTCCGCGCACACTCGGACTCCCGCAAAGCAGAACGGAGCTGAACAGCGCGAATTCGGCGGTTCCTTCGCTGTCGCCCCGGATGGGCGATCAACCGCGCGAAGGTTCGAGGCCTGACCCTAGTGACCTTCCTGTGATCAGTTCAAATCCTCATCAGAAAAATCTGGCCCACCAGGCGCATTCTTTACACACGGCACACGGCCCGTAGCGGTGACTTGACGGTACGTTCCGCGAAATCGGGCATTGCGCGCAGGAGTTGCGAGTCGCACTAGACGCGCGAAAGCCTCTTCAGGAGCATCGCGGACGCCACCGGCCGCGCACCCGCCTTCGCCACCCCGTCCGCGACCTCCCGGTCCGTCGACACCACGACGACGGGCCGGCCCGGCGGTTCCGCCCGGACCAGCTGGCGGATCAGCTCGTCCGCGGTCACCCCTGGCTTGGAGAACAGCACCCGCACCCCGCGCGGCGGCGCCAGCAGCACGGGCGCGGCGAGTTCGGCACCGTCGAAGACGCAGGTGATCTCGGCTCCGGTCTGCGCCGCCAGCATCGCCAGACCGCCGAGCAGCCGCAGCCGCTGCTTCTCCAGCGGCATCGTCGGATAACCGGTCTTCGTCACGTTGTAGCCGTCCACGAGCAGATGCACCTGGGGCAGCGCGAGCAGCTGGTCCAGCATCGCCGGGTCGGTCTCGGACAGCGCGCGCGCCGCGATGTCCCTGGGGGTCATCCGGCCGGGCTGCACCGCCTCGACGGTGTCGGCCGGGTGCAACGAGGCGGGCGGCAGGGCCAGTTCCCGGCGCAGCCCGGAGGCCGCGTCCAGCACGGTGTCGAGCAGCAGACGCACCCGCATGTCCTCGATCGACCGGCCTTCGCGGGCGGCCCTGCGGCTCGCCTCGACCGCGGCCTCCGCCTCGGCGAGCCTGGCCTTCAGCCGGCGCGCCTCGCTCTCGGCCGCGGCCACCTGGGCCTGCGCCTCGGATCTGGCCCCCTCGTGCTCGGCGTTGCCGCGGCGCACCGCCGCCTCGGCGCGCTTGACGTCGCTGTGGGCGCTGCGGAGCTTGCGGTGCAGCGCGTCCGACTCCTTGCGGACCGCGTCCAGCTCGGTGCGCAGCCGCTCGGTCTCGGCCTTGTGCTGGGACTTCAGCCGGTCGAGTTCCTCGCGGAGCCGCTGCAGCTCCCGCCTGCTCTCCTCGTCCGCGCGCTCGGCGTCCGCGCGCTGGGCCTCCTCGCCGGCGGCGGCCACCAGCTTGACCCAGCCCGCCGGGCGCAGCACGAAGGCGGCGGCCGCCACGTCGACGGGGTCGGCGGCCGCGGGCGGCGTCCCCGCGTCCAGGGCGTCCGCCAGCTCGGGCTGGGAATCGCGGAGCCGCTCACCGATGCGCTGCCGGAAGACGGGGTCGCCCTCCAGGGCCGCGGCCATGGCGTTGCCCGCGTACTTCGCCCGGCGGGTAGGGGTGAAGCGGGCGTACTGCCGCAACTGGGCGGGGAGTTCGGTGACGGTCAGCCCGCCGAAGGCGTCCGAGACCAGGGCGACGACCCGTCGCCGCACACCCTCCGGCAGCGGGCGGTCGAGCGCCTCGGCGGCATCGCCGGCACCGGCCGGCCCGGCGCCGCTCTCGGACTGCTCCACGATCGGTCACCCCACTGTCTTCCCGCGGGTCCGCACGGCTCCGTCAGGAGCCGCCGCCCGGCCTGTCCACCAGTTCGATCTGGTCCACGGCGTTGCACCAGCGGCAGCGGACCGACTCGATGGTCTCACTCAGCACCTCGCGTTCCTCCACCTTGGGCTCCCCCGCGAGATCCAGATGCACATACTCGACGGCCTTGGAGGACCGGGTCACGTCGAACCGGGTGAGGTTGCCGCACAGGGTGCAGCGCCACCGGGTGGCGTCCGTCGGCATGGGTACCGTCGTCATCGAGCCGTCCTCGTCTCCTCGTGCGTGTCCTGGCGCCTACTGCCCGCAACCCTACGACCTCACGGGTCCGCGGTGACACGGCGAGGCGGTCTGCCCGCTCCCGTCCCGGTGCGCCATGCTCTGAGCATGATCGATCGGTGGAAGGCGGTACGGGGCGCGGCGACCGGCCCGGTGGTGACCTACGGAGCGATCGGCCTGTGCTGCCTCCTGTTCCTCGTCGGCCCGGTCTCCGGGCTCAGCACGTCGTACGGCACCGGAGGCACCCTGCTCACCGCCCAGACCGCCCACTTCGAGCGCTGGGGCGTGATCCCGAACGAGCTGCTGGAGGGCTCCCCGAGGACCCTGCTCACCCCGCTGACCGCGCTGTTCGTGCACGGCAGCTGGCTGCATCTGCTCGGCAACATGCTCTTCCTCCACGTCTTCGGCGCCATGGTCGAGGAGCGCATGGGCCGTCTGGAGTTCGCCCTCTTCTACCTGGTCTGCGGTTATCTGGCGCTCCTCGCGTACGCGGCGGCCAACGCGGAGTCCGGCCACACGCTCGTCGGGGCGTCCGGAGCCATCTCGGCCGTGCTGGGCGCCTTTCTCTGCCTCTTCCCGAGGACGCGGGTGACAAGCCTCTATCCGTTCCTGTTCTTCCTGCCGCTGCGCTTCCCCGCCTGGATCGTGCTGGTCTTCTGGTTCGTGCTGCAGTGGCTGGCGGAGGCGCAGAACTCCTCCTCGGGCCCGGGGGTGGCGTATCTGGCGCATCTGGTGGGCTTCGGGATCGGCTTCCTCTACGCATGGGGCCGCTTCCGGCAGGCCGCTAGAGTGAAGGCCCAGACAGCGGCCACCGAGGGAGAAGGACAGCCGTGATCACCGCGATCGTGCTCATCAAGACCAGCGTGGACCGCATCCCCGAGATCGCCGAGTCGATCGCGGCGCTGGACAGCGTCAGCGAGGTCTTCTCGGTCACCGGCACCTACGACCTGATCGCGATGGTCCGGGTCGCGAAGCACGACGACCTCGCGGATGTCATCCCGGGCCGGATCAGCAAGATCCCGGGCGTCGAGGCGACCGACACGCATGTCGCGTTCCGCACGTACTCCCAGCACGACCTGGAGGCGGCCTTCGCGATCGGGCTCGACGCGTAGGGCCGGACACGGCCAGGCCCGGGAGCGCCGCCGGGCGCCGTCCCGGCGCGGTCCCGGCACTGTCCCGGCCCGTCCCGCGCGGGGCGCGCCGGGTGCGCCGGGTGCGCGACCGGTGTCGGGGCCGGGCGGGCGCCTGCGGACTCGCCCTGCGCTGGTCCTGCCGGTACTCCCAGGGCCCCCGGGCCGGGCGGGCGCCTGCGGGCTCGTCTGCCGCCAGCGCCGCTCCCCGGCCGCCCGGCCGGAGTGGGGCGGGCCCCCGGCCGCTGCTCCCCGGCCCCTCGGCCGCATGCGGCGGGACCTGCCCCGACGGCGGATGCGCGGGCGGATGCGCGGGCCGGTGCGCCGGCGGATCCGCCGGCCGGGCGCCCCGCCCCGGTCCGCACCTCTCACACCGCGGGCACGCAGCGCCCGTCCTCGGTGCGGTAGCTCCACCGCGCGCCGTCGCGCACCAACTCCCCGACCGCGCGGACGAACCGCTCGACGTGCTCGTCCGGCGTACCGGCGCCGAAGCTGACCCGGATCGCGTTGAGCGGCGCCCCCGCGCCCTCCGCCGGGCGGACCCCGGTCTCGCCCCGCTCGCCCCGCTCGCCCTCCGGGGCGCCGCACTCGCCGGGCTGCTGCGGATCGCCGCCCAGCAGCGTCCGCACCAGCGGGTGGGCGCAGAAGAGCCCGTCGCGCACACCGATGCCGTACTCGGCCGACAGCGCGGCGGCGAGGTGCGAGCTGTTCCAGCCCTCCACGACGAAGGAGACGACACCGACCCGGGCGGGGGTCCGCCCGCCGGAAGCCGACGGCGTGCCGCCGCCGAACAGCGACAGCACCCTGACCCCGGGTACCTCGGCCAGCCCGGCGAGGACCTTCTCGACGAGGTGCCGCTCGCGGTCGACGAGGGCGTCGAACCCGGCCTCCGTCAGCGCCCTGCACGCGGAGGCGATGGCATAGACGCCGATGACGTTCGGGGAACCGGCCTCGTGGCGGGCGGCGGTGGTGTGCCACTCGACGTCCACGCCGCCGCCGGCGCGGCGGGAGACCTTCCGCGAGGCGCCGCCGCCCGCAAGGTAGGGCTCGGCGTCCCGGAGCCAGTCCGCCCGCCCGGCGAGCACACCCGATCCGAACGGCGCGTAGAGCTTGTGGCCCGAGAAGGCGACCCAGTCGACCCCCAGCTTCCGGACGGAGACGGGGTGGTGCGGGGCGAGCTGGGCGGCGTCCAGCACGATACGCGCGCCGTGGGCGTGCGAGACGGCCGCCAGCTCGCGGACCGGCCACAGCTCGCCGGTCACATTGGACGCACCGGTCACACAGACCAGGGCGGGGGCACCGAGGTCCCGGCCGGAGAGCGCCGACTCCAGCGCCCTGACCGCCTGCTGCGGGGTGCGCGGGGCGTCCAGGTACGTCACACGCGCGTCCGTCCAGGGCAGCAGGGAGGCGTGGTGCTCGGTCTCGAAGACGAAGACCTCGCAGCCGCCGGGGAGCGCACCGGCCAGCAGGTTCAGCGAGTCGGTCGTCGACCGGGTGAACACGACCTGGTCGTCCTCGCGGCAGTCGAGGAACGCGTGGACGGTGGCCCTGCTGCTCTCGAACAGGTCGGTGGACAGCTGCGAGAGGTACCCGGCGCCGCGGTGGACGCTGCCGTAGTACGGGGCGTACGCGGCGACGTCGTCCCACACCCGTTGCAGGGCCGGGGCGCTGGCCGCGTAGTCGAGTGCCGCGTAGGTGACTTCACCGCCGGTCACGAGCGGGACGGTGACGTCCCGGCCGAGGACCGGCAGCGGGGCGCCGCAGCAGGGCGCATCCCCGGCGGCGGTGTCCGCGGCGGCGGTTCGCGCCGGCGCGGCCGAACCCGTGCCGGCGCAGGCAGGGACACAGGCACCGGCGCAGGCAGGGACACAGGCACAGGCACAGGCACAGGCAGGAGCACCGGTACCGGTAGAGACGCAGACGCAGGCGCAGGCACGAGCACCGGTGCCGGCAGGAGCAGCGTTGCAGTCGCAGGCAGGGACACGGGCAGGGACACAGGCGGAGGCAGGGGTGGCGGTGGTGCGGAGGCGCACGGACATGGCGGTGTCTCCCGGCGGTCGGGGGCGAGCTGGCGTGGGGAACCCGCACGGCGCGACGGCGGCACGGGGCGGCCGCTCCGCGTACGGGTGTTGCCTCGACGCACGCCTGGCGGCGTACGGAGGGGGGCGAGGGCCGACGGCCCGGGGCCGTGTCCGCTGGTCCGTCCGCCCGTCGGGCGGGCGGCGCTCACGGACGTGGCCTAACGCATTCGCTTGCTCACGAGAAGGCTCCCTCGAGGACCAGGACCCCAGGGATGCGACATTCACCGATGTCCGCGGGGTCCGCGCTTGCCGCAGACCTCGCTGCCTGCGGCCTGGTCTTCACCCGGGGCACCCCGCCACGGACGGAGGGTTGCCGGACAGCGGGCCGGGGCCGTCGTCGCTGTCACTCATGACCTTGGGAGGCATCCTGCCACAGGGTGCCCGGTGCGCAAGGCGCGGTCCGCCATCCGGACCGCGCCCGCCCCGCGCCCGCCGCGCCCGCCCCGCGCCCGCCGCGCCTCACGCGTGGCTCGCCGCCACCCACCGGTCCAAAGCGCGCCTGGCCGCGCCGGAGTCGATGGACTCCGCGGCCCGGGCCATGCCGGCCCTGATCTGCTCGACCAGACCGCCCTCGCCGTTCCCGAGCGCGGCGAGCGCCGCAGCCGAGTTCAGCAGGACCGCGTCCCGTACCGGCCCGCCCTCCCCGGCGAGGAGCCGGCGGGCGACATCGGCGTTGTACGAGGCGTCCGCGCCGCGCAGCGCCTCGACCGGGACCAGTTCGACGCCGACGTCCCGGGGGTCGAAGGACTCCTCGCGCACGGCGCCGTCCCGGACGACCCACACCCGCGAGGTCGCGGTGGTCGTCAGCTCGTCCAGGCCGTCGTCGCCGCGGAAGACCAGCGCGCTGGATCCGCGTGCGGCGAGCACACCGGCCATGATCGGGGCCATCCGGGCGTCCGCCACACCCGTGGCCTGAGCCCTCACCCGGGCGGGGTTGGTCAGCGGGCCGAGGAAGTTGAACGTCGTGCGGATGCCGAGTTCCCCGCGGGCCGCGGCGACGTGCCTCAGCGCCGGATGGAACCTCACCGCGAAGCAGAAGGTGATCCCCGCCTCGCCGGCGACCGCCGCGACCCGCTCGGGCGCCAGCTCCAGATTGACGCCGAGCTTCTCCAGGACGTCCGACGCCCCGCTCGCGCTGGACGCGGCCCGGTTGCCGTGCTTGACCACCTTCGCGCCCGTGCCGGCCACGACGATCGCGGACATGGTGGAGATGTTCACGGTCCTGGCGCCGTCGCCGCCGGTGCCGACGATGTCGACCGTCGCCCCGGGCACCTCGATCGTCCGGGCGTGCTCGTACATCGTGCGCACGAGCCCGGAGATCTCCTCGACGGTCTCGCCCTTGGCGCGCAGCGCCACCGCGAACCCGGCGATCTGCGCGTCGGTCGCCTCGCCCCGCAGGATCCGGTCCATGGCCCAGGCCGTCGCCTCCGCGCCCTGGTCGCGCCCGCTCAGCAGGGAGTCGAGCACCGCGGGCCAGGACAGGGCCGCCGCGGTGGATCGCGCCTCGCCGGGGGCACTCCCGTCTGCGGGGGTCACAGCGCTCATGGTCCCTCCTGGGTCCGGTGCGGATGGGGATGCCTCCCACCCTATCGGCCCGCGGCACGGCGAAGAGCCCCGTCCGGGGGATGGACGGGGCTCTTGGTGCGGCGGTCGCCGGGAGGCCCGGCGGTGGCGGTCGCCGCGATCAGCGCGGGGGATCAGTGGTGGCCGTGGCCGCTGGTGATCTCCTTGTACTCCTCGACGGTCGGCTTCGCGACCTGGTTGTCCCTGCCGTAGTACGCCTTGCTGAGACGCGCCCGGAGCCGCTCGGTGCGCGACACCTTCCGCTCCACGCCGTTCTCGTCGACCGTCGGGCCGACCTCGACCGGG
Organism: Streptomyces spongiicola; assembly: GCF_003122365.1. Lineage (NCBI taxonomy): Bacteria > Bacillati > Actinomycetota > Actinomycetes > Kitasatosporales > Streptomycetaceae > Streptomyces > Streptomyces spongiicola. Next base: position 808,155 of record NZ_CP029254.1, read on the forward strand.
GTGTACTGGTAGTGGGAGGTGAGCGTGTGCAGGGCCTCCTGCGTCAGCGGCTCGTGGACCTCGACGAACTCACCGTGCGGCAGGCGCTTGATGATGCCGGACTCGCGTCCGTGCAGCACCTTGTCCCTGTCCCGCCGCTGGAGGCCCATGCAGATCCGCTTGGTGATGATGAAGGCCAGGACCGGTCCGGCGAAGAAGAAGATCCGGACGAACCAGGTGATGGCGTTGATGGACAGGCTGAAGTGGGTGGCCCAGAGGTCGTTTCCGCCGCCGACCAGCAGGATGAAGTACCACGTCAGCCAGGCCACTCCGAAGGCGGTGCGGGTCGGGGCGTTGCGCGGGCGGTCGAGGATGTGGTGCTCGCGCTTGTCCCCGGTGACCCAGGACTCGATGAACGGGTACACCGCGATCGACGCCAGCACCAGCGGGAAGATCACCAGCGGGATGAAGACGCCCAGGACCAGGGTGTGGCCCCACAGGTTGACCTCCCAGCCCGGCATGACGCGGATCAGGCCCTCGGAGAAGCCCATGTACCAGTCGGGTTGCGCGTTGGTCGACACCTGGTCCGGCCGGTAGGGGCCGAGCGCCCAGATCGGGTTGATCGTGGCGATCGCCGAGATGACCGTGATGATGCCGAAGACCAGGAAGAAGAAGCCGCCCGCCTTGGCCATGTAGATCGGCAGCAGCGGCATGCCGACGACGTTCTTGTTGGTCCGGCCGGGGCCCGCGAACTGCGTGTGCTTGTGGTAGAAGACCAGGATCAGGTGCGCCACGAGCAGACCGAGCATGATGCCCGGCAGCAGCAGGATGTGGATCGAGTAGAACCGGGCCACGATGTCGCCGCCGGGGAACTCCCCGCCGAACAGGAACATCGACAGATACGTGCCGACGATCGGGACGGACAGGATCGCGCCCTGCATGAACCGGACACCGGTGCCGGAGAGCAGGTCGTCCGGGAGCGAGTAGCCGGTGAAGCCGGTGAACATGCCCAGGACGAACAGCAGGAACCCGAACAGCCAGTTGATCTCGCGCGGCTTGCGGAACGCGCCCGTGAAGAAGACGCGCATCATGTGGACCATCATGGCCGCGAGGAAGATCAGCGCCGCCCAGTGGTGGATCTGCCGGATCAGCAGACCGCCGCGGACGTCGAAGCTGATGTCCAGGGTCGAGGCGTACGCCTCCGACATCAGCACGCCCTGCATCGGGACGTAACTGCCGTGGTACTCCACCTCGTTCATCGACGGGTGGAAGAACAGCGTCAGATACACACCCGTGAGGATGATGATGATGAAGCTGTAGAGCGCGACCTCGCCCAGCATGAAGGACCAGTGGTCCGGGAAGATCTTGCGCATGTTGGCCTTGGCCAGGGAGTAGATCCCCAGCCGGCCGTCGGCCCAGTCGGCGACGCGCTCGCCGGCCGGAGCCTTCCGCTTGTCGTTCGCAGTGCTCATCCGCGCTCCCAGAAAGAGGGACCGACGGGCTCGTCGAAGTCGCCGAGCGCCTCGAGGAATCCTTCGTCATTCACACCGATCCGCAGCTGCGGGAGGGCGTGGCCGGCCGGGCCGAAGATGACGCGGGCGCCGTCGGAGAGGTCGAAGGTGGACTGGTGGCACGGGCACAGCACATGGTGCGTCTGCTGCTCGTACAGGGAGATCGGACACCCCACGTGGGTGCAGATCTTCGAGAAGGCGACGATGCCCTCGTGGGACCACTCGAGTTCGCGCCGGTCCTTGATGTCCTCCGGCTGGATCCGGACGATCATCAGGGCGGCCTTGGCGATCTCGGTCTGGAAGCTGTGGTCGTGCTCGCTGAGGCCCTCGGGCATGGCGAAGGTCAGCGAGCCCACGGAGACGTCCTCGGGACGCAGCGGCTCGTTGGTGTTCATGTTGATGAGCTGCTTGCCCTTGGCCCACAGGGTGTGGCGGAGCTTGTCCTCCGGCAGCGGGCCGAGGTCGCGCAGCAGCATCACACCGGAGAGCGGCACCATGGCGAGCGCGCCGAAGAGGGTGTTGCGGATCAGCTTGCGCCGGCCGAAGCCGGACTCCTCCGCGCCCGCGGCGAAGTCGGCCATCACCTTGGCCCTGACCTCGGGCGGGGCCTCGATCGGGTGGCGCTCGTCCACCCGCTCCTCGTCGGACATCAGGGTGCGGGCCCAGTGGACCGCGCCCGCGCCGATGCAGAACAGGGCCAGACCGAGGGTCGTGCCCAGCGCGAAGTTCAGGGCGCTGACATGGCCGAACGGCCAGATGTAGACGATCTTGTCGACCGGGAAGACGACGTACGACGCGATGAACGCGACCGTCGACAGCATCGACACGGTGAACAGCAGGGCGACCGTGCGCTCGGACCGCCGGGCGGCCCGCTCGTCGATGTCCTGGACCCGCGGCCGGTGGGCCGGGAGGCCCGGGTCGGCGAAGGGTTCCTTCACCGCCACGGCGCCGTGTGCGTGGTCCTGCTCGGAGGACGGGGACTCTTCGGGAATGTCTTGGCTACTCATGACTTCTTGGCCTTAGCGGTGTGGGCCGCGACCCAGATGGCGGTGGCGATCAGCGCGCCCATCCCGAACACCCAGGCGAACAGTCCCTCGCTGACGGGGCCGAGCCCACCGAGGCTCAGTCCGCCCGGGGTGGGCGTGTCGCCGCTGTTGACGCTCTGGACGTACGCGATGATGTCGCGCTTCTCCTGCTCCGGCATCGTCGTGTCGGGGAAGGACGGCATGTTCTGCGGGCCGGTCTGCATGGCCTCGTACAGGTGCTTCGCGCTCACTCCCCTGAGGTTGGGGGCGTACTTGCCGTCCGTCAGCGCGCCGCCCTCACCCGTGAAGTTGTGGCACTGGGCGCAGTTGGTGCGGAACAGCACGCCGCCGTTGGCGATGTCGGCACCCTCGGGGTTGTACTGCGACTCGGTCGGCGTGACCGGGCCCGGGCCCAGGGAGGCGACGTACGCCGCGAGCTGGTCGATCTCGGCCTGGCTGTAGATCACCGGCTTCTTCGGCATCTGCGCGCCCGGCTGCTGGGCGGGCATCCGGCCGGTGCCGACCTGGAAGTCCACGGCGGCGGATCCGACGCCGACCAGGGACGGGCCGTCGGACGTACCCTGACCGCCGGTTCCGTGGCAGCTGGCGCAGCCGACGGTGTAGAGCTTCTTGCCCTCCTCGATGGCGAGGGACTGGGCGGTTTCATCGGCCTGCGCCTTGTCCGCGGGTGCGAACGCGGCGTACAGCCCCCCGGTGGCCGCCAGCGCGAGGAGTAGGACGACGAACGCCGCCAGCGGATGGCGTCGTCGTGCGGAGAGCTTTTTCACGGATTACCCCGGTGTCAGGATCTTCTGCGTCGGTGCTTCTGGAAGGTGTGCGGGTACGGGCCCGGCTACTTGATCATGTAGATCGTGGCGAAGAGGCCGATCCAGACGACATCGACGAAGTGCCAGTAGTAGGACACGACGATGGCCGCGGTCGCCTGCTCGTGGGTGAACCTCCGGGCCGCGTACGTCCTGCCGAGAACGAGCAGGAAGGCGATGAGACCGCCCGTCACGTGCAGGCCGTGGAAGCCGGTGGTCAGGTAGAAGACCGAGCCGTACGGGTCCGACGAGAGCGAGAGGCCCTGGTGCTTGACCAGCTCGGTGTACTCGAACACCTGGCCGCCGATGAAGATCGCACCCATCACGAACGTGATCACGAACCACGTGCGGAGCTTCTTCACGTCACCGCGCTCGGCGGCGAAGACGCCGAGCTGGCAGGTGAGGGAGGAGAGCACCAGGATCGTGGTGTTGGTCGCCGCGAAGGGGAAGTTCAGGGCAGATGCCTGCTCCGCCCAGTAGTCGGCACCCATCACTGATCGCAGGGTGAAGTACATCGCGAAGAGGGCCGCGAAGAACATCAGCTCGGAACTCAACCAGATGATGGTTCCGACGCTGGTGAGGTTCGGCCGATTGACCGACGGGTGCGCGTGCCCGGTTTCTACTGTCGTTGCTGTCGCCACGACCGACATTATGTCGGTCGCTTATCCAGCCCTCACTCCGGGGGTGCCGTTCGGTGTGTCAGTGGGCCTCCTCCAGCCCGAACGGCCCAGCAAAAGCAGTCACCGAGCCGGTACCGGCGGTACTGGGCGGGCCCGGTGAGGAGTAGCATCCGGCCCATCGGTGCAGCCCCGATCTCCCCGACGAACCGGAGGAACGATGCAGTCGACCGCCACGGTGCTGGTGTACAGCGACAACTCCGGCACCCGCGAACAGGTGCGGCTCGCCACGGGCCGCCGCCCGGCCGCCGACGCTCCCGCGGTCGAGTTCGTCGAGTGCGCGACCCTGCCCGCGGTCCTCGAGAAGCTGGACGGGGGCGGGATCGACGTGTGCGTGCTGGACGGCGAGGCGGTGCCCGCGGGCGGCATGGGCGTGTGCCGGCAGATCAAGGACGAGGTCTTCGACTGCCCGCCGGTGCTGGTGCTCATGGGGCGCCCGCAGGACGCCTGGCTGGCCACCTGGAGCCGTGCGGACGCCGCGGTGACGCTCCCGGTCGAGCCGGTGGAGTTCGCGGGCGCGCTGGCCGGGCTGCTGCGCCGGGGGCGGGCCGCGGCCTGACACCGCGGGGCCCGCCCCGCACGCTCAGACCCGGGGCCGCAGCCGTGCGCCGCCCGTGCCGGCGGCGCCGTCCCGGGTCCCCTGGAGCAGTGCGCTGCCGGTGCGCCACTCGTCCCAGTCGAGGTTCCAGTCGCCGAAGCCGTTCCCGAACGGGTCCATCGGCGCACCGAGGCTGTTGACGACCTCGACGATGTCGCCCTCGCGCACGTTCCTGAAGAACCAGGCCGCGTGCGCGGTCGACATGCCGGTGCAGCCGTGGCTGACGTTCGCGTACCCCTGGGAGCCGACCGACCAGGGGGCGGCGTGGACGTACTCGCCGCTCCAGGTGACCCGGGTCGCGTAGTAGACGGGCAGGTCGTAGGACTCGGCGCTGCCGACCGGGATGCCGATGCTGGTACCGCGCATACGGACGAAGTACTCCTTGCCGAGCACCACCTTGACGCCGTTGCGGGTGGAGAAGCCCGGCTTGCCGGTGGTCACCGGAATGGTGTTGATCACTTCTCCGTTGCGCTTGACCGTCATCCGGTGGGTGGACGCGTCGGTGACGGCCTCCACACGGTCGCCGATCGTCAGCTTCAGGGGCTTGGCGGGGCCGCCGTACAGCCGGTCGCCGACCTTCACACCGTCCAGGGTGCTGCGCACCTCGACGGAGGCGCCGGCGGGCCAGTACTCCTTCGGGCGGTAGTGCAGCTTCTTGTCGTCCACCCAGTGCCAGGCGCCCTCGACCGCCGGGTCCGAGGTGACCTTGAGGGAGCGTTCGACCGCCGCCCGGTCCGCCGTGGCCGACACGGGGCTGCTGAGTTCCGCGGTGACCGGCTGCCCCACCCCGTAGGTGCCCGCCTTCGGTCCCAGCTCGATGCCGAGGAGGCGCTTCGGCGAGGCCGTCTCGAAGGTGAGGGTGCGCAGGCCGGGGGCGCCGCCGCCGTTCTCCGTGGCGACGCGGACGGTGTAGCGCGTGCCGGCCGCGAGAGGGGCCGTGGAACTCCATCTCGCGCCGTCCGCGGACAGCTCGCCCGCCAGGTAGCGGCCGGCGGTGTCGACGGCGGTGACGTCCGTGATCCGGCCGTCCTTGCCCTTGGCGGTGACCACGAGGGGCTTGTCCGGGTCCGCCTTGGTGCCGGAGGGCGGCGCGTTGAAGGCGACCTGACGCGCCGCGTCGTACGGCCGCGCCGACAACGGGTGGCTGTCCTGGCCGCCGCACCCGGTCGTCCCCGCCCCGAGGGCCAGGGCGAGCACGGTGCAGCTCGCTACGGTGCGCTTGCGCGGCGTGTCGTTCATGAGCACACGCTATGGAGGAACCCCCGCGGCGGCGCGCCGGAAGACTGCAAACGAGGGGCCCGGACACCACCCTTTCGGGTCAGTGTCCGGGCCCCTGCGCGGTGGTGGGCGGCGTCGCCGCCACCTCACCGCTACTGGTTCTGGTTCTCTCCGCGGTAGTACTCGAAGACCCAGCCGAAGATGCCGACCAGGATCAGCGGAGCCGAGAAGTACATGATCCACCAGCCCATCGCGACGGACAGGAAGGCCAGTGCGCCGCCGGCCGCGAGCGAGAGCGGCTGCCAGCTGTGCGGCGAGAAGAAGCCGACCTCACCGGCCTCGTCCGCGACGTCGGCCTCCTTGTCGTCCTGCGCCATCGCGTCGACCCGCCGGGCCGTGAAGGCCAGGTAGTAGCCGATCATGATGCTCAGGCCGAACGCCAGGAACAGTGCCGTCGTACCCGCCGGCTCCTTCGACCACACGCCGTAGAGGACGGCCATGGCGAGGATGAAGACGCTCAGCCAGATGAACATCCTGCCTTGGATCTTCACTTGCCGGCCTCCTTGTCAGCGGTGACGGCACCGTGACCGGCGTGGTCGAGCTGGTCGAGAGCCGCGATCTCCGGGTGGTGCAGATCGAAGGCCGGGGATTCTGAGCGGATCCGCGGCAGGGTGAGGAAGTTGTGCCGCGGCGGCGGGCAGGACGTCGCCCACTCGAGCGAGCGGCCGTAGCCCCACGGGTCGTCCACCTCGACCTTCTCGCCGTACTTGGCGGTCTTCCACACGTTGTAGCAGAACGGGAGGATCGACAGGCCGAGCAGGAACGAGCTGATGGTGGAGACGGTGTTCAGCGCGGTGAAGCCGTCGGCGGCCAGGTAGTCGGCGTAGCGGCGGGGCATGCCCTCGGCGCCCAGCCAGTGCTGGACCAGGAAGGTGCCGTGGAAGCCGACGAACAGCGTCCAGAAGGTCATCTTGCCGAGTCGCTCGTCCAGCATCTTGCCGGTGAACTTGGGCCACCAGAAGTGGAATCCGGCGAACATCGCGAAGACCACGGTGCCGAAGACGACGTAGTGGAAGTGCGCCACGACGAAGTAGGAGTCGGAGACGTGGAAGTCCATCGGGGGCGAGGCCAGGATGACACCGGTCAGACCGCCGAAGGTGAAGGTGATCAGGAAGCCGATCGTCCAGAGCATCGGCGTCTCGAACGACAGCGAGCCCTTCCACATGGTGCCGATCCAGTTGAAGAACTTCACGCCGGTCGGTACCGCGATGAGGAACGTCATGAAGGAGAAGAACGGCAGTAGCACCCCTCCGGTGACGTACATGTGGTGCGCCCACACCGTCACCGACAGGCCCGCGATCGCGATGGTCGCGGCCACCAGGCCGATGTAGCCGAACATCGGCTTGCGGCTGAAGACCGGGATGACCTCCGAGACGATGCCGAAGAACGGCAGCGCGATGATGTACACCTCGGGATGGCCGAAGAACCAGAAGAGGTGCTGCCACAGCAGCGCGCCGCCGTTGGAGGCGTCGAAGATGTGGCTGCCGAACTTGCGGTCGGCCTCCAGCGCGAACAGGGCCGCGGCCAGTACCGGGAAGGCCAGCAGGACCAGCACACCGGTCAGCAGCACGTTCCAGGTGAAGATCGGCATGCGGAACATCGTCATGCCCGGGGCGCGCATGCAGATGATGGTGGTGATGAAGTTGACCGAGCCGAGGATCGTACCGAAGCCGGAGAACGTCAGACCCATGATCCACAGGTCGGCGCCGACGCCCGGCGACCGGACCGCGTCCGAGAGCGGCGAGTAGGCGAACCAGCCGAAGTCGGCAGCGCCGTTGGGGGTGAGGAAGCCGCCCACCGCGATGAGCGAGCCGAAGAGGTACAGCCAGTAGGCGAACATGTTCAGCCGCGGGAACGCCACGTCGGGAGCGCCGATCTGCAGCGGCATGATCCAGTTGGCGAATCCGGCGAACAGCGGCGTCGCGAACATCAGCAGCATCACGGTGCCGTGCATCGTGAACGCCTGGTTGAACTGCTCGTTCGACATGATCTGCGTGCCCGGACGGGCCAGCTCGGCGCGCATGAAGAGCGCCATGACGCCGCCGATGCAGAAGAAGAAGAACGAGGTCACCAGGTAGAGCGTGCCGATCGTCTTGTGGTCGGTGGTGGTGAGCCACTTGACGACCACGTTGCCGGGCCGCCGGCGCCGGACGGGGAGCTCGTTCTCGTACGCGTCGGTACGCGAGGCGTCTTCCGCCGCGGCACCCTGGGGTTCGTTGAGGATGCTCACAGTTGGTTCTTCTCCGCATTCCGGGCCGGGTCAGACTGCGCGATGCCCGACGGGATGAAGCCGGTCTGCCCCTTCTCGGCCAGCTCCTTGAGGTGCTGCTGGTAGCGCTCCGGGGAGACGACCTTGACGTTGAAGAGCATCCGGGAGTGGTCGACACCGCAGAGTTCGGCGCACTTGCCGAGGAAGGTGCCCTCCTGGTTCGGAGTGACCTCGAAGACGTTGGTGTGACCCGGGATGACGTCCTGCTTGAACAGGAAGGGGACCACCCAGAAGGAGTGGATGACGTCCCTGGACGTGAGGATGAAGCGGACCTTCTCGCCCTTCGGCAGCCACAGCGTGGGGCCGGGGTTGCCGGTCTGCGGGTTCCGGGTGCCCGGGATGCCGGCGTCGTAGACGCCCTCGGCACCCTCCGGGAAGTCGTTGGTGTACCTGTCCGGAATCGCGTTCAGTTCCTTCTGGGCCGCGGCGTCGCCGGTGGCCGGGTTCCCGTCCACGTCCTCCAGGTAGTTGAAGCCCCAGCTCCACTGGTAGCCGACCACGTTGACGGTGTGGGCGGGCTTGTCGGAGAGAGCCAGCAGCTTCGACTCGTCACGTGCGGTGAAGTAGAACAGCACCGAGACGATGATGAGCGGGACCACGGTGTACAGCGCCTCGATGGGCATGTTGTACCGGGTCTGCGGGGGAACCTCGACCTTGGTCCGGCTGCGCCGGTGGAAGATGACGCTCCACAGGATCAGACCCCACACCAGCACGCCCACGGCGAGGGCGGCCGCCCACGAGCCCTGCCAGAGGGAGAGGATCCGGGGAGCCTCCTCCGTGACGGGGGTGGGCATACCGAGGCGGGGGAAGTCCTCCCAGGTGGGGGAGCAACCGGTCGCGGTTGCCACGATCAAGCCCGCCGTCAGCACCTGCGGCAGCTTCCGCCGCATCGGGCGCCGCGACATGGGGGTACCGCCCCCGCCGTTCGGGCGGTGGGGGAGGTCGGAGCCGTTGGGACTCACGTAGCGCCTTCCCGAGAGTCTCGCCCGCGCGGCCGGCCGCGGCCGTCACGCTGGTCGGTCGCCGCTCCCTGACGCGGGCAGGGGTTTGGATGTTTATGCGGACCAAACCCTACTGGACGCTATTTGGGGTCACGCATGGAGGGTGCCCAACGCGCCGTCCGACGACCCGAAGGGATGGACCGAGCCGTTCCGGAGGCCGTGCGGCGCCTGGTCGGACGCCCTCCAGCGGGCCCGGGACGACCGCCGGCCGGGGCTCCCGCCGACCCCTGACCGGGCCCCGCGCCGACGCCTCCCGACGACCCCTGACGGCTCCCGGCGGCTCCCGACAACTCGACGGCCCCTGACGGCTACCGACGACTCCCGGCGGCTCCCGACGACTCCCGACGGCTCCCGGCGGCTCCCGACGACTCCTCTGAGCCCGCGCGTTAGCGTGGTGGCGTGCCCTACTTCGACGCCGCGTCCTCGGCCCCGCTGCATCCCGTCGCCCGGCAGGCCCTCCAGGCCTCCCTCGACGAGGGATGGGCGGACCCGGCGCGGCTGTACCGCGAGGGCCGCCGGGCGCGGCTGCTGCTCGACGCGGCCCGGGAGGCGGCGGCGGACGCCGTGGGCTGCCGCCCGGACGAACTCGTCTTCACTCCTTCGGGGACACGCGCCCTCCATACGGGCATCGCGGGCGCACTCGCGGGCCGCCGCCGTGCGGGAAGCCATCTGGTCGTCTCGGCGGTCGAGCACTCCGCCGTGCTGCACGCGGCGGAGGGCCGGCCCGTCACCGAGGTGCCCGTCGACCGCTGGGGCGCGGTCTCACCGGGCGTGTTCGGGGAGGCCCTGCGCGAGGACACCGCGCTCGCCTGCCTGCAGTCGGCGAACCACGAGGTGGGCACCGAGCAGCCGGTCGCCGAGGTGGCCGAGCGCTGCCGGACGGCCGGGGTGCCGCTGCTCGTCGACGCCGCGCAGTCCCTCGGCTGGGGCCCGGTCGGCGGGGACTGGTCACTGCTCGCCGCGAGCGCGCACAAATGGGGTGGCCCGGCGGGTGTGGGACTCCTCGCGGTCCGCAAGGGCGTCCGTTTCGCCCCTCAGGACCCCGCGGACGAACGGGAGTCGGGGCGTGCCCCGGGCTTCGAGAACATCCCGGCGATCGTGGCGGCCGCGGCGTCGCTGCGGGCCGTGCGGGACTCCGCCGAGGCCGAGGCCCGGCGGCTGCGGGAACTGGTCGACCGGATCCGCGCCCGGGTGCCGGAGCTGGTGCCGGACGTCGAGGTGGTCGGCGACCCGGTGCGCCGGCTGCCCCATCTCGTCACCTTCTCCTGCCTCTACGTCGACGGGGAGACGGTGCTGCACGAGCTGGACCGGGCGGGCTTCTCGGTGTCCTCGGGCTCGTCCTGCACCAGCTCGACGCTCACCCCCAGCCATGTGCTGCGGGCCATGGGCGTCCTGAGCGAGGGCAATGTGCGGGTGTCCCTTCCGCCGGGCACCGCGGAGGAGGACGTCGACCGCTTCCTGGAGGTCCTGCCCGGGGTCGTCGCCGGCGTCCGCGGCCGGCTGGGGGCACCGGTGGCCGGGGAGACCTCCCCCGGGTCCGGGTCGCTGGTGGTGGACGCCCTCGGCAAGCGCTGCCCCGTCCCCGTCATCGAACTCGCCAAGGTCATCGGAGACGTACCGGTCGGCGGCACGGTCACCGTCCTCGCCGACGACGAGGCCGCCCGGCTCGACATCCCGGCCTGGTGCGGGATGCGCGACCAGGAGTACGTCGGGGAGTCCCCGGCGCCGGGCGGCACGGCGTACGTGGTGCGTCGCCGCGGCTGACGGGCGGCCCGGGAGGCGGGGCACCCGGCGGCGGGGCACCCGGCGGCGGGGCACCCGGCGGGGGGAAACCCGGCGGCGAGGGACCCCGGCACGCGGAACGCCACGCCCCTCGGGGCGTGGCGTTCGAGCGGCCGGGAACCGGGGCCGGGAGTCCCCGGCGCCGGGCGGCACGGCGTACGTGGTGCGTCGCCGCGGCTGACGGGCGGCCCGGGAGGCGGGGCACCCGGCGGCGGGGCACCCGGCGGCGGGGCACCCGGCGGGGGGAAACCCGGCGGCGAGGGACCCCGGCACGCGGAACGCCACGCCCCTCGGGGCGTGGCGTTCGAGCGGCCGGGAACCGGGGCCGGGAGTCCCCGGCGCCGGGCGGCACGGCGTACATGGTGCGTCGCCGCGGCTGACGGGCGGCCCGGGAGGCGGGGCACCCGGCGCCGGGACCGTCCCGGCGGCGAGGGACCCCGCGACGGGGGCCGCGCAGCCGGGACGTGGCGTTCGAGCGGCCGGGAACCGGGGCCGCGCGGCCGGGACGGGTGGGCGCGGATGTCCGGTGGGGGTCCGCGGCCGGCCCCGACCCGGCGGGTCAGGACAGGTGTGCGCGGACGTCGGACGCCGCGTCGTGGCCGTACGCCTTGGTGAAGCGGTCCATGAAGTGGGCGCGGCGCAGGGTGTACTCCTGGGTGCCGAGCGTCTCGATCACCAGCGTCGCGAGCATGCAGCCGACCTGGGCGGCGCGCTCCGGGCCGACCCCCCAGGCCAGGCCCGAGAGGAAGCCCGCGCGGAAGGCGTCGCCGACGCCCGTCGGGTCCACCTTGGACTCCTCCTCCGGGCATCCGACCTCGATCGACGGCTCGGACCTGTGCTCGATGCGCACGCCGCGCGAGCCGAGCGTGGTGACCCGGTGGCCGACGCGCTCCAGGATCTCCTCGTCGCTCCAGCCGGTCTTCGACTCGATGAGCCCCTTCTCGTACTCGTTGGAGAAGAGGTAGGTCGCCCCGTCCAGCAGTATCCGGATCTCGTCGCCGTTCATCCGTGCGATCTGCTGGGAGAAGTCCGCGGCGAACGGGATGCCCCGGGACCGGCACTCCTCCGTGTGCCGCAGCATCGCCTCGGGGTCGTCGGCGCCGATCAGCACCAGGTCCAGACCGCCGACCCGGTCCGCGACCGACTTCAGCTCGATCAGGCGCGCCTCGCTCATCGCGCCCGTGTAGAAGGAGCCGATCTGGTTGTGGTCGGCGTCGGTCGTGCAGACGAAGCGCGCGGTGTGCAGCACCTCGGAGATCCGGACGGAGGCGGTGTCGACGCCGTGCCGGTCGAGCCAGGCGCGGTACTCGTCGAAGTCGGAGCCGGCCGCTCCGACCAGGACCGGGTCGGTGCCGAGCTGGCCCATCCCGAAGCAGATGTTGGCGCCGACCCCTCCCCTGCGCACGTCGAGGTTGTCCACGAGGAAGGAGAGGGAGACCGTGTGGAGCTGATCCGCGACCAGCTGGTCGGCGAAGCGGCCGGGGAAGGTCATCAGATGGTCGGTGGCGATGGAGCCGGTGACTGCGATTCGCACGGCTGAGTGCTCCTGGAGGGGAGGCGGAGTTGACGGTTAACGCTACCGGTTGTCCCGGGCCCCCTGAAGGACGGAAACTACCCGATAGTAGGTCTTTTACCTCAGCGTTACCCTGCGTACGGTGCCGATATGCCTAACCCCACGTCGCACGTCACCCTCCACGAGCGCCGCCCGGCCGGGCTCGGGCAGATCGACATCAGCCTGGCCGAGCTGCGCGGCGACAGCGCGCGGATGGCGCCGCACTGGGTGGCGCCACCGGTGACCCCGGCCGACCCGGTGCACCCTTCGCTGATCCACGGGGTCGTCGTCGGCCCCGCCTCCGCGCGGCTGGTCGGCTCGATGCCCGGGTACGGCGACTGACACGCGCCCCCGAACGCTCCGCTACCCCCGCACGGCGCACTCCGGGAACCGCGCGCTCCCCCACTCCGTCCCATGGATGCCCCCGATGAACCGGGTCCGTCCGAAGGAGCGATGCGGTGAGCAGCACAGAGCGCCCCCAGAACAGCGCCGACGGCGCCGGAGGTCCCGAGGGCGGAGCGGTCCGCCGTCTTCGGCGATCTCCGCTGGCCGTCGCGTCCGTGGCAGCCGCGGTCCTGGTCGCGGGGGGTGGCGGGACCTGGTTCGCCGCGACCGCCCTCGACGGCGGGGGCGGGGTCCGAGGCGGGGACGGGGGCGCCGCACCGGGAACCGGCCCCGAGCCCCCGCCACTGGCGCTGGACGGCGCCACGGGCATCGCCGTCGGCGAGCCCGGGCCCTACGGCGTGCGGTACCGGGCGCAGGGCGGACTCCCGGACGGCCCCGGCTCCGCCCGCCTCCACGAGGTGAACGGGACCGTCGGAAAGGCGCAGGTCGAGGCGCTGGCCGAGGCCCTCGGTGTGCCGGGCGAGCCGCTGCTGCGGGGCGACGTGTGGAAGGCCGGTGCGGACGGGGACGCCGGCGGCCCGATGCTTCAGGTGAACCGGCAGGCCCCGGGCACCTGGACGTTCAGCGCCTTCGGGCCGCCCAAGGGCGACGACTGCGCCGGGGGCAAGGACGTGTGCGATCCCCCCGCGACCGGCCCGGCCGCGCCCCGGCCGCCGAACGCGCCGGCGGTGAGCGAGGCCGCCGCGAAGAAGGCGGCCGCCCCCGTGCTGGCGGCGCTGGGGCTGGGCGACGCGAGGCTGGACGCGAGGCAGGTGCTGGGTGCGCACCGCGTCGTGCGCGCCGACCCGCTGGTCGGCGGTCTGCCGACGTACGGCTGGTCCACCAGCGTCCATGTGGCCGCCGACGGCACGATCGGGAACGGCAGCGGGCAGCTGGTGCGGCCCGCCGCGGGCCCGGAGTACCCGGTGGTCGGTGCCGAGGAGGCGCTGAAGCGGCTGAACGCCGAGCGCTCGGCCGGCGGCCCGGTCGGCATCGGGGGGTGCGCGACGCCCGGACCGCTGGCCGAGGGGAAGCCGCCTGAGGAGAAGCCGGCCGAGGGAAAGCCGGCCGAGGGGAAGCCGGCCGAGGGGAAGCCGGCCGCGCCGTGCGAGCCGGAGAGCGGTGCGCCGGTTCCCGCCGAGGTGGTGAAGGTCACCGGAGCCGAGTTCGGGCTGGCGGTGCGCTCGCTGGAGGGACGGCCCGCCCTCGTTCCCTCGTGGCTGTTCGCGACGGAATCGAGGACCGGCGCACCGGGTGCCACGGTCGTCTTTCCCGCCGTGGCACCGGAGTACCTGAAGTCCGCCGCCGAGCGGCCGCCCGCGCCGCCGGCCACCGCCGTACCCTCCCCGCCCGACGACTCGAAGCTCCCGGAGACCTCGATCCGGTCCGTGGAGTCGTACGCCGTGGCGAAGGACGGGCGCACCCTGACCCTGCGCTTCTGGGGCGGGGTGTGCAGCACCTACTCGGCGGAGGCGGAGGAGACCGGCAGCGAGGTGAAGGTGAAGATCATCGTGTCCCGGCCGGATCCCGGGCGGGTCTGCATCCTGATCGCCAAGGAGCTGACCGAGGAGGTCACGCTGAGCGAACCGCTGGGTGACCGCATCGTGGTCGACGAGGAGAGCGGCGACGCCGTGCCCCGCAGGTGAGCGGGCGTCCGGCGGTCCTGCGGGTCCGCCCGGTCCGGTCCGCAGTCCGGTCCGGTAGTCCGGCGGTCTGGTCCAGTCCGGTAGTCCGGCGGGCCGGGCGGAAGGTTCGGCCGACTCAGCTGAAGGAGTCGCCGCAGGCGCAGGAGCCCGTCGCGTTCGGGTTGTCGATCGTGAAGCCCTGCTTCTCGATCGTGTCGACGAAGTCGATGGAGGCCCCACCGAGGTACGGCGCGCTCATGCGGTCGGTGACGACCCTCACCCCGTCGAACTCCTTGACGACGTCGCCGTCGAGCGAGCGCTCGTCGAAGAAGAGCTGGTAGCGCAGGCCGGAACAGCCACCGGGCTGAACCGCGACACGCAGCGCCAGGTCGTCCCGGCCCTCCTGCTCCAGCAGGGACTTCACCTTGGCGGCGGCGGCGTCGGACAGGAGGATGCCGTCGCTCACGGTGGTGGTCTCGTCCGATACGGACATCTGCTTCTCTCCCGGGTTGTACGGACACTGCTTGCCGACGTTGGCAACCGGCTGGGCCCCGGATTCATTCCGGACCGGCCCTGGCTTTTCCCTTTCATGCTCGCACATGCCCTCCCTCCGGGTCATCGACCAGTGGACGGCTCGGCACCGGGAATTGCGTCACATCGACACTATGGACATCGTCAAAGTGACGTGAAGCGGTTATGATAGATAGCGTCAAATAGACGAAAAGGCTCTCCGGTGCACCTCGGCGAGCCACCGGACGCGGCTCCGCCGCCCCGATCGAAGAGTAGAAAGGGTGCGTGACGTGACCACCGCCCAGCCCTCCCTCACCGCGCCGGACGCAGCGGGAGGCTCCCAGGATGTCCAGCCGACACCGCTCGCCCTGCTGCTGCTCGGCCGCGAAGCCGACCCCAGGAGCGAGCGGGGCGTCGAGTGCCCCGGTGACCTTCCCTCCCCGTCCGACCCGGACCTGGTGGAGCGCGCCCGTGCGGCGAAGGAGAAGCTCGGCGACAAGGTGTTCGTGCTGGGCCACCACTACCAGCGCGACGAGGTCATCCAGTTCGCGGACGTCACCGGCGACTCCTTCAAGCTCGCGAGGGACGCGGCGGCCCGGCCGGAGGCCGAGTACATCGTCTTCTGCGGTGTGCACTTCATGGCCGAGTCGGCGGACATCCTCACCGGCGACGACCAGAAGGTCGTCCTCCCCGACCTCGCCGCCGGCTGCTCGATGGCCGACATGGCCACGGCCGAGCAGGTCGCCGAGTGCTGGGACGTCCTCACCGAGGCGGGCGTCGCGGAGCGGACGGTGCCCGTCTCGTACATGAACTCCTCCGCGGACATCAAGGCCTTCACCGGCAAGCACGGCGGCACGATATGCACGTCGTCGAACGCCAGGCGGGCGCTGGAATGGGCCTTCGAACAGGGCGAGAAGGTCCTCTTCCTGCCCGACCAGCACCTCGGCCGGAACACGGCGGTCCGCGACATGGGCATGTCCCTGGACGACTGCGTCGTCTACAACCCGCACAGGCCGAACGGCGGACTCACCGCCGAGCAACTGCGCGACGCGAAGATGATCCTGTGGCGCGGCCACTGCTCGGTGCACGGCCGCTTCTCGCTGGATTCCGTCAACGACGTCCGCGAGCGCGTTCCGGGGGTGAACGTCCTGGTCCACCCGGAGTGCAAGCACGAGGTCGTCGCCGCGGCGGACTACGTGGGCTCCACGGAGTACATCATCAGGACGCTGGAGGCCGCCCCCGCGGGCTCCGCGTGGGCGATCGGCACGGAGCTGAACCTGGTACGCCGTCTGGCGAACCGTTTCGCCTCGGAGGGCAAGAAGATCGTCTTCCTCGACAAGACGGTCTGCTTCTGCTCGACGATGAACCGGATCGACCTGCCGCACCTGGTGTGGGCGCTGGAGTCCCTGGCGGAGGGAAACCTGGTCAACCGGATCCAGGTCGACTCCGAGACGGAGAGCTTCGCCAAGCTGGCCCTCGAGCGCATGCTGGCGCTTCCCTGACCGTGACGGGCCCGCCCGTGTGCGCGGGCCCCCCGTCGCCCCGGCACCTGCTCGCCAGATGCCGGGGCGACACCGCCCCCGCCGGGCCCGGCATCCGCGCGAGCGGACCAGAGCCACCAGGACGTGACGCGGGGGCCGGCAGGACGCCCGGGGGTGGTGCCCCCGCACCGGGACGACGGCGTTCCCACCGAGGCGGCGGGGGTCCCGGGTCGCCGCCCACGGCCGCGTACGCGGGGTGAAGCGGAGCACTCTCAGCGCGTCCCCCATGTCGGCGCCACCCGCGCCCGTGTACGCGGGGTGAAACGGCTTCCGGTGGGGGCCCTGCCGGGGTGAAGCCCTGCCGCATGGAGTGCTTCCGCGTGAAGCCCTGCCGCATGGAGTGCTTCCGCGTGGAGTGCTTCCGCGTGGAGTGCTTCCGCGTGAAGCCCTGCCGCGTGGAGTGCTGCCGCGTGAAGCCCTGCCGCGTGGCGACTCAATCCGCCCCTGGGCGTACCAGACCCGACTCGTACGCGATGACCACCAGCTGCGCCCGGTCGCGGGCGCCGAGCTTCGCCATCGAGCGGTTCACATGCGTCTTGACGGTGAGCGGGCTGACCTCCAGCAGCCCGGCGATCTCGTCGTTGGGGTGTCCGCCGGCGACGAGGACGAGGACCTCGCGTTCCCGGCCGGTCAGCGCGGCCAGCCGCTCCGCGTACAGCCCGGAGTCCTGGTGCCCCGGACCTCCGCCCTGGGCCAGGAACTCGGCGATCAGGCCCTTGGTCGCCGCGGGCGAGAGCAGGGCGTCGCCGGCGGCGGCGATCCGGACGGCGTTCAGCATGTCCACGGGTTCCGCGCCCTTGCCGAGGAAACCGGAGGCCCCGGCCCGCAGCGACTGCACGACGTACTCGTCCACCTCGAACGTCGTCAGCATCACCACCCGCACCCCGGCGAGTCCGGGGTCGGCGCTGATCATGCGGGTGGCGGCGAGACCGTCCGTGCCGGGCATCCGGATGTCCATGAGGACGACATCGGGGCGGGCCGAGCGGGCCAGCTCCACGGCCTGGGCTCCGTCCGCGGCCTCTCCCACGACCTCCATGTCGGGCTCGGAGTCCACCAGCACCCTGAACGCGCTGCGCAGCAGGGCCTGGTCGTCGGCGAGCAGCACCCTGATGGTCATCCGTCCACGTTCCCCTCCGCGTCCGCCTCGACCGGCAGTATCGCCTGCACCCGGAAGCCGCCTCCGTAGCGGGGGCCCGCGATCAGGGTGCCGCCGAGGGCCGTGACGCGCTCGCGCATACCGACCAGTCCGTGCCCGCCGCTGCCGCCTCCGGCCACCGGTTCGCCGCCCGCGCCGTCGGCACTGCCCGTGCCGTTCATGTTGTTCGTGCCGTTCATGCCGTCCGCGCCCTCCGGCCCGGGTCCGGCGGGGCGGCCGTCGTCGAGGACGGTGACCTCCACGGCCCCGACCACCCGGACGACGCTCACCTCGGCCTTCGCCGCGGCCCCGGCATGCTTGCGCACATTGGTGAGCGCCTCCTGCACGATCCGGTACGCGGCGAGGTCGACGGCGGCGGGCAGCTCGGCGCCCCGGTCGGTACGTGCCAGCCGGACCGGCATCCCGGACCGCCGGAAGCCGTCGAGCAGCGGCTCGAGGACGGCGAGTCCCGGCGCGGGCTCGGTCGGCGCCGCCGGGTCGCCGGACTGCCGGAGCAGACCGACCGTGGCCCGTAGCTCGTTCAGCGCCGAACGGCTCGCCTCCCGCACCTGGGACAGGGCCTCCTTGGCCTGGTCGGGCCGCCTGTCCATGACGTGTGCCGCCACTCCTGCCTGCACGTTGACCAGAGCGATGTGATGGGCGACGACGTCGTGGAGGTCTCGGGCGATCCGCAGCCGCTCCTCGGCCACCCGGCGGCGGGCCTCCTCCTCCCGGGTCCGCTCGGCCCGCTCGGCCCGCTCCCGCATGGCGTCGACGAAGGCGCGCCGGCTCCTCACGGCGTCGCCGGCGGCGGACGCCATGCCGGTCCACGCGAAGAGCCCCAGGTTCTCCTGGCTGTACCAGGGCGCGGAGCTGAACAGCACGGCCGCCCCGGTCAGCACGGTCATGGCCGGCAGGCCGACCCGCCAGGTCGTCGGGCGGTCGGTGCGGGACGCCACCGTGTAGAGGCCGACCACCACGGACATGGCGACGGGCGCGGGCGGATCGCCGGAGACGAGTTCGGCGACGCACAGGGCCCCGGTGACCGCGACCACGGGCACGGGGCGCACACGCCGGAACACCAGAGCCCCGGCGGCCGTCACCATCAGCAGCAGACTGCGGACCTCGGGTGTGCGGGTGCCGAAAGTCGGCCCGTGGGGCCCGTGGGGGTCGGCGAACGACGCGGCGACCATGCAGAGGAGCACCGCGGCCGCGAGGCCGGCGTCGAACGCCGTCGGATGCGCACTGAGCCAGGAGCGCGTCGGTGCGAGCCGGCTGAATCCGGCCAGAGATGCGGTCACGTCAGGCAACGGTACGGGGTCGGCCGGGACGGGAGGCGGGCCGCGCCCGCCCCGGGGCGCAAGGGGGCGTAAGGCAGCGCAAGGGGCGCACTGCGGGGCGTGCGGGAGGTACGCAGGCGTGCGGGAGGTACGCAGGCGTGCGGGTGGTACGCGGCTGACGGGCGCGGACATACGACCGCCCGGAAGGCGACGGGCCGGACCGGGCCGGGGACGTACGGCCGCCGGAAAGGACGGGCCGGGGACGGGACGTACGGGGACGTACAGGCCCGGCCGGGAACGCCGGGTCCCCGGCCCGGCCGGAGCGTCGTCCGGGCGCGGGCCGTGGCCGGGGGACAGAAGCCCGGACCGGGCTCAGCCCGGGATGAGGCCGCCGTCGCTGAGCATGGCGCGGACCTCGTCGAGGGTCGCGTCCGGGGCGGGCAGGATCAGCTCGGAGGGCTCGAGGGCGTCGTCCGCGAGCGGTGCCCCGCAGCGGCGCACCTCGTCGAGCAGGGCGCCCAGAGTACGGCGGAAGCCTTCCGCGTCACCCGTCTCCATCTCGGCGAGCAGCTCGTCGTCGAGCTTGTTCAGCTCGTCGAAGTGGCTGTCCTCCAAGGTCCACTGCCCCTCCCCCATGATCCGTACGATCATGACGCGCCGTCCCTACTGCTTGTCGAACTTGTGCCGGGTACTGCCCTGGGCCTGGTCCTGCGCCGAGGCGTCGCCGCCCTCGATGGCCTGCTGCCGGGTGCCGCCGCCCTCGGAGCCGATGGCCTGCTGGGAGGTGCCCCCGGCCAGCTCGGCCTTCATCCGCTGGAGTTCCAGCTCGACGTCGGTGCCTCCGGAGATGCGGTCCAGCTCCGCGGCGATGTCGTCCTTCGCCATCCCGGTCGGGTCGTCCAGCGCACCGGACGCCAGAAGCTCGTCGATGGCCCCGGCCCGGGCCTGCAACTGGGCGGTCTTGTCCTCGGCCCGCTGGACCGCCAGACCCACGTCGCCCATCTCCTCGGAGATCCCGGAGAACGCCTCGCCGATCCGGGTCTGCGCCTGGGCGGCGGTGTAGGTGGCCTTGATCGTCTCCTTCTTCGTACGGAAGGCGTCCACCTTGGCCTGCAGCCGCTGGGCGGCGAGGGTGAGTTTCTCCTCCTCGCCCTGGAGGGTCTCGTGCTGCGTCTGCAGATCGGTGACCTGCTGCTGCAGCGCGGCACGCCGGGACAACGCCTCGCGCGCCAGGTCCTCGCGGCCCAGCGCCAGCGCCTTGCGGCCCTGGTCCTCCAGCTTGGAGGACTGGCTCTGGAGCTGGTTGAGCTGCAGTTCCAGGCGCTTGCGGGAGGTCGCCACGTCGGCGACACCACGACGGACCTTCTGCAGCAGCTCCAGCTGTTTCTGGTACGAGTAATCGAGGGTCTCGCGCGGATCCTCGGCCCGGTCAAGGGCCTTGTTTGCCTTCGCGCGGAAGATCATCCCCATACGCTTCATGACACCGCTCATGGGCTTCGCGCGCCCCCTTCTGACGGAACTCAGCTCCAGCTTCTCCAGAACCCACAGTACGGGCCCTGCATCCATTACCGCACTGTTCGGGCGCCGATGCGCTCATCCCCGAGGACGACCTGCGGGCCGCTTCGCTCCCGCGCAGGGAGTAGGTGGCCGTCAGGGGGCCGCGGAGGCGCCGTCCCGTGCACGCTGCTTCTGCTTCTGCTTCTGCCCCTTGCAGACGAGTGCCGTTGCCGGATCGTTCCCCAGGGGGCTGGGGCTGCCGCCCGCCACCCCGTACCCTTGTGTTTTGTGTTCCGTAGCCGTTCCAACGAAGAGAAGGCCCCCACCGACAAGGTGACGGCGGACCTCTCCAAGCAGCCCCGCGACCCCGAGGCCCCCAAGGGCCGCCCGACCCCCAAGCGCAGCGAGGCCCAGACCCAGCGCCGCCGGGCGCAGTCGGCCCCCCTCGACCGCAAGGCGGCCATGCGCCGCCAGCGCGAGGCGCGCCGAGCCGATCTGGCCAAGCAGCGCGAGGCACTGGCCGGTGGCGACGAGCGCTATCTGCCGGTCCGCGACAAGGGTCCGGTGCGCCGCTTCGTCCGCGACTTCGTGGACTCGCGCTTCTGCGTCGCCGAGTTCTTCCTGCCCCTGGCCGTGGTGATCCTGGTGCTCTCCATGGTCCGCGTGCCCCAGTTGCAGAACATCGCAATGCTGCTGTGGCTCGGTGTGATCGTGATGATCGTGGTCGACTCGATCGGCCTCTGGATCCGGCTCAAGAAGCAGCTGAACGAGCGATTCCCCAACGAGCCGAAGCGCGGCGCGGTGGCCTACGGCCTCATGCGCACGCTCCAGATGCGCCGGCTGCGGCTGCCCAAGCCCCAGGTCAAGCGCGGAGAGCGGCCCTGAGCGCGAGCGTCTCCCCGACATCCGAGCGATCCGAGCCGTCCGAGCCGCCCGCGCTAGCCGCAAGGCCGTTCAGTTTGCGGATGGGTGGGGTTGTCCAGGGTCCGTAAGCTGCGGTTTCGCGGACATGAGGAGCGGAGCCCCGGTAGAACTGGCAGTCGACCAAGACAAGCCGTTCACAAGGACCGGAGGCTCCGCTGTCCGGACAGTGTGCCATCACTCGTGTCGTCACGGTGGCCGGAGGCCGGTTCGCACCCGGTCATCTCGGTGAACTCACCCAGTGCATCCCCTTCGAAATGGTCGACGAGGCATTGAAGGCCACGGGCAGGGTCCAGGAGCGGCTGCGGGACCTGCCATCCCGGGTGGTCGTCTACCTGCTGCTGGCCGGGTGCCTGTTCCCGGAGGTCGGATACCTCGGGGTCTGGCGCAAGCTCACCGGCGCTCTGGCCGGTCTGCCACTGGCCGCGCCGTCGGCAAGCGCGCTGGCCCAGGCCCGCCGCCGTATCGGCGCCACACCGCTGAAATGGCTGTTCGACCTGCTGAAAGGCCCGGTGGCCGGGCCACGGACACCGGGAGCATGGTGGCACGGTCTGCTGGTGATCGCGCTCGACGGCACCACCCTGACGGTCCCCGACACCCCTGCCGTCCTGACCCGGTTCACCAAGCAGGCGGGCAACCACGGCGGGACCGGCTACCCGCAGGTCCGCCTGCTGACCCTGGTCGCCTGCGGCACCCGCACCCTCATCGACGCGGTCTTCGGACCCACCACATCGGGTGAGACCACCCACGCCCCGCGCCTGCTGCCCAGCCTGCGGCCGGGGATGATCCTGCTGGCCGACCGCAACTTCGCCGCCCAGGGGCTGATCAACGACATCGCGGCCACCGGGGCCGAGGTCCTGGTCCGGCTCAAGAACGGCCGCCGGATGCCGATCCTGGCCCGCTACCGGGACGGCTCCTACCTCTCCGCCCTCGGCCCGGTACCCGTGCGCGTCGTCGACTGCGAGATCACCATCACCACCACCGCCGGGAAACACACCGGCCTCTACCGGCTCGCCACCACTCTGCTCGACCACCACCGCCACCCCGCCGGTGAACTGGCCATGCTCTACCACCAGCGCTGGGAGATCGAAACCGCCTACCTGGAACTGAAATCGACCATCCTCGGCGGCCGGGTCCTGCGCGCCCGCACCCCCGAGGGCATCGACCAGGAGATCTACGCCCTGCTGGTGGTCCACCAACTGCTGCGGACCGCCATGGCGGACGCCACCAGCACCCAGCCCGGCACCGACCCGGACCGGGCCGGCTTCTCCATCGCCTGGCAGGCCGCCCGCGACCAGCTCGTCCTGGCCGCGGGCATCATCGCCGACCCGGTCGTCGACCTCGTCGGCATCATCGGTCGGCACGTCCTGGCCGGCCTGCTGCCCCAGCGGCGGCTACGGGTCAGCCCCCGCATCGTCAAACGCGCCATCTCGAAGTACCAGGCACGAGGGCCCTGTATCGACCGGACCAGCTACAAGGCCACCACCGGCATCGAGATCCTCGCAGCCGCAGGCCCTTGACGACACGGCCCAGCCGCAAACTTCACGGCCTTGGCGCTAGCCGAGGACCACGGGCCGTTCGGGGACCACGGGCCATCCGGGGATTCCGGGCGGTCCGGGCATTCCCAGGGGTCCGGGCAGTGCACGGAATCCGAGCAAGCCGAGAGACCTCACGGACCCGGGAAGCACGAGGGACCCGGGAAGCACGAGGGACCCGGCAGGGGCGACGTCTCCGGTTTCGCAAACGGCGCCGCCGCCTGGCTCAGGGGTCTCGGCGGACTGCGCAACACGGTTCGGCAGGAACTCGTGGCACGGCAGCTCGACGAGCAGTTGGCCGCCCGCTTCCCCGTCGGGCAGCGGCTGCGCGTCCTCGACGTCGGCATGGGGCAGGGCACCCAGGCGCTGCGTCTCGCCCGGGCCGGGCACAAGGTCACCGGTCTGGAGTCCGACCCGGACCTGCTGCGGGTCGCCCGGGAGGCCCTGGCGCACGAGCCGGAGGGCATCCGGGAACGCTTCAGGGCGATCGAGGGCGACGGCCGTGAGACCGGCGTGCACTTCCTGCCCGGTTCGTTCGACGTGGTGCTGTGCCACGGTGTGCTGATGTACGTCGAGGACCGCGACGCCATGCTGGCGGGCCTGGCCCGGATGCTGGCGCCCGGCGGTCTGCTGTCCCTGCTGGTACGGAACGCGGACGCGCTGGCGCTGCGGCCGGGGCTGGCGGGCGACTGGGAGACGGCGCTGACCTCCTTCGACACGGACACGTACACCAACCGCCTCGGCCTCCGGGTGCGCGGGGACCGGCTCGCGTCGCTGACCGCGACCCTGGCCGGGATCGCCGCTCCCCTGCACACCTGGTACGGGGTGCGGGTCTTCACGGACAGCGTGGCGGACGACGCGGAGCCGCCGTCCGGGGAGGAACTGACCCGGCTGCTCGCGGCCGAGGACCGAGCGGGCCGGACGGAGCCGTACCGCTCGGTGGCGGCGCTGCTGCACCTCTGCGGAGTGCGCGGCAGCTAGAGTGCGGCCCCGCGTTCGGCAGCCCCCGCACGGGCGGTCGCCACACGGGCGGTCGCCACACGGGCCCCCTTCACCGTGTGCTCCCCGCGCCTTCGACGGGCCGTCCGCCCGGGCCGACCGGCCCCTGAGGCCGGCCTTCCGCGCGTTCGGCGGGCGGAGGGACGCGGGCACGGGATGGGCGCCGGCGTCCTGGGGTGCTCGGACAGCAGCCCTGCCTCGGGTCACCTCGGGTCACCTCGGGTCACCTCCGGCCACCGGGTCGCCGGGTCACCAGGTCGCCTCGGGTCGGGTCGGGTCGGGTCGGGTCGGGTACGGGCGCGGTGACTCGCCCCGGAACTCGTCCCGGCGCCGGCTCAGGTGACCGGGCCGCTGAGGCGTCCGTCCCCTTGTGACCACCAACGCATCGGACGTGTCCGCGATGGACACCCCCCGTCTCCCCGCCCGCGAGACCTTCCGGGCGCTCTACCGCCATTTCCGGCCCCATCGCTGGACCGTCGCGTTCGGGGCCCTCCTCGCCCTCCTCGGGGCCGCGAGCGGGCTACTCCAACCACTGGCCGCGAAGGCCCTGGTGGACCGGCTCGGCGCGGGCCAGTCCATCAACGGGATCCTGCTGGTGCTCACCGCCCTCGTGGTCCTGGGCACCGCGATCCACGCCGTCGGCGCCTATGTGCTGGAGCGCACCGCCGAGTCGGTCGTGCTGGCCGCCCGCCGAACGCTCGTCGGCCGACTGCTGAGACTGCGGCTGCCCGAGGTGGAGCGGACCCAGCCGGGCGACCTGATGTCCCGGGTCACCTCGGACACCACTCTGCTGCGCGCCGTGACCACCCGGTCGATCGTCTCGGCGTTCACCGGGTCCCTCTCCTTCGTCGCGACGCTCGTGATGATGGCGGTCATGGACGCCGTGCTGCTCGGTGTCACCGTGGGGGTGATCGTTCTGATCGGCGGCTCCGTCGCGCTGGCGATGCCCAGGATCGCGCTGGCCACACAGCGGGCGCAGGAGGCGGTCGGGGAGATCTCCACCGTGCTGGAGCGGGTGTTCGGCGCGTTCCGCACGGTCAAGGCGTCGGGCGCCGAGGAGCGTGAGACCGCCGTCGTGGAGGCGGCGGCGCGGCGGGCGTGGCGGTACGGCGTGCGAACGGCCAAGTGGCAGTCGGTCGCCGGCTCGTCGGTGGGGCTCGCCGTGCAGGTCTCGTTCCTCGCGGTGCTGGGCATCGGTGGGGCGCGGGTCGCGTCGGGGGCGATATCCGTTTCCACGCTGATGGCGTTCCTGCTCTATCTCTTCTATCTGATCGAGCCCGTGACGGATCTGGTCGAGGCGGCGTCCCAGTACCAGATGGGTTCGGCGGCGGTCGCCCGCATCGCGGAGGCGGAGCGGCTGGAGACGGAGGAACTGGATCCGGTCGGCCCCGACAGGCCGCGCACACCCCGTGAGGCCACGTCCGCGCGGTACGGGACCCCGCCCGTACCCCACGGGACCCCGCCCGTAGCCCAGGAGGCCGCGTCCGTGCGGTTCGAGGACGTCTCCTTCAGGTACCGGGACGATCTGCCGTATGTCCACCGCGGCGTCGGCTTCGAGGTCGCCGGCGCCGGTATGACGGCGTTCGTCGGCCCCTCGGGAGCGGGCAAGACGACGGTCTTCGGTCTTGTCGAGCGGTTCTACGAGGCGACCGGCGGCCGGGTGCTGGTCGACGGGCGGGACGTGAGGGACTGGCCGCTGACCGAACTGCGCGCCGCCATCGGCTACGTGGAGCAGGACGCGCCGGTGCTGGCCGGAACGCTGAGGGAGAACCTGGTGTTCGCCGCACCCGGCGCGACGGAGGACGAGATCCGGGACGTCCTCGTACGGGCCAGGCTGGACGGGCTCGTGGAACGGCTGCCGGACGGTCTGGAGACGGTGGTCGGGCACCGCGGCTCCAAGCTGTCGGGCGGCGAGCGCCAGCGGGTGGCGATAGCGCGGGCGCTGCTGCGCCGGCCCCGGCTGCTGCTCCTCGACGAGGCGACGTCGCAGCTCGACGCGGTCAACGAACTGGCGCTCCGGGACGTCGTCGCCGAGATCGCCCGCGAGGTGACGGTGCTGGTGGTCGCACACCGGCTCTCCACCGTGACACTGGCCGACCGGATCGTCGTGATGGACGCGGGGCGGGTTCGTGCGGTCGGCACCCATGCCCGGCTGGTGACGGAGGACCCGCTGTACGGGGAACTGGCGGCGACGCAGTTCCTGTCATCGGCCCGCTGACGACGGCGTCCCGCGGAAACCGGCCCGCGGGCACGGAGCACCGGGCAGGGGGCAGGGGGCAGAGGGGGCAGGGCACCGGCCGGCAGGCACCGGGCGCGGCCACGGACCGGCCCCGGGAAGGCCACGGCCCACCGCGCCGCGTCGGCGGAGCGGCGGGCCGTGACCGTGGCCGGTGGCCGATGGCCGTGGCCGTGACCGTGGCCGTGACCGTGGCCGATGGCCGCGAGGATCAGCCCTCGGCGCGTCCTCAGCCCTCGGCGTGCAGGCTCATGGGGCCGTAGACGCGGCCGCCGTCCTCGTAGAGGAAGACCTGGTCGGCGCCGCCCTCCCGGAGTTCGCGCCAGACCTCGCCGATCCAGGACTCGGCATCCCCCTGGGTGCTGAACTCCTCCGGTTCGACGGCCGGCTGGACCTCCGTCCCGTCGGACTTCTCGAACCGCCACGTCCATGCCATGTGCGCCTCCTGGTCCCACCACGTGACCGCGGTGCCGATCGTCCCTGCCGATCACCTTGCTGCCCGCAGCGTAGCCGGGCGCGCACCCGGCGCGGAGACGCGGGAAGATCGTGACCGTGGAACTGACTCTGCTCGGCACCGGAGCCCCCACCGGGCTCCCCCGCCCCGACTGCCCCTGCGCCGTATGCGCCACCGCCCGCGGCGACCGGGCGCGCGCCGCGACGGCCCTGCTCGTGGACGGCGCGCTGCTGCTCGACCTGACGCCCGGTGCCGCGCTCGCGGCCGCCCGCGCGGGCCGTTCACTCGTGGGCGTACGGCAGGTACTGCTGTCGCACCCGCACACCGGGCCCGCGGTGGAGCTGCCCGCGGGGCTTCCGGCGGCCGGACGGGTGCCGGACGGCCAGGAGCTGACGCTGATCAGCGGTCACCGGGTGCGGGCCGTGGCCCTGGACTCGCCGGGCACCGGCTACGAGGTGGCCTCACTCGACGGGGAGCGGCTGCTGTACCTGCCGCCGGGCGGGGGGCCGGCCGGGGCCACCGACGGCGACCCGCTCCCCTACGACATGGTCGTGGCCGATGTGCTGGGGCGGCCGGACGGCCTGGCGAAGCTGCGGGCGAGGGGCGCGGTCGGTCCCACCACCGACGTGATCGCCGTCCACATCGACCACGACGCGCTGCCCGGCCCCGAGCTGGACCGGCGGCTTTGCGCCTCGGGGGCCCGGACCGTGCCGGACGGCACGACGCTGTACGTGGGCGAGTACCAGGACGTACCGGACGTGCCCCGGCGCACCCTCGTCACCGGCGGTGCGCGGTCCGGGAAGTCCCTGGAGGCCGAGCGGCGGCTGGAGACGTTCCCCGGCGTGGTGTACGTGGCGACGAGCGGGACGCGCCGCGACGACACCGAGTGGGCGGAACGGGTAGCCGCCCACCGTGAGCGCCGGCCGGGGAGCTGGCGGACCCTGGAGACCTGCGACCTGGTCCCGCTGCTGACCGGGAGCGGACCGCCGCTGCTGATCGACTGCCTGGCGCTGTGGCTGACGGACGCGATGGACCGGGTGGGCGCCTGGGACGACGCGCGCTGGGAGGCGGCCGGCCGCACGGCTCTGCGCCGGCGCACGGCCGCCCTCGTCGAGGCTCTGCGCGGTACGCGCCGTACGGTCGTCGCCGTGACCAACGAGGTCGGTTCGGGCATCGTCCCCGCGACCGCCTCGGGCCGTCGATTCCGCGACGAACTGGGCCGTCTGAACGCCTCCTTCGCCGCCGAGTGCGAGCATGTGGTGCTGATGGTGGCGGGGCAGGCGATGCCACTGCGATAGCGCGGTTCGGAGGGTTCCCACCCGCCCGGCCCCGACGCGGCCCGGGCGCCGAACACCGCGCGCGTGCCGGTACTGTTCGGCGAATGAGCTCGCTGAATCTCGACGACTTCTCCGACCTGATCGAGCGCCCCGACAGCGGTGTGCGGCGCGACGCCGCGGAACGCCGGGAGCGGCTGGCCGTGCCGCCTGGCGCTCTGGGCCGGCTGGACGAGCTGGGTGAGTGGCTGGCGGCGGCGCAGGGAGCCGTGCCGGTACGGGCCGTCGAACGGCCCCGGGTGGTGCTGTTCGCCGGCGACCACGGGGTGGCGGAGCTGGGTGTCTCCGGCCGGGCCGCGGGGACCGCGCACGAGCTGGTGCGGTCCGTGCTGGACGGGGTGAGCCCCGTCGCGGTGCTGGCCCGGCGGGCGGGCGTGCCGGTGCGGGTCGTTGACGCCGGCCTGGACTGCGACCCGGACCTGCTGCCCAAGGACGTCGTCCGGCACCGGGTGCGGCGCGGGAGCGGGCGGATCGACGCCGGGGACGCGCTCACCCGGGAGGAGGCCGAGCAGGCGGTACGCCTCGGGGTGGCGATCGCCGACGAGGAGGCGGACGCCGGCACCGACCTGGTCGTGCTCGGCGATCTCAGCGTGGGCGGTACCACCCCCGCCGCCACGCTCGTGGCCGCGCTGTGCGGCACGGACGCCTCAGTCGTCACCGGCCGCGGCGGCGCCGGCATCGACGATCTGGCGTGGATGCGCAAGTGCGCGGCGATCCGCGACTCGCTGCGCCGGGCCCGGCCCGTGCTGGGCGACCAGCTGGCGCTGCTGACGGCCGTGGGCGGCGCGGATCTGGCCGCGACGACCGGGTTCCTGCTACAGGCCGCGGTGCGGCGGATGCCGGTGATCCTGGACGGGGTCGTGTCGGCGGCGTGCGCCCTCGTCGCCCAGCGGGCGGCGTTCCGGGCGCCGGACTGGTGGCTGGCGGGTCAGGTCAGCGGGGAGCCGGCCCAGGCGAAGGCGCTCGACCGGATGGCCCTGGAGCCGCTGCTCGACCACGGGGTCACCGCCGGGGAGGGCACCGGCGCCCTTCTCGCGCTCCCCCTGGTCCAGGCGGCCGCCGCGCTCGCGGCCGAGCTGCCGGAGCGTGCGACCGCCGCGGGGAGCGGCACCGCAGGCGGTACCGGGGACGGCACAGGAGACGGTACCGGGGGCGGCACAGAGGTCTCGGGCCCGGCCGGGTCCGGAAGCGAGAACCCGGCCGCCGCCGACGGCGACAGCCGCTGAAGCGACAGCCCGACCGCCGGCAGCGGCCCGGCCGGGTGACAACCGCGGTCGATGAGGAACCGGCGCCAGGCGGGGACGGGACGGAGCAGGCGTACGGGACGGACGGGGCAGGCGGGCGTACCGGACGGACGGGGTGTACAGGACGGACGGGGAAGGCGGACGTACCGGACGGACGGGGAAGGCGGGCGTACCGGACGGACGGGGTGTACAGGACGGACGGGGAAGGCGGACGTACGGGACGGACGGGGAAGGCGGGCGTACCGGACGGACGGGGTGTACAGGACGGACGGGGAAGGCGGACGTACGGGACGGGCGGGGCAGGCGGCAGGGCGGCAGGGTTGGAGCCGTAGGGGGCTCTCGGCGGGTTTCGTGGTCGGCCTTCGGACGCCGGACCTCGACGGCCAGGCCTCCGGCGACCCAGCGGTCTCGGCGGTCTCGGCGACCTCGGCCCGGTCCGGCAGCCGTAGTTCGGTGCGCCGGGCGGCGATGGTGAACCCCGACAGCAGGGCGGTGGCGTCCCGGCGGCCGCAGGCCTGGTGGTGTCGACGGACACGAGCGTCTTCCGGAGCGCGGCGGCGGTGGACGGGAGCGACGTTCGCAGCACGCCTCGGTGGCGACCTGTGCGGCGGTCTGCCCTCAGCGCGTTTCGCGGTCCCTGCCCGGGCCGGCGGGACCGGCCGCGGGCAGCCGGTCCGGGGCACCGCCGATCAGGTCCTGGATCTTGCGGCGCGGCCCGCTCCAGCGCCTGTCGTGGCGGAAGGCCCGCAGCATCGCCCTGGCCCGGGAGCGCGGGCGGTGCCGGTAGAGGCGCCTGGCCCACGGTGAGGTGGGCCTGGCCAGCCGCAGGGCGCCGACGATCGCGACGAACGGCACCAGGGTGCCGATGATCGCCATACGCGGCTTGCCCTTGAAGAGGGAGATCAGGACGAACATGAAGTTGACGGCGAGGGTCAGCAGGAAGGCCCGCCGGTCGTCGCGCTCCTCCTCGGACAGGTCGTTCACGCCGAGGGGTGCGAAGCCGCCGAGGGCGAGCAGCAGCAGGGCGGTGGTGAGGACGACGACCTCGACGCTCTTGCGCCCTTCCTCGGTCCAGTAGACGTCGTCCAGATGGAGGATCAGCGCGAACTCGTCCAGGACGAGTCCCGCGCCCACCCCGAAGACCACGGCGAACACCACGGTTCCGGCGCCGGTGTGCTGACTGCTGGCGACCGAGCCGAAGCCGCCGATCACGGTGAGGACGACTCCGGGCACCACATGGTGGATATGGAGTCCGCCGGCCCTGACGTTGCCGAACGGCCCCTTGCCCGCCCGGATCATCCTGGTGACGATCCGGGTGATCAGAAAGGTCAGGACGAACGAGGCCAGCGCGAGGAGCAGCGGGAGCTTCCCGGGCTCCAGGATGTTGCGGTAAAACCAGTGACCCATGCCACCCGCTCCCGTTTTGTCCGTCATGCGCAATTTACCGTCGTGGTGCACCGGCTACGCTGCGCGCGGTGAACTCCCACAACACACCCGGTCTCGCGGGCCTACGGTTCGCCTTCGGCACCCTCACCGTGCTGCCCGTCCGCGTGAGCCGCTGGGACCGCGACTGCGCGGGCGCGGGGATGCGCTGGGCCCCGCTCGCCGGACTCGCCGTCGGTCTCTGCGCGGGGGCCGCGGGCGGACTGCTCCTGCTGCTGGGCGCCGGTCCGCTGCTCGCCGCGGTGGCCTCCGCCGCCGTGCCCGCGGTCCTCACCCGCGGTCTGCACCTGGACGGCCTCGCCGACACCGCGGACGGACTGGGCAGCGGCCGACCCGCCGAGGACGCGCTGCGGATCATGAAGCAGTCGGACATCGGGCCGTTCGGAGTCCTCGCCCTGGTGTTCGTACTGCTGGCCCAGGTCGCGGCGCTGTACGAGCTCTACGGGCGCGGCTGGGGGTACGGGGCGACGGCGGCGGCGGTCGCCGGCGCCGCCGCCCGGCTCGCGCTCACGCTCGCCGCCCGCTCCGGCGTCCCGGCGGCACGGCCCGAGGGGTTGGGCGCCATGGTCGCGGCCACCGTGCCGGCGCGGCAGGCACTGGGCATCGCGCTGCTGGTCACGGCCGGTTTCGCCGCCTGGGGGACGCTGTTCGGCGGGTACGGGGCGCCGCGGCTCGCCCTGGCCGTGCTCGCCGGGGCCGCCGCCGCCGAACTGCTGCTGCGGCACTGCGTGCGACGCTTCGGCGGGGTCACCGGCGACGTGTTCGGAGGGGTCGCGGAGACGGCGGCGACGGCTGCGCTGATCGCGCTCGCCGTCGGGTTCCGGTAGCCCGTCGCGCGGCCCACCGGGCCGCCGCGACCCACCGGGCATTCGGGATCCACCGAATACCCGCGGCCCACCGGACATCCGCGGCCCGCCGACAGACCCACCGGACGGCCGCCGCCCTACCCAGACATCCGCAGCTCTACCGGACATCCGCGGCCCGCCGGCAGACCCACCGGACATGCGCGACTCGCCGACAGACCCACCGGACGGCCGCGGCCCGCCCGGCTTCCGCGGTCCGTCCGCCTCAGCAGGGCTGGCGCCAGGCGTCCAGCTCGTAGCGCTTGCGCATCGAACTCAGCCCGAGCTGCCGCGACCGGGGGCAGAAGCGGCTCGTCGGCACCTCGTACTCGACGTGGAACACGGCCTTGCCCGCCTCGACGAACGGTGTCAGCGCCTCGCACTCCGCGTACTGGGCGCACTGCTCGTTGACCGCGAAGTCGAAGTCGCCGACGAGGGCCGGGATCTGGTCGAGGTCGTTCTTCAGCCCGACGGCCAGCCCCCGCTCATGGGCCATCCGGGCGATCAGCCGGTTGTAGCGGAGCTGGTCGCCCGCGGTGAGGGGGAAGCCGGTGTCGTTGGCGTAGCCGTCCATGTTGTCCGGCTCGATCGCGTCGAAGCCCTTGTCCCGGCACATGTCGAAGCGCCTGGCCATCAGCGGCTCCAGGACGTCCGTGCGGCGGATGTCGAGCCAGCGCTCCCCCTCCCAGCCGTTGCCCTTGCCCAGCAGTTCCGCGGGGAACTCGTCCGCGTCGGGGCGGAACTCCTCCCAGGCGCCGGTTGACAGATAGCAGATCACTTTGCGGCCGCGCCGCTGGAGGTCGGCGACCGTGGACCCCGGGTGCTCGAAGCCGTCGATGTCGTACACCGGGACGTCCACGGTCGTGTCCAGACGGCCGCCG
The DNA here is from genome assembly GCF_003122365.1 of Streptomyces spongiicola. Lineage (NCBI taxonomy): Bacteria > Bacillati > Actinomycetota > Actinomycetes > Kitasatosporales > Streptomycetaceae > Streptomyces > Streptomyces spongiicola. The sequence goes on from NZ_CP029254.1 coordinate 840,512, forward strand.
AGCTGCCACTGCCACGGTGTCCCCGGCCCCGGCCGCCAACGGGTGGTGCGCGGGGGCGCGGAGTCGTCGGGGGCCGAGGTGCAGCCGGCCAGCAGCACCAGGGCCACCAGCGGCAGCAGCAGGCTTCGTGTCCGGGCCGGCAGGCTCATGATCCGCGACTCCCTCAGCGATGTGCGGTGATCCGGCCCAGCTGAGCACAGACCAGCAGGACGAGCACTCCGGACGCGGCGGCCGGAGCGAGCAGCGGCCCCGAACCCGGCAGCAGCAGCGGGACCAGCGCGGCCAGGCAGCACACCGCGGCCGGGCTCAGCACCGCCCCGAACGCCTGGAGCAGCAGCCCGGTCCACAGCACCGCCCCGAGCAGCAGTGCGCCGGCCGTCGCGGCCGGGGCGGGGCGGTCGGCCCCACCGGGCCACAGCAGCAGGGCCGCGGCCATCAGCGCCGGCAGGACGGCCAGGTATCCGGCGAGGGAACGCAGCAGCGCCGAGCCGACCGCGATCCGGAAGGCGCCCGGGGAGGTGCAGGCCCGCAGTCCGGCGAGGCTGTCCGCCCGGAACCGGTGGAGCAGCCACTCCGCCGGTCCCATGCCCAGGGTGAGGGCGACCGCGAACGGCGGGTTGTCCAGGGCGACATGGAGCACCAGCACCCCGGAGCCCAACCCGAACAGTCCGTACGGGACCGAACCGCCGAGCCCGCTCGGCGCCGCGCGCCCGCGCCCGTTCCGGCTCCGGCTCCGGCTCCGGCTCCTGCTCCTGCTCCGGCCCCCGTGGCCCGCCGGCCGGAGCATCCCGGCGACCGCGCCCGCCGCGAGGCCGGTGGCGGCCGTGACGGACGCCAGGGGGAGCACCGGATGCGCCCAGCCGGGCATCGGCTGCAGCGCCGTGTACAGCGCCCCGCCCACCAGCGGCAGCAGGGCCGCCAGCAGGACCCGCTCGCGGCCGAGGACCAGCAGCACCGTCGCCGCGGCGAGGTAGAGCGACTGGCCCGCGGCGAACAGCAGCGCCGGGCCGTGATCGGGAGCGGCGGGCGCGACCGCCGCGGCGGCGGCCGTGCCGAGCACCACCCCCACCGGGGCGCCCCTCAGCAGGGCACGGGCCGCCGCGGGGCGGTCGCCGAGTCCGAGCCAGGTGTACGCGCGGTGGGCGAGGGCCTGGTTCCAGGCCCACCCGGCCAGCGCGGCCGCCAGCAGCGGGGCGTGGGCGGTGCCGCCGCCCGCGAGGACGGGCGCGGCCAGGACGTGGCCCAGCCCCGGGAGGGTGAACAGCAGGCCCCGCAGCAGGCAGCCGAGGAGCGCCGGGCTCCCCGGGCCGGGCGGCGGGTCGCCGGTGCGGGGGAAGCGCCGCTCGACGCGCGCGTAGAGGTCCTCCGCCAGGGCGAACGAGTCGTCGTGTCCGTAGCGCCGACGTATCTGCTCGTCCGTCAGCCCGTCGGACTCCAGCAGCGCCGCCACCTCGTCGGGGTGGACGGCCGCCGCCACGAAGTCGTCCAGCCGTCCGGCCAGTTCGCCGACCGGGTCGGCTCCAGCCCGGCCGGACCGGTTCCGTTCCGCTGCAGGCGGCAGGGCGTCCCGCACATCCGTGCCCGGGTCCTTCAGCCACGGCGAGCCGCTCACCGGACACCCCCGTGGACGGGCACGGAGGAACCCGAGGAACCCGAGAGACCCGAGGAACCCGAGAGACCTGAGAGACCTGAGGGTTCGGACCAGTGGTGGCCCCAGGCCGTGTGCTCCTGGTACCAGGGGTCCCTCAGTTCGACCGTCCAGTCGGCGACCGTCTCGACGGCGGGCGGGGCGTACACCGCGCCCGGCGTTCCGGCGAGTTCCCGGTAGATCTGCCGGAACGCGTCCACCGAACGCCGCAGGGTGAAGAGGTCGACGACCCGCTGCCGGGCGCGGCGGCCCAGTTCGGCGCGGCGCGCGTCGTCCTGGAGCAGTTCCAGGGCCGCGGCCGCCAGCGCCTCGGGCTCGCGCGGCGGGACCACCAGACCGGTGTCGCCGACGGCCTCGCGCACCCCGCCCACATCGGTGGACACCGTGGTCCGCCCGCAGGACATCGCCTCGATGATCGAGAACGGAAAGCCCTCGCTGATGCTGGAGAGCATCACCACATGGCCGGCCGCGTAGGCGCGTGCCACGTCGCCGATCCGGCCCTCCCAGAACACCCCGTCGGCGACGCCCAGTTCGGCGGTGAGCTTCTCCAGCGCGGAGGCGTACCACTCGCATCCGGCGGGGGCGGCGCCGAACAGCCTGAGCCGCAGCGCCGGAACCTCGGCGCGGGCCAGGGCGAAGGCCCGGACCAGCGTCTCCAGGTCCTTGATCGGGTCGATCCGGCCGGCCCAGCTGAGGGTGGGCTCGGGCGGCTCCGCCCCGGCGTGCGGGAAGGCGTGCGGGTCGACGCCGTTGTAGACCGTGCGGATCTTGCCGGGGAGGGCACCGCCCCGCTCCTCCCAGCGGCGGTTGTAGCGGTTGCACGGGGTGATCAGGTCGGCGCGTTCGTAGCCGAGGGTGTTGAGTTCCCGGTAGAAGCCGAGCATCAGCGCCTTGACCGGCCAGCGCTGCGCCTCGGTGCGGTAGCCGAGGTAGCGTTCGCGCAGATAGATGCCGTGCTCGGTGAGGAGGAACGGCACCCCGTCCGACCGCTGTGCGGCGAGTGCGGGAAGGGTGGCCAGCCCGCTGCTGACGGCGTGGGCGACGCTGTCCCCGGGGATGCGCACCGCCAGCGGGCGCAGCGCGTGTTCGAGCAGGTCGACGGCGGTCAGGGCGTCGTGGACGGTGGGTTCGGCGGCGGCGGTGGGCAGTGACGGCCGCCTCCACAGGCGCATCAGCGTGCGGACCGCGGTCTCGGTCCGCAGTGCGGCGGTGAGACGGCCCGCGCGTGCCTCGTCGGCCAGCTCGTCGAGCGCGGGGCCGAAGTCGGCGTGCGCGTCCGGGTCAAGCAGCGACAGCAGAAACCGTTCGAAGGTGTGGAGGAAGCGCCGGCGGACGGCACCGCGGCGGGGTGCGTGCTGCCGGCCGGGCCGCGGTCCCCACAGGGGCACGGGGGTGTGGTCGCGGACGTTCGGCGGCAGCTCCCAGGCGACGGGCTCACGTCCGCTGCCGGTGAGGGAGACGACGGTGAAAGCGACCTCGGGCATGCCCCGGACCAGCTGGTCGCACCAGGTGCTGACACCGCCGTGGACGTGCGGATAGGTGCCTTCGGTGAGCATGGCGACATGGAGTCCCTGGCTCATCGGCTTGAGTTCTCCTGGACATACGGGTGGTGGGCGCGGAGTGCCGGGGCACGAGGTGGTACCCCGGGTGCTGCGGGCGGGCGGCGCGGGGGCCGTGCCGTCGCGTACCCCGGCCGCGCGGGCCGGGGTACGCGACGTGCGGCCGGGCGACCCCGGTCAGGAGGAGGGCAGTCGCAGGGTGACGGCGGACTGGAGCAGCTCCGGCTGGGTCCAGGCCGAGCGCTGTCCCGCGTAGGCGGTACCGAAGGCGCTTGTGCCGAGCAGGTGTTGCTTGCGGGTGCCCTCGGGCGCGGTGACGGGGACGACGACCCCGCCGGGTGCCTGGACGGTGACGGTGGTGCCGATCCGGTACGCCGTGACCCGGTCGGCGTCCAGGGCCGACTGCCAGGCGGCACGGCGGCTCAGTTCCACCCCGGCGTCCCGGTGGCGCGGGTTGACGAGGGGCGTGTTGTCGGCGAACGTCGCCCGGTAGTCGGCGAGGATCCGGTCGAGGACGGGGTAGAGGAGCCGGTCCTCGGCCAGGTTGGACTGGTGGACGTAGTGCGGGCGCGGGTCGTTGGCGACGATGTGGCCGAGGGCGATCCGGGCCTCCTGCGGGACGATGTGGGTCCCGTACCCGGTGGCCACGTCGAGGGGCTCGTCCAGGCAGGTGGAGGCCGGGTCGGTCTCGCAGACGCCGCTTCCGCCGTCGGCCCGCGAGGTGTAGATCCAGTTGTACTCGTCGGCCATCTCGGTCGCCGTGCCCACGTTGTAGTACACGTTCATCGGGTGGCGGGGCACGGTGTCGGCGGCGCCGACGGGACGCTGCTGGGGCTCTCGGGAGTTGTCGCTCGCGATCCACTTGACGCCGTTGTCGGCGAGGGCGGGCGCCAGGTTGGGGTTGTCCACCGGCTGCTGCGGCAGCGTCTTCAGCCCCGAGTGCTCTCCGGTGACCAGCTCCGCGCGGTCGACGGGGAGGTCCTCGTCGACCGCCCAGTCGTGGTTGTCGCGGATCTGCGCGGAGATCTCGGCGCGGCTCATCCAGCGGGTGGCGCCCGACGCGTCCTTGGAGCACTGCCAGGGGACGACGGAGACGTCCTGGACGCAGCCGAGGAACGGGTGGCTCCAGGTGTGGTTGACCCAGCGGTACTCGTCCCGGTCGGCGAGCAGTTGCGCGGTGAGGGCGTCCGTGCCGCCGTTCTCCGCCTTCCACTCCTCGGCCGCGCCCGCGTTGTAGACCATGTCGAGGGTGAGGCCGCTGGTGCGCTGCCACTGGGCGGCGTACTGCGCGTCGGCCACGGTCATCCGGATGTCCGGGACCTGTTCGCCCGGTCCGCCGACGCAGTCGATGTCCCCGGGGGTGCAGTTGCGCTCGGTGTCCCAGCGGGCGTCGGACGCGAAGACGTCGTCCACGTGGACCGAGAAGTAGTTCCGGTTCCGGCCGAGGTGGACGCCCTGGGTGAGCCATTCGACGATGCCGCGCGCCAGCAGCCGGAACTGCCGCTGGTGCTGGTTGTAGGAGAAGGTGACGACGAGTTCGCGGCGCCCGTCGTGGGCGTACTCCCCGAGCAGGCTGCCGCGGCCCTCGCCTCCCGGCACGGGGGCGTCGACGTAGCTGGTGAAGCCCTCGCGGGGGCGGGCGAGATAGCCGTAGCTCTCGCTGACGGACGGCGCGTTGTCCTCGAAGGCCAGGGCGCCGTCGAGGTAGCCGAACGGGCCGGACCTGCCCGCGGCCGTGACCTCGGCGGCCGCGCCGTCGAGCGTGCCGGACCAGCCGCCCTCGCTGGTGTAGTCGAGCCCCACCCCCGGGTGGGCCCAGGTGTAGGCGTCGACCTGGCGGACGCCGAACCGCTGCTCGTACGCGACGAGCGCGGCCTGCTCGGCGGTCCCCGCGGAGCCCTGCCCGAAGGGCGCCTCGTTCGGCAGCACCACCCCCTGGTACTTGGCACGCGGCCGGCCGGACACGGTGTCGCTCAGGAACGCGGCGTCGATCCTCGGGCGGTCCGGGTCCGCGAGGTCGAGCAGGCGGTACGGAACTCCGGTGCCGCGCAGCTCGGCGGTGACGGCGGCGACCGCCGGCCCTCCGTCGTCGACGACGAGGACCTTCAGGTCGATCCGCGGCACCGGGTCGGCGGCCGCGGCCGGGGACGCGGGCAGCGCCGCCGCGAACAGCGCCGACGTGGTGAGCGCGACCACCGCCGCGCCGAGCCCGCCCCGCCGGCCGGTCCCCCGGCCGGGCGCTCTCCCGCCGTGGCCGCGCCGGGCCGACGCCCTCGGCGATCCGCCCGTGAGCCCGCCTGTGCCGGTTCCCCCGGCGAATACGGATGCCATGGTGTTTCCCCCACCCCTTGTTGATCCGCTGTTGCTCTGTAGTCGATCCGCTGTTGCTCTGTGGTTGATCCGCTGTTGCTCTGCCGTTGATCCGCAGTCGTCTGCCGCTGATCTGCAGTCGTCTGCCGCTGATCTGCCGCCTGCCCGCCCCGCGAAGACACGGGGGAGGACATGTGGAAATCATGCGAAGAGCCGGTCGCTCCCTTGCTTCTCCGGCCCGAGTGTGGCCGAGAGATCGGTGTCGCGGCGGGAAACCAGGCGGACTGACCACGGATGGGTGAATCTTCGTCGGCGCGAGCGAACATCGCGGGCGCGCGTAGGCTCGTGGCGGCGCTCCGACCCGCCCGACTTACGATGCGCCGGGCGGCCGACCCACCTCTTCGGCCCAGGAAACTCAACGGAAGCGAGATTTCACCACCGTGACTGCTCTCACTCTCAGCACTGCCGGCGCTGCGACGCTGCGCGCCGACGCGGTCGTCGTCGGCGTCGCCAAGAGCGCCAGGGGCGCCAGGGGCGGCAAGGGCGACAAGGGCGCCGGCCCCGTCGTCGCAGCCGGCGCCGAGGCCGTGGACGCGGCGTTCGACGGGAAGCTCGCCGCGGTCCTGGAGACGCTCGGCGCCTCCGGTGCCGAGGGCGAGGTGACCAAGCTGCCCGCGCCATCGGGTCTGAAGGCCCCGCTGGTGATCGCGGTCGGGCTCGGCGCCGCCCCGGAGAAGGACGGCGCGTACCCGGCCGAGTCGCTGCGCCGCGCCGCCGGCTCCGCGGCCCGCGCGCTGGCCGGCTCGAAGAAGGCGGCGTTCGCCCTGCCGGTCGGGACCGCCGCGGACGCCCAGGCGGTCGCGGAGGGCGCGCTGCTCGGCGCGTACTCCTTCACCGCCTACCAGGACGAGGGGAACGGCAAGAAGCCGCTGGCCGAGGTCGCCCTGCTGGGCGCCAAGCCGCGCGACAAGGACTTCAGGGAGGCCGCCGCGCGGGCCGTCGCGGTGGCCGAGGAGATGAACCGCGCGCGTGACCTGGTCAACACGCCGCCGAACGACCTCTACCCCGAGTCGTTCGCCGCCGTCGCCACCGCCGCCGGCAAGGAGCACGGCCTGAAGGTGCAGGTCTGGGACGAGAGGGCGCTCGTCAAGGGCGGCTTCGGCGGCATCCTCGGCGTCGGCCAGGGCGCGGCCCGCGGCCCTCGCCTGGTGAAGGTGGCGTACACGCACCCGGAGGCGGAGAAGTCCCTCGCCCTCGTCGGCAAGGGCATCACCTACGACTCCGGCGGCATCTCGCTCAAGCCGGCCGGCCACAACGAGACCATGAAGTGCGACATGAGCGGTGCCGCCGCCGTGTTCGCCGCCGTCGTCGCAACGGCCCGGCTCGGTCTGCGGGTGAACGTCACCGGATGGCTGGCCCTGGCCGAGAACATGCCGTCCGGCACCGCCACCCGCCCCGGCGACGTGCTGCGGATGTACACCGGCAAGACGGTCGAGGTGCTCAACACCGACGCCGAGGGCCGTCTGGTGCTGGCCGACGCCATCGCCAAGGCGTCGGAGGAGGGCCCGGACGCGATCGTGGACGTGGCGACGCTGACCGGCGCGATGGTCCTGGCGCTCGGCCACCGGCGCTTCGGGATCATGTCCAACGACGACGCGTTCCGCTCCGCGGTCCACGAGACCGCCCAGGAGGCGGGCGAGGACTCCTGGCCGATGCCGCTGCCCGCCGACCTGCGCAAGGGCATGGACTCGCCGACCGCCGACATCGCGAACATGGGCGACCGGATGGGCGGCGGCCTGGTCGCGGGCCTGTTCCTGAAGGAGTTCGTCGGGGACGGCATCACCTGGGCCCACCTGGACATCGCGGGCCCGGCCTTCCACGAGGGCGCGCCGTTCGGCTACACGCCCAAGGGCGGCACCGGCTCCGCGGTCCGCACCCTGGTCAGGCTGGCCGAGCGCGCCGCCGACGGCGACCTGGGCTGACGCGGGCGGGCCGGGTGGCCGGGGGCCGGGTTCCGGGGCCTGCCCGGAAGCCCGGCGCCGGGCCGGCGTCCCGGCCCGCGGGAGCTCGGGAATACCGGGCGCCGGCCCTCCGTTCGCCATCGACGGAATCCGCGGGTTCCTACGTACTGGTAACCGACGGGGGCGGCGGCGGTGCCGTCCCGTATCCCGGCCCGGCGTCCCGGCTCCCGCCGACAAGTGCGAAGATGGGTTCCCGGCAGGACAGGGCCCCCACCACAGGGCCGAAGACAAGCGGCCGAACACCAGCCGCCGCCCGGCCGTCCCCCGCCCTGGGAGACGCCGGCGCCCGGCGCACATGCATGGAGGACGTGACGTGGCGAACGACGCCAGCACCGTTTTCGACCTAGTGATCCTCGGCGGTGGCAGCGGTGGTTACGCCGCGGCCCTTCGCGGAGCGCAGCTGGGCCTGGACGTCGCCCTGATCGAGAAGGACAAGGTCGGCGGCACCTGCCTGCACCGCGGATGCATTCCCACCAAGGCCCTGCTGCACGCCGGCGAGGTCGCCGACCAGGCCCGCGAGAGCGAGCAGTTCGGCGTCAAGGCCAGCTTCGAGGGCATCGACGTCCCGGCGGTCCACAAGTACAAGGACGAGGTGATCTCCGGGCTGTACAAGGGCCTGCAGGGTCTGATCGCCTCCCGCAAGGTCACGTACATCGAGGGCGAGGGCCGGCTGTCCTCCCCCACGTCCGTCGATGTCAACGGCCGCCGGGTCGAGGGCCGCCACGTCCTCCTCGCCACCGGTTCGGTGCCGAAGTCGCTGCCCGGTCTGACCATCGACGGCAACCGGATCATCTCCTCCGACCACGCGCTGGTCCTGGACCGCGTGCCGAAGTCCGCGATCGTCCTGGGCGGCGGCGTCATCGGTGTCGAGTTCGCCTCGGCCTGGAAGTCCTTCGGCACCGACATCACGATCATCGAGGCGCTGAAGCACCTCGTCCCGGTCGAGGACGAGAACAGCTCCAAGCTCCTCGAGCGCGCCTTCCGCAAGCGCGGCATCAAGTTCAACCTGGGCACCTTCTTCGAGAAGGCCGAGTACACCGAGGACGGTGTGCGGGTCACCCTCGCCGACGGCAAGACCTTCGAGGCCGAGGTGCTGCTGGTCGCGGTGGGCCGCGGGCCGGTCTCCCAGGGCCTCGGCTACGAGGAGCAGGGCGTCGCGATGGACCGCGGCTACGTCCTGGTCGACGAGTACATGCGGACGAACGTGCCGACCGTCTCCGCCGTCGGCGACCTGGTCCCGACCCTCCAGCTCGCGCACGTCGGCTTCGCCGAGGGCATCCTGGTGGCGGAGCGTCTGGCCGGTCTGAAGACCGTGCCGATCGACTACGACGGTGTGCCGAAGGTGACCTACTGCCACCCGGAGGTCGCCTCGGTGGGCCTGTCCGAGGCCAGGGCCAAGGAGGTCTACGGCGCGGACAAGGTCGTCGCTCTGAAGTACAACCTGGCGGGCAACGGCAAGAGCAAGATCCTCAAGACCGCGGGCGAGATCAAGCTCGTCCAGGTCAAGGACGGTGCCGTCGTCGGCGTCCACATGGTCGGTGACCGTATGGGCGAGCAGGTCGGCGAGGCCCAGCTGATCTACAACTGGGAGGCTCTGCCGGCCGAGGTCGCGCAGCTCGTCCACGCGCACCCGACGCAGAACGAGGCGCTCGGCGAGGCCCACCTGGCCCTCGCGGGCAAGCCCCTCCACTCCCACGACTGATCTCGGTCACGGGCGCGACGACCACTACCGCACTTTCGTAAGGAGCAACCGAAACCATGCCGGTTTCCGTAACCCTTCCGGCGCTCGGCGAGAGCGTCACCGAGGGCACCGTCACCCGCTGGCTGAAGGCCGAGGGCGAGCGCGTCGAGGCCGACGAGCCGCTGCTGGAGGTGTCGACGGACAAGGTCGACACCGAGATCCCCGCACCGGCCTCCGGTGTGCTGGCGTCCATCAAGGTCGCCGAGGACGAGACCGTCGAGGTCGGCGCCGAGCTGGCCGTCATCGACGACGGCACCGGGGCTGCGGCCGCCGAGCAGGCGCCGGCCGCCGAGCCCGCCCAGGCCCCCGCGCCGCAGCAGCCCGCACCGGCCGCCGAGCAGGCCCAGGCTCCCCAGCAGGCCCAGGCCCCCGCGCCGCAGCAGGCCGCGCCGGCCGCCGAGGCCGGCACCGGAGCGGGCGCGGGCGGCGCGGAGGGTACCGACGTCGTCCTGCCAGCGCTGGGCGAGTCGGTCACCGAGGGCACCGTCACCCGCTGGCTGAAGGAAGTCGGCGAGGAGGTCGTGGAGGACGAGCCGCTGCTCGAGGTGTCCACGGACAAGGTCGACACCGAGATCCCCGCACCGACCTCCGGTGTGCTGCTGGAGATCGTGGTCGGCGAGGACGCGACCGCCGAGGTCGGCGCGAAGCTCGCCGTCATCGGTGCCCCGGGCTCCGCTCCGGCCGCGCCCGCCGCGCCGGCCCCGGCACAGCCCGCAGCGGCCCCGGCGGCTCCCGCACAGGCACCGGCGCAACCCGCGCCCGCCGCTGCCGCCGCACCCGCCGCACCCGCCGCACCCGCCGCACCCGCTCAGGCAACTCCGGCTCCGGCACCGGCACAGCCCGCACCCGCCGCTGCCGCCCCCGCTCAGGCGGCCCCGGCACAGGCACAGGCACCGGCCCCGGCTCCCGCACAGGCCGCCCCGGCCGCGCCGGCCAAGCCCGCGGCCGCCCCGGCACCGGCCCCCGCCGCCCCGGCTGCGGACGACGGCGCCTATGTCACACCGCTGGTCCGCAAGCTCGCCGCCGAGAGCGGAGTGGACCTGTCCGCGGTCAAGGGCACCGGGGTCGGCGGCCGTATCCGCAAGCAGGACGTCGTCGCCGCCGCCGAGGCCGCGAAGGCCGCCGTGCCGGCCCCCGCCGCGGCAGCCGCACCGGCCCGGAAGCAGGCACCGGTTCTCGAGGTGTCCCCGCTGCGCGGCCAGACCGTGAAGATGACCCGCATGCGCAAGGTCATCGGCGACAACATGATGAAGGCGCTCCACGGCCAGGCCCAGCTCTCCTCGGTCGTCGAGGTCGACGTCACCCGGCTGATGAGGCTGCGCGCCCAGGCGAAGGACGCGTTCGCGGCCCGCGAGGGAGTCAAGCTCTCCCCGATGCCGTTCTTCGTCAAGGCCGCGGCCCAGGCGCTGAAGGCCCACCCGGTCGTCAACGCCCGGATCAACGAGGACGAGGGCACCGTCACCTACTTCGACTCGGAGAACGTCGGCATCGCCGTCGACTCCGAGAAGGGCCTGATGACCCCGGTCATCAAGGGTGCGGGCGACCTCAACCTGGCCGGTATCGCGAAGGCCACCGCCGATCTCGCGGGCAAGGTCCGCGGCAACAAGATCACGCCGGACGAGCTGGCGGGTGCGACGTTCACGATCAGCAACACCGGTTCGCGCGGTGCGCTGTTCGACACGATCATCGTGCCGCCGAACCAGGTCGCGATCCTGGGCATCGGCGCCACGGTGAAGCGTCCGGCCGTCGTCGAGACGCCCGAGGGCACGGCCATCGGCGTCCGCGACATGACGTATCTGACGCTGTCCTACGACCACCGTCTGGTGGACGGCGCCGACGCCGCGCGCTACCTGGCCGCGGTCAAGGCCATCCTGGAGGCCGGTGAGTTCGAGGTCGAACTCGGTCTCTGAGCGCCCCGGCTGTAACCGGCCTCACCGGCGGCGGCCGTACCCGGGAGTACTTCCCGGTACGGCCGCCGCCGTATTGTCTAGGGGTCTTCTCTTCTTGAAGGAGCGGTCCATGACCATGCCCGTCGTCCACTCGCTGCGCGACCAGATCCGCGAGCACATCGTGGAGGGCATCGTCAGCGGCCGCTGGAAGCCGGGCGAGCGGATCGTGGAGCGCCGCATCGCCACGGAGCTGGCCGTGAGCCAGACGCCCGTACGGGAGGCCCTGCGCGAGCTGGAGTCCCTCCGGCTGATCGAATCGGCACCCAACAAGGGCGTACGGGTGCGCAACCTCACCGCGGCGGACCTGGAGGAGAGCTACCCGGTCCGGGCGGGGCTGGAGCAGATCGCCGCCGAGCTGGCCGCCGAACGGCTGGCGGCCGACTGCTCCGCGCTGGAACCGCACGTCGCCGCGCTGTACGAGGCGGACCGCGCAGCGGACGGGACGGCGCAGGTGCGGCACACGGTGGCGTTCCATCGGGAGCTGGTCAAGGCGGCGGGCAACGGGGTGCTGCTGCACACCTGGGAGGGCCTCGGCATCGAGGTCTTCACCGCCCTGTCCATCCGGTGGCTGGGGACGAAGCAGAAGTCCTACGCCGAGGAGCACGAGGAGCTGGTCGAGGCGTTCCGCCGCCGTGATCCGCGGATCGGCGCGCTCGTCAAGGCCCACGTCCTGGGCTGCGCGCCCCGCGCCTGAATCAGGGATCCCACCAGAACCCTCCACAGCCAACACCGGTGTTACCAACCTCGATGTCAGTAGCACCACCGGCAGGTGGTGAGGGAGAGATGGTCCCATGACGGCATTCGTGGGTAGGCGGCACGAGCTCGAGACGTTGGACCCGCGAGCTGGGCAAGGTGGCGAGCGGGGTCGGCGGGGAGCGGCCCGGGCGCTGCGTGATGCTTCGCGGGCGTCGCCGGGTGGGATAAGTCGCGGCTCGTGGAGCGGTTCGCCGAGAGGTCCGGCGCGCCGTTCCTCTTCCACGCCGCCACAGGAGCGTCGCCGGAAGCGGACCTGGAACGGCTCAGCCAGGACGCCCGGGCGTCGAGCCTTCCGCTGGCGAGCCTACTGACCGCGGCCCGCCCGGCGACCTGGGACGCAGCCTTCGATGTCCTGGTGGCGGCACTTCCACCCGACCGGGCGAGCGTGGTGGTCATGGACGAGGTGCCCTATCTCATGGACGCGGAGGGCGCTTTCGAGGGCACGCTTCAGCGCGCCTGGGACCGAGTACTGGAGATGAAGCCGGTCCTGCTCGTTCTCATCGGATCCGACCTGTCGATGATGGAGACGCTGAACAGCCATGGACGCCCGTTCCACCAGCGCGGACGGGAGATGGTGCCGGGTCCGCTGAACCCGGCGGAGGTGGGCGAGATGCTCGGTCTCGATCCCGCATCGGCCTTCGACGCGGCCTTGATCACCGGTGGACTGCCTCTGATCTGCGCGGAGTGGACGCACGGCGCCGGGATCTGGGAGTTCCTGCGGGCTGCGCTCAGCGATCCGGTCTCCGCCTTGCCGGTGTCCGCGGAGCGCTCGCTGGCGGCCGAGGTCCCCCAGCAGGTTCAAGCCCGCACCGTCCTCTCGGCGATCCCTGCGCGGGGCTCGACGCCGCATACGGCCCGGCCGAACTCCTCGCGGCATGGTCCTCCTGAGCACGCCGGACCGCGGGTGGCCCCGCCCGGCGAACGCCGCGCACCGACGCCCGCGCCCCGGTACCCGTGCCGCCACCCACGCCCGCACCGGCATCCGCACCCGCACCCGCACCCGGCCATGACGCCGGCACAGGGTGCCCCATTCCGCGGCACCCTGTGCCGACTTTCTCGCTGCGGGGAAGTTTTCCCTCGAACGCTTTGATCGATCATCGATCGGAGGCTTAGAGTTCACCACGGACTCACCGGTCCGCCCGGCCCCGTCCTGCCAAGACAAGGCCCCCTCCACCCCTCCTCCCTCTCCGGAAGGCGGTGTCATGACCGACCCCGTAGCCATGCTTCCGAGCGAGCTCGACCAGCTCCCGGACCGTGACACCGAGGAGACCGCCGAATGGGCGGCCTCCCTGGACGCCGTCACCAAGGCCGCCGGCCCGCATCGCGCCGCGTACCTGATGCGCCGCACCCTCCAGCACGCCGAGGGTGTGGCAGGGCTCGATCTGCCCAAGCTCCTGGAGACGGACCACGTCAACACCATCCCGACCGCCGCCGAGCCGCTCCCGGCCGGCGACGAGGAGATGGAGCGCCGGATCACCGCCTGGAACAGGTGGAACGCGGCGGCGATGGTCACCCGCGGCTCCCGGCACGGCGTCGGCGGGCACATCGCCACCTTCGCCTCCGCCGCCTGGCTCTACGAGACCGGCTTCAACCACTTCTTCCGCGGGAAGGAGGGCGGGGGCACCTCAGAGGCCGGCGACTCCGGCGACCAGCTGTACATCCAGGGCCACGCCTCCCCCGGCATCTACGCCCGGGCCTTCCTCGACGGCCGCCTCACCGAGGCGCACCTCGACAACTTCCGCCGGGAGGCCGGCGGCGGCGGTCTGCCGTCGTACCCGCACCCGCGCCGACTGCCCTGGCTGTGGGAGTTCCCGACGGTCTCCATGGGGCTGGGCCCGCTGTCGGCGATCTACCAGGCGCGCTTCAACCGCTATCTGACCAGCCGCCGCATCAAGGACGTCTCCGCGTCGCACGTCTGGGCGTTCCTCGGCGACGGCGAGATGGACGAGCCCGAGTCGACCGCGGCGCTCGCGCTGGCCGCTCGCGAGGGCCTGGACAACCTGACCTTCGTCGTCAACTGCAACCTGCAGCGCCTCGACGGCCCGGTGCGCGCCAACTTCAAGATCGTGCAGGAGCTGGAGGCCCAGTTCCGCGGCGCCGGCTGGAACGTCGTGAAGACCCTCTGGGGCAACGCCTGGGACGAGCTCTTCCGGCTCGACACCACGGGCGCCCTGGTCCGCCGGCTGCGCGAGGTCCCGGACGCGCAGGTCCAGACGTACCAGACCCGTGACGCCGCCTACATCCGCGAGGACTTCTTCGGCAAGGACCCCGCGCTCGCCGAGATGGCGAAGCTGCTGAGCGACGACAGGATCCTCGAGTGCTTCCACCTCTCGCGCGGCGGTCACGAACCGCGCAAGGTGTACGCCGCCTACAAGGCCGCCGTGGAGTTCAAGGGCGCCCCGACGGTGATCCTGGCCCAGACGGTCAAGGGCCACACGCTCGGCCAGGGCTTCGCGTCAAAGAACGCCAACCACCAGATGAAGAAGCTGACGGTGGACGAGTTCAAGGCGATGCGGGACCTGCTCGACCTGCCGATCGGGGACGGCGACTTCGCCGACGGACAGGTGCCCTACGGCCACCCCGGCGCCGACTCCCCCGAGGTCCGCTATCTGAAGGAGCGCCGCGCGGCGCTCGGCGGCCCGGCCCCGGCCCGCCGCGTGCACCCGGTCGCCCCGCTGCCCGCGCCCGCCGAGAAGGCGTTCGCCGCCTTCGACAAGGGCTCCGGCAACCAGTCGGTGGCGACGACGATGGCCTTCGTCCGCCTGGTCAAGGACCTGATCCGCGACAGGGAGACCGGGCGGCGCTGGGTGCCGATCGTCCCCGACGAGGCCCGCACCTTCGGTATGGAGTCGCTGTTCCCCTCGCTCGGCATCTACTCGCCGAAGGGCCAGACGTACGAGCCGGTCGACCGCGACCAGCTGATGTACTACCGCGAGGCGGAGAACGGGCAGATCCTCAACGAGGGCATCACCGAGGCCGGCTCGATGGCGGACTTCATCGCCGCCGCTTCGTCGTACGCCACGCACGGCGAGACGATGATCCCCTTCTACATCTTCTACTCGATGTTCGGCTGGCAGCGGACCGCCGACCAGATGTGGCAGCTCGCCGACCAGCTCGGCAGGGGCTTCCTCGTCGGCGCCACGGCCGGCCGCACCACGCTGACCGGCGAGGGCCTGCAGCACGCGGACGGCCACTCGCCGGTGATCGCGGCGACGAACCCGGCGGCGCTCAGCTACGACCCGGCGTTCGCCTACGAGGTCGCGGCCATCGTCAAGGACGGTCTGCGCCGCATGTTCGGCGAGGCCCGCCCGGACGAGGACCCGGACGTCTTCTACTACCTGACGGTCTACAACGAGCCGATGCCGCAGCCCGCGAAGCCGGAGGGCGTGGACGAGGGCATCGTCCGCGGCCTGTACCGGTTCCGGGCGGGCGAGGGCACCGCGGACGGCCCGCGCATCCAGCTCCTCGCCTCGGGCACGGCGATCCACTGGGCGCTTGAGGCACAGCGCCTGCTGGCCGCCGAGTGGGGCGTCACGGCGGACGTGTGGTCGGCGACCTCCTGGACCGAGCTGCGGCGCGACGCGCTGGAGGCCGACGAGGCGCTGCTGCGCGGCGAGTCCCGCGTCCCGTATGTGCGCCAGGCCCTGGAGGGCGCCGAGGGCCCGGTGCTCGCGGTGAGCGACTACATGAGGCAGGTGCCGGACCAGATCGCCCAGTGGGTGGAGCAGGACTGGTCGTCGCTGGGCGCGGACGGCTTCGGCCTGTCGGACACCCGTGAGGCGGCGCGCCGCCACTTCGGTGTCGACGCGCAGTCGGTCGTGGTCGCGGCACTGGCACAGCTCGCCCGCCGCGGCGAGGTGCCGGCCTCCGCGGTCAAGGAGGCACGCGAGCGTTACGGCTTCTGAGCCGGGCACCGCAGGGCGCCCCCGCGGACCCCCGGGTTCGCGGGGGCGTCCGCGTTCCGTCCCCGCGTGGCCGCGGCCGGGCGTCGTCCGTGCTCAGTGCTCCGTACTCCGTACTCAGTGCTCCGGACTCCGGGACTCCGGGACTCCGGGACTCCGGGACTCAACAGTCCGGACTCCGTCCGCCCGGCGGGCCGCGGGGGCTCCGCACCCCGCCCGCCGGACACGACACGGGCAGGCGCCCACGACGCCCGCCCGCCGGGTCACGGAGGCCCCCGCGCGGTTGCCCACGATCCGCCGCCCGCCCCGGGTGACGCGGGAATCCGCACCCCGCCCCCAGGCCACGGGGGCGTCCGCGCCCCGCCCGCCGGACAGGCCCCGCGCGGGCCTGGGTTCGCGGGGGCGCCCGTCGCGGCGACAATGGCCGGCATGCGCGCTGCCCGGCTCATCAAGATGGTCCTGCTGCTCCAGTCCCGGCCCTCCATGACCGCCGCCGAACTCGCCCACGAACTGGAGGTCTCCGAGCGGACCGTCACCCGCGACGCGCTCGCACTGTCGGAGGCGGGGGTTCCGGTGTACGCGGACCGGGGGAGGACGGGCGGGTACCGTCTCGTCGGCGGGTACCGGACACGGCTGACCGGCCTCGCCAGGAGCGAGGCCGAGGCGCTGTTCCTGTCCGGGGTGCCCGGGGCGCTGCGCGAGATGGGACTGGACGACGCGGCATCCGCCGCGCGGCTCAAGGTCTCCGCCGCACTGCTCCCGGCGCTGCGGGACGCCTCCCGCAGCGCGGCGCAGCGGTTCCATCTGGACGCGCCCGGCTGGTACCACGAGCCGGAGACACCGGACCTGCTGCCGGTGGTCGCCGAGGCCGTGTGGGACGACCGTGTGGTGGCCGCCCGCTACCGGGACGCCGAGCGGCGGCTGGAGCCGTACGGCCTCGTGCTGAAGGCCGGAGTCTGGTACCTGTGCGCCTTCGCCGACGGCACGTCGTTCCGCGTCTACCGCATCGACCGGTTCACGGCCGCCTCGCTGACCACCGAGCACTTCGAACGGAACGCGTCCTTCGATCTGCCGGCCTTCTGGGCTGCGCGCGCCGCCCAGTTCGCCCGCTCCATCCTGCGGGCCGAGGTGGTACTGCGGCTGTCCCCGGAGGCGGCCCGCCGGCTGCCGTACGTCACCGACCGGGCGGCGGCCGAGGAGGCACTGGAGGCGGCGGGCCCGGCGGACGAACGGGGGTGGCGCACGGTCACCCTGCCGGTGGAGTCCGAGCAGGTGGCGTTCGCCCAGCTCCTCTCGCTCGGAGCGGAGTCGGAGGTGCTGCGGCCGGCGGGCCTCCGCGAGCGGTTCGCGGAGGCCGCGGCCCGTCTGCACGACCTCTACGGGGGCCGGTCCCGCGGTGGCGCCTCCCAAGCAGCAGACGGCGCCTCACCGCGGTAGACGGCATGACCGCGGTAGACCCCGGCGCAGAACCCCGGCGCGGCAGACCGCAGCGCGGCAGAGGGCAGCGCTGACGGCAGACCGCACCTCACCCCGACAGACCGCAGCGCGACAGACCGCACCGCTCGACGGCAGACCGCACCTCACCCCGACAGACCGCAGCGCGACAGACGGCACCGCTCGACGGCAGACCGCACCTCACCCCGACAGACCGCACCTCTCAGCGGTAGTCGTCCGCGGATGCCTCCTTGCCCCCGAACACGACGTCCTCGAAGTACGCCAAGGCGTCCGGCCGGCTCCCGTCGGCGTCCGTGAACCCGTACTCCTTCGCGAGCTGTCCGCTGGAGAGCGACCGGCCGTTCCAGCGGGCCCGGTCCGGGTCGGCGGCGAGGGCGGCGACCGCGCGCCCGAGGTAGACCGGCGACTCGGCGATGGCGAAGTGGGGCTGTTCGGCGATCGCGTCCCGCCAGTTGTCCTCGCGTACCCCGAAGGTGTCCAGCATCTGCTCGGAGCGCAGAAAGCCCGGGGTCACGCACACCGCGGTGCAGCCGGTGGACTTCAGGTCCTCCCCGAGGGCGAACGCCATCCGGATCGGGGCGTTCTTGGTGAGGTCGTAGTAGAAGTTCTCGCGGTAGCGGCGGTTGGTCTCCGCCGTGCCGTCGGTGACCTCGACGACGAGCCCGCCGGGCCGGCGCACCATCAGCGGCAGGGCGCAGCTGCTGGTGATGATGTGGCTGCGGACGCCCAGTTCCAGCATGCGCAGCCCGTGGTCGAGGTCGGTGTCCCACATCTTGGCGTCCCATAGAGCCAGAACGAGGTGCTCGCCGCCCCAGACGTCGTTGACCAGGATGTCCAGCCCGCCCTGCTCCTCGTCGATCCGGGCGACGAGGGCGCGGACCGCGGCCGGGTCGAGGTGGTCGGTGGGGACGGCGATGCCCCGGCCGCCTGCGGCCGTGACCAGTTCGGCCGTCTCCTCGATCGTCTCGGTCGTCCGGCCGACCTCGCTGACCCGCTCCCGGGTGGTACGTCCGGTCGCGTAGACCGTGGCGCCCGCCGCGCCCAGCTGTACGGCGATGGCCCGGCCGGCGCCCCGTGTCGCACCCGCGACGAGTGCGATCTTTCCCTGCAGTGGTGTCTCGGTCGTCATGGTGCGACGCTCGCACGTAATCCAGACATCCTCTGTCCGCATTCCGGGTTTCCCCGTTCGCCGGGGCGTGCTGCGACCGGCCGTGCGCCCCGCCTCCGTTCCGCAGGGCGGTTTTTCGGCCGCTCCGCGTGCGTGGTCCCCCGCGAGCCCCGATGCTTGTCCCGTGATGGACGAGACGGAGTTCTGGGAGATCATCGACAGCACGCGCGAGGCGGCCGAGGGCGATCCCGAGGACCACGCCGACCTGCTCGTCGGACGGCTGCTGCAACTCGACCCCGACTCCGTACTGGACTTCGCGCGGCACTTCGAGGCCCGCTACAACCGCGCGTACCGCTGGGATCTGTGGGGTGCGGCGGCCGTCCTGCTGGGCGGGGCGAGCGACGACGCGTTCGACTACTTCCGCTGCTGGCTGATCGGCCAGGGCCGGGAGGTCTTCGAGGGCGCGGTACACGCCCCGGACTCCCTCGCCGAGCTGCTGGACGACTTCGACGAGGACATCGACGGCGACGGTGAGGAGCTGGGGTACGCGGCGGACGAGGCGTACGAGCAGCTCACCGGAACGGCCGCACCCGATCCGGGGATCGCGGCGCAGCCCGCGGAGCCGGAGGGCGCACCGTTCGACCTCGAGAGCGACCGTGTGCTCGCGGAGCGGTTCCCGGCGCTGTGGGAGCGCTTCGGGTCATAGGGCCCGCCGGGCGCGGCCCGGCCCGCGCCCGGCGGGCGTCCGGGCCGGTGTCAGGAGCCGGTGTCAGGGAGCCGCCCGGGAGCATCGGCGGACGGAGTACCGCGGCCGGGGCCCGTACCCTGTCCGGTGTCCGGACCCGCGGTGTTCCGGGGGCGACGGCGGACGGGGTACGGCGGACGGGGTACGGCGGCCGGGGTACGGCGGCCGGGCCCGAAGCGACCCGGGAGACCCCACCGACGGAGTACGGCCGGGTCCCTGCCCGAGCCCGCTTCTGGTCCCTGCGCGCCCCGGAAGCGACACCGGCGGAGTACGCGCCTCGCGGCTCGCACCGACGGGTGACGTGTGCGGCCCTGACGCACGGTCGGTGGCGCCGGCCCCCGGCGGGCGTACCCTCGTCCGGTGAACACCACGCCGCCGTCCCCGCGCCGGCCGCTGACCGAGCGCCGCAAGGCCGCGACCCGGCTCGAGATCGCCCGGGCCGCCGCGGAGCTGTTCACCGAGCGCGGCCCGGACGCCACGTCGGCCGAGGAGATCGCGGACCGAGCCGGGGTGGCCCTGCGCACGTTCTACCGGTACTTCCGCAACAAGCACGACGCCGTCGGCCCGCTGCTGGCCGTGGGGGCGGAGCGCTGGCGGGCACTGCTCGCGGCCACCGGCCCGGGCACCCCGCTGCCCGAGGCGCTGGAACGGACTCTGGCCGAGGCGCTCGCGGTGCCGGTGGGCGGATCGGCCGAGGGACTGCGCCGCACCCGGGCGCTGCTGCGCACGGCGCTTCGGGATCCGGCGCTGAAGGCGGTCTGGTACCGGGTGAACCAGGAGTCGGAGGAGCGGCTGGCCCCGGTGCTCGCACGGCTGGCCGGGCCCGGCGCCGACCCGCTGGAGCTGCGGCTCGCCGCGGCGGTCGCCGTGGACGCGCTGCGGATCGGGCTGGAGGTGTGGGCCCTCTCCGACGCACCGCCCGGAGCCGCGGGGACGGCTAGGGGCACAGGTGGGCGCGCGGGCATGGGCACGGGCACGGCCGAGGGAACGGGCACGGCCGAGGGAACGAGAGCAAGTCCGGGTACGGGCTCGCCCGCGGGGCCGGCCCTGCGCTGTCTGCGGGAACTGTCCGGCGGGCTGCGCCCGTTGGCGCCCGCGCCGCGGGCCAACCGGTGAGCGGCCGCCCCATCAGCACATCGTCGACGTACCGGCCGGCCAGGAAGAACTCACCGGGCAGGACGCCCTCGACGGTGTAGCCCTCGGACTCGTACAGCCGGCGGGCAGGGGTGTTGTGCCCGAGTACCCGCAGGGTGAGGCGGGTCGCGCCCTGGCGGCGCGCCGTGTCCCCGGCCGCGCGCAGCAGGGCCCGCGCGGCGCCCTGTCCACGAGCCCAGGGGGACACCGCGAGGCCCTGGATCTGCCGTACATGCCGGTTGCAGGAGAGCGGGGTGGGGGCGCAGACCCGGATGTACCCGGCGGTTCTTCCGTCACCGGCAGCACCCCCGGTCACGGGCTCGGCGACCAGATGCTGCTCGGGCGGGCGGGCCTCGTCGAAGAACGGGCGGTACGGCGGCACCGGGCGCGGGTGGACCGCGTGCAGCGTCGACCAGGTGGCGCGGTCGAGTTCGGCGAGGGCCGCCTCGTCGGATCGCCGGGCGGGACGTATCACGAAGGGCGTGCCGGGTTCGGACATGGCGGTCAATGTGTCATGAGGGCAGGATGTGATGCATGCGTATTGCTGTGACGGGCGCGAGCGGTCTGATCGGTTCCGCACTGGTGCGGTCCCTGCGGGGCGGGGGTGCGGGCGGAGAGCACGAGGTGGTACGCCTCGTCAGGCGGCGGCCGAAGGCCGCCGACGAGGTCCGGTGGGATCCCGCACGGCAGTTCGTGGACGCGGCGGGCCTCGTCGGCTGCGACGCCGTTGTGCATCTCGCGGGCGCCGGGGTGGGCGATCGGCGGTGGAGCGAGGAGTACAAGAGGGAGATCCGGGACAGCCGGGTGCTCGGCACGGCCGCGATCGCGGAGGCGGTGGCGTCGCTGGAGGAGCCGCCGCGGGTGCTGGTGTGCGGCTCGGCGATCGGGTACTACGGCGACACGGGCGACCGCGCGGTCGACGAGAGCGCCCCGCCCGGTGAGGGCTTCCTCCCGCGGGTCTGCGAGGAGTGGGAGGCCGCGGCGGCGCCGGCCGAGGAGGCCGGTGTGCGGGTCGCGTTCGCCCGCACGGGGCTGGTGGTGGCGCGTGAGGGCGGCGCCTGGGGCCGGCTCTTCCCGCTCTTCCGGGCGGGTCTGGGCGGGCGGCTGGGGAGCGGGCGCCAGTTCTGGAGCTTCATCTCGCTCCAGGACGAGGTCGCGGCGCTGCGGCACATCGTGGACACGGGCACCCTGTCCGGCCCGGTCAATCTGACCGTCCCGGAGCCGCTGACCAATCGCGAGGTGACGGCCGCGATGGGCCGGGTGCTCAACCGTCCGACCCTGCTCACCGTGCCGCCGGTCGCCCTGCGCGTGTTCCTCGGCGAGTTCGCGGAGGACGTGCTCGGCAGCCAGCGGGTCCTACCCGGGAAGCTCCTCGACTCCGGCTTCGCCTACTCCCACCCGTCCATCGAGGGGGCCATCCGCGCGGCGCTCGACTGACTTCGAGGACACTCCCGGTGACGCCGCTGGGCGGGTCTCACCCTCCGGCACACCCGCCGACCGGGTCAGGCAGCCATCCCGGCACGACCGCCGGGCAGGAACGGACCCGACCGCGGACCGAGACGGGCACGACCGCCGGGCAGGAACGGACCCGACCGCGGACCGAGACGGGCACGACCGCCGTCGTACGCCACCGTCGCACCGTCCCGGGTCGGCGCCAGGGCGCTTTCGAACACACCCGGCGCGTCGGCGCACGGACGTCAGCGCTCTTCGCACGCCCCGGCGCGTGCCCCGGTCCGAAACGGGTCGCACGGCCCGGTGGCACCGTGCTCCCGGGCGCCCGCCGCGCGCGCGTGGATTCCCGCGGCCGGCTTTCTACCCTCGTTCCGAACTTCGGCATTCCGCCAGCCGGTTGGGGGCATGAGGACCCCACAACAGCCGCGCCGACCTCGGGGAGGGGCACGTGCTCAGCAGCGCACGCCACGCGGACGTCGTCATCGTCGGAGCCGGTATCGCCGGACTCGCGGCGGCACATCGGCTGACCAGTGCGGGAGTCACGGTCGCCGTACTCGAGGCAGGGCAGAGCGCGGGAGGCCGAACGGCCACCGGTGAACTGGACGGATTCCGGCTCGACCGGACGGTCCAGTTGCTCAACACCTCCTACCCGGAGTTCCGCCGTGCCCCGGCCCTGGCCGGCCTTCCGCTGAGCCGGTTCTCACCCGGCGTGCTCGTGCACAGCGAGGGCCGGCACCACCGCGCCGGAGAGGTCCTCGGCACCCGCGGGTCCGGGGGTACGCGGCGCGCGAGGGGCGCATTGACCGCAGCGCGCGCCCTGGCAAGCGCCCCCCGAGCCCCCCTCGGTGGGGCCTTCGACCAGGCCCGACTAGCGGCGGCACTCGGACGGATCGCCGCCACCCCGACCCGGCGCCTGCTGGCCCGCCGTGAACTTCCCACCTACGAGGCGCTGTTCAGCCGTGGCCTGCCCCCGCGCACGGTGCACACCTTCCTCCGGCCGCTGCTCACCGCCCTCCTGAACGACGCCGGTCTGGTCGCCTCCAGCCGCTGCGCCGACCTCGTGCTGCGCGGCTTCGCCCGCGGCCGGCTCTGCGTGCCGACGGGCGGCGCCGGCCGGCTCCCGGAGGCCCTCGCGGACGCGCTGCCGCCGGGCACCGTGCTCACCGGTGCGCGGGTTACCGAGGCTTCCATCTCCTCGGTCACCACCGAGGAGCACGGCACCTTCAGCTGCCGGGCCCTGCTCGTGGCGACGGGGGCCAGGGCGGCGGCGGAACTGCTACCGGGTCTGCGGGTGCCGGACTTCCACTCCCTCACGGTCCTGCACCACACCGCCCCGGAGCCGCCGTTGGCCGAGCCGGCCCTGGTGCTGGACGCGGACGGCGCCGGCCCGGTCGTACACACGGCGGTGATGAGCGAGGTGGATCCGTCCCGTGCGCCGGGGGGCAGGGCCCTGGTCACCTCCGCGGTGCTGGGCAGCCCACCCGCCGAACTCGACAAGCGGGTGCGGGCCCATCTGTCCACGCTGTACGGGACGTCCGCCGCCGACTGGGAACTGCTTGAGGTGCACCACGACCCGGAGGCCGTCCCCGCGATGCCCGCACCACACGACCTCCGCCGCCCCGTACGGCTGCTCAGCGGGCTCTACGTCTGCGGCGGCCACCGGGACACGAGCACGGTCCAGGGCGCGCTCCACTCGGGACGCCGGGCGGCCCACGCGGTCCTGCGCGACTTCGGCATCCAGCCGGAACTCGCCCCCGCGCTGCTCAGTCCCGCCGCGGCCTGACCACCGCCACCCGCACCCCGCTGCCGCCGGGCACCGCGACCCGCACGCCGCCGGCCGCCGGGCACCGCCGCCGGGCCGGTTCCAGGTGCCACCCGACCACCACCGCCGCCGGCCACCGCCGCCCGCACACCACCGGCCTCGGGACTGGTACAGCGGTTGGCGCTGAGAATGATCATGGTCGGCTAGCACACCGGCCGGGGGCTATGCCGGGGATAGCTGAAAGATCGCCGGGCGGGTGCCGGGGCTGGCTACGGTCCGCTCGTGCCCGTGGAGTTTCTGGCTGATGAGCAGGCCGAGGCGTACGGCAAGTTCGCCGAGGAGCCGACCCGCCCCGAGCTGGAGCGGTTCTTCCTGGAAGACGTCGACCGCGATTTGATCGCCCGGCGGCGCTCCGCGCACCATCAGCTCGGCTTCGCGCCCGAGAGGTGCACGGTGCGCTACATCGGCCGGTTCCTCCCGGATGACCCGCTGGGCGCGCCGTGGCCGGTGGTCGAGTACCTCACCTGGCCGCGCAGCTCGGTATCGAGGGCCACGAGATCCGCGACGAGGACATCGCCCGGCTGTCCCCGCTCAGGCACCGAAACCTGAACCTGCTCGGGCGCCACAACTTCACCACCGGCGTCCCGGCCCCGGGCGCCCTGCGCCCGCTGCGCGATCCGGACGCGCCGGCACTGGACGAGGACGACGACGGGGGCGGACCGGAGTAGGGCCTGTCGGCTCGTCGGCAGGAGCGCGGCCTGGCGCCTGCTGCAGGAGTCTGTCCCATCCGAGAACGCGAAGCGTCTGGAGCACGTCACTGTGACGTGCTCCAGACGCTTATGTGTGTCGTGCCCCGTAGCCGTTTCTTGATGAGAGGCCTCTGCTTGGCTCTGTCAGCGTTCGGCGGCCCCACTTGTCAGCCGCCGCTGGCCCCACCCTCCGACCTGCTCCTTGCGTACTCCGGTGGGGCCATTTCTCGCTGCCGATCACGGCGTCCGAGATCAACGAGTGGAGCCAGAACGCGGTGTCGGGCGGGGCCGCTTCTCGCTGCCGAAGCCACTCTGCTCGCTCACGGCACCATGAAGTGGAAGGGCTGGTTACTGGCCCCCCCGTCCTTGCCCGTCCATACGATGAACGTGTGGTCATCCGGAGGGTTTCCGGGGATACCCGCGAGGGCCTCGGTGCCCCAGGCGCCACTGCGGTCGATGCTGGCCAGCACTACGGACTCGGACGCCTTGATGGTGGTGGCGACGGTGATGATGTACTTCCCCGTCTCGGGACGGGACACGCTGGTGATGTTCTTCCCTCGGACGAGGTTCCCGCCCGCGTTGATGTGGGCGGCCGCGCGGGCGTAGGGGGCCGTGACGTTGTTGGACATGCTGAACTCCTGCCTGGTGAGGTGGGCAGCCAACGGCTGCTGGGAGGACGGGCGGCACGACACCTCGTGCTGCTTCAGTCGTGTTGCCGTGCGCGGGACGGACACCTTTTCGTCGTACGCGTAGCTGTGCAGGTCAGCCCTGCGGGTGAGGCGTCAGGGCACGATGACGTTGAACGGCATCAGCACGTCCGTGACGGCGTCACCGTCGTGGTCCACACGGGTACTCACAACGAACGAGTTGGGACGGACGCTGGGGTTGATGAAGAGCTTGCCGCGGAGTGGCGAACCAGCACCCGGCGCACCGTTACCCCTCAGGACGGCGATCGGCACGGCACTTCCCATGTCGATGCTGGGGTCGACCGTGATCACGTAATCCGAGGTGCCGTGGATGGTCACGCTGACGATGTTCTGCGAGCGAACGACGGTGCCGTCCGCGTCCACCACGGCTGCGGCCTGCGCATAGGGGGCAATGGCAGCAGTTCCCGGCATTCGATCTCCTCATCTTGTAGTTGCCCCCGCCGTTCAAGCCGGGGGATACGGAATCTAATGCCTACGTCCGCTCCACGGCCCGATAGCGCATCGACATCATTACTAAGCGTGAATACTGGCTGGTGGGGGCGTAGGAACGAGTTCTCTTGGGGAAGCTTCTGCGCCCTTGCGCACCTGCACCGCGACCGCCTCGCCCTGCGCATCCACGACGGCGCGTTCTCCGCGATGGACCTCACCGCCCGCCACCCGCGCACCGGCGAGCTGCTGTCCACCGTGAAGTTCATGGTGCAGACCCTCGCCGCCGGCGAACTCCAGCGAGACCTCCAACGCGAGCTGACCTACGACGGGCTGCGGGCCGCCGAGGCCAAGGGCGCGAAGGGCGGGCGCCGCCCCGCCGTGGCGGCCGCGAAGACCCACGGCGTGCGCACCGCGTACCTGAAGGGCCGCTCCATCGCCGCGCTCACCCGCCACCACGGCGTCAGCCGCGGCGCCATCCGCACGGCCATCGCCGGCCTCATTCCCCGCCACACCGCCATCGAGGCGGACGCCCCAGTCCCGGAGCCGTCGGTCACCCTCGACATGCCGGGCAAGGTCGCCGACTTCCTCCGCACCTCCGAACTGGAGCCCGCCGAGCGGGCCGCGTTCGATGAGGACCAGGCCGTACGACGCGGGGCTACACCCTCCGCGTCAGCGCCGTTCCCGCGGTCCACCTCCAACTCCTCGAGCGCTGTGGGGTCCTCGACGGCACCACGGCGGTTCCCGCCCAGCGCAAGGCCCGCCGCGAGTACGAGAATCAGGTGAGCGCCCTCACCTGACCATGATCAATCTCAACGCCGACCGCTGTAATGATGTTCCCCGAGGCCGACCACCGCCGCCGGGCCGGTTCCAGGTGCCACCCGACCACCACCACCGCCGCCGGGCACCGCCGCCCGGACACCACCGCCGCCGCCGGGCCGGCAGCAGGGGACGGCAGCAGGGGACGGCACCGGGTGAAGGGTCTCCCGGTCAGCGCGGGGTTCCGCAGTCAGGCCCTCCGGGCGGCGGGCCAGTCCGCGGCCCCCGGGGGCGGGCACGCGGGCGGCGGGGCGCACGCGCCGCGCGGGGCCTCGAAGAGCTTCTCCGCGCCGCGGTGCATATAGCCGATCACCGGCTCGGCCTGCTCGATGCGCTCGCCGTCCAGGACGAGACGGAGACGCAGCACGCCGTGCGTGGAGGGATGCTGCGGTCCGATGTTCAGCACCATGTCGGTGCTCTCCGCCGCGCCGCCGATGCCGATCGTCGTCTCCGTCATGGGCGACAGTATCCCCCGCGTGGGGCGGCGGCCGGGGGGCCACCTTGCTGAAGCTCACCGCCGAGGACTCGCTGCGCTGGCTCGGCGCGCTCAACGACCTGCGGCTGACCATCGGCACCCGGCCACGACCATCGGGGCGGCGGGCCGGCCACTCAGCCCGGCCCGCCGCCCGCCGTCCGCCGCCTGCCGTCCGCCGGCCCAGGGGCGCGCCGGCCGGCCAGTCAGCCGATCGCCGCGACGCGGTCCCGGTAGGTGCGGACCGCGGCCGCGTCGCGGTAGGGCTCCAGCCGCCGCTCGAAGTCACGCACGTACTCGATGGCCCGTGCCGACCGCATCTCCGACGCCTGCTGCGCGGCCTCGGCCCCCAGCGCGCACGCCTGGTCCAGCTCCCCGAGGCCGAGCCGGGAGGTGGCGAGGACGACACGGCAGAAGAGCCGGCTGCGTGCGAACCCGGGGGCGCGCAGCTGGAGGGAGCGCTCGGCGTGCTGCGCGGCCGCGCGGTACTGCTGCAGATCGCGGTGGCAGTGCCCGAACTCGTCGGCCAGTTGAGCCTCGTCGAAGAACCGTGCCCAGACGGGCACGTCGTCCCCGGGTCGTGCGATGCCCAGCGTGCGCTCGGCCCGGACCAGCGAGGCCGTGCAGGACCGCACCTCCCCGAGCACCCCGTGGCCGCGGGCCTCGACCGCGTGCAGCAGGGCCTGGACGGTGGGCGGGGCGGAGGAGCCGACACCCTGCTGGGCGACCCGGGTCAGCTGGACGGCCTCGCGCCCGTGCCCGAGGTACACGGCCTGGCGCGCCATCGTGACCAGGACGTACGCACCGTAGGCCCGGTCGCCGGCGGTCTGGGCCAGCCGCAGCGCCTGGACGAAGTACCGCTGGGCGAGACCGTGGGCGGCGATGTCGAACGACGTCCAGCCGGCGAGCCTGGTCAGGTCCGCCACGGCCCCGAACAGTCGGCGTCCGGTGCTCTCCCCGTACGTCCCCCGCAGCATCGGCTCCGCCTCGTGCTCCAGGTAGCGGACCAGGGCCTGGCGCGCGTGCCCGCCGCCGTAGGCCTGGTCCAGGGTGCGGAAGAGATCGCCCACCGAGCGGAGCGCCGCGATGTCGCCCGCGCTGACCCGCTGGCCCGGGCCCCGGTCGGTGCCGCGCTGCCGGGGCACCGAGGTGCGGCTGCCCTGGCCGGGCACTCTGGCCTGCGCGCCGTTCTGGTTGGGCTCCCCGCGACCGACCCGCTCGTCGGCACGCCCGATCAGCCAGTCGCGGCTGGGGACGACCAGACCGGCCGGAGTGAACGCGATCTTCCGCAGCTCGGCGTGGCTGCCGGAGTCCTTGCGCCAGAGTCCGCTGACGATGTCCACGGCCTCCTCGGGGGTGGCCGCGAACTCCAGCCCGGCGTAGACCGGCGCACAGGCGTCCAGGCCCAGGTCCTGGGCCGAGAGGCGTCGGCCGAGCCGCCGGGTGAAGACCTCGGCGATCAGGGCGGGTGTGGTACCGCGCGGCTGCTGCCCGCGCAGCCAGCGCGTCACCGACGTCTTGTCGTACCTCAGGTCGAGGCCGTGCTCCAGGCCGAGCTGGTCCACCCGGCGGGCCAGCCCCGCGTTGGAGAAACCGGCTTCGGCGATGAGTGCGGCGAGCTGGCGGTTCGGGGTGCGCTGCGGGGGTCGGTCCGTCATCAGCTGTGCGGTCTCCTGCCTTCCGGGCCCGGGTGCGGCCCTCGCAGCCTGGGGTCCCCCAGGCCCGGCCCTGCGGGAGAAGCTCTGGAGGGAGGAACGGCGCGAATTTAGCGGCCCGTACCGGCGCTACCGCCGCCTTCGTCCCGCATTCATCCGATCGTGTGAGGATTAGGGGCAGCGCTGACGGGTGCGGCACCCGTCGTACAGTGGCCGGGGCGCGATGGGTGCACCGTAAACGCTTGAGGAGGCACTGCGGTGAGCGAGCTGCGATTTGTCCATCTGGGCTTCGGTGACGACGCCGTCGAGTACCAGGCGGCCTGGGACGAGCAGCGCCGTGTGCACGCGGCCCGGTTCGCCGGCGGGATCCCCGACACCTGCCTGCTGCTGGAGCACCCACCGGTCTACACGGCCGGACGGCGCACGGAGGACGGCGAGCGGCCGCTGGACGGCACCCCGGTCGTCGACGTCGACCGCGGCGGGAAGATCACCTGGCACGGCCCCGGCCAGCTCGTCGGCTATCCGATCATGCGGCTGCCCCGGCCGGTGGACGTGGTCGCCCATGTGCGGCGGCTGGAGGAGGCGCTCATCCGGACCTGTGCGGACTTCGGCGTGGAGACCGTCCGGATCGAGGGGCGGAGCGGCGTCTGGGTGCTGGGCGACCCGGTGGAGCGGCGTCCGCCGACCGGAGGGCTGTCACTGGACTTCGACCCGCGGCTGCACGACGAGGAGTTCGACCCCCGCCTCAGCGGCCCGGACTACGCCCCGTCCAACGCCGGGCAGCGGCGCGAGGACCGCAAGCTCGCCGCCATCGGCATCCGGGTGGCCAAGGGCGTGACCATGCACGGCTTCGCCCTGAACGTGAACCCCGACAACACCTGGTTCGACCGGATCGTGCCCTGCGGCATCCGGGACGCGGGTGTGGCCTCGCTCGCGAACGAACTGGGCCGCGACGTGACGATCGCCGAGGTCCTGCCGGTCGTCGAGAAGCACCTGCGGGAGGTGCTGGAGAACGCCGACCCGAAGCCCCGGGCGGTGGCGGGCGCGACCGGGCCGGAGCCGGCGGCGCGGGCTGCGGACCCGGCGCCCGAGCCCGCACCGGCGGCCTGAGGACGACCTGAGGGCGCCCGAGGGCGACCCGAGGACAACCTGAGGAACGCCCGAGGACAACCTGAGGAATGCCCACCCATGGCCAGAGGTTGACCAGGGGTGAGGGCATCACTATCAACGGGCGTACCCTGGGGTCCGCCGAGGAATCGAAGTTAGGGAGCCGGTCGTGTCCGCTGTAGCACCCGACGGACGCAAGATGCTGCGCCTGGAGGTCCGGAACAGCCAGACCCCCATCGAGCGCAAGCCCGAGTGGATCAAGACGCGGGCGAAGATGGGCCCCGAGTACAACCGGTTGCAGAAGCTCGTCAAGAGCGAGGGCCTGCACACGGTCTGCCAGGAGGCCGGCTGCCCGAACATCTTCGAGTGCTGGGAGGACCGCGAGGCCACCTTCCTCATCGGCGGCGACCAGTGCACCCGGCGCTGCGACTTCTGCCAGATCGACACGGGCCGGCCGCAGGCGCTCGACCGGGACGAACCGCGCCGCGTCGGCGAGTCGGTCGTCACGATGGACCTGAACTACGCCACGATCACCGGCGTCGCCCGCGACGACCTGGAGGACGGCGGAGCCTGGCTGTACGCGGAGACCGTGCGCCAGATCCACGCGCAGACGGCGGGGCGCGAGGCCGGCCGGACCAAGGTCGAGCTGCTGATCCCGGACTTCAACGCGGAGCCGGACCAGCTGGCCGAGGTCTTCTCCGCCCGCCCCGAGGTGCTGGCGCACAACGTGGAGACGGTGCCGCGCATCTTCAAGCGCATCCGTCCCGGCTTCCGCTACGAACGCTCGCTGAAGGTGATCACCGAGGCCCGCGCGGCCGGCCTGGTCACCAAGTCGAACCTGATCCTCGGCATGGGCGAGACCCGCGAGGAGGTCGGCGAGGCCCTGCGGCACCTGCACGACGCGGGCTGCGAGCTGATCACCATCACCCAGTACCTGCGGCCTTCCGTGCGGCACCACCCCGTCGAGCGCTGGGTGAAGCCGCAGGAGTTCGTGGAGCTGAAGGAGGAGGCCGAGGAGATCGGCTTCTCCGGCGTGATGTCGGGACCGCTGGTGCGATCCTCGTACCGGGCCGGACGCCTCTTCCAGCAGGCCATGGACCAGCGGCGGTCGGCCGCCGGGCAGCCGGGCGGTGAGGCCGCGGCCGCCCAGGCCGGGTGAATCCGCGGTCGCGAGCCCCCGCGACCGTGCGAGTCCGCCACCCTGCGAGCCCGCGACCGTGCGAGTCCACGGCCGTGTGAACCCACGGCCGTGTGAACCCACGGCCGTGTGAACCCACGGCCGTGTGAACCCACGGCCGTGTGAACCCGCGACCGTGCGAGTCCGCGGCCCGGCGGACCTCCGCGGCCGCGGGGTTCCCCAACGGTCGTGTGAATTCACGCACAAGGACTTACCGAGGAGTAATGGCCGGTTTCGCGCGGCCCGCACCGCCCCCGCAGGTCGGAGGCACGTGCGGGCCGCGCCCTGCTCCCCGCGACGCGCGGAAAGGTTTCATCAGCGTTTGACCAGCGAGTCACGCCCTGGTAACACCAATCAGTGACTCTGTATTCACGCAGAGCACGCACACTCCCGTCGATCACCACCCGCCCCAGAGGGAGACCTCCGCCATGCAGGCCGCGACCTCCGTACGCGCCAACGCCTTCCCGACGCTCACCCAGGCCCTCCTCGCCGTCGAGTCCGTACTCCTGGGCGGCGGCCAGCGCACCGCCCGCCGCAACGCCTGGACCGCGGTCCTCGAGGACCGGCGCCGCGCCAGGGACCGGGTTGCGGCGCAGCACGTCCTGGAGGCCGTGGCGACCCGCTCTTCCTGGGGCACGTAAACTTCAGGACATGGCGAGGAAGGACAAGGCAGAGAACTCTGCGAACCCCGGGCGACTGAAGCAGATCGCCCTTACCTACAAAATGACCCGGCGGGTCGACCCCAAGGTCGGCCTCGTCGTCGCGGGTGTGGGAATCGTCACCTTCGGTGTCTTCCTCGCGATCGGCTTCCTGATCGGCCACCCGGTCTATCTGGGCATCCTGGGCTTCCTGCTGGCCTTCCTCGCGATGGCGATCGTCTTCGGACGCCGCGCCGAGCGCGCCGCCTTCGGGCAGATGGAGGGACAGCCGGGAGCGGCGGCCGCCGTACTGCAGAACGTGGGCCGGGGCTGGACCACGACCCCCGCGATCGCGATGAACCGCAACCAGGACGTCGTCCACCGGGCCGTCGGCCGCGCCGGCATCGTGCTGGTGGCCGAGGGAAACCCGAACCGGGTCAAGACCCTGCTGGCGGCCGAGAAGAAGAGGATGGCCCGGGTGGCCGTGGACGCGCCGGTGCACGACATCATCGTCGGCAACGACGAGGGCCAGGTGCCGCTGAAGAAGCTGCGCACCACCATGACGAAGCTGCCCCGGGTACTGACCGGCTCGCAGGTGACGCAGGCGAACGACCGTCTGCGCGCCATGGGCGACCTGATGAGCAACATGCCGCTGCCGAAGGGCCCGATGCCTGGCCGTGGGTTTCGCGGTCGCTCACCGCGAGGATGACCCCCGGCCGGATCTTCCCCTTCATGTGCATGGGAGGGAGCGGGTGAAGGGGGGCCGGCGGCGTCCCTTCGCAGGCACTCATGGCCTGCATAACCCGCTCCCAGCGGCCCGACTTGTACCACCGGCCCCAGTGGCCGATAAGCCCGGTAGAGCCGTACTCGGTGTTCAGCTCAGGCCAGGCCGCCCCCGTACGGGCCTTCTTGAGGAATGCCTCCAGTACCGTGCGAGGGGCGAGCCCGCCTTTCTGGCGGGGCTCCGTGCCCCCGTTCGGGAACTTCTCCGACTCCATCACCAGCGCCCATGAGTGGTCGCAGAGGATCGGGACTGGCTGCTCGTTGGCCCTGAACCATTCCCCGATGGGGCATCGCGCGCCGCGATGCATCCCGGGGTTGGGTCCAGTCAGGGTGATCTCCACGTCGAGCAGATGGAAGAACTCCCTCTGCTGCTCGGGCTCCAGACCTTCGAGGCGGTCATGGGCCATCTGGGCAAGCTCCTGGAGATCATTGGACCTCCCGTCCGCTCGCGCGGCCTCCGCCTTCCAGCCTTCGATTTCGCGCCGCGACCGCTTCAGCTCGTCAAGCTCATCGCAGAGCGGCTTTACGATCCGCTCCACTGCGGCTTCGGCCTCCGAGCCGATGAGCCCCTTTCCGGCTGCCCGCTTCGCGGCGACCACGGTCGCGATGTCCACGGCCTCATCCTGCGCCGCGATCTTCTGATCCAAATCGGCCAGCCGGGAGGAGTAGTCGACGCGCTCACCCGAGGAACGGCCTACCCACTGATCAGCCATCGCGCGGAGACGGGCGCCGTCGCCGAGCAGTACGCAAAGCTCCTTCCACGCCCACTCCTCGACGCCGGATGCATCGAGTTGGGAACAGGAGCAGGTCGGCGCCCCGGGGTGCTCTGCGGTCTTCCCTGCGCACACGTAGTGCGGCGCCTCCCCGGAGGGCGCGCAGCCGACATAGTGCCTGCCGCAGGGGCTCGCGATGCGCCCGGTAAGCGTATACACGCGACTTGCCGCCCAGTGGCGAACCTTGTTGGCCGTGACTCTGCGGAATTCGGCAACCTCGTCCGGACTGAAGACAGGGTCAAGATCCATCACAACACTCTCGCCCCAGACCGGAGTTCCGTCCGGATTGACCTTCGAGCTTCGTCCTCGAAAGACGAATCGCGCGTCAAGCAGATCGTCGTTCATCAGGATTCCCCGAATGTGCGGGGCCGCCCACGGGCGACCGGATCGCGTGAGGAAACCCTCGGCGTTGAGAGAGCGGGCCACCTGACCGAAGTTGCCCTTCGCCCTGACAGCCGCCTTGCGGGCGAAGCGGAGGGCGGGCGCCTCGTGCATGGTGGTGCACGGATCGGTGCGGGTGCAGGCATCCCCGCCGTCACAGTCATCCACTACGAGAACCTGCTCACCCTTCTTGCCTCGATTCTCGATGCGGTAGCCGTAGCGGGCCTGTCCGCCCGGAAAGCCGCCCATGAGCGCCTTCTGCTGGATGCCACCCTGCGTCCTCTTACGGATGCGCGCAAGTTCCTTGAATGCCTCGTGGGCCTTCTCCTGCATGCGGGCTTCGCCGTCTTCGGTGGTGTTGTCGATGTCCTCATCGACAATGGCCACGAAGACCCCAAGGTCTTGAAGTGTCCACACCCAATCCCAGAAGACCCTGTTCTTTCGGCCGATGGCGCGCGTCTCGAAGACCACGACGACATCGAATGGCCTCGGGGTCCGCTGGGCAAGCTCCATGATCTGCGACGCACCCGGCCGCTCCTGCCACGGCAAAGTGCCGCTTTCCCCTTCGTCCTTGAACGTGTCCAGGTGCTCCCAGCCCTTGCGCCTGATGTGCGCGGCCGTGGCCCGGCCTGTGTAGGTGATGCCGTAGCCTTTAGTCTGCTGCTCCGTGCTAACGCGAAGGTAGTCGACGGCGCGAAGAGCAGCCTGGCCACCCACTGCACGGGCGGACGTTTCCAGAGCGAGCGCAACGGAATTGCGCATGCTGGTCCCCTCCCGGATCGGCCCGGCCCCGGGGCGCGAGGGCGCCGCCGGGGTCTCCGGCTCGATAGCTGACTAGACCTCAAGGCCCACGCGGGGTCGGTGAGAACAGGATTTCCAAGATGCGATCATAGGCCGCCGGCGCAGCCATGCGCGGGATGGTCTTGACCTGCGATGTCTCCCCCTGGCACGTCGTGTCAGCCTGGTCAGGGGAACGTGGAACTCACTGCCTTTGCGCCGGCCACCGCTGTCCGCGGTGACGACGATTCTCGCCACGCGCGGTGACACCGCGCGAGCGACCATGGCGTATGTCGGGCCACCCCACCCCCTGCGGGGTGCCCTCCGGCCACCTCTTCCAGGAGCCCTTGGCCAAGCGCTCGCGGGCGCGATGGCGCTCATACTCGTCCACGCCGCCCCAGACGCCGTACTCCTCGCCCTTGGTATCCCGGCGACATTCCTCCAGTACCGGGCAGCGGCGGCATATTGCTTTCGCGTCATCCCAGATGCTCTGCGTGACGTCGGCCGGCTTCCGACCGAGCTGGCTGCCATTCGGGGCGAAGAACTTGTCCGGGTGGACCGTGCGACAGAGGGCCCGGTCGAGCCAGCGCCGTTCCGGGTCATAGAGCACGAGGTCCCTCCTATCGGTTCGCAATCCACAGGGCCGCCGCCGTGAGGCCCACGGCCGCACCGATCAGGCCCTCCAAGAGGGCCCACCCGATGCGGCTCAGCCCCTTCCTGTGCGAGCGCAGAAACCTCGCCAGGTGCAGGTGGTCCCGGAGGCGGGAAAGGCCGCCCTGAAGGCGGCCGGTGGGCTTGTCGTGGGCGCTCATCGCGCCCTCCGGAAGCAGATGCACTGCACCCGCTTGCAGTTGTGGCAAACCATCAGCTCTTCTCCTCGGGGTTTCGTCTGGCCCTGTAGCCGGCCTGGCTGCGGCCGGCCATCAGGCCGCGCTTGTACGCGCCCTCAAGATGGGGGAGGACGGACAGCAAGACAGCGTCGATGATGTTCGCCGGGCAGGTGCCGCCCGTCACTCCGTCGATGGCGTTCGTGATGTCCTCGCGGAGGTCAAGGCGCCATCTCTCCTTGGGCATGGGCCCTCCAATGCGAAGAGCCCCCGCGTCAGCGAGGGCTCTTGGTCGGTGTTCGGGCTGGTCAGGGGGCCGTGGCCAGAGTGAACGGGTACCCCATGATCGCGAACTCTTCCGAAGGGCCCGATGCCGAAGGGCATGCGGATGCCGCGAGGCGGAAAGATGCGCTGACCCCGTCCCGTGCCCGCGAACGGCGCGGGCGGACGGCATGACAGGGAGGAGGGCGCCCCGGCCGGCCGGGGTGCCCTCCTCCCTGTCATGCCGTGCGGCTTGCGGAGTCGTGCGGGCGCGCGCCGGTCGGATCGTGCCCCGTCCGGCGGCTGAGGGGCCAGAAGCGCGGGGTCGCCGGCGCGGGGGTACGCCCCGGTGACGACGAGGACGGACACAGGCCTCACGGGCGGGCGGGCGCTACGCGGCTCAGGCCCCGGCGTACCCACCGGTACGACTCCCGCGTACCCCTAACGCCTACGCGCCCGGGTGCCCGTTTCCCGATGCGGCGAGGTCCTCCCTCGAACACCCCACCACACCCGTGCGCCCGGGGTGCCCGGGTCCCCGAGTGCCCGCCTCGGGCTCCCACCCGGCGGTCACCGGGGCGGTTGCCGTCCGCGGCAGGAGGCCTCAGGCGCGCACCTGGACCGCGCGGGCGAGCCGGTCGTGCAGCCCCCGGCCGTCGCGGTCCCAGACCAGCGCCGGAACGGCCAGGCAGAGCAGCACGCTGCGGACGAGGACCCGGCCCGGGCCGAGCCGCCCGCCGTTCTCGCCGACGACCCGCAGTCCGAGGAGCCGCTTGCCGGGGGTGCTGCCGACGGTGCCGACGGTCAGCACGCTGAGCACGAGGAAGACCAGCAGCGCCGGATTGCCCGCCGCGGACCAGTCGCGTCCGGTGACGAGGCCGTAT
The DNA here is from genome assembly GCF_003122365.1 of Streptomyces spongiicola. NCBI lineage: Bacteria > Bacillati > Actinomycetota > Actinomycetes > Kitasatosporales > Streptomycetaceae > Streptomyces > Streptomyces spongiicola. The sequence continues at coordinate 876,487 of NZ_CP029254.1, forward strand.
GCGACGAGCACGCACAGGCCCCAGTCGATGAAGAGCGCGCCGAAGCGCCGCCCGAGCGGGGCGACGGAACCCGGCCCGTCCTGCGGCAGCCCGAGCCGCTCGCCCCGGTAGCCGAAGTCGGCGCCCATGTCCTCGGCCGCCGCGCGGGGCCCGGAGAGCCACGATCCGATCGCTTGCCTGTTGTCCACCCGTCCACGGTACTGTGCACGCTTTCGATCACCCCCTCCCGGGTGCCCGGGTGCCCGGAAGCCCGGAACGGAGCGGGCCCGCGGGCCTGCCGACCAGCCGGCCCGGAGGGGTCCTGGAGGGGCGCGGTCAAGGGTCCGGGAGAGGGTCGGCGGCGGGTCCGGGAGGGGGTCGGCGGCGGGTCCGGGAGGGGCAGCGGGAGGCCCTGCGAGGCGTGTCACGGCGCGGAGCACCGGCCGTCCGGTTAACTTCCGCGAAACAAATGAGTCATGCTGGAGAAATCCCGGCTGCCTAGGGTCGTGCCCTGTGTGTGCCACCGCACTGGCCGCACGACCGAGTCACAACCCCGCCCCTCCCCGGGACGGGAGGAGGAGGAGTTGGATGTTCCAGAACGCCGACGACGCCAAGAAGTTCATCGCGGACAACGACGTGAAGATGATCGACGTCCGGTTCTGCGACCTTCCGGGCGTGATGCAGCACTTCACCATCCCGGCCACGGCGTTCGACCCGTCCGAGGAGCTCGCCTTCGACGGCTCGTCGATCCGCGGCTTCCAGGCGATCCACGAGTCCGACATGGCGCTGCGGGCGGACCTGTCCACGGCGCGGCTGGACCCGTTCCGCCGTGACAAGACCCTCAACATCAACTTCTTCATCCACGACCCGATCACGGGCGAGCAGTACAGCCGCGACCCGCGGAACATCGCCAAGAAGGCCGAGGCCTACCTCGCCTCCACCGGCATCGCGGACACCGCGTACTTCGGCCCCGAGGCCGAGTTCTACGTCTTCGACTCGGTGCGCTTCGCCACCTCGGCGAACGAGGGGTTCTACCACATCGACTCCGAGGCCGGCGCCTGGAACACCGGGGCCGTCGAGGACAACCGCGGCTACAAGGTGCGCTACAAGGGCGGCTACTTCCCGGCCCCGCCGGTCGACCACTTCGCCGACCTGCGCGCGGAGATCTCCCTGGAGCTGGAGAACGCCGGCCTGCAGGTCGAGCGCCAGCACCACGAGGTCGGCACCGCCGGCCAGGCCGAGATCAACTACAAGTTCAACACGCTGCTCGCCGCGGCCGACGACCTGATGCTCTTCAAGTACATCGTGAAGAACGTCGCCTGGCGCAACGGCAAGACCGCGACCTTCATGCCCAAGCCGATCTTCGGTGACAACGGCTCCGGCATGCACGTCCACCAGTCGCTGTGGCAGGGCGGCTCCCCGCTCTTCTACGACGAGCAGGGCTACGCGGGCCTCTCCGACACGGCCCGCTACTACATCGGCGGCATCCTGAAGCACGCCCCGTCGCTGCTGGCCTTCACCAACCCGACGGTCAACTCCTACCACCGCCTGGTGCCGGGCTTCGAGGCGCCCGTGAACCTCGTTTACTCGCAGCGCAACCGCTCGGCCGCGATGCGCATCCCGATCACGGGCTCCAACCCGAAGGCCAAGCGCGTGGAGTTCCGCGCGCCGGACCCGTCCTCCAACCCGTACCTGGCCTTCTCGGCGCTGCTGCTCGCCGGCCTCGACGGCGTCAAGAACAAGATCGAGCCGGCCGAGCCGATCGACAAGGACCTCTACGAACTCGCCCCCGAGGAGCACGCGGGCGTCCCGCAGGTCCCGACCTCCCTCCCGGCGGTCCTCGACGCCCTCGAGGCGGACAACGAGTACCTCCAGGCCGGCGGCGTCTTCACGGCCGATCTGATCGAGACCTGGATCGACTACAAGCGGACGAACGAGATCGCCCCGATCCAGCTCCGCCCGCACCCGCACGAGTTCGAGCTGTACTTCGACATCTAGAAAGCCCGCAGGTCGCAGCGCCTCGGCGCCGACCCGGGCCGTGCAGGAACCGTGGGCCGTGTCCTCCTCCGAGAGAGGAGGACACGGCCCACGGTCGTCGTACGCGGCCGTCATGCGCGGCCCTCGTACACGGCCGTCATGCGCGGCCCTCGTACACGGCCGTCATGCGCGGCCCTCGTACACGGCCGCAGGGCGCGGTCGCCGGGCGGCGAGCGCCGGGCGCGGGCGGCGAGCGGCGGGCGGCGGGCTACTCGGGGTCCGAGGCGGCGTCCCGGTCGGCGACTCCCGCGGCCGACTCGGCGCCGTTCACCAGTTCCTCCATCCTGGCCAGTTCCCCGTCGCCGTCCGTGGCCCCCGGCTCGGAGCCCGTCCCCGGGGAGGCGGGGCCGGTCCCGGCGGGCGCCGGGCCCTCGTCGCCCGCTTCCTGCGCGCCGGGACCGCACCCGGCCAGCAGGGCGGCCGTGGCGGCCACCGCGGCGAGCACCAGGGCGCCGCGCGGGGAGGCCGCCCGCATCAGTTTCCGTCCCCGTCCCCGTCGCCGTCGCCGTTGCCGTTGCCGTCGGCCTCGCACCACTTCTTGACCTCGGCGAGGTCCTTCTGCCGCTGTTCGAGGGTGGGCTTCAGCGCCTTGCGGGCGGCGAGCCGGTTCTTGAGGAACGTGTGGACCTCGGTGTGGCCGGCCGCTTCCGCTGCGGCGACACGCTTCTCCAGCCTGGCGACCGAGCCCCGCGCGTCGGCGGCGCCGTCGAGACGCCCCAGCGAGCGCTCGATGCGCTTCTCGATCTTCGGTACCCGCTTGCACAGGGCCTGCGCGCCGTCTTGGGCGCTGTTCCTGCCCGGCGCGGGTGTGCCGCCGTCGGCCTGCGCCGTGCCGGCGCCGACGAGCAGCGAGCCCATGACGGCGACGGCGAGGGCGGTCTTCCTGAACGTTGACATGACGGTCTCTCCACGTTCGTTTCCGCGGGCGGTTGCCCGTTCGGGCCGGAACGCTAGGAGCGCTCTCTGTGGAAACTCTGTGGGGGTCCGAATCCCTGTGGAGGGCGTTCCCCGCCCGGCGGCCACTCGGGCTCCCGCGGATGCGCGGCGGTCTCGATCATCCAGTCGCGGCGCAGCGGCAGTGCCTGCCCCGCGTCGGCGCGCACCGGGAGACGGACCTCGAAGCGCGTCCCGCCCCCCGGCCCGTCCAGCGCGCGTACCCGTCCCCGGTGCAGCGCGACCTGCTGGGCGACGAGAGTGAGCCCGAGCCCGGAGCCCGGGCTTCCGGGGCGCCGGCGGAACCGCTCGAAGACGCTCTCGCGCTCGTCTGGTGCGATCCCCGGCCCTTCGTCGTCCACGGTCAGGACGGCGGCACGGCCCTCCGGGCCGGACTCGGTCCCCAGGGCCAGCCCGACCCGCGGGGGCGCACCCGGACACTGGCCGTGCAGGACCGCGTTGGTGAGCAGGTTGCCGACGACGGTCCGCAGCCCGGGCTCCCAGCCGTGGACGTGCACACCGGACCTGACGGACACCGCGATCTCCGCGTCGGGATGCCTGCGTCGCAGGTCGGCCGCCGACGCGTCGGCGATCTCCGACAGGTCCACGGGCCCGAAGGAGTCGGTCTCCACCAGGTCCCCGCGGCCGAGTTCGCGGAGCATCACCAGCAGTCCGAGCAGCCGCGCGTGCTCCCGCCGGAGATCGGACACCACCTCCGCCCGCTCGGAACCGGCGAGTTCCGGGTGTTCGGCGAGGATCTCCAGATTGGTCTGCATGCTCATCAGCGGGGTGCGCAGTTCGTGGGACGCCGCGGCGGAGAAGGACCGCGCGGTGGCGAGCGTCTCCGCGGTCCGGGCGGCCTGCTCGTCATAGCGGGCCAGCACCGTCTGCACGGTGCGGGCCAGGTCGTCGACCTCGGTCACCCGGGTGGGGTGGTGGACCGGACGGGTCGCCGTGGAGCGCGGGTCCAGCCCGCTGGTGCGCTGCTGGAGCCGTCGCAGCGGCCGGGTGGCCCGGGTGGCCACCGCCCCGGCCGCCAACCCGGCCAGCGGCGCGGTGGTCCCGGCGACGAGGAGTACGCGGGTGCGGACCAGGTCGAGCTGGGCCTCGCTCCTCGTGCCGGGCGAGAACAGCCACAGGGTGCCGTCGACGCGCTTCCCCGGGCCGGTGAGGTCGACCGAAAGGGCCCGCCAACTCGCCTCCCCGGCACGGACGGTGACCGGTTCCGGCGCCTGGGCGGGCAGTGGTACGGACGCGTCCGGCTGAGGCCCGCCGAAGGAGGTGCCTTCCGGCCCGATCAGGCGTATCCCCACGTCCAGCGCCGAACCGTACAGGCGCCGCTCCCGCGCCTGCTCCACCGCGGGCGGCCGGTCGGCGGCGGAGGCCCTGAGCAGACCGCGCGCGTCCTTGGCGACGGTCCCGGCCCGGTCGCGCAGCAGGGCGTCCTGCTGGGTGTGGAGTTCGGCCGCCACCAGCCGGACCAGCAGCCACCCGGCGGCCAGGACGAGCAGCGGGACGGTGACGCCGACGGCGAGCGCGATCCGGGTGGACAGCTTCACCGCGCCGCACCCCCGCCGCGCGTTCCGCCTTCCACACGCAGGACGAAGCCGACGCCGCGGACCGTGTGGATCAGCCGCGGACGCCCGCCGGTTTCGAGCTTGCGCCGCAGATAGCTGACGAACGTGTCGACGACCCCCGTACGCACCTCGAAGTCGTAGCCCCACACGCGGTCCAGCAACTGGTCGCGGGTCAGGACCAGCCCGGGGTTGCGGGCGAGCACGGCGAGCAGCTCGAACTCCCGCCGGGTGAGCGGCAGCCGCTCCCCGTCCAGCCGCGCCTCACGGGCGGCCGGGTCCATCTCGAGCGGGCCGGCCCGCAGCAGTTCACCACCGGCGGGCGGGCGCCTGCGGAGCAGTGCCTCGAGCCTGAGCACCAGTTCCTGCAGGGCGAAGGGTTTGACCAGGTAGTCGTCGGCGCCTGCCTGGAGGCCTGCTATCCGGTCCGTGGTCTCGTCCAGGGCCGACAGCATCAGCACCGGCACGTCGTCGCCGTCCGCGCGCAGCGTCCGGCACACGTCGATACCGCTGATCCCGGGCATCGATATGTCCAGCACGATCACGTCGGGACGACGGGCGCCGACGCCGAGCAGCGCCGAGCGCCCGTCCTCGGCGAGATCCACCGAGAAACCGCCCAGCCGCAGTGCCCGCGCCAGCGACCGGCGGATCGCCGGGTCGTCGTCGACCACCAGAACGCGCCCCCGCTCCGCCGCCCCGGCCATCTGCACCCTCCTGCCCCCGAACCCCCCGGGCCCGGCTCCTCTGCGGGCGACCATCGTGCCCCATGGGCGGCACGGGCGGACCGGACGCCCTGTCCCCCGCGGGCCGCGGTGCCCGGGGCGCGGAGCCCGCTCACAGGGAATCCCCAGGCCGGCCCGCTACCTTCCGCGGCCATGAGTCGGCATCGATCCCCCACGCGCCCCGGCGCCCGCATATCCGCCGCCGCGGCCCTGACCGCACTGCTCCTCGTCCCGGTCGGAGCGGTCGTACTCGCCTGCCTGGCATGGCCGGAGGACGGGTCCGTGAGCGGCACCCGCGCCGAGCCGGCCGGCGCGGTGCGGACCCCCGGCCCGTCCGCCTCCTCCGGGCCGTCCCCGGACGAGGCACTCGCCGCCGCGACCGAGGCGGTGCGCGCGGAAACCACCGGGCGCGTGTCGGTGGCCCTGATGGACGTGGACAGCGGGCAGAGCGCCACCGCGGGTGACGGCCGCGCCCATGTCACCGCGAGCATCGTCAAGGCCGACGTCCTCGCCGCGCTGCTCCTCCAGGCCCAGGACGCCCGGCGCCGGCTGACGGAACAGGAGCGGCAGTGGGCGGCGGCGATGATCCGGAACAGCGACAACACCGCGACGACCGCGCTGTGGGACGCGATAGGCGGAGCCGACGGCCTGGCGGAGGCGAACCGCCGGCTCGGGCTGCTGGAGACCGAACCGGGACAGGAGGGCCTGTGGGGCCTCACCGAGACCACCCCTGCCGACCAACTGCGCCTGCTCAGGGCGGTGTTCACCGCGGACTCCGCCCTGTCCGACGCCTCGCGGGCCTACGTCCAGGAGCTGATGGGCACGGTGTCCGCCGGCCAGGACTGGGGGGTGTCCGCCGCCGGCGACACCGGGTCCGCGCGGCTGAAGAACGGCTGGCTCCCCCGGAGCGGCACGGGCCTGTGGGTGGTCAACAGCATCGGCCTCGTGGAGAGGGACGGCCGCCGCCTGCTGATCGCCGTGCTCAGCGACGGCCAGCCCACCCAGGCGGCGGGCATCGCCCTCGTCGAGGGCGTCGCCGACGGCGCGGCCGCCTACTTCGCCGGGCTGTGAGACGTCCGGGGCCACGGCCCGTGTTCGTCCGGGGGACGTGCCCGTACCCGCGCCGTGCGCGCGCCGTGCCCGCGCCGTGCCCGCGCCGTGCCCGTACCCGCGTACCGAGCCCGCGCCGTGCCCGTACCCGTACCCGTACCCGTACCCGCGTACCGAGGCCGCCCGAGCGCCGCACCCGCGTACCGAGCCCGCGCCGTGCCCGCACCCGCGTACCGAGCCCGCGCCGAGGCCCTCGGCACGTGAGGCCCCGGCCCCTCGCGCTCGCCCGTCCCCCGGGTGTCCGTCCCGGGGAGTGCCTCCCGGGTGTCCGTCCCGGGGGGTGCGTCCGCCGGGTGGCCCGTTCACCGGTCGGCTACCCCCCGGTCCCCCGGCCCCCGGTCTCCAGCAGGTCCCGCAGCTCCGCGACCGCCTCGCGCAGGCGGTCGGCGAAGGTGCGCATCCGGTCCGCGACCGGCACGGGCGTGCTCAGGTAGAGGTTGAAGCGCTCGGGGAGCAGCACGTACGCCACGCCGATGCAGCGGCTGCTGGTGGAACCGAAGCCGAAGAACTGGATGTTGCGGGAGGGCGCGGAACTGGTACTGAGGTAGTCGTCGCGCATCTTCAGCCACCCGGGGGTGCGGTAGAGGGCGGGCTGCTCGGTGACACCCAGTTCCGGGCCGCGGCGGCGCTGGACGAGTTCCAGCTCCCACAGGTGCTGCTCGGGTACCTGTCCGGCCTGGGCGGCCTTCGCCCTGGCCGTGTGGGCTTCGGCAGCGGCCCGGAAGGCGGCCGCCCGGACCGCCGGTGAGGCGGCGGGATCCTCCATCGCCGCCACGAACGCCCGCATCTCCGGGGTGACGACGCGCATGGCCTCGGTGCGGCCGTTGCGGTACTGCCGGGTGGCGATCGACTCGTAGGTGGCGCCCAGAAGTCCCTTGGCGCGCTGGTGGGCGAGCTGGTAGGCGCACTGTACGAAGGCGTCCGGGGACATGCCCAGGGACTTGGCCGTGGTGCTGCCGAAGTCCGGGAACGTCACCGTGGTGGTCGCGGTCGCGTCGCCGTACGCGGCGAACGACTCGGCCGCGGCGCGTACCCGCTCCCGGAGCGGCCCGTCCAGTGCGAAGACGACCGGCTCCAGGGCGGGCAGGCCCTGGGAGCGGGCGCCCGAGCGGCGGGAGTGCTCCTCGGCCGGGGTGCCCAGCAGGAAGTCGGTGAAGCCGAGGATCGTGGTGCCGTCGAGTTCGCAGTGCTCGACGTTGATGCCCGCCCGGCCGTCCGCGAAGACGACGAACGACACCGCCTTGTCGAACCAGCGGTTCCCGCGATCGCCGTAGAGCAGTTCGTCGCACGCCTCCTGCACTCCGGCGGGCGCGAAGTCCTCGAGGCAGACGCAGAACAGCGCCGTCTCGACGACGTCCAGGGACTCCGCGTTGCGCGGGTCCACCCGCAGCAGGTCCTCGCGGGCGGCCGCCCACTCCGCACGCGCCATGGTCGTGAGGTGGCCCACCGAGGTGCCCGGCGCGGCGGGTTCGGCACCGGCCTCCACGACCGCGTGCAGTCCGGCCTCCAGGTCCCGCAGACCGTACGGGACGCCGTCCGCGCCGAGCACGTCCAGCCGGAACATCCCGCCGCGGAAGAACACCACGATGTGCCGGGCACCCGACGGCCCGGGCCGGTCCTCGCCGTAGGGGGCGCGCACCGTGTCCTGCCGCACGCCGGGAATCCGGGTGGTGGAGTAGAGGAACTTGTTCTGCACCATCGACTGCGGCACCCCGCGCTGCGTCACCGGCGGGAGCCGCTCCCGGTCGAGCAGGCCCTTGTGGTGCAGCGCCCCCGCGATCAGCCCGGCCGCGCGCGGCACCTGCCCCCCGCCGCCGTCCCGGAACAGGAAGAAGAAGTTGGCGTTGAGCGCGATCCGGTCGCGCCGGCCGAGGTAGCGGTACGGCCAGAACGTGTCCAGCCAGCTCTGCACTCCCTCGGTGGCCTCGTACTCCTCGAGTGCGGCGTGCAGCACCCGGCCGGCGCCGCCGGGACGGAGGAAGGCGGCGGTCTCCGCCTCGGTCACCGCCAACTCATCCGCGGTCAGCAGCGGTGCGCACCAGGAGAGGAACCTCTCGCAGCTGGCCTCGGGCGTGGGGAGCGGTACGCGCGGCAGGCTCTCCTCGTAGGCGAAGGTGGAGGGTGCCGCGCCGGGCCGCGGTGCCTCCGGCGTGGGGGTCTGACGGTTGTCCACTACTGGTCTCGTTTCGGGTCGTCGGTGCCTGCGGTGTCGTACGGCCGGGAGATGTAGAGCTGTGCGTGGAGCCAGCCTTCCGCTTCAAGGCCCCGCGCATCCACCCCCGCGGCAGCCATGCCGTCGAGGACGAGTGCCTGCTCCTCCGGGGAGGCGAACCTGCGCTGTTTGAACACCTCGTCGACGCGGACGGTGCGGTACCCCAGCCCGGCCAGGGCGTGTTCCACGGACGCGAAGGGGAACATCCGCAGCACGAAGTGCGCCATCCACGGCAGGCGTCCGCCCTGGGCCCGCACCACGCGCGTCAGCGTCCGCTCGGTGACGTACCCGAGGCAGCCGGTCGAGATCACCAGGTCCGTGCCGGCGAGCCGGGCGCGCTGGCGGGGGGTGGGGTCGTAGTTCTCCAGGTCGGCATGGACCGCGTCGTCGAGGAAGCCCGCTTCGAGGGCGTAGGCCAGCGCGCCGCCTGCGGCGTCCAGGCCGACGAAGCGGAGGGGCCGCGCCGGGCGGCGGGAGCGGGCCAGTTCCCGGTCGCGGGCCAGCAGGGCCGCCCGGCTGTCGTCACCGGCCCGGACGTCACCGTAGCGGTCGTACAGCTCGTCCAGGGTGGCGTCGTACTTCACCAGGGCGGCGTTGATGCCGTAGGAGCAGCCGATGTCCAGCACCTGCGGCACGGTGACCCGCCGGGACTCGCGGTACTCCCGGATCAGCTTGGCGAACCACGGTTTCGCCTGCTGGGGCACGCAGTAGCCGAGGGGGCGGAGCACGGAGAAGTAGGTACGGGGGTCGGGCTGGGCGTAGATGTGGTCGAGGGACACTTTTCCGGTGGCGTCGAATCGCACGGGGTGCTGTTCCTCCGTGGGGTCGCTGAGTGGCTGGGGCGCTGAGCGCCGGTAGGGGTCGCTGAGCGGCCCGGTCGCCGGTTCTCCGGGGGCTGGGTGGTCGGGGGCAGGGTGGTCGGGAGCTGGGTGGCAGGGGGTCGGGGGCCGGGGGCCGGGCTGGGTGGTCGGGACGCAGGTGGCTGCGGCGCGGGGACGCCCCGCGGGGCACGCGTACGGGGTGGGGCGGAGGGGCGGCCGTCCGGTGCGGTCCGGCGGTGGTGGCGGGTGCGGGACCGGCGCCGGCGGTCCGGATCCGGTGGCGCACCATGCGACGGCCGGGCGGTGCCCGGAGAACGGAACCGCCGGCCGGCAGTCGCACACCGCACGCCGCACGCCGCGCACCACGCACCGTGCACCGCCCCGGAACCGCTGGGGCGTGTTGTGGGAACCCCTCCTGCCCCGCCCTGCGGGCGACGGAGCCGCGTTCGCAACACGCCTAGTCGAGGAGCCGGTCTCCACGGACGGCGCGGCCTTCGGCCTGGAGATGCTCGGGCAGCACCCGCCCGAACAACTGCCGGGTGCGGGCGACGCTCCCGATCACACCGGGGCGCTCGCTGTAGGCGAAGATCGCGGAGTGGCGGGCGGTCCCTCCCCTGACGGGGCTCACCCGGTGCAGCGAGTAGCGGCCCCTGAAGAGTTGCAGGTCGCCCGGGCGCAGGGGCAGACGGCGGATGAAGCGGTCGCCGCGGCCGTCGAGGACGGCCCGTACGGCGGTGAAGTTCTCCTCCCGCGCCGACCGGATGTTGGGGCAGTACTCGAAGGCGCCGCCGTCCTCCGCCTCCCGGGTGAGCATGCTGACGGTGAACTCGTTGGTGTCGAAGTGCCAGGGGTGCTCCATGCCGGGCGGGACCACGTTGAGGACCAGTCCGGACAACGGGTCGGCCAGCTCGTACAGTCGCGGCAGCCCGAAGCAGAGGGCGACGAAGTCCCGGAAGAGGTCGTTCGAGTAGAGCCGGCCTATCAGTGAGTCCTCGGGGATGCGGTCCCTGGCGACGAACGCGTTGCCCCGCTGGAAGGTCCGCCGGCCGGGGTGGTCCTCGGGCAGATCCGAGTCGACGGCGATGTTGTAGACGTTCACCGTCTCCGTGTCGTGGTACGCGCGTGGGGCGAGCGACGAGCCCTCCTCACGGAGGACGTCCCGGAGGGACGGCCGGATGAAGTCCGGCAGCACGGTGCAGCCGAGGTCCGACAGTTCGCGCCGGGCCTGGGCCACCACCACCTGCCCCTCGGGGCCGTCGAGATCCGACAGTGGATACCGGTTCGTATCGGCCACCTGGTCAAGCGTGATGGCTTCCAGCGTGCTCATTCGATCCTCTCGGCAGGCGGGCCGGTGGAATGCATCAACTCGATTGAGGGAAAGCAGAGTTGAACTTCCCACAGCGACGGCCCGCTTGTCTGTGACACGCCACACGGGGGCCGCGTCCGGCACCCCGGTCCGCTCCCTCCGACTGCGGGGGCAGTCGGGGACTCGACGAGCCCCCGCGGCAGACGGCGGCGGCTGGGCACTGCCTCGCGGCCGGGAGGAGCGGGGCACGGCCGGGCAACGGCACCGCTCGGCACCGCTCGGCGGCACCCGGGGGGCCGCCGAGCCGGTGGACTCCCGGCCGCAAGGCACGGTGAGCCGCACGCAGGTCCGCCGTACGCGCGGCTCACTCCGCGTCAGCCTTCAGCCACCGGTCGCCGGTCGCCGGTCGCCGGTCGCCAATTATGGGACCTGGGCTGTGAGGTGTGAGGTGTGAGGTGTCGACTGACAGCCACTGAATGACAGTTGCGGATATCTGTCAGTTGTCATCTGTCAGCCGATATCTGTCAGTCGTCGTAGTGGATCAGTGAACGCACCATGCGGCACGTCGTGTCGGACGGCGGACGGATCCCGATGCGCTCTGCCGTGGTGCGGATCCGCCGGTTGCTCGCGTTCGCCGGGTGGTACACGCCGGTGTCGAGCAGCGCGATGGCCAGGCGCATAGCCTTGAGCCGGCGGTTGTGGGATTCGTACCACTCGCGCGGGAGCCCCGCAGGCAGTGGCCTCTTCACCGGCCCGGACGGCGCGGACCCGCGCTCCGGCCGGCTCGCCCTCGCCCCTGCCCCCCGCCGGGCCTTCCTGCCCGCCCCTGCCGTTACTCCCGCTCCCGTCCCCGTTTCCGTTTTCGTCGTCGTGCCCGCCACTGTTCCCGTCCCCGTCGTCGTGATTGCGGCAACGCCCATCGGCGACCTCCTGGCGCGGTGGTTGATCCCTCACGAACTAGTTCGATTTTAGCGCCCACCACTGACAATCGCCCCTGGCCAAAGGGTGTTCAGGGTGTTCGAGTGACAGACGGGGAGTACGGTGGCGGAATGGAGATCTGGATCAACCCCGCCTGCTCGAAGTGCCGTGGTGCGCTGCATCTGCTGGACGAGGAGGGGGCGTCGTACACGGTGCGCCGGTACCTCGAGGACGTCCCGTCCGAGAACGAGATCCGCGACGTACTCGAACGGCTCGGACTGGAGCCGTGGGACATCACCCGCACCCAGGAGGCCGTCGCCCGGGACCTCGGTATGAAGGACTGGTCGCGGGACGCGGAGTCGCGCGCCCGGTGGGTCACGGCGCTCGCGGAGCACCCCAAGCTGATCCAGCGCCCGATCATCACGGCGGACGACGGCACGGCGGTCGTCGCGCGCACCGAGGAGGCGGTACGGGACGCCCTCGGCCGCTGACCCCCGCGGCCACCACGGGCCCGGCCCCACCCCGGCCCGCCCGCCGGGGCGCCCCCCGGAAGGGACCCGTGACCGACGCGGAGCCGGGGGGCGGCACCGCCGATGGGACCCGAGCGGACGGAAGGAAGCCCCAGACCCCGGACCCCCGGACCCCGGACCCCGGACCTCGGACACCGGGCCGCAACCTTCCCCATGACCCTGTCGAGCCCGGGGACTCGCCCCGGACCCCAGGCCCCGCGGCCGCCCCTGCGCCGCACCCACTCCGTGGACCGCACCGGACCCCAGGCCCCGGGTCCCCCGTCAACCGGCCCCGCCGTCCCGATTCCCGCCCGCCTGCGGAGACTTAAGCCCCAGTTAAGGAAGTCGCCGCCGAGACGTTGAGCGGGCATCTCGGCCTCCTCGTACGTAGCGGCACACGGAACCGATCCGGCCGCCGTTCAGGCCGGGGACAGGAGCCTTACGTGTCGCGCAAGAAGACCCTCAGCGGCAAGAAGAAGATCGCGCTCATGGTCGGTGCCGCGGCGGTGGTCGGCGGAACCGCGGTTGTCATGACCGGGACGAGCAGTGCCTCGGCGGCCTGTGACGGATTCGCCCAGGCGGTACGCAACAACGAGAACTTCATCACCGCCCAACGGACCGACCCCGACGCCCAGTCGGAAGCACGGATCGCCAACCGCGAGGCGGTCATCAGGCAGATCAACCTCCAGCAGCGGGCCGCGGGCTGTGCCGAGGGCTCCGGAGGCGGAGACCGGTCCGCGGCTCCGGCCGAACCCCCGGCGGGCCAGGCCGAGGCAGCCGGCGGTGCGGCCTCGGGCGGGGGTGCGGCCTCGGGGGGTGCGGAGGCGGCTGCCACCGGCGAGGTCGTCTGCGCCGGACAGAACCTCACCTTCTCCGGCGACGGCGGCGCTCCGGCCGCCTCCAGCGGCCAGTTCCCGATCGGCACCCTGCTGAAGATCACCAACCTGGCGAACGACAAGACCACCACCGTCGAGGTGACATCGACTTCCGGCAGCTGCGCCCTGCTGAACGCCGCGGCCTTCGAGCAGGTCCGTGAAGCCGGCAGGAACGTGATCCGCGAGGTCCGCATCGAACGCCTCGGCGGAAACGCGGGCGACGCGGGCGACGGGGGCGCAGACGGCGGCGAAGCCGCCGGGCCCCCGGCCGCCGAGCAGCCGCCCCCGATCGGCGCGGGTGACCGGGGCGCTCCCGCCGGGGAGGTCGTCTGCGTGGGATCGACGGTGACGCTGTCCGGCGAAGGCGGCGCTCCGGCCGCCTCCAGCAGCGAGTTCCCGGTCGGCACCCTGCTGAAGGTGACGAACCTCGACAACGACAGGTCGACGACCGTCCAGGTCACAGCCGCGTCGGGCAGTTGCACGCTGCTGAACGACGCCGCGTTCGAGCAGGTGCGGGAGCCCGGGAAGTTCCTGATCCGCAACGCCCGGATCGAGCGCGTCGGCTGACGTGCCACGAGCCCCCCGGTGCCTGCCTCCGCCGCGGGCACCCGGGGTGGCGGAGGAGCGGACGGAACCTCGGTACGGCCGCTCCTCCGCCGTTCCATGGCACGGGAACGGCCCCGTTCACAGACGGCGGCCGCAGGCGGCGACCGCCCCGCCCGCTCGGGCCCTGCCTCAGCCCCCGCCCGCTCGGGCCCTGCCTCAGCCCCCGCCCGCCGCGGTCCGCGCCTCCCCCAGCCGTTGCTCGGCCTCCGCGAGGATCTCCGTGATCCGCAGGCCAAGGCGTACGTCGCAGGCGTGCGGATCACCGGTGCGAGCCGACTCGACGAGTTCGTCGACCGCCGTACGGAACGAGCCGACGGGATCGCTCCATTCGGGCATGGCCACGCGCCCCCGCTCCCCGTACAGTTCGATGCCCGCGCCCGCCGCCTCGGGCGGCGCGCTCAGGCCCAGCGTGGCCGTGCTCGACGCCCCCGACGCGTGCCGGAACGCCAGATGGGCCGTGTCGGCCGGACCTCGCAGGGCCGTCAGCTCCGTGACGTCGCCGAGCACCGGCAGCAGCACGGACAGCACATGGGGGCCGACGTCCCACAGCGCGCCCCTTTCCCGCCTCCAGGGCGAGGCGGCGTACGGGCTCGCGGAGCCGTGCCCGAAGAGCGAGCCTAGCCAGTGCGCCCGACCCGTCAACCAGCCCTCGGAAGCGGCCTGTTCCGCGATCCAGGGGGCCGTGTCCGCCGCGAACCGCAGTGTGCAGAAGACGACGGAAGCGACGCCGGCCCCCTCCGCCGCCGCCACCACCTCACGGGCCCCGGCCACCGTGGTCGCCACCGGCTTGTCCAGGAGCAGATGCCGTCCGGCGGCGGCGGCACGGGCCGCCAGGGGTGCCTGGACGTCGGGCGGCACGGCGAAGGCGACGGCGTCACTCGCCTCGATGAGGGCGTCCACATCCTCGTACGCCTTGACGCCGTGCGCCGAGGCGAGCGCGGCGGCGGCCTCCGGGCGCCTGCCCCAGACGCCGCTGAGTACGGCCCCGGGGTGCTCTGCGAGAGCGGGGGCATGCGTGTGCTCCGCCCAGGGGCCCGTTCCGATCAGTCCGATGCGTGGCTTGGTCATGCGGCCAGTCTGCACCGCGGACGCCCGCGACCGGACGGCGGGGGACGGGCCGCCGGGCCCGGAGGCCGGCGGCCCGCTCGCAGGACCGCGACGAACCTGACCCGGGGTGGCCCGCGCCCGGGTCGCGGAACCCGGGGATCGCCGAGTAACACGGGGTTCACCGTCGGGCAATGACCGGGAAATCCGGGGTTGCCAGGCTGCGCCTCATACCCGCTGCACCCGCGAAGGATGAGGGCCCGTGACCATCAAGGCTGAGTACATCTGGATAGACGGCACCGAGCCGACCGCGAAGCTTCGCTCGAAGACGAAGATTCTGACGGGTCCCGCCTCAGCCGTCTCCGAGCTTCCCGTCTGGGGCTTCGACGGGTCCAGCACCAACCAGGCCGAGGGCCACGCCTCCGACCGCGTGCTGAAGCCGGTCTACTCGTGTCCGGACCCGATCCGCGGCGGCGGCAACGTGCTGGTGCTCTGCGAGGTCCTCAACACGGACATGACCCCGCACCCCTCCAACACGCGGGCCCGGCTGGCCGAGGTGGCGGAGAGGTTCGCCGCTCAGGAGCCGGTCTTCGGCATCGAGCAGGAGTACACCTTCTTCGACGGCGACCGTCCGCTCGGCTTCCCCGTCGGCGGTTTCCCGGCTCCCCAGGGCGGCTACTACTGCGGTGTCGGCGCCGACGAGATCCACGGCCGGGACGTCGTCGAGGCGCACCTGGAGCACTGCCTGCGGGCGGGACTCGGCATCTCCGGCATCAACGCCGAGGTCATGCCCGGCCAGTGGGAGTTCCAGGTCGGCCCGCTGGCGCCGCTGGAGGTGTCGGACCAGCTGTGGGTCGCCCGCTGGCTGCTGTACCGGACCGCCGAGGACTTCGACGTCTCCGCGACGCTCGACCCGAAGCCGGTGAAGGGCGACTGGAACGGTGCCGGCGCGCACACCAACTTCTCCACGAGGGCGATGCGCGAGGGCTACGACGCCATCATCACCGCGTGCGAGTCGCTGGGCGAGGGCTCCAAGCCGCTGGACCACGTCAAGAACTACGGCGCCGGCATCGACGACCGGCTGACCGGTCTGCACGAGACGGCCCCGTGGAACGAGTACAGCTACGGCGTCTCCGACCGCGGCGCCTCGGTGCGCATCCCCTGGCAGGTCGAGAGGGACGGCAAGGGCTACATCGAGGACCGCCGGCCCAACGCCAACGTCGACCCCTATGTGGTGACCCGCCTGCTGGTGGACACCTGCTGCTCCGCGTTGGAGAAGGCCGGCCGGGTCTGATCCCGCGCACGCCGCGAAGGGGCGGCCGCCGGCCGGACACGGTCATCCGGCGGCCGCCCCTGAGTGCTGCCCCCGGCGTGCGCGCGGTGCGCCCTCGGTGTACGCGCGGTGTACGCGCGGTGTACGCGCGGTGTACGCGCGGTGTACGCGCGGTGTACGCGCGGTGTACGCGCGGTGCGCCCTCGGTGCCCTCGGTGTGCGCGCGATGCGCGCGATGCGCGCCGGGGCTGCGCCACAGGCCGAGCCGTCGATCGTGCGACAGGCCGTGCGGCGGGCCGTACGGCCGGCCGGGCTTGGTCCCCCTACACGGGCGCCGGCCGCGGATGCGTTCACCGACGCGTGGCAGGGGCGCCGAACGGTACGGCGCGGCGGCTCCACCGCGTCCCACCGGGCGTGCCGCGGACCCACCGCACACCGGGCGCGCTCCATGCCGCCGTGCGGACGGGTGGCGCGGCGGGATCCCCCACGTCGCCGAGTGCCGCATGCCGGCGAAGCGGGCGGGTAGGCGGGGGCGGCCCCGGCGCCATGAGACCTCTGGTGCCGGGGCCGTACCCGGTTCGTGTGGCGGGGCGTGGTGGAGACGGCGCCGTACCGCGGCGGGTCGTGCCGCCGCTCATGGCGACGGGTGCCCGCGGTGGGCCGGGCCTGCCGCCGAGGTTTGGGGAACTCCGTTCCAGGGCATGCCCGTTGACCCCCTGAGACCCGTTTTGCGAATGGAGTTTTCTACGAAATCCGGTCCCGTCTGAACGTGGCGCGACGCGACGCCGTATGGAACGGCGCGTTGCTCCCACCCCGGGATTGGAGTTCCATGGCACGCACGACACGCAAACGCTCAACGCTGGCGAACCGGGCGATCGCAGCCTCGGCCGCCCTGATTCTGGGCGGGGGTGGGCTGATCGCGGTCAATGTCTACGCATCTGCGGGTGAGAGCCGTCAGAGCCCCAACAGAACCCAGGCCGCCGGCCAGTCGGTCTCCACCATCGACTGCCCGGACGTCGGAAACGAACTGAAACAGGTGCCTCAGCAGGAGCGCCGCAACATCGACCGCGAACTCGCCACACTGGACACCCAGATCACCACGGCGTACAAGCGCTTCGCCCAGCTCAGGCAACGGATCGAGCAGAACCCCCAGTACGGGCAGCAGCAGATCCTCAACCCGCTGAAGAACGAGCGTACGGTGATCCTCCAGCGGATCGCCGCGCTCATCGAGCGCGGCAAGGCGCCCAAGCCGCAGGGCCTCACGTCCATGGCGCCGTGCACCCTGCGGGCCGACGACGGTGGGAACCAGGGTGGCAACGGCCAGGGTCAGGACGGTGGTCAGAACGACGGTGGTCAGGACGATGGCGGTCAGGGCGGTGGCGGTCAGGCGGGCAATGGCCCGGTGCAGGCCGACTTCGTCGACATCAAGTCCGTCAAGCCGAACGCGGGCGACCCGCGCAACCGGCGCGGCGTCTCCCGTGGTGTCTTCAAGACGAGCTGCGGGGTGAACGAGAACGGCAAGTTCAACCCGGACAACGTGATCGTCGCACCCGGTGTCGCCAACGGCGCGCACCATATGCACGACTACATCGGCAACCAGGCCAACGACGCGTTCGCCAGTGACGACGATCTCGCCGCGGGCGAGACGACCTGTGTGAACCAGGGCGACCGGTCGTCGTACTTCTGGCCGGTGCTGCGGCTCCAGAACGGGCAGCAGGAGGACGACGCCGACGCCGACGGCGGCGGCAAGGACCAGAACGTCGGCGAGATCCAGACACCGTCGCAGGTGACCATGGACTTCGTGGGCAACCCGCGGTCCAAGGTGACGGCGATGCCGCGGCTTCTGCGGATCATCACCGGCGACGCCAAGGCGTTCGTCAACGGCGACGCCAACGCGAACGCCTCCTGGAGCTGCACCGGCTTCGAGAACCGCCAGCTGAAGGACAAGTACCCGATCTGCCCCCAGGGCAGCCAGGTGGTGCGGACGTTCAAGTTCCAGAGCTGCTGGGACGGCCAGAACACCGACAGCGCCAACCACCGCACCCATGTCGCCTTCGCCCAGGCCAACGGCGCCTGCCCCAACGGCTTCCGCGCCATCCCGCAGCTCGTGCAGCGCATCGTGTACGACGTGCCGCCGCCGGTCTTCGGCGGGGCCAACCCGAGCGTCTTCGCCGTCGACTCCTTCCCGGAGCAGCTGCACAAGCCCATCACCGACCACGGCGACTTCATCAACGTCTTCGACCAGAACCTGATGAAGAAGATGGTCGGCTGCATCAACAGCGGTCGCACGTGCCGCTGACCGCTCCCTGAGCCGGCGCCGAACCCCGGGCTTACCGCCTGAGCCCCGGGTTCGGCGCCATCTTCCGCGGGCCCGCCCCGCCCGGGCAGCCGAAGCCGCCCTCCCCGAGTGCCCGGCCCCGCGCCCTCCCGCGGACAACCGAGGCCAGCCCTCCCCCTGAGCCTTCCCCGCTCGCGTCAGGCCTCGCGCCTGCCGCGGGCGGGCCCCGCCCTCCCGGGCAGTCGAGGGCCGGCCCTCCCCCCTGAGCCTTCCCTCCCCGGAACCCTCCCTCCCCCGGCCCGCGCGGCCCGCGGCCTGCTCAGTGATGGCCGGAGTGCTCGTCCTCGTTCCCGCCACTGCCGGAACTGCTCCCCGAGTGCCCGCCGTGCGAGGCGCCGCTCTCCACGGTCCCGCCGAGCCGGCCGCGCAGTGCCGTCACCACCTTCTCGTCGCCGACCGCGACCCACTTCCGGCCGACGAGGTAGGTGCCGCCGTAGTCGTTGGCCTCGTTGATCCACTCGCGCTGGCCGCGGTCCGTGGCGAAGGTGGTGAGGATGTACCTGCCGTCCTTCGTCGTGCAGTTGGCCTGCCGCAGTTCCTCCGCGTCCGTCTGGATGTTCGGCTCGCAGTCGGCCTGCTCGGCGAGCTGTTCCAGACTGCCCGTCGCCGTCTTCGGCACGTCGGGGGCGTCGTCCGCGTCCCCGGCGCACGCGGTGAGGACCGTGACGGCCGTCAGTGCCAGTGCGGCCAGGGCCTTCGGGGCGGTGCTTCGGGCTCGTTGCGTACTCATCGGGCCATCGTGCCCGGTCGGCGCGCCGGTGTGCAGAGGAACGGGCGGAACGTGCCGCACGTCGCAGGCGCACCTCCTGCCCCATGTGTCCCGTCGTATGCCGCGGGAGGGGCTGGCATGCCGTGCCCGTGACCCCGGTGATCGCCCGGGGACTCACGGCTCGCGGGGCCGGTCCGCCGGATATGGTGACTATCGCAGTATTCGCTCGTTCAGCTGAGGGTGAGCACTCAGGAACCCGTCCCCGGCGCCGTCGACGCGGAGCAGGCCGAGGCCGTGCCCGTGGAGCACTATCCGCGTCTGGTGCGGATCGCCTACCTCGTGCTGCCGCCCTCCCTCGGCCGCGGCCGCCGGGTACTGACCGCACACTGGATCGTGCAGCGCTCCCTGCCGCGCGGCCGCACCGCGCGGGTTCCGCGGACCGGCGGGGCGGCGGTGCCGGTCCCGGGCGGATCGGCCGGTCCGGGATACGCCTACGTCCGCGGTCGGGTGCTGCGGCAGGCGCTGGTGGCGGGTCTGCCGCCACGGCGGCGGACCTGGCCGAGACGGGTGCGGTTCCCGCCGCCGCTGCCCGAGGGCTGGGGTCCCGGGCTGTTCCCCCACTCCGGCGGTGCCGATGAACTCGCCCTGGGGCGGCAGCTGTCCGCGCTGTCCGGGGCCGCCCGTGCCGCATACGCGCTGCGCGCCCTGGAAGCCCTTTCGGACACCTCCGTACGGCAGGTCCTGGCCGACGCGGGGGTCGCCGACCCACTCGCGGCGCTCGCCGCGGCGGACGGCCTGCGCACCCCGGAGCGCGGGACGGCCCTCGCCCTGCCGCAGTCCCCGGAGTCCGCCCCCTGCTCCCCGCAGGCCCGGACGACCGATCCGTAGCGCCGCCGCAGGCATGCCGAGGCGGCGGCCCCGGCGGCCGCGACCGCGCGCAGGTCGGGCACGCTGCCGGGCCTGCCCCGAGAGCACTGGGGGCCGACGGGGCGCCGGCGGAGGCGGCAGCACCTCCGTACGCGCGCCGCCCGGCGGCCGAGGCGGCGCTGGACCCGGCCCGGCCGAGCGGGCCGGACTTCCGGTCCGGCGGACTTCCGGTCCGGCGGACTTCCAGCCGCAGGGACTTCCCCGGTTGGCCCGCCCTGGGTGGCCCGCCCCGGTTGGCCCGCCCTGGGTGCGCTGAGCGGAGACCGCGCACTGCGCCGCGTCGGCCGGGCGCCTCAGGGCAGCAGCAGCCAGTCCGCCGCGAGGGCCGCCGCCAGGCCCGCGCCCAGCAGATACGTGCCCAGCCGGGTGCGGCCGTGACGGCTGAGTTCGATGACGGCTCCGCACAGGATCACGGCCAGTCCGTACACCCCGACCACGAGCACCGAAGTGCGGCTGGCCAGCCGCACCGCCAGGACCGCGGCCAGCGCCACGAGCACGACAGACGCGGCGGCGATCCGCAGCAGCCGGGCCTGACGGGGGCTCATCCCCGTCGGCGTCTCCGCGGGCACAGGCGTCTCCGCGGGCACAGGCACCTCCACCGTCGCAGGCGGCTCCACGGTCGCGAACGCCCCCGCGTCCACCGGCGCCTCTTCACTCACCGGCGCCTCTGCGTTCACCGGCGCCCCCGTAACCACCGGCGCCCCCGGGGCTACCCGCGCCGACGCGTCCACCGGGACGTCCGGGGGTGTCTCCTGGTCAGAAGCCGTCATGTCCCCGGAGCGTACCCGCCGAGCGGCGGACGGCGTTCGAGACCCGGCCGTTAGGCTGTTCGCATGACGACCGGGGTTCGCCGAAGGATGGGCGTCGCAGAGCGCAGGCAGCAGTTGATCACAGTGGCGCTGGAGCTGTTCAGCCACCGCTCGCCCGACGAGGTGTCCATCGACGAGATCGCCGCTGCCGCGGGCATCTCGCGTCCGCTGGTCTACCACTACTTCCCCGGCAAGCAGAGCCTGTACGAGGCCGCGTTGCGGCGGGCCGCGGAGGACCTCGCGAACCGCTTCACGGAGCGGCGGGAAGGACCGCTCGGCGCAAGGCTGCTGAGGGTGATGCGACGGTTCTTCGACTTCGTCGACGAGCATGGTCAGGGCTTCGCGGCTCTGATGCGGGGTGGTCCCGTGGCCGGCGGCGGGACCGCCGGTGCGGTGATCGAGCAGGTTCGCCAGGCGGCCTACGAGCAGATCCTGGGCCATCTCGGCGTCACCGACCCGGCCCCGCGCCTGCGGCTGGTGGTCCGGTCCTGGGTGTCGCTCGCCGAGTCCACCGCGCTGATCTGGCTCGAGGGGCGGGACGTGCCGCGCGCGGAGCTGGAGCGCCAGCTCGTCCACGACTTCGCGGCGCTGGTGGCGGTGCCGGCGGCGTACGACGACGACATGGCCGCCGTACTGGCGCGCATCATGCGGGACGAGCCGGCCGACGGGCCCCTCGGGGACCTCGCCGGCCGGCTCGCGGACCTGGTGCCGCAGGTGTCGTCCGCGGCGCGGGTGCCGCAGCAGCGCGCCTGAGCCCCCGAGGGGCCGGGCCCGCCGCCGCGGACAGCCGCCGATCGCCGGTCACCGGTCGGCCGCGGACGAGTCACCGGTCACCGATCGCCGGTCGGCCGCGGACGAGCCTCCGGTCAGCCGCGGACGAACACCGCTGCGGTGCGGCCCGGCACCGCGAAGGTGCCGGTGGCGCCGTCGTACGACGACGACTTGGCCACCGCGTCGGCGCCCCCTGCCTGGACGGGGTGCAGCCCGTACGGAGTGCCCGCGAGGGCGCCGATCCGCTGGGTCTGCCGGTCCGGGGTGGCGTTGAACACCACGACCAGGTCGCCGAGGCGCATGGTGATCACGCCGGGCGTCTCCTCCGTCCCGGAGAGGGGGAAGGAGAGCGCCGACCGCACCTTGCCCGCCGTGCCGAGGGAGAACGCCTTCTCGGTCGTACGGATCTTCAGCAGGTCGCGGTAGGCGGCCGAGGTGCCGGTGATCTCCGCGCAGCCGGGCTTCAGCGCGGGCTCGGCCAGCAGCGGCCTGGCGAAGGGCCACTTGGCCTTGTTGTCGGCGGCAGGCGGCAGGCCGCGGCCGAAGCCGTTGCCGTCGCGGCAGTCCCAGTGGACGGGGTTGAACCAGTCGCCGCTGTCGTAGGAGTTGCGGTCCAGCGACTTCGACCGCAGCAGGTCGGTGCCGGCCTGGGACAGCGCGGGCCCCTGGGAGAGAGCGGCCGTCGCCATCGCCAGCACCTGCATCCGGGCCCGGTCGGCGGCGGACACCGACGGCGGCAGCTTGAACGCGAGGGCGTCGTAGAGCGTCTCGTTGTCGTGGGCGTCCGCGTAGGCCAGGGCGTCGCCGGGCTCGTCCGCGTAGCCGGCCGGTGAGCCGTTGTAGTCCACCTCGGAGCCCTTGACCGTGCGGCCCCGGGTGTCGGTGAAGGTGTACGACGCCAGGTTCCCGGACAGCCCGACCTTGATCAGGTCCTGGTAGTGCAGCAGCCGGGCCCGCTGCTCGGCGGGGGTGCCGTTGGCGTCGGAGGCGTTGGGCTCGGTGAACAGGCCGGAGGCGAAGCCCTGCACGCCCGGGTCCTCGTCGAACGGGCCGCCGCCGCGGACGGCGTCGCGCGCCCGGTCGGAGAAGGTGGCGATGCCCGTACCGGCCATGTTCTCCTGGGTGGCCTGGACGAAGCGGGCGTCGTCCGCGATCTCGCCGAAGTTCCAGCCCTCCCCGTACAGGACGATCCTCTTCCCGTCGACGCCGTCCTTCCGCGGGGTGAGCGCGTCGAGGGCCTCGCGGACGGCGAGGATGTTCGCCTTCGGGTGGTGGCCCATCAGGTCGAAGCGGAAGCCGTCGACCTTGTACTGCTTCGCCCAGGTGACGACGGAGTCCACGACGAGCTTGCCCATCATGGCGTTCTCGGGCGCGGTGTTGGCGCAGCAGGTGGACGTGGCCACCGAGCCGTCGTCGAGGAGCCGCTGGTAGTAGCCGGGGACGATCCGGTCCAGTACGGACTTCTCGGACTGGCCGCTCGCGACGGTGTGGTTGTAGACGACGTCCATGACGGTGCGCAGTCCGGCGCCGTTCAGGCCCTGCACCATCCGCCGGAACTCGACCGTGCGGCGGGTGCCCTCGGGGTCGGAGGCGTAGGAGCCCTCGGGGACGGTGTAGTGCAGCGGGTCGTAGCCCCAGTTGTAGGCGTCCTTCGCCGCCGTCCTGGCGACGCAGGCCTGCTGCTCCTCGGAGTCCGGCGGGTATGCCTTCAGGTCGCAGTCCGGTACGGACTGGCCGGACTTCCGCTCGGGGATGGTCCCGATGTCGAAGGCGGGCAGCAGATGGACGTGGGAGGTGCCGCTCTTCGCGAGCGAGGTGAGGTGCTTCATCCCGGCCGAGTCGCGGTCGGTGAAGGCCAGATAGCCGCCCGGGTGCTTCGCGGTGCGGTCGGCGGCCGAGAAGTCCCGGACGTGGAGTTCCTGGATCTGGGCGTCCTTCAGCGGCACGGCCGCCGGCTTGCGGAGCGTGGACCAGCCCTCGGGGGCGAGCTTCGGGTCGGCGAGGTCGACGACGAGGCTGCGGGCGGAGTCCGTGGTGAGGGCGGTGGAGTACGGGTCGGTGACCTTGTTGGTGACGAGCTTCTGCACGCTGGGCGCCCAGACGGTCACGGCGTACCGGTAGGGCTTGCCCCGCCAGCTCGCCGGGCCGGTGACCGACCAGACGCCGGAGGCGTCGTGGCGGCGCATCGGGACGGTCCTGCCGCCGATTTCCAGGGCGACCCGGCGTGCGGTGGGTGCCCAGACCGACAGCGTCGGGCGGCCCTTGCGGAACACCGGCCCGAGCGCGGCCTTCTCGGCCCTGCCCGCGTAGAGGTCGTCGAGGACGCCGGGGATCTGCACTCCGGTGGCGGCGAGCAGCGCCCCGTTCGCCGCCCGCTGGGTGGCGATCAGCTGGCCGCGCAGGGCCTTCTCGACGCGGTCCCGGTCGCGCGGGTCGACGGTGAAGGCGGGGAGGTCCTTCAGATGGGGGAACCTCGCCTTCTGGTCGGCGGTCAGCTCGGACGGGTCGAGGCGCAGCCAGTGCCCCTCGTCGGAGAGTGCGCCGTCGACCACCTCGATGCCGCCGCCGGGCGCGTACACCAGCTGCCGGCTGGCGGCGTCGCTGTGCGCGGCCTTCCACACGACGGTGTCGCGGTCGATGAACTGCGCCTCGGCCTTCGACAGGTCGAGCGAGGGTGCGCCGCCGGTCGTCGGCAGCAGGTACTCGGGCTGACCGGCGAGCATCCACACCTCGCGGCCGTGGGTGCCGAAGGACAGCGACCGGTCGTCCGGCAGGTCCTTCTCGTCGCCCTTGTGGAGGATGTAGCTGAGCGATTCCGCGCCTTCGGCGAGCGGGACCTCGAAGGTGACGCCGTAGGTGTCCCGGCGGACGGGCATCAGCGGCTTCGACCAGTCGGTGGGCTCGGCGGCGCCGGTCCAGACGTGCAGGCCCCAGCCGTCGTAGTCGCCTTCGCCGGAGCCTGCGTCCGGGGAGGTGCCCCCCGGCCGGTGGTAGTGCAGCACGGCCTTCTTCGGGTCCTGCGGCGGGTAGGCGCCGTCGGGTGCGGTGCCCGACTGGCCGTCCTGGCCCTGGGTGATCCAGACCTGGCCGGTGGCGCCGAGGTCGATGGTGCGCTGGGGTCCGTCGGCGGCGCCGTCCTTCTCGACGGTGTACGGGAGGGCCGAGGCGCCCTCGGGGACCTCGACCCAGGCGAAGGCGCCCCAGGCGTCGCGGCCGGTGAACGCGGCCGTGGTCCCGGCGGCCTTCAGCCGCGCGCCGTCGTAGTCCCCGTCGGCGCGCCGGTAGTGGACGACCGCGTGGGTGCGTTCCGCGGCCGTGGGCTTCCCGGGCGGCGGGGCCTGCCCGGCGGTGGTGCCGGCGAGGGCGCTCGCGGTGCGGCCGAGGCTGTCGACGGCGACCGCCTTGTAGCGCAGCGGTGTCCCGGCGGGGGCGGTGATGTGCTGGGTGACCTTGTACGGCGCGTGGTCGGCGGTGCCGAGGGTGCGCCAGGTCCCGTCGCCCACCTGTGCGGCGAAGACGACCCGGTTGAGCTGCCCGCCGCGGACGTCGGCGGAGATCTCCACGGTGCCGGTCGCCCCGGCGGCGGGGGGCTCGAGGGTGAGGGCGGGCCGGGTGGCGGGCGGCGCGAGGGGTCCGGTGGCGCGCAGCACCAGCGACGACAGCGCGGGGACGGTGAGGGTGAGCTTGCCGGCTCGGGCGCGGACGGTGCCGGAACCTCCGTACAGGGTCCGGAACGCGGCCGAGTCCACGGGCACGGTCACGGTCTCGGCGGTGGTGGCGTTGTTGGCGGCCACCAGGTATTCGACGGCCCGGCCGCGCTTCTCGGTGCCGGTGCGGGAGAAGGCGTAGACGGAGTCCCCGGCGTGGCGCTCCCGCTGGGCTCCGTCGCGCAGCGCCGGGTGCTCGCGGGTGAGCTTCGACAGGGCCGCGATGGAGCGGTAGAGGGGGTGGCCGGTGTCGTAGGCGTCGTCGGCGTGGGTGCGGTCGGTGCCGAGCCGGTCGTCGTCGAGGTAGTCGGCGGTCCTCGAGGCGAACATCGTCTGGCGGGCGTCCTTGTCCCCGCCTGCGCCGGTGAAGCCCTGCTCGTCGCCGTAGTAGACGACGGGGTTGCCCCGGCTGAGGAACATCAGCTCGTTGGCGAGGCGGGCCCGCTTCAGCAGCTCCGCTTCGCCGGCGCCGGGGTTGTCCTGCTTCAGGAAGGTACCGATGCGGCCCATGTCGTGGCTGCCGAGGAAGGTCACCTGCTCGTAGGCGTTGGCCTTGTCGGTGGTGTACCGGTAGTCGTCGGCGAAGACGTCCCCGAGCCGGCCGGCGTCGGCGCCCTGCGAGGCGTAGGCGCGGGCCGCGGCC
This sequence comes from Streptomyces spongiicola, assembly GCF_003122365.1. Taxonomy (NCBI): domain Bacteria; kingdom Bacillati; phylum Actinomycetota; class Actinomycetes; order Kitasatosporales; family Streptomycetaceae; genus Streptomyces; species Streptomyces spongiicola. Next base: position 902,310 of record NZ_CP029254.1, read on the forward strand.
TGGAAGGGGAAGTCGAGGGTCGAGTCGAGCCGGCCCCGGGTGACGTAGGGCGAGGTCACGGCCGGGTCGGCGGAGTAGACCTCGCCGAACATGAAGAAGTCCTCACGGCCGCGTTTGGCGGCGTAGGCGTCCAGCGCGGTGGCCCACTGGGTCCAGAAGTCGAGGTCGACGTGTCTGACGGTGTCGATCCGGAAGCCGTCTATCCGGAAGTCGCGGACCCACTTCTCGTAGATCCGCTTCATGCCCTCGACGACCTCGGGCCGCTCGGTCCACAGGTCGTCCAGACCGACGAAGTCGCCGTACTCGGCGCTCTCCCCGGCCCAGTCGGTGTCGCCCCGGTTGTGGTACATCGTCGGGTCGTTGAGCCACGCCGGGACCTTGCGGACGGCTCCCTCGCCCTTGACGGGCGTGTACGGGAAGGAGTCGGCGTCGACCGCTCCGCGCGGGATGCCCTCGCGGTCGTCGAAGGGGCGGCCGTCCTTGCCGAGGTACGGGTAGGCGCCCTTGGGGCGGTAGCCGTAGGCCTTCTCGGCGTAGTCGACGGTGTCGGCGGTGTGGTTGGTGATGACGTCGAAGAAGACCTTCATGCCCTTGGCGTGGGCCTTGTCGATCAGCGTCTTCAGGTCCCGGTTGGTGCCGAAGTGGGGGTCCACCTGGGTGAAGTCGGTGATCCAGTAGCCGTGGTAGCCCGCCGAGGCGTCCTTGCCGGTGCCCTGGACCGGCCGGTTCTTGAAGATCGGCGCGAGCCAGACGGCGGTCGTGCCGAGGCCCTTGATGTAGTCCAGGCGCTCGGTGAGCCCCTTGAGGTCGCCGCCCTGGTAGAAGCCCTTGTCCGTGGGGTCGTAGCCGGTCCGCAGGCGCGAGCCGGTCAGTCCGCCTCGGTCGTTGCGGCGGTCGCCGTTGGCGAAGCGGTCCGGGAGCACGAAGTAGAACTGCTCGCGGGTCAGATCGTGCCGGGTGGGCTCGGCGGCGAGCCGGGCGTCGGACGGTGGGGAGGGAGGCTTCGCCGCCGCGGCGGGCACGGCGGGCGCGAGCGCGGCGCACACGGCGACGGCCAGGGCGGCCGCCACCGTTCTGCGCCTGCCGCGCGAGGGGGGTGTCACGAGGGTGCTCCTCACTGGTCGGGACTGACCGGCCGGGACCGGCCGGGGCTCGCCGGGGCTCGCCGGGACTCGTCGGGACCGGCCGGGACTGGCCGGGGCTCGTCGGGGCTGGCCCGGACTCGTCGGGACTGACCGGGACTCGTCTGGGCTGGCCCGGACTCGTCGGGACCGGCCGGGACTGACCGGGACTCGTCTGGGCTGGTCGGGACTCGTCGGGCTGGTTCGGGGCTCTTCAGGGCTCGTCGCGGCTCGTCCCGGCTGATCGCGGCTGACCCTGGCTGATCGCGGCTCGTCCCGGCTCGACTCGACGGACGGCAGGGGAACCCGCCGCGGCCGGCCGGGCGGGCACCGGACCGGCGGGCACCGGCCGGGCGGGCACCGGGTTCCGTTGATCTCACCCGCGCCGCGCTGCGGCCGCGCCGTGGCGCCGGGCCCGGGCGGCACGGCCGCGGTGTGCTCCCCGGACCGCGCCGCCCGCCGGGCCGGGCGGGGCGGTGGCGCGGGCCTCCACCGCGCCGCCCCGCCGCCCTCGCCGTCAGGACCGCCAGGTGTCGTTCAGGCTCACCCTGCCGGTCGACGGGACCGTCGCCGTCCGGTTCGCCCCGGACTCCCAGGTGACGTTGCCCGCACCGTCCTTGCGCACGTACTTGTACTCGAAGGCGGTGCCGGCGGGCAGGTCGACGTCGAGCTTCCACACGGGGTAGGTCGCCGGGTCCAGCTTGAGGGCGCTGCCGGTGTTCCAGTTGCCGAGGGCGGCCTGGTTGCCGTGGACGTAGATGTTCTGCCCCACGCCGTCGTGGCGTTGACGGCGAACGAGGCGCCGGAGCCGGGCGAACCGCCGCCACCGCCGCCGCAGTTCCTCGCGCCCGTGTGCAGCGCCACGGCGGTGTTGGGACCGAGGGTCCGGGTGAACCGGCCCGAGCCGTCCACCGTGACGCCCGTGCCCGACTGGACGTCGCAGTAGCTGCCGGCCGGGAGGGAGGTCTGGAAGGTGCGGCTCAGCGACGACGACTCGTGGTTGATGGCCACATACGCCTTGTCGCCCCGGCCGAACGCGATCGCGTCGGCGCCGTTGTCCCACAGTTGGTGACGCCCTGGCCGCGGGCCGTGTTCCGGAAGGCGACATGGAGGAGATCTCACGCCAGGCGTGCTGGCACTTCCAGCCGTCGCTGTAGCAGGCGTTCACCGTGCCGCCGTTGGGCGGGCCCGCGTCCCTGTCGGACCACTCGTAGCCGGAGTGGACGTCCGGCGAACCGTACGGCCAGGCCAGCATGAACACGTTCGCCAGCGTGTAGTCGGCGCCGTTCTTGTAGCTGAGGGTGTCGCCGCCGCGCTCGGTGTCGTGGTTGTCGACGAAGACGGCGGACTTCCCGCTCGTCATGTAGCCCCAGCCCTCGCCGAAGTTCCTGAGGTAGGCCAGGTTCTCGTTGAGGAAGACCCGCTTGAGGTCGCGGGCGTAGCGGAACTCCTGCACATCGCCGTTGCCCAGGTACTCGCTGGGCTGGACGGCCTCACCGGCGCCGTGGATGGCCTCCTGCTTCCAGTACGCGCCGGGTTGGTGAGCTTGCCCTTGATCGCGGCGAGGTCCCCGGCCGGCATGTGCTTGGCCGCGTCGACACGGAAGCCGTCGACTCCGAGGGACAGCAGGTCGTTCATGTAGCCCGCGATCCTGTTGCGGACGTACTCCTCGCCGGTGTCGAGGTCCGCGAGCCCGACGAGTTCGCAGTGCTGGACGTTGAAGCGGTCCTGGTAGTTGTTGATCTCCGCGGTGCAGTCGTCCATGTCCCAGGAGGAGTACAGGCCGGGGTAGTTGTACTTGGTGTAGGACGAGCCGCCGGTGCCCGTGCCGTTGCCGGCCGCCATGTGGTTGATGACCGTGTCGACGACGACCTTGACTCCGCCGCGTGGCAGGTGTTGACCATGTTCGTGAACGCGCCGCGGTCGCCGAGCCGTCCCGCGATCTTGTAGCTGACGGGCTGGTACGACGTCCACCACTGCGGGCCCTGTATGTGCTCCTGGGGCGGTGAGACCTGGACGTATCCGTAATCCGGCCGGGCCAGGGTGCTGGAGCACGCCTGCGCGACCGAGTCGAAGCGCCATTCGAAGAGGACGGCGGGACGTCCTTGGTGCCGGGCGGGGCCGCCTGTGCGGCGTCCGGTGGCGCGATCACCGCGCGGCGGTGCCCGCGACGACGGCGAGCACGGCAGCCAGAGATCTGCTGGCCATGTGGTTCCTCCTGCGGCTCAGGAAGGGGTGAGGTGGGGCGAGGGCTCCGGAACGGAGACTGAATGTTCTTGCTGCAAAACTGAAAGAGCCCTCTGCGCAGGTGACGGTAGGCCGGAACGATTGCCCGGTCAACCGTTTGGACACATCCGGGAAACATGAACGCCCCCTGCCTGCAAGGCTTTTCACCCTGCGGACGGACTGCGTACCGGCCCCGGGCAGGCGAACGGCTCCGAGCGGAACCCGGTGAAACCAGGCGCGCGCCCGTGAACGCACGACGCGGGAACGGCGGAGGCCGCCCGACCGGTACGCGAGGGCACCCGCGGGCGCGGCCGTCCCCGCGGGCTCGCCGCCGGGACGGTACGCGGCTCCGCGGGGAAGGCCAACACGGCGAGGTGCCGCGGGCGTCGCCGTGCACCCGCCGGGGACTGCGGGGCAGGCGTTCTCCTCGGGTGTGGTGTTGCTGTCGGTCGGGCACCCGCCGGGGACTGCGGGGCAGGCCCTAGGCTGCCGGGCATGACTGCTCGCTCTGACACCGACCTGTTCTCGGGGCTCGGCCGCCTGGTCGTCCTCGTCGAGGATCCCGAGCGCGGCCTCTGCCTTCTACCGCGACGTACTCGGCTTCCGCGTCCTGCACGACCGTACGGCGGACGGATTCCGCTATGTGCACGTCGGGTGCCCGGCAGGATGCGGTCGGCCTCTGGCTCATGACCGCCGGCAGCGGTCGGGAAGCCGAACTGATCGGCCGGCAGTGCGGCGGTCAGCCCCTGCTCGTGCTGTACACCACCGACCTGGACGCGGTTCCGCGCGCATCTGCACGGGCACGGCGTGCGGGTGTGGAACGAGCGGGAGGACACCGACAGCCGGTCGCTGCACCTGGCGGACCTGTACGGGAACGTGATCGTCGTGGCGCAGCTGCGCCGGGCGGCGGCCTGAGCGCGATGCTCGCGGTCGCGGTCGCGCGCAGCCCACCGGCGGCGGGGCCACCGGCGGCGGGCCGAGACGCCGCAGTCGGGAGTAGACGCTGCCGCCGGGCCGAGACGCCGCCGCAGGCCCGGGGCGCCGCAGGGCCGAGACGCCGCCGCAGGCCCGGGGCGCCGCAGGGCCGAAGCGCCGCCGCCGGGCCGAGACGCCGGGGCCGGGCCGGCGAGGCGGGCTCGGCGCGCGCGGCCGCGTCGGGTGAGGCGCACACCGCAGCGCCCGGTGCCGGGCGCTGCGGGCTCCGGCCGGATCGGCCCCGGCGGGCGCACCGGGGCCGGGGCGCACGGCCCGAGGCACCGCCCCGCCCGGCGCCGTCAGCCCCGCGCCCGCGCCGTCGAGCCGCGTACCACCAGTTCCGGCCGGAAGACGTACTCGGTGCTCGGCACCGGGTTCCCGCGGATCTCCTCCAGCAGTGCGCCGACGGCCGCCGACGCCATCGCCTGGACCGGCTGGCGCACGGTCGTCAGGGGCGGGTCGGTGAAGGGGATCAGCGGCGAGTCGTCGTACCCGACGACCGACACGTCCCCCGGCACGTCGAGTCCGCGTTCCCGCACCGCCCGGATCGCCCCGAGCGCCATCATGTCGCTGCCGCAGACGATTCCGGTGCAGCCCGCCTCGAGGAGTTCGGCGGCGGCGGCGTGACCGCCCTCGACGCTGAACAGGGTGTGCCGTACGTACCGTTCGGCGTCCGGTCCGGCGGCCGCCAGGAAGCCTTCCGTCTTCCGCCGGGACGGCACATAGCGCACCGGTCCGACCGCGAGCCCGATCCGCGCATGGCCGAGTTCGGCGAGATGGCGCACCGCCATACCCGCGGCCATGTGGTCGTCGGGTGACACGAACGGAGCGGAGACCTGCTCGTTGAAGCCGTTGACGAGCACGAAGGGGACACGGCGCGCGGCCAGTTCGGCGTACCGCCGCTGGTCCGCCGCCGTGTCGGCGTGGAGTCCCGAGAGGAAGACGATGCCGTCGACCCCGCTCTCCTCCAGCTGCTCCACGAGTTCGTCCTCGCTGGCGCCGCCCGGCTGCTGGCAGCACAGCACCGGGGTGTAGCCGTGCCCGGCCAGCACCTGCTCGATGACCTGCGCGAACGCGGGGAAGATCGGGTTGGTGAGTTCGGGCACCACCAGCCCGACCAGTCCCGCGCTGCGTCGCCGCAGCCGCACCGGGCGCTCGTAGCCGAGGACGTCGAGCGCCGCGACGACCCGGGTGCGGGTCGCCGCCGACACACCGGGCTTGCCGTTGAGGACACGGCTGACCGTGGCCTCGCTGACGTCGGCCTGCGCGGCGATGTCGGTGAGCCGGGGAGCGGCCGCTCCCGGGGCCCTCGACCGGGGGGCGGCCGCTCCCGGGGCCCTCGACCGGGGGACGGCCGCTCCCGAGGCCCTCGGCCTGGGGAGCGTCACACCGTCCACCACGCGGTGGCGTCCGCGGGCAGGACGGCGAAGTCGCCCTCGGACCCGACCGGCGCACTGGCCAGCAGCAGGGTGCCGGGGGCGGGGAGGCGTACCGGCGCTCCCGTGGTGTTGGTGGTGCAGACGAATCCGCCGCGGGCGAAGGCCAGCACCCCCTCGGGCGCGTCGAGCCAGGTCACCCCGTCACCAGCGCCGAGCCCCGGGTGCTCGCGCCGGGCGGCCAGGGCCGCCCGGTAGAGCTCCAGGGTGGAGCCGGGCACGCCGGTCTGCGCCTCCACGCTCAGGTCCGCCCACTCCGCGGGCTGCGGGAGCCAGCTGCCGCCGGCGCCGAAGCCGTACGAGGCGCCCTCGCGGGTCCAGGGGATCGGCACCCGGCAGCCGTCGCGGAAGCCGTCCTGGCCCTCCGCGCGGAAGAACGACGGGTCCTGGCGCACCTCGTCCGGCAGGTCCGTGACGTCCGGGAGGCCCAGTTCCTCGCCCTGGTAGACGTACGCCGACCCGGGCAGCGCCAGCATCAGCAGCGTGGCCGCGCGGGCGCGGCGCAGCCCCAGCTCGCGGTCGCCCTGCTCACGCAGCTGGGTGCCGAGGCCGGGCGGGTTGGCGAAGCGGGTGGCGTGCCGGGTGACGTCGTGGTTGGACAGCACCCAGGTGGCGGGCGCGCCGACCGGGCGCATCGCGGCGAGCGAGCCGTCGACGACCTCGCGCAGCTCCTCCGCGTCCCAGCTGGTGCCGAGGTACTGGAAGTTGAACGCCTGGTGCATCTCGTCGGGCCGGACGTACAGCGCGGTGCGCTCGACGGTCGGCGTCCAGGCCTCGGCGACGAGGATGCGCTCGCCCTCGTACTCGTCGAGGACGCGCCGCCAGGAGCGGTAGATCTCGTGTACCCCGTCCTGGTCGAAGAACGGGCATGACGTCGTTGCCGAGCAGCTTCACCTGGTCGCCGGAGCCGATGTCGGGCAGCCCGGGGGCCTTGACGAGGCCGTGGGCGACGTCCACGCGGAAGCCGTCGGCGCCCAGGTCGAGCCAGAAGCGGAGGATCGAGCGGAACTCGTCCCGCACGGCGGGGTGCTCCCAGTTGAAGTCCGGCTGCTCGGGGGCGAAGAGGTGCAGGTACCACTCGCCGGGGGTGCCGTCCGGGTCCACCGTGCGGGTCCACGCCGGTCCGCCGAAGACCGACTCCCAGTCGTTGGGCGGCTGTTCGCCGTCCTCGCCCCGGCCGGGCCGGAAGTGGAAGCGCTCGCGCAGCCGGGAGCCGGGGCCCTCGCGCAGTGCCTGGCGGAACCAGTCGTGCCGGTCGGAGCAGTGGTTGGGCACGAGGTCGACGATGACGCGCAGCTCCAGTGCGTGGGCGCTGCGGATCAGCGCGTCGGCGTCGTGGAGTGTGCCGAACATCGGGTCGATGGCCCGGTAGTCGGCGACGTCGTAACCCGCGTCGGCCTGTGGGGAGGCGTAGAAGGGGCTGAGCCAGACCGCGTCGACGCCGAGTTCCCTGAGGTAGGGGAGCCGGCTGCGTATCCCGGCGAGATCGCCCATGCCGTCGCCGTTGCCGTCGGCGAAGCTGCGCGGATAGACCTGGTAGATCACCGCGTCCCGCCACCATGGCGCTGGCTCGGCGCGGTGGCCGGACGTCGTCGCGGTGGCGGGGGCAGCGAGGTGCTGGGTCATTTCATCCCTGGGATGGTTGTGGTTGGGGGGGAAGGTGGGCCATGTGCGGGGTCAGCCCTTGACGGCGCCCGCCGACACGCCCGTGACCAGGTGGCGCTGCGCGAGGAGGAACACGATCGCGGCCGGGATGGCGATGAGTACGGAGGCCGCGGTCATCGGGCCCCACTGGGCGCCGTACTGGTTGACGAACTTCTGCAGGCCCCCGGCGAGGGTCAGGTTCTCGTCGCCGACCATGAACGCGGACGCGTAGGCGACCTCGCCCCAGGCGGTGATGAACGAGTAGAACGCCGTCACCGCGATGCCCGGGCGGGCGAGCGGCAGGATCAGCCGCCAGAAGGTGCCGAACGGGGTGAGCCCGTCGACCTGGCCCGACTCGTCGATCTCGCGCGGGATGGTGTCGAAGAAGCCCTTCATCATCCAGGCGCAGAACGGCACCGCGATGGTGAGGTAGGTGATGACGAGTCCGGCCGGCTGGTTGAGCAGGCCCAGGTTCGACATGATGTTGTAGATGGGCACGATCAGCACGGCGACCGGGAACATCTGGGTGATCAGCAGTGTCCACATCAGGCCCCGCTTGCCGGGGAAGCGGAAGCGGCTGACGGCGTAGCCGGTGGTGGCGGCCACGAAGACGCCGAGGACCGTGGTCAGGCCGGCGACGAGCAGCGAGTTGCCGAACCAGGTGAGGAACTCGGTGTCCTGGAGCAGCTTGGTGTAGTTCCGGAGCGTCGTCTCCCGCACGAAGTCCGTGGTGGTGGCGTAGCTGGCCGGCTTCAGCGAGGTCAGCAGCACCCAGAGGACCGGGAAGACGGCGATCACGGAGGCGGCGAGCAGCGTGAGGTGCAGCCCGGCCGAGGCGATCGGCGAACGGCGTCCGCGCACCGGGGTGCCGGCCGGGGCGGTCGCCGGGGCCGGGGCGTTGGTCGTGGTCACCAGGTTTCTCCCTGCTTGCGGAGGACGCGCTGGTAGACAGCGGCGAAGACCATCAGGAGGACGAGGATCAGCACGCCCCAGGTGGAGGACTGGGCGAAGTCGCGCGGGCTGATCTCGAACGAGAACTTGTACGCCTGGGTGACCAGGATCTGGGTGGCCTCGCCGGGGCCGCCCCGGGTGAGCAGGAAGATCACCGGGAACATGTTGAAGGTCCAGATGGTGCTCAGCAGCACCACGGTGGTGGACACCGACCGCAGTCCGGGCATGGTGATGTTGCGGAACCGCTGCCAGGCGTTGGCGCCGTCCATCTCGGCGGCCTCGTACAGTTCGCCGGGGATGGACTGCAGCCCGCCGAGCAGGGCGACCATCATGAACGGGACGCCGAGCCAGACGTTGACGGCGATCACCGAGAACTTGGCCCAGGTCGGGTCGTTGAGCCACGGCACGGCGTCGATGCCGCCGCCCGCGAGGAGCTTGTTGAGCAGGCCGTTGTCCTCGTTGTAGAGGAAGCGCCAGGCGAACACGGAGACGAAGCCGGGCACGGCCCACGGCAGGATCAGCATCATCCGGTAGAACGACCGGCCGGCGATCCTGCGGTTGAGGATGTTGGCCAGGGCGAGGCCCAGCCCGAAGGTGACGGTCACGCAGGAGACCGTCCACACCAGCGTCCATCCGAGGGTGCCCAGGAACTGGTTGCCGGTGAGCGCGTCGGCGTAGTTGTCGAGTCCGACGAACTCGTATGTCGCGGGGAGGTGGTTCACCCCGATCGACCGCTCGACGTTGCGCTCGTTGGCGTCGGTCAGCGACAGGTAGACGCCGCGGACGAGCGGATAGCCGATGATCACGCCGATCACGATCACCACGGGGGCGACCATGGTCCAGGCGTACCAGTGCGTGGAGAGGCCGCGGCGGAACGTGCCGGGCGCGCCTGCGGAGTCGCGGCGACGGCCGCGGGCCCTCCCGGGCTCCGCGGCCTCCGCCACCGACTGGCCGCTGGTGTGGACAGCCATCGGTCGCTATTCCTCTTCTCTTGCCGTCTCGTGCCGTCTCTTGGTTTCCGTACCTGCTGCCGCCCGCTCCTACTTCCAGTCCTTCAGGAGCTTGCGGTAGGCGTCGCCGACGGCCTTGGCCCCCTTCTCCGGGGTGGTCTGGCCGGTGAGGACCTTGGTGTACTCGGTCACGAGCGGGGCGAAGAGGCTGCCGGCCTCGGGGATCCAGGGGCGTTCGACGGCCTTGTCGACGACCGGCTTGAAGAAGGCGACCGTCTCGTTGCCGGAGACGGTGGGCTTGTCGTAGACGGAGGAGCGGGTCGGCAGCAGGCTGAGGTCCTTGGCCACCGTGGTCTGGGACTCGGCCGAGGTCATGTACTCGACGAAGGCGTAGGAGGCGTCGAGGCTCTTGGAACCGGCGTAGACGGCGAGGTTGTGGCCGCCCTGCGGGGCGCCCTGGCCGTCGGAGCCCGCCGGGACCGGGACGATGCCGAGGTTGGACCTGTCCGCGAACTCCTTGCCGGCGTAGGTGTCCGTGACCGCCCACGGGCCGTTGATCATCATGGCGACCTTGCCGTCCTTGAAGGCGGTCTGCATGTTGTTCCAGCCGTCGGTCGCGTCGGTCTTCGCGGCGCCGGAGTCGACGAGGTCCTTGACGACCTTCATGGCCTTGACGCCGGCCGGGTTGTCGACGGTGATCTGCTTCTTCTCGGCGTCGACCAGGTTGCCGCCCTCGCCGTAGAGGAAGGACAGGAACCAGTACGCGTCGTCGCCGCGCAGGTAGAGGCCGGTCTTGCCGGTCTTGTCCTTGATCTTCTCGGAGACGGTCTTCAGGTCGGCGATGGAGGCCGGCGGCTGGACACCCGCCTCCTGGAAGATCTTCTTGTTGTAGAAGATGCCCATGGAGTCGATGACCTGCGGGACGGCGTAGGTCTTGTCGGCGTACTTCGTGGAGGCGGCGGCCTGCGGCAGGAAGTCCTTGTCGTCCTTGAGGGCCGGGGTGCCGTCCAGCGGGGCGAGGTAGCCGAGGTCGGCGAACTCGGGGGTCCAGGCCACCTCGGAGCGGATCACGTCGGGGGCGCCGGAGCCGGACTGGGCGGCGTTCTTGAACTTGTTCTGCACCTCGCCGAAGGGCACGTTCACGTAGTTGACCTTGACGTCGGGGTGCAGCTTGGTGAAGCCCTCGGCGAGCTTCTTGAAGACCTTGTCCTCGCTGCCGACGGTCGATGTGTCCCACCAGGTGACCGTGCCCGACAGCTTGCCCGAGGCGCTCTTGCCGCCTTCGGCGTCGTCCCCGCCGCACGCGGTAGCCGTGAGCGCCAGGCTCGCGACCAGAGCGGTGGCCGCTATGCCACGTCGCATGTGAACTCCTTCAACCCGGGCCCGTTCCGTCACGGCGCCGATTCGTGCAGGAACGTAACAAGGCTGAAAGCAGACCGAAAGACCTTGCGACAATTTTCCGCAAGGGACCGCGATCGTTACCTGCGCGTGTCCTCACGGTTGCCGTTGTGCGCCTTGTCAACCAACGCTGTACCCCCTCCAGCGCCCCGGATGCGCCCCCTCAAGCGTTTCGCAAGAGATTGCAGCGCTGTTACCGTCGGGGACAGGTCGCCGTCGGCCGGAAGATCCGGAACGTCCCGAAACAGACATCCGAAGGAGCGCCCATGACCCAGGAGCTCGGCACCACCTCCACGCCGCAGATCGCCCCGGTCGCCCCGGCCGCCCCCGCAGCGCCGAACACCCCCGCAGCGCCGAACACCCCGGCGGCGCCCGTCGCCCCGGTCGGTCGGGGCGCCCCGGTCGGTCCGGTCCCGCAGACCTCCGCGGCAGCCCCGGTCCCGCAGGCCCCTCCGGCCCCGCGGGCGACGCCGCCCGTCCGGCCCGGGGACTGGTGGCGGGACGCCGTGATCTACCAGGTGTACGTACGCTCCTTCGCCGACGGCAACGGCGACGGCATCGGCGATCTGCGCGGCATCCGCGACCGGCTCCCCCATCTCTCGGGACTCGGCGTGGACGCGGTGTGGCTGACCCCCTTCTACGCCTCCCCGCAGGCGGACGGCGGCTACGACGTCTCCGACTACCGGGCCGTCGACCCGCTCTTCGGCACCCTCGACGACGCCGGCGAACTGGTCGGGGAGGCGCACCGGCTGGGGCTCCGGGTGATCGTCGACATCGTCCCCAACCACACGTCCGACCGGCACGCCTGGTTCCGCTCAGCCCTGGCGGGCGGCCCGGAGCGGGCGCTCTACCACTTCCGGCCGGGCAAGGGCGAGCACGGCGAACAGCCGCCCAACGACTGGGAGTCGGTCTTCGGCGGACCGGCGTGGACCCGCACGGCGAACCCGGACGGCACCCCCGGGGAGTGGTACCTGCACCTCTTCGCCCCCGAGCAGCCCGACCTGAACTGGGAGCACCCCGAGGTGCGCGAGGAACTCGACGCGGTCATGCGCTTCTGGCTGGACCTGGGGGTCGACGGCTTCCGCATCGACGTCGCCCACGGCATGGTCAAGGCCGACGGACTGCCCGACATCGGCGCCCGCGAGCAGGCCAGGATGATCGGCGCGCAGGTGCTGCCCTTCTTCGACCAGGACGGGGTACACGAGATCCACCGCTCCTGGCGGCGGCTGCTCGACGGCTACGGCGGGGAGCGCATCGGCGTGGCGGAGGCCTGGACGCCCAGCCCGGAACGCCTCGCGCTCTATGTGCGCCCCGACGAGCTGCACCAGGCGTTCAACTTCCAGTTCCTGCGCTGCCCCTGGGACCCGGAGCGGATGAGGGAGGTCGTCGAGGCGTCGCTGGCGGCGACCGCGTCCGTCGGCGCGCCCACCACCTGGGTGCTGTCCAACCACGACGTACCCCGGCACACCACGCGCTACGGCGGCGGACCGGCGGGGCTGCGCCGGGCCCGGGCCGCGGCGCTGCTGATGCTGGCGCTGCCCGGCTCCGTGTACGTCTACCAGGGCGAGGAACTGGGCCTCCCGGACGTCACGGACCTGCCGGACGAGGTGCGCCAGGACCCGTCGTTCTTCCGCGCGGAGGGCCAGGACGGCTTCCGCGACGGCTGCCGGGTGCCGATCCCCTGGACCCGCGAGGGCGCCTCGTACGGCTTCGGCGCCGGCGGCAGCTGGCTCCCGCAGCCCGCGGAGTGGGCGGACCTGAGCGTGGAGGCGCAGACCGGCGTGCCCGGCTCCACCCTGGAGCTCTACCGGGCCGCGATCGCGTTGCGGCGCGAGCACCCGGCTCTCGGCGCCGGCGCGGGTGTGACCTGGCTCGACGCGCCCGAGGGGGTGCTGGCCTTCGCCCGCGGCGGATTCGTCTGCACCACCAACACCCGCGGCACGGACGTGCGACTCCCCGCGCCCGGGAGTTGCCTGCTGTCCTCCGCTCCGCTCGGGACCGGCGGCGGGACGGTCGCGCTTCCCGCCGACTCGACCGTCTGGTGGGCAATCTGAGATGCGACCGGTACAGTCCAATCCCATGACCGCACGGCTCGCCGACATCGCAGCCCAGGCGGGGGTCAGCGAGGCGACGGTCAGCCGGGTACTGAACGGCAAGCCGGGTGTCGCCCCGACCACCCGCGAATCAGTGCTCGCCGCACTCGACGTCCTCGGCTACGAGCGCCCCGTGAGACTGCGGCGCCGCAGCGCCGGGCTCGTCGGGCTGATCACGCCCGAGCTGGAGAACCCCATCTTCCCGGCCCTGGCCCAGGTCATCGGACAGGCACTGACCCGCCAGGGCTACACGCCCGTGCTGGCCACCCAGACCCCCGGCGGCTCCACCGAGGACGAACTCACCGAAATGCTGGTGGACCGGGGCGTCTCGGGCATCATCTTCGTCTCCGGACTGCACGCCGACACCACCGCCGACATGCAGCGCTACGAGAAGCTGCGCGCCCAGGGCGTCCCCTTCGTCCTCGTCGACGGCTTCTCCCCGCAGGTGCAGGCGCCCTTCATCTCGCCCGACGACCGGGCCGCGATGCAGCTGGCCGTGACCCATCTCGTCGCCCTCGGCCACACCCGTATCGGGCTGGCCCTCGGTCCGCGCCGCTTCGTGCCGGTGCTGCGGAAGATAGACGGCTTCGTCAGGGCGGTGCGCGACCAGCTCGGCCTGGGCGAGCAGCAGATCGGGGCCGAGCTGATCCAGCACTCCCTCTACACCCTGGAGGGCGGCCAGGCCGCGGCGTCCGCCCTGATGGACCGGGGCTGCACGGCGGTGGTGTGCGCCAGCGACATGATGGCGCTGGGCGCGATCCGGGCCGCACGGCAGCGGGGGCTCGAGGTACCCGACGACATCTCGGTCGTCGGCTTCGACGACTCCCCCCTCGTCGCCTTCACCGATCCGCCGCTGACGACGGTCCGCAAGCCCGTGCCCGCCATGGGTCAGGCCGCGGTCCGGACCCTGCTGGAGGAGATCGGGGGGACTCCGGCCCCGCACAGCGAGTTCGTGTTCATGCCGGAACTGGTCGTCCGCGGCTCGACCGCGGCAGGACCTCTGCACGGTTCGTCCTGATCTGTCCCGCCGGCCCGCACACCCTGCACCGGACTCCCGAATTCCGGGCCGTGCCGGCGAGACACGGGGGCCCCGGCTCGTCCTCAGGAGGGACCGGGCCCCTCTCGAACCAGCCCGAGGGATGATCGGATCGCTTGCACCCGTCTGGCAGACTCTCCTCCCATGGGTGAAGCGACCGTGAAGTCCTCGGAAGACCGGACCGCGCCCCCGTCACCCATGGTGACCGTGGACGGCCCGGCCCCGGAGCGGAGCAGACTGCGCGAGTGGCGGTCGGTCCGCCGGCCGCGCATCTGGTTCGAGATCCTCCTCATCGCGGTCAGCTACTGGACGTACTCCCTGGTCCGCAACGCCGTCCCCGAGCAGAAGGCCCAGGCCCTGCGGAACGCCGACTGGATCTGGGAGGCAGAGCAGGCCCTCGGCATCGCCGTGGAGCAGACCGTCAACCACGCCGCCAACTCGGTGACATGGCTGATCGTGACGATGAACTACTACTACGCCACGCTGCACTTCCTGGTGACCGTCGGCGTCCTGGTGTGGCTCTACCGCAGGCACCCAGGCCGCTACGCCCCCGCCCGGCTGGTCCTCTTCGCCACCACCGGCGTCGCGCTCGTCGGCTACTACCTCTACCCGCTGGCGCCGCCGCGGCTGATGAACGGCCAGGACTTCATCGACACGGTGCTGGTGCACCACACCTGGGGTTCCATGGCCTCGGGCGACCTGAAGAACATGTCCAACCAGTACGCGGCCATGCCGTCGATGCACATCGGCTGGTCGCTGTGGTGCGGGCTGACCGTCTTCGCACTGACGGCGGCCCCCTGGGGAAGGATCCTGGGGCTGCTGTACCCGACCCTCACCCTCGTGGTGATCGTGGCGACCGCCAACCATTTCTGGCTGGACGCCGTCGGCGGACTGCTCTGCCTCGGCTTCGGCTACGGCCTGTCCTGCGCCTGGTACGGAGCCCTGCCGCACCGGCTGCCGCGGCATGTGCCGGACCCGCTGCGCGGCGGCCCCGTGCTCACGGCGTAGGGCGGCCCGGGGACGCGGCGCGGGGGGAACCGTGCTCACGGCGCAGGGCGGCCCGGGGACGCGGCGCGGGGGGAACCGTGCTCACGGCGCAGGGCGGCCCGGGGACGCGACGCGGGGGGAACCGTGCTCACGGCGCAGGGCGGCCCGGGGACGCGACGCGGGGGGAACCGTGCTCACGGCGCAGGGCGGCCCGGGGACGCGGCCGCTCCCCGGTTCGGCCCCGAGGTCGCCGGGGAGGTCGCCGCGACCTCGCTCACCGGCATAGGGAACCGCTCGGGCCTCCCGGACGGCAGGCCGCGCGGCGGTCGCCGTCCCGCCCCGGACCGGGGCCGGTGCCGGGTGCCCGGGATCTCCGGCCCGGCCGGGTGACGGCTCGCATCCCGTATCCCGGATTTCATCAGATGGTGTGAATCGACCTCCGTTCGGCTGTTTCGCCCGCCTCGTCCTCTGAATGATCGAGTGGCGCCCGGGTGACGGCCGGGGGACGTGTCCGCGGTCCCCCGTGTGCCCGGCCGCGTGCACTGTCCGACCGAGAGAAACGGCTCATCGTGCATTTGACTCCGCATGAGCGGGAGCGCCTGCTGATCCATGTCGCGGCCGACGTTGCACAGAGGCGCCGCGACCGCGGGCTGCGCCTCAACTACCCGGAAGTGACGGCCCTGCTGACGGCGCACGTCTTCGAGGCGGCCCGCGACGGCAAGACCGTCAGCGACATCATGGACTCGGGTCGGCAGTTGTTCACCCGTGACGACGTGATGGACGGCGTCCCGGAGATGATCAGGAACGTCCAGGTGGAGGCCACCTTCCCGGACGGCACCAAGCTGGTCACCATCCACGACCCGATCCCGGAGGGCGCGGAGGAGAGCAGGGTGCACCCGGGCAAGGTCGAGCACCCCCGGCCCCCCGGAAAGCCGGGCTCCCCGGTCGACCGCGGAGACGGTGACGGCGGCGACCGCGGCGGTGGCGCAGGTGAATCGCCCGGGTGCTGCGACGAGGACGGCGACGCCGGCTCCCGGTTCGACGCGATCCTCTTCAATGTGCGTCTCGACGGGGACGACCAGGGCCCCAGCCTGCAGCAGGAGGCCACCTCCCTGCCGGGTCCCGGCAAGACGAGGATCAGGGTGAAGAACGAGTCGGACCGCCCCGTCCAGGTCGCCTCCCACTATCACTTCGCCGAGGTCAACCCGGGGCTCAAGGTCGTCGGCATCGAGGTCCCCGCCGGCCGGGAGGTCCCGGCCGACCGCAGTCTGTGGAACTGCGAGGCGGCGAAGGGCCGGCGGCTCAACATCGCCGCCGGCACCGCCGTGCGGTTCGAACCGGGTGACGAGCGCTGTGTGGAGCTGGTGCAGATCCAGGGTGCCGTCACGGCGGGCGGCGGCACGGGCGACCTGACCAAGATCCAGGGACTGCGCGAGGGAGTCGTCCGATGAGCGACCCGCAGAGGCAGACCCCCGGCCGGGCGCCGAAGCCGGGGAAGGGCCGGCCGAAGCCGGGCAACGAGCTGACACGGGCGGAGTACACGGCGCTGTACGGGCCGACCACGCGGGACCGGGTCCGGCTCGCCGACACCGACCTCACGCTGGAGATCGAGGCCGACTGGAGCGGCGGCCCTTCCTACAGCGGCAACGAGATGCTCTTCGGCGGCGGCAAGGTGATCCGCGAGTCGATGGGCATGTCGCACCTCGCCAGGGACGGGAAGGACGGCACGGGCAGGGCCACGGACCACAGGCCCGTGGACACCGTCATCACGGGCGCGCTGGTCCTCGACTGGTGGGGCGTGGCCAAGGCCGACATCGGCATCCGCGACGGCAGGATCGCGGCCGTCGGCAAGGCCTACAACCCCGAGACGATGAACAGGATCACGCGCTTCGAGATGCCGGACCGGGGACCCGCGAAGGAGGCCCCGCCGGTGACGCCGACGAACTTCGTCATCGGACCGAGCACCGAGGTCGTCTCCGGCAACGGGCGGATCCTCACCGCGGGTGGTGTGGACACCCACGTCCACTTCATCTGCCCCGGGGAGATCGACGAGGCCCTGGCCTCGGGTGTGACCACCCTGATCGGCGGCGGCACCGGACCGGCCGAGGGAAGCACGGCCACCACCGTGACCCCGGGCGCGTGGCACATCAGGCGGGTCTTCGAGGCGCTGGACGGGTTCCCGGTCAACGTCGGCCTGCTCGGCAAGGGCAGCACGATGAACGAGCACGAGCTCAACGCTCAGGTGGACGCCGGTGTCTGCGGCTTCAAGATCCACGAGGACTGGGGCGCCACGCCCGCGGTGATCGACCGGGCCCTGGACGTCTGTGAAGAGCGCGGTGTCCAGCTCGCCCTGCACGCCGACTCGCTGAACGAGTCCGGGTTCCTGGAGAGCACGCGGGCGGCCTTCACCGGCGACGGCAGGGACGCCGGGGGGAAGTTCACCGGGAAGAAGGCACGCTCCGTCCACATCTTCCACGTCGAGGGTGCCGGCGGCGGTCACGCGCCGGACATGATCGAGCTGGTGAAGGACCCGAACGTGCTGCCGGCCTCGACCAACCCGACGCGTCCCCTGACGGTCAACACCGTCAAGGAGCACGTCGACATGATGATCGTGTGCCATCACCTCAACCCGGAGATCGAGGCGGACATGGCCTTCGCCGACTCCCGGATCCGGCCGTCCACCATGGCCGCGGAGGATCTCCTGCACGACATGGGCGCCATCTCCATGATGTCCTCGGACGCCCAGGCGATGGGCCGCATCGGCGAGATGATCATGCGGACCTGGCAGACCGCGCACGTCATGAAGCGCCGCTACGGGCCGCTGAAGGAGGACCTCGAGGCCGTGAAGGCCCGCAGGACCGCCGCCGACGGCGACCCGTCCCGCGGTGACCGGCAGCTCCTGCCGAACGACAACTTCCGGGCACGCCGGTACATCGCCAAGTACACGGTCAACCCGGCGATCACGCACGGCATCGACGACCACGTGGGCTCCGTGCAGCCGGGGAAGCTCGCCGACCTGGTGCTGTGGGAACCGAAGTTCTTCGGCGTCAAGCCGCACATGGTGCTCAAGGGCGGCCAGCTCACCTACGCCCAGGTCGGCGACGCCAACGCGTCGATCCCCACCCCACAGCCCTACCAGCCGCGTCCGGTCTGGGGCTCCACCGGCCGCTCCCCGGGTCACAACTCGGTGAACTTCACGGCTCCGGGCGTGGCCCGCACCCTGAACGGAGACGGCACCGGCAGCCATCCGGGGCTCGGCCTCGGCAAGGACTTCGTGGACATCACCAGCACCCGCCACGTCACGAAGGCCGACATGAAACTCAACGACACCGTGCCCGACAGTCTCGAAGTCGACCACGACACCTTCGAGGTCACCATCGGCGGTGCGACCACGACCGACACCCGCACCGAACTCAACGGCGCGACCGTGCCACGCTCCTACGTCACCGAAGTACCCCTGGCCCAAAGGTACTTCCTCTTCTAGGGCGTGTCGCCGGAGCAGCTCCGCCCGCCCGCAGGGGCGGGCCCCGGCGTCCGGTGCGTGCGATCGCGGGGCGGAGGGCCATCCCCGTACCCACCGCACGTACCCGGCCGCGTCCGACACCGCAGCGCGGGGACGCCTCCCGTGCCCGAAGGGCCCCGGAGGAATGCGCGCCGGACGTCGCGGGCCAGGGGCACTCCCGCAACACGGCACAAGACCACCCCTGCCCGGTCACCGGACGAACCGGCCGGTGACCGGGGCCCGGGCGGGCCGGGGAACCGGCCACCACCGGGCGTCGCCGGCCGCGCCCGGCGACGTCCGGCGTACCTTCCCGACCTGCGAACCTGCGAACCTGCGAAAGGCGGCAGCCCATCCGTGAGCCGTGCAGCCCTGCTCCTGCTGGCAGACGGCCGCTTCCCCGCCGGGGGACATGCCCACTCCGGCGGCGTCGAAGCCGCGATCGCCCACCAGTCCGTACACGACATAGACAGCCTCCTGGCGTTCTGCCGCGGCCGGCTGCACACCACCGGCCTGACCACGGCCGGGCTGGCCGCCGCAGCCGCCGCCGGAGTCGACCCGCTGCTGCTGGACGACGCCGCCGACGCACGTACCCCTGCCCCCGCGCTGCGCGCCGTCGCCCGGCGGCTCGGCCGCCAGATGATGCGCGCAGCCCGTGCCACCTTCCCGTCCGAGCGCCTTGAGCGTCTGGCCGCCGAGCGTCCCCAGGGCGCCCACCAGCCGCTCGTACTGGGCCTGGCCGCCCGCGCCGCCGGGCTCACCCCGCTGGACGCGGCCCGTGCCGCCGCGTACGAGAGCGTCGGCGGCCCGGCCACCGCGGCGGTGCGACTGCTCAGCCTCGACCCGCTCGACGCCTCCGGACTGCTGGCGCGCCTCGGTAGCGACATCGACGCCGTCGCCGAAGCGGCCGCCCGGGCCGCGGACCGCGTCGCGGTCGAGGGCCCGGACGCCCTGCCGTCGGCGTCCTCACCGCTGCTGGACATCACCGGTGAACAACACGCCACCTGGGCCGTCCGGCTCTTCGCCTCCTGACACCCTCCCCTGCCCACCCGGAGTTCCTCGTGCACCTCGACCACCCCGAGACCATGCCGCAGCGCCACACTCACAGCGCCGGTCCGCTCCGCACCGACGGCGGCCGCCGGGCCCTCCGCGTCGGCCTGGGCGGCCCCGTCGGCTCCGGCAAGACCGCCAGCGTGGCCGCGCTCTGCCGCACCCTTCGCGAGACCTGGTCCATCGCCGTCGTCACCAACGACATCTACACCCGCGAGGACGCCGAGTACCTGCTGCGCGAAGCGGTGCTGCCGCCGGAGCGGATCACCGCGGTGGAGACCGGCGCCTGCCCGCACACCGCGATCCGCGACGACATCTCCGCCAACCTCGAAGCCGTCGAACACCTGGAGGAAACCCTCGACCCGCTCGACCTCGTGCTCGTCGAGTCCGGTGGCGACAACCTGACCGCGACCTTCTCCAAGGGCCTCGTCGACGTGCAGATCTTCGTCATCGACGTGTCCAGCGGCGATGACATTCCCCGCAAGGGCGGCCCCGGCATCACCACCGCCGATCTCCTCCTGGTCAACAAGACCGACCTCGCCCCGTATGTGGGGGCCGACCTCGCCGCCATGGCCGCCGACGCCGAGCGGCAGCGCGGCGGACTCCCCGTCGTCTTCACCAGCCTCACCCGCGACGACGGCATCAACGAGGTCGCCGACTGGGTCACCGCCCACCTCACCGGGTGGCACACCAAGGCCGCCGTGTGAGCCCCGCCGTACGACCCGGCCCGGACCGGGCGGCAGTGGCCGAAGCCCCCGCAGGCCCCGAGCAGCCTGCCGGGCACCCGCACGGGGTCCGGGCGGCGGCCCGCGTCCACGCCGCGTACAACGGACGCACCACCGTCCTTCCGCAACTCCGCAGCGACGGCCCGTTCCACCTCCGGCGCATGCGCACCGACGGTAGGTCCGCCAAGGTCGGGATCATCGGCGCGATGAGCGCTCCCCTGGGCGGCGACCGGCTCGCCATCGACGTCACCGTCGGGGACCGGGCCGCCCTGACGGTCACCACGGCAGCCGCCACACTCGCCCTGCGCGGCCCCACCTCCGCACCAGCCCACTACGACGTACGGATCACCGCCGGCGAGCACTCCGGCTTGCGCTGGCTCCCCCAGCCGCTGATCAGCTCGGCCGGCAGCAACCTCCGGCAGACCTACACCGTCGAACTCGCCGCGACCTCGCGGCTGTTGCTGAGGGAGGAGCAGCTCCTGGGCCGGGCCGACGAGGAACCGGGCCACCTCGTCAGCCGGCTCCTGGTCCACCGCGCCGGAAGACCGCTGCTCGACCAGCAGACGGCGTACGGGGACCCGGAGCCCGGCTGGGACGGCCCAGCGGTGCTGCACGAGCACCGCGCCGTCGGCCAACTCCTGCTCGTCAGGCCGAATACGGACCCCCACCGCGGCCCCGTCCTCCTCCGCGGAGGCTCCCGACGCGGGCATGCCGTCCTCGCACCGCTGGCCAACGGCCCGGCGCTGCTCGCCACCGCCGTCGCCCCGACCTCCTCGGCCCTGCGGGAGCTACTCGACGAAGCCCTCGCACACGCCCTCCGGACGTAGCGCCGGCGCCCGCCGCCCCTCGCGGACGGCGGGCCGTCTCGTCCTCACCGCGGCGCCGGCCCCGCCCGCGGCCTGCGCCGCGGCCCTTCGCACGGTGCACCGGACTGTGTGAGGGGAAGCGGCCGGGGGACGGAAACGCCGTGTCCCTCGAACGCGAGGGGCGGATCCGGGGCACCACCTCGGATGCGGACATTCCGATTCCGGTCCCGCGGACGCGGTCCGGCGGACGCGGCACACGCGAACCGGCGGACGCACCTCGCCGTGCCGCGGACGCGGCACACGCGGACCGGCGGGCGGACCGCCGGCGGAAGTCCCGCCCGGCCGGCACCCGGCCCGGCACCCGGTCGGCCAAGACCTCGCCCACCCCCGGGGACCGCGTCGGCTACGCCCCGTAGAACAGCCGCTCCACCACCGCGCGGGCCCGCCGCGTCGCCCGGCGGTACCCGTCCACCATCTCGCCCACATGCCCCTGCCCGTACCCCAGATAGCGGCCCACCGCGGCCAGTTCCTTCGCATCGGAGGGGAAGGTGTCGCCCGCGCGGCCCCGCACCAGCATGACGCCGTTGCGGACCCGCGTCGCCAGCACCCAGGCGTCGTCCAGGATCTCGGCGTCCTCCGCCGACAGCAGGCCCGCGTCCCGGGCGGCGGCGAGCGCCGTACGGGTGCGTGTGGTGCGCAGCGCCGGCTCGGCCCGGCCGTGGCGCATCTGAAGCAACTGCACCGTCCACTCCACGTCGCTGAGGCCGCCGCGCCCCAACTTGGCGTGCAGGGTCGGGTCGGCGCCGCGCGGCAGCCGCTCCGTCTCCATCCGCGCCTTGAGACGGCGGATCTCCCGGACCTCCTCCTCGCCCAGGCCGTCGGCGGGGTAGCGCAGTGGGTCGACCAGTTCGACGAAGCGGGCGCCCAGCTCCTCGTCTCCCGCCATCGGCTCGGCGCGCAGCAGGGCCTGGCTCTCCCAGACCAGCGACCAGCGGCGGTAGTAGGCCGCGTAGGAGGCGAGGGTGCGCACCAGCGGCCCGTTGCGGCCCTCGGGGCGCAGATCGGCGTCGATGAGCAGCGGCGGGTCGGAGCTCGGGAGCTGGAGCAGGCGCCGCGTCTCCGCCACGACGGCGCCGGCCGCCCGGGTGGCCTCGTGCTCGTCGACGCCCTCGCGGGGCTCGTGGACGAACAGCACATCGGCGTCGGAACCGTACGACAGCTCGTGTCCGCCGAAGCGCCCCATGCCGATGACCGCGAAGCGGGTGGGGAGTTCGTCCCCCCAGCGCTCGCGGACGACGGCCCGCAGCGCACCGGCGATGGTGGCCGCGTTGAGGTCGGTGACGGCTTCGCCCACCCGGTCGACGAGCGTGCCCGGGTCGTGCTCGGCCGGGTTCTCCTCGGTGCCGTACGAGCCGATCAGATCCGCCGCCGCGGTACGGAACAGCTCCCGCCGCCGCACGGCGCGGGCCGAGGCGACCCCCGCCTCCGCGCCGTCCGCGCGCCCCGCCGCCGCGAGCACCTCCTGCTCCAGATGGTCGCGGCCGCGCGGCCTCAGCCCCCCGGGGTCGCCGAGCAGCGCCACCGCCTCGGGGGCTCGCAGCAGCAGGTCGGGGGCGAGCCGGCCGGCCGACAGCACCCGGGCGAGGTTCTCCGCGGCCGCGCCCTCGTCCCGCAGCAGCCGCAGGTACCAGGGCGTCTTGCCCAGCGCGTCCGACACCTGGCGGAAGCCCAGCAGGCCCGCGTCCGGGTCGGCGGAGTCCGCGAACCAGCCCAGCAGCACCGGCAGCAGCGTCCGCTGGATCGCCGCCTTGCGCGAGACCCCGGACGACAGCGCCTCCAGATGCCGCAGGGCGGCGGCCGGATCGGCGTAGCCGAGCGCCTCCAGGCGCTGCCGGGCGGCCTGGGCGCTGAGCCGGGTCTCCCCCGGCGCGAGCTGGGCGACCGCGTCCAGCAGGGGCCGGTAGAAGAGCTTCTCGTGCAGCCGGCGCACGACGGAGCCGTGCCGCCGCCACTCCTTGTCGAGTTCGGCCACCGGGTCGGCGCGCAGCCCCAGGGACCGCCCGAGGCGCCGCAGGTCCTCCTCGCCCTCCGGCACCAGGTGCGTACGGCGCAGCCGGTACAGCTGGATCCGGTGCTCCATCGAGCGCAGGAAGCGATACGCCTCTTCGAGCTGTGCCGCGTCCGCCCGGCCCACGTAACCGCCGGCCGCGAGCTGTCCGAGCGCCTCCAGGGTGGAGCCGCTGCGCAGTGCGGGGTCGGTGCGGCCGTGCACCAACTGGAGCAGCTGTACGGCGAACTCGACGTCCCGCAGTCCGCCCGGCCCCAGCTTCAGCTCGCGGTCTATGTGCGCGGCGGGGATGTTGTCGACGACGCGGCGGCGCATCTTCTGCACGTCCGGCACGAAGTTCTCCCGCTCGGCCGCCTGCCAGACCAGCGGCGACACCGCGTCGACGTAGTCGGCACCGAGTTCCGGGTCGCCTGCCACCGGCCGCGCCTTGAGCAGTGCCTGGAACTCCCAGGTCTTCGCCCAGCGCTGGTAGTAGGCGAGATGGCTGGCGAGGGTGCGTACCAGCGGCCCGTTGCGGCCCTCCGGCCGCAGATTGGCGTCGACGGGCCAGATGGCGCCCTCGACGGTGGTCTCCGAGCAGATCCGCATCAGGTGCGAGGCGAGCCGGGTCGCGGCCTTCAGCGCGGTGGCCTCGTCCACGGCATCGGCCCCGGCATCGGCCCCGGGCACGGACGCGGCATCGGACCCGGACCCGGACGCGGGCCCGGACGCGGGCCCGGACGCGGGCCCGGACGCGGGCTCCCCGACGAATATCACGTCGACGTCGGAGACGTAGTTCAGCTCATGGCCGCCGCACTTGCCCATGGCGATGACCGCGAGCCGGCAGGCGGCGGCGTCCTCGGGGGCGTCGGCACGGGCGATGGCGAGGGCCGCGCGCAGCGTCGCCGTCGCCAGGTCGGCCAGTTCGGCGGCGGTCTGCGCCACGTCGGTGGTGCCGCACACGTCGCGGGCGGCGATCGACAGCAGACAGCGGCGGTAGGCGACGCGCAGCGACACCGGGTCGGTCGCCTCGGCGAGTCCCCGTTCGAAGTCGTCCACCCCGGGGTGCAGATCGGACGCCTCGTACATCACCAGCGCCTGCCAGTCGTGCGGGTGCCGGGCCAGATGGTCGCCGAGCGCGTCGGACGCGCCGAGCACCCCGAGCAGCCGGTCGCGCAGCGGCTTCGCGGAGATCAGCGTGTCGAGCAGCATCTGCCGCTCGTCCGGCTGCTGTGCCTCGACCAGGCGCACGAGTCCGCGCAGGGCCAGGTCGGGGTCGGCGGTGGCGCCGAGGGCGTCGAGGAGGACGGAGTCGGTGCGCACGGGCGCCATCTCGGGCAGGTCCAGGAGCCGCTCGGCCGCGGCGGGGTGGGTGAAGCCGTGTCGCAGCAGACGGGTGAAGGTGCTGCTTCTGCGCCCCGGCACCGATGTCATCCCGCCGCCTCCGATCAAGGTCCGGATCCGGGTCCGAGCGTAGTCGCAGCGGTACGGGGGACGCCCCCCGGAGGGCGTCCGGGCGAGGCGGCGCCCCTCGTAGGACGCGAACGAGCGTGGCCGGCACCATCGCCGGCACGCGCCTACAGCACCGGCAGGTTCTTCCGCAGCTCGAACGCGGTGACCTCGCTGCGGTACTCCTCCCACTCGCTCTTCTTGTTGCGGAGGAAGAAGTCGAAGACATGCTCACCGAGTGTCTCCGCGACCAGTTCGCTGCGCTCCATCAGCGTGATCGCCTCGCCGAGGTTCTGCGGGAGGGGCTCGATGCCCATCGCGCGGCGCTCGGCGTCCGACAGGGCCCAGACGTCGTCGTCGGCACCGGCGGGGAGTTCGTAGCCCTCCTCGATGCCCCTGAGGCCGGCGGCGAGCAGGACCGCGTAGGCGAGATAGGGGTTGGCGCCGGCGTCGAGGGAGCGGACCTCGATGCGGGAGGAGCCGGTCTTGCCCGGCTTGTACATCGGGACGCGGATGAGGGCCGAGCGGTTGTTGTGGCCCCAGCAGATGTACGAGGGGGCCTCGCCGCCGGACCCCGCGGTGCGGGCCGAGCCGCCCCAGATGCGCTTGTAGGAGTTGACCCACTGGTTGGTGACGGCCGAGATCTCGGCGGCGTGCCTGAGCAGGCCGGCGATGAAGGAGCGTCCCACCTTGGAGAGCTGGTACTCGGCACCCGACTCGTAGAACGCGTTCCGGTCGCCCTCGAAGAGGGAGAGGTGCGTGTGCATGCCGGAGCCGGGGTACTCGGAGAAGGGCTTCGGCATGAACGTCGCCTGCACCCCCTGCTCCAGCGCGACCTGCTTCATGACCAGGCGGAACGTCATGATGTTGTCCGCGGTGGACAGCGCGTCCGCGTACCGCAGGTCGATCTCCTGCTGGCCCGGCGCACCCTCGTGGTGGCTGAACTCCACCGAGATGCCCATGGACTCGAGCATGGTGATGGCCTGGCGGCGGAAGTCCATCCCCACGTTCTGCGGGGTGTGGTCGAAGTACCCCGAGTTGTCGGCGGGCGTCGGGCGGGAGCCGTCCAGCGGCCGGTCCCTCAGCAGGAAGAACTCGATCTCGGGGTGGGTGTAGAACGTGAAGCCCAGGTCCGAGGTCTTGGCCAGGATCCGCTTGAGGACGAAGCGCGGGTCGGCGAAGGACGGCGAGCCGTCGGGCATGAGGATGTCGCAGAACATCCGGGCCGTACCGGGGGCCTCCGCACGCCACGGCAGGATCTGGAAGGTGCCCGGGTCCGGCTTCGCGATCATGTCCGACTCGTAGACACGCGCGAAGCCCTCGATCGCGGAGCCGTCGAAGCCGATGCCCTCGTCGAAGGCCTGCTCCAGCTCCGCGGGCGCCACCGCGACCGACTTCAGGAAGCCGAGCACATCGGTGAACCACAGGCGTACGAACCGGATGTCGCGCTCCTCGAGCGTGCGGAGCACGAATTCCTGCTGCTTGTCCATAGCCACATCCTTGCAGTTCAGACGGCCTGTGCACCACCGCCAGGGCGTAGAGGGGAGCTTCAGTATCACGACCCGGGGTTTCGCCCAGATTACGCACCCCGTATGACGTGGAGCACGTACCCGCCGTTACCATCTGCCCCCATGGGGGGCATGCGGAGCGCCCGCACCGCGCGCACGGCGCGTCCCACGGCTCTGCTGAGTGCCGTGG
This sequence comes from Streptomyces spongiicola, assembly GCF_003122365.1. Taxonomy (NCBI): domain Bacteria; kingdom Bacillati; phylum Actinomycetota; class Actinomycetes; order Kitasatosporales; family Streptomycetaceae; genus Streptomyces; species Streptomyces spongiicola. Next base: position 928,401 of record NZ_CP029254.1, read on the forward strand.
CGACGCTCCTCGCCGCGCTCTTCTTCTGTCTGGGACAGGCCGGCCCGGGCTCCGGAGCGGCACTCGAGCACACCGCCCACCGGGCGGAGGGCGGGTTCGCGGCCTCCTCGTCTCCGGCCGCCGGGACCACCCGGACGGACGCGCCGGCCGTCGGGCTCGCCGCCGGGACCACCCGGACGGACGCGCCGGCCGTCGGGCTCGCCGCCGGGACCGCCCGGACGGACGCGCCGGCCGACCCGGCCACCGCGTACAGCTGCCCGTACGACCGCGGCGACTGCGGGATCTACCCGCATCTCGGGCCCGCCGTCCTCACCGCCCAGCCCCAGGACGCGCCGCCGGCCGCGGCCGGGCTCCCGCGGGGTTCCGCGGCGGACCGCCTCGCGGGCGGACCGCCGCACACCGGTGCGCTCCCACGGGCCCCGGACCTGCACGCCCTTCAGGTGCAGCGGACCTAGGCGTGCGCCGAGAGTCCCTCCCGGCCCCGCGGGCCGAGGGGGCCGCTTCTGGATCCCACCCCCCGGGAGGACCGTTCCGGCGCCGTCCGTGACGTCACACGTCGCCCGGCGCCCGGCGCCCGGCGCGGTGAAGCACGTGCACACCCCGCACCCCCGACTCAGAAGAAGGACGAAGCAGAGTGTCGAGCAAAACGAACAAGACGAACGACCGCCGCGCCCGTATAGAGGAGATGCGCCGCGCCGAACAGGCCCGTGAACGCCGCAACCGGATCATCACCATCTCGGTCAGCACCGTCCTGGTGGCAGGGCTCGTCGGCTTCGGCGCGTACGTACTGAACGAGAAGTCCGAGGAGAAGGCGCAGGCCGAGGCCGCCGCCAAGGCCCCGATCAAGGACGAGAAGTCCTGGGACGCCAAGGAACTCGGGCGCAACCACGTCACGACGGCCGTGAAGTACCCCATGAAGCCGCCGGTCGGCGGTGACCACCACCAGGCGTGGATGAACTGCGACCGCGACGTCTACGACAAGCCGATCCCCGAGGTGAACGCCGTGCACTCACTGGAGCACGGCGCCGTGTGGGTCACGTACAGCGACCAGGCCCCGGCCGCGGAGGTGCAGAAGCTCGAGGACAAGGTCGGCAGCACCTCGTACTCGATGATGAGCCCGGTGAAGGACCAGGCCGGGGCCATCATGCTCAGCGCCTGGGGCAAGCAGGTCACCGTCGACAGCGCGGACGACCCGCGGGTGGACCAGTTCTTCACCAAGTACGTGCAGGGACCGCAGACGCCCGAGCCGGGTGCCGCGTGCACGGGCGGGCTGGGCGCGTGACGCTCACTCTGACGCGTACGCACTGGTTCTCGATCGCGGCGGTGGTGCCGGCGCTGGTGTTCGCGGGTGCGGCGACGGTCGCGTCCGCCGGCGGCGACGGGCATACCGGCGGGCACGGGGGTGGCGCGGGGACGCCGGCCGCCCCCGCGGCGGACTCGGCCGACGCGGGGTTCGCCCGCGACATGGCCGTCCACCACCAGCAGGCGGTGGAGATGTCCTTCATCGTCCGGGACCGCACCGGGGACGAGGAGGTGCGGCGGCTCGCCTACGACATCGCCAACACCCAGGCCAACCAGCGGGGCATGCTGCTGGGCTGGCTGGATCTGTGGGAGCTGCCGAAGGTGGACTCCGCGGCCGCGCCGATGGACTGGATGGAGCGGGGCCACGGGAAGGACGGTCACGGAGACGGCGGGCACGGCGGCGACGCGCCGGGGAACGGGGGCGGGGGCGACGCGCCCGGGAACGGCGACGGCGACGGCGACGGCGACGGCAACGGCGACGGCAACGGCGACGGCGACGGCGACGGCAACGGCGACGGCAACGGCGACGGCAACGGCGACGGCAACGGCGACGGCGACGGCGACAAGCAGGATGCCGGCGGCGCGGCGGCGAGCCCGTCCGCGCAGCGGCCCGGCACCGGGGCGTTGATGCCGGGTATGGCCACCCGGGCGGAGCTGGACCTGCTGGCGAAGGCGGACGGCAGGGCGGCGGAGGTGCTGTTCCTTCAGCTGATGACCGACCACCACAAGGGCGGCGTCACCATGGCCGAGGGCTGCGCTGATCTGTGCACCGTGCCTCAGGAGAAGGCCCTGGCCCAGGGCATGGTCGACGCCCAGCAGTCCGAGATCGGCCTGATGGCCGACCTCCTGGAGAAGCGGGGGGCAGCGCCCCGGGCCTGAAACCGCCTCGCGGGCCGGACAGAGCGGGTAGAGCAGGCCGCGCGGGCCGGGTGGACCGGGTGGACCGGGTGGAGAGCCCGTCCCGCGCGGCGGGTCACGCTCCCCACGCGGAGGTTCACCCCGGGAACGGGAGTGCCCGAACCGCGGCACGGGCCGCTCCCGCATCCCCTGTCCCGGTTTCCTCCCGGTCTCCTCCCGGTCTCCTCCCGCCGTCCCCGACCGCCGCTTCCCGATCCGTGCCGCACCGCCCGAGGCGGGAGGAGCCGCGCGCGAACGGGAGGCGGCGGCCATGGCGGTAGGCGGCGGCCGCCGGTCCGGGCCACGGCGGTCCGGCACTCCCCGGCCCCGGCCCTGCGGTGGCCCGCCGGACGGCAGGGCACCGGGGGCGAGCCCGGTACGGTGACGCGCGAGCGTGCCACCCGCCGTCGGTCCGCCCCGGCGCCAGGGGGTTCGGAGGGGCCAGGGGGTTCGGAGGGGCCGGAGGGCTGCTGTGGCCTGTGCCCGGCGAGGGTGCGGCGCCCTCCCCGGAGCCGGTCGCCCCGTCGGGCGCTGCCACGGCGTCGGCGGTAAGGTCGAAGACGGCTTCCTCGGCGTCCGCCGGGACCGCCGGCCGGGCTCGCCGCCGCGCTGCGCGCCCACGTCGCGCCGAAGAAGCCCCCGCAGTCCCGGCCGGGGCGATCCCGGCCCGTGGTGCGCGGCGCCGGCTGGACCGCCGGCCGGTCCTCCTCCACCCGCGCGGGACGGCGGGCGCGAGATCGGGTGACAACGGATGTGGGCCACGCCCAGGAGGTAGAGACCCCATGACCACCGCCAAGGACATCATGCATTCCGGGGCCCAGTGGATCCCGGCACACGAAACTCTGGACCGCGCCGCGCAGTTGATGCGCGAGCTGAACGTGGGCGCGCTGCCCATCGCCGACACCGACGAACGGCTGTGCGGCATTTTGACCGACCGCGACATCGTGGTCGGCTGCGTGGCCATGGGCCACGACCCGTCGAGGATCACGGCGGGCGACATGGCCCGCGGAACCCCGCGCTGGATCGACTCCGGCGCTGACGTGGGCGACGTCCTGCACGAGATGCAGGAGCACCAGATCCGCCGGCTTCCCGTCATCGAGAACAAGCGCCTCGTGGGCATGATCAGCGAAGCCGATCTGGCGCAGCACCTGTCGGAGGACCAACTCGCCCAGTGGGTCGAGCAGGTGTACGCACGTAGCTGATCGGGCGTCAGCCCCCTCCCGTCGCGCGCCCAGCGGCCGGCGCCCGACGTGCCCGCACGACATGTGCCGCCACGACATGCACCCGCACGAAGTGTTGACACATGTCGTGGCGGCATACGGGAGCGTGGCACACGTCGTGCGGGCCATCACGACATGCGTCGCAACGGCGTTGGGCGCGGGCCCCTCCGACTCCCCCTGCCCGAGCGCCAGCCGTACGCCGGTGGACCGCCGGTGGTACGCCGGGAGAGGCACCGATGGTACGCAGGTGGACCGGCGGGAGGTTGCGGGGAGGCCGCCGGTCGTGGAACCGGCGCGCGGCCCCACGACCGGCCGTCCCGGGACCGGCGACCGCGTAACCGGAGGCCCCGGGACCGGCTCCCCGGACTGGCGCCGTCCGTCGGCCGAGTGCCCCACGGACCGGCCGTCGCACTCCCGTCAGTGCCTCATGACCGCCCGTGCCACCGCGTCCGGGCGGTCCTTCCCGCCCGTCCCCCGCCCGGGCGGGCCGGCACTCCCCCGCGCCACGGACAGCGCGAGTACGGCGAGCCACCCTGTCGCGGTCAGCACCTGGAGCCGCTGCCCTGCGCCGAGCCACCAGACGCCGCGGCCGGCCTCGAAGGCGGCGACGGCGGTCAGCGTCCAGACGGTGGCGGCGAGTTGTACCGCGAGGAGCACCGGCCCGCCCCGGCCAAGTGCGGGCCACCGGTGGTAGCGGCGCGCGGCGACCGTGAGCGCGGCCGGGCCGGCCGGCGCGCCGGCCATGGCGAGGGTGGAGCTGTAGGCGTGCGCGGTGTGCGTGGCCGGGACGAGGCCCGCGGTCTCCGGGGCCGCGCACTCCGGGTCGCCGGTGGGCGCGCAGCTGAGCGGCAGTCGCGAGTCGACCGCGGTCGCCGGGCCGAAGGCCGCGAGGGCTGCCCGGTCGGCGACGCACCACGGCCGCCTCGGGAGCGTCGGCAGTGCGGTGGCCGACCCGGCGAGGACGAGCAGTCCGGCGGCGAGGTCCGTGGACCGGAAGAGGCGGCCGAAGGGCCGGTCCGCTGCCGAGAGTTCACTTGCGTACGCCCGGACCGGGTCGAGGCCGGTGGCCAGGAGCAGTTCGAGTACCCGGGCGGTGTACAGCAGGGCGCCGAGCGCGATGAGCATCGCGACAGCTCTGGATGTACCGGATGTTTCGGGCATCGTGCCCCATGCTAGGTCGTGCTGCGTTCAGCCCCGCCCGGGGCCCGTCCCCAGCGGGGGCGGTGCGCGCATGTTCGACCAACCGGAGGGCCATGTCCAGTCAGGAGCACACCCGTCAGACCTCCCCCACCCGCCGCGCCGTGCTCGGCGCCGGGATCGCCGCCGCCGGGTCGGGGCTGCTCGCCGCCTGCTCCGGCGGAGGGTCGGACGACCGCGGCCGCGGCGCCGCGGGCGCTCCCGCCCGGGCTTCCTCCCCCGCCGACGGCCGGAAGGTCGGCGGCCCGGCGGCGGAGGGCAGTGTGGGGCCGCTCCGCACGAGTACGTTCACCGCCACGCCCGGCACGATCGACATCGGCCGCGGGCGCACGTTCAGGACCTGGACGTACGACGGCCGGCTACCGGGCAAGGAGGTGCGGATCAACGAGGGGGACACCCTCGCACTCACCCTGTCCAACCATCTGCCGGCGCCCACCACCGTGCACTGGCACGGCATCGCCATCGAGAACAGGATGGACGGCGTACCGGGCGTGACGCAGACGGCGATCAAGCCGGGTGGGACGTTCGCCTACCGCTTCACCGTGCCGCACGCCGGAACCCACTGGTTCCACCCCCACTACGGCGTGCAGATCGACCGCGGCATGTACGCGCCGCTGATCGTGGAAGACCCGAAGGAGCCGCTGGTCTACGACCATGAGTGGATCATCGTCCTGGACGACTGGGTCGACGGCGTGGACGGCTCCACTCCCGACGACGTGCTGGCGCAGCTCCTCAAGGGCAAACCCGCCATGGGACACGGCAACGCGCACGACCGCGGCCACGGCCACGGCGGCGGGGACGAGGTGCGGGACCGGAACCCCGGCGACGGCGACGGCGACGGCGACAGCAGTGACGGCGACGACGGCGAGCGCGGCGGAAGTCCGCGGCCCCGCCCCTCCGGCGGGGTCGACGCCGGGTACGGTCCGGCCCGTGATCACGAGCCGGACGCGGGCCGTGGATCGCCCGGACAGCCCGGCGGCAGGGGACCGCGGCGGCTGACGACCGACGCCACGAGCAAACTGCTGGGCGGTCACGCGGGCGATGTCGCCTACCCGTACTACCTGATCAACGGCCGTACGGCGGACCATCCGACGGAGTTCAAGGCGAAGCCGGGCGACCGGATCCGGGTGCGCATCATCAACGCCGGGGCCGAGACGGCGTTCCGGGTGGCGCTGGGCGGCCACGAGATGACCGTCGTCCACTCGGACGGCTTCCCCGTACACCCGTACAAGACCGACGCGCTGCTGCTGGGCATGGCCGAGCGGTACGACGTGCTGGTCACCGCCAAGGACGGGGTGTTCCCGTTCACGGCACTCGCGGAGGGCAAGAGGGGCTCGGCGATGGCCGTGCTGCGCACGGGTGGCGGGCCGACGCCCAAGCCGTCCACCCGCCCGTCGGAGCTGGACCGCCGAGTGCTGCAGTCGTCCGCGCACCTGCGCCCGGTGGAGTCGGTGGCCCTGGACCGGCGCCGCCCGGACCGTCTGATCCGGTTCACGCTGACCGGCGGCATGAAGCGCTACGACTGGGCGTTCGACCGGCGGCCGTACGACCCGGAGACGCTCCACCGGATCGAGTACGGCGAGCGGGTGCGGCTGGTGGTCGTCAACGCCACGGACATGTGGCACCCCATGCACCTGCACGGCCACACCTTCGCCCTGGCCGGCATCGACTCCCTCGGCGCCCGCAAGGACACGGCGATCCTGCTGCCGCACCGCAAGCTGGTGGCGGACTTCGACGCGGACAATCCGGGCCTGTGGATGTTCCACTGCCACAACATCTACCACTCGGAGACCGGGATGATGACGACGCTGGCCTACAAGGACTGACCCTCCGGACCCACCCGGGGCGGGGGTGCGGGGGTTCTCCCACCGAGGGGGCGGGCCGGGCGAGGAAGCGGGCGGCGGACCGGGAGCGCGGGGTTGCCGGTGCTCACGACCAACCGGGCGAGCAGCCGGGGCAGGGTTCTCCCACCGAGGGGCAGGCCGGGCGAGGAACCGGGCGGCGGACCGGGAGCGCGAGGTTGCCGGTGCTCACGACCAACCGGGCGAGCAGCCGGGGCAGGGTTCTCCCACCGAGGGGGCAGGCCGGGCGAGGAACCGGGCGACGGACCGGGGCTGGGGTCTTCCACCGAGGGCACGGACCGGGCGACGGACCGGGCCCGGTGCCGCGGCCCGGTGCCGCGGCCCCCGGGAGTGGCGCGGCCGCACCGCCAGGACATCGCGTCAGAGAGACGATTACACTGGGCACGTGCCTCAACTTCGCCTCGCCATGAATCAGATCGACTCGACCGTCGGCGATCTCGCCGGCAACGCCGAGTCGATCCTGCGCTGGACCCGGCACGCCGCCGCACAGGGCGCGCACCTCGTCGCGTTCCCCGAGATGGCGCTGACCGGCTACCCCGTCGAGGACCTGGCCCTGCGGCAGTCCTTCGTCGAGGCGTCGCGGGCCGCCCTGCGGGCGCTCGCCACCCGTCTCGCCGACGAGGGCTTCGGGGAGATCCCGGTGGTCGTCGGCTATCTCGACCGCTCCGAGAAGGCCCAGCCCCGCTACGGCCAGCCGGCCGGCGCCCCGCAGAACGCGGGTGCCGTGCTGCACGGCGGCCGGGTGGCGCTGACGTTCGCCAAGCACCACCTGCCCAACTACGGCGTCTTCGACGAGTTCCGGTACTTCGTGCCGGGCGGCACCATGCCCGTGGTCCGCGTGCACGGCGTCGACGTCGCGCTGGCCATCTGCGAGGACCTCTGGCAGGACGGCGGCCGCGTCCCCGCCGCGCGCTCCGCGGGGGCCGGGCTGCTGCTCTCGATCAACGCCTCGCCGTACGAGCAGGACAAGGACGACACCCGCCTGGAGCTGGTCCGCAAGCGCGCCCAGGAGGCGGGCTGCACCACCGCGTACCTCGCGATGATCGGCGGCCAGGACGAACTCGTCTTCGACGGCGACTCGATCGTCGTCGACCGCGACGGCGAGGTCGTGGCGCGCGCACCGCAGTTCGCCGAGGGCAGCGTGATCCTGGACCTGGACCTCCCGGCCGCTTCCGCCGACGCCCCGACGGGCCTGGTGGACGACGGGTTGGCCATCGACCGGGTCGTCCTCTGCGCGGAGCCGCTCCCGGCGTACGAGCGGCAGCTGACGGGCGGCTGCGCACAGCGGCTCGACGACGCGGAGGAGGTGTACTCGGCGCTGGTCGTGGGCCTGCGCGCGTACGTCGCCAAGAACGGCTTCCGCTCGGTCGTCATCGGCCTCTCCGGGGGGATCGATTCCGCGCTGGTCGCCGCGATCGCCTGCGACGCGCTGGGCGCGGAGAACGTCTACGGCATCTCCATGCCGTCCAGGTACTCCTCGGAACACTCCCGGGAGGACGCCGCCGAACTCGCCCGCCGCACCGGGCTGAACCTCCGCACCGTGCCGATCGAGCCGATGTTCGACGCCTTCCTGGGGTCGCTCTCGCTGACCGGCCTGGCGGAGGAGAACCTCCAGTCGCGGCTGCGCGGCACCACCCTGATGGCCGTCTCCAACCAGGAGGGGCACCTCGTACTCGCGCCGGGCAACAAGAGCGAGCTGGCGGTCGGCTACTCGACGCTGTACGGCGACTCCGTCGGGGCCTACGGACCGATCAAGGACGTCTACAAGTCCGCGGTCTTCCGGCTGGCGAGGTGGCGCAACCGGGCCGCCGAGGAGCGCGGCCGGATCGCGCCGATCCCGGAGAACTCGATCGCCAAGCCGCCGAGCGCCGAGCTGCGGCCGGGTCAGGTGGACACCGACTCCCTCCCCGACTACGACGTGCTCGACCGGATCCTTGCGCTGTACGTCGACCGCGACCAGGGCAAGGACGCGATCGTGGCGGCGGGCCACGACGAGGAACTGGTGGCGAGGGTGCTGCGGCTCGTCGACACCGCCGAGTACAAGCGGCGCCAGTACCCGCCGGGTACGAAGATCTCCGCCAAGGGCTTCGGCAAGGACCGGCGGCTGCCGATCACTAACCGCTGGCGCGAGACGACGACCCGCTGACGCCTGGCTGTGCCGCCCGACTGCGCCGCCTGACCGTGCCGCCTGACCGTGCCGCCTGACCGTGCCGCCTGACCGTGCCGCCCGGCAGGATTACCCGATGCCTGTTGCTTCCCGTCGAGCGCACTCGGCAGGTATGCCGGTGTCGCTCGGGCGGCGCCCGGCAAGCGCTCGCCGGTCGGCCGGCCCCGCTCCGGAGGCCGTCGCGAACGACGGAGGCGGGCGGGGACGACGGGGCGGGCGGGGGCGACGGGGGCGGGTCGCCCGGCCCGACGGGCCGCTTCGATGCGGTATCCCTCAACGCCGTGCCCGCGTGGGCAGGGTGAGGATTTCGGCTCCGTCGTCGGTGATGGCGATGGTGTGCTCGCTGTGCGCGGTCCGGCAGCCCGTGGCGCTGCGCAGTGTCCACCCGTCGGCGTCGGTGACGAGTGTGGCGGTGTCGGCCATGACCCAGGGTTCCAGGGCGAGCAGCAGTCCGGGCCGCAGTGTGTATCCGCGGCCTGGCCGCCCGGTGTTCGCGATGTGGGGGTCCTGGTGCATGGTCGAGCCGATGCCGTGGCCTCCGAACTCGGTGCTGATCGGGTAGCCCGCCTCATCGAGGACCGTGCCGATGGCGTGGGAGAGGTCACCGATGCGCGCCCCGGGCCTGGCGGCGGCGATGCCGGCGGCGAGTGCCCGTTCGGTCGCCTCGATCATCGCGACGCTCTCCGCAGGCCTGGCTTCGCCCACCAGAAAGCTGACCGCGGCGTCCGAGGCCACCCCGCCCTTGGCGACGGCGAGGTCGAGAGTCAGCAGATCCCCGTCTGCCAGCGGGTAGTTGTGGGGCAGCCCGTGAAGCACCGCGTCGTTGACGGCCGTGCAGACGTAGTGCCCGAACGGGCCGCGTCCGAAGGAGGGTGCGTAGTCGACGTAGCAGGACTGCGCTCCCGCCTCGCTGATCATCTCTTTGGCCCACTGGTCGATGTCCAGCAGGTTCGTCCCGACCGTGCTGCGCTGCTTCAGAGTGTGCAGGATGTCTCCGACCAGAGCGCCGGTGCCCCTCGCCCGCTCGAGCCGGGCGGAGTTCAGGATCTCGATCATGGGTAGGCCTCTCACGCGCTTCCAATAACTATCCCGGTATAACTGTACCGGGATTAGAATCGGGTCATGGTCAGGCTGCCGCTCACCCCCGCCGAGGTAGAACGCGGAGAGCGCCTCGGCGCCCTGCTCCGCCAGGCCCGGGGCTGCCGCTCGATGCTCGATGTGGCGCTCGCCTCGCGTATCTCGCCGGAAACCCTGCGCAAGATCGAATCCGGCCGTGTGGCCACCCCCGCCTTCCCGACCATCGCGGCGATCGCCGACACCCTCGGCCTGTCCCTGGACGCCGTCTGGACCGAGATCAACCGGGCGGAGCGAACCGTCGACGATCAGCCGGCCCCGTCTGCCGCGCGGCATGCATCACTGGCTTCCTGACGCTCTCCCCCCGTGAACGGGGCGGGGATTCCCACCGTGCCGCCGCTGTTTCCGGCAGGTGCGTGGTGGTTTCGCCTGCAAGCACTTCCCCGGGCCCCACTGCACGGAACTGAGGTGGCTCCGGGCGACAGCAGTCGATCCGGCTCCGCCCTGCGCTCATGGCGCCGCGGATGTCGGCGTCTTCTACCGGGTTCGTCAGCCCGGCGACGGCAGGAGCGGGCGTCGACCACGGTCATGCCGGAGGCCGCGTCGGTTGACCACGGCCCGGTCGGAGGCCACGTCGGTTGACCACGGCCCGGTCGGAGGCCACGTCGGTTGACCACGGCCCGATCGGAGGGGCCTGGACGGGCCTGTCGCGGCGAGAGCCGTTCGCCGCCGCCCGGAGGGAGGAGCGTCCCGATCCGGGATGGTGACAGCTCGATCCGGGATGGTGACAGCGGGCGCTGGCGGCGGAGTACGGGAAGGCCGGTCAGAGGCGGACGCTTGCCGCTATGGGCAGATGGTCGCTGGCCGTGCGCGGCAGCGTCCAGGACGAGACCGGCTCGACCCCCTTCACCATGATCTGGTCGATTCTGGCCATCGGGAACGACGCCGGCCAGCTGAAGCCGAAGCCGTCGCCCACGGCGCCCTGCGTGGAGCGCATCTGCGAGGTGACCGAGTTCAGGGAGCGGTCGTTCATCGTGCCGTTGAGGTCGCCGAGGAGCACGACCTTCCCCACCGGATCGCGGACGATCGCCTCGCCCAGCGCGTCGGCGCTGGTGTCCCGCTGGCTCGCGGTGAAGCCCGCGTTCAACTTGACCCGCACCGAGGGCAGGTGTGCCACGTACACCGCGACGTCGCCGGACGGCGTGGCGACGGTGGAGCGCATGGCGCGGACCCAACCGAGCCGGATGTCGACGGGCCGGGTGTCGCTCATCGGGTACTTGCTCCACAGGCCGACCGTGCCCTGGACGGAGTGGTAGCGGTACTCGGGCGCGAGCGCCTTCTCGTACGCCGGGACCGCGTCGCCGGTCAGCTCCTGCAGGGCGACGATCGCGGCACCCGAGGACGCGACTTCGCGGGCGGTGCCCTCGGGGTCGGTGTTCTCGGCGTTCACGTTGTGCGTGGCGACGGTGAGGTTCCCGCCGCCGGCCGCCTTGTCCGAGAGCAGCCCGCCGAAGAGGTTCAGCCAGACGACCGCCGGGACGAGCAGCGCGAGCAGCGCCGTCGCGGACCGGCGCAGGAGGGCGAGGACCAGGAGCACCGGCACCAGAAGCCCCAGCCAGGGCAGGAACGTCTCGGTGAGGCTGCCCACGTTGCCGATCCGGTTGGGGATCTGCGCGTGCAGGATCATCAGCAGGCCGGTGGCGACCGCGACGGCGGCGACGACGACGCCGCGCCGCCAGATGCCGGGATCGCCCCGCCAGGTACCGAGCAGGGCCCGGATCCGGGAACCGGAGCGGGGGGCCTCCGCGCTGCCGTGTTCCGTCTCCGTCTCCGTCTCGTACGCCTGCCGCATCTGCGTAGTCCTCACTGCCTTGCCGTGCACACCCTGCCCGCCACGACCCTAGGCGATGCGGGGCGAGCGTTTCCGCCGTTCGAGTGCGAGGACGACCGGACTCCGCGACGAGTTCCGATCAAGACCCGTGGCGGCGCGGCTGTGACAGAACGCGCACATTGGCCGCCGGTGCGGACGGCGCGCCGCAGGCGGCACGGGACGGCACCGGCGCAGCCGGGAGGCCCGGCGCCGACGGGCGGGCGGCGGGCGGGCGAGGGCGGCTGGCGGGCGGGCGGCGGACAAGCGGGCGAGGGTGGCACCCGGGACTGCGGGCGGGAAGGCGGGACTGCGGGCGGGAAGGCCGGTGGGAAGGTCTGAGGGCGGCCCTCAGGGTGACGGTCAGGACGGCGCTCCGGGCGAGGGCGGTCCCAGGCCCTCCAGCACGGCCGTGACCATGCGCTCCGCGAGATCGCCGGGCAGCGGGGCGTCCGGCCGCATCACCGCGCGTACCAGCATCGGGCCGACGAGCAGGTCGTTGAGCAGGTCGATGTCCAGGTCGCCGCGGATCTCCCCGAGGGCGACACCGCGGCGCAGGATCTCCAGTACGGTCGCCCGGCGCGGGTCGATCACGGTCGCCACGTACGCGTCCCACAGTCTGGGGTGGCTCTTCATCTGCGCGCGGACGTTGTACAGCAGCGCCGACGAGCGCTGGGCGAGGCCGCGGAGGCGGACCGACTCCAGCATCACGACGAGGTCGTCACGGGCGGAGGTGCCGGGCAGGTCGGGGTCCGGCGGCTCGATGTCCCGCAGGACGTCGACGAAGAGCTCCTCCTTGTCGGCCCAGCGCCGGTAGATGGTGGCCTTGCCGACCCCCGCGGTGCGGGCGATGCGCTCGATGGAGATGTCGCCCAGCGGCACCCCCTGCTCGAGCAGGACCGCCACCGCCCCGCGGATTGCCCTCTCCGCCGCCTCGCTCCGGGGCCTGCCGCGACGCGCGGCACCGCCACCACCGCCACCGGCACCGCCACCACCACCGGCACCGGCACCGGGGACGGCCACGGCCTCCGGTTGCCCTTGTCGTCCCGCGCCTCGTGATCCCGCGCCTCGTGGTCCCGCGCCTCGTGATCCCGCCCCTTGTGATCCCGCCCCTTGTGATCCGGTACTCCCTGTCACTCCGGCCCCGCTCGTCACAGCCGCCTCCACTCCGCCCCGCACTCCGTCCCGAACTCCCCCCGTGTCCCCCGTTTCCCCTGGGTCAACTGGGTTTCCAGTGTCCCCAAGGTCACCTGGGTCCCTTGCCTGCCGCACGACCTGCGTACCCCCTGGGTCCCGGGTGCCCCGCAAGTCCCGGGTGTCATGCAAGTCCCGGGTGCCCCGCAAGTCCCGGGTGTCATGCAAGTCCCGGGTGCCCTGCAAGTCCCGGGTGTCCCGTGCGTCCCGCACGTCCCGGTTGCCCGCCCGACGGACCCCGGGCCCGGCGGGCGCCCGGCCGCCCGGCGGGTCTCCCGCGCCGGCCCCCGGCGGGTGCCCCGATTCTCGCGGACCCCGGTCATCCGCGGGTCACCCCCGCCGCCGGGCGTTCGTCCGGCACCGGCGGCGATCCCGTACCGGGCTTGCGGCGGCCGGGAAGGTACGTCGCCACCACCACGGCGCCGACCAGCGTCACCGTCGCGGCGCACAGCGCGGCCAGGTGCATGGCGACGAGGAACGCCTCGTGGGCGGGTGCGATCAGGACCTGTCCGGCCGGGCCGAGGCGTTCGGCGACGGCCAACGTCGCCTCCAGCGACTCGCCCGCCGCGTGCCTGGCCTCGTCCGGGACGCCGGGGGCGCGCTCAAGGGTGCTCTCGATCCCGCCCCGGTAGGCGGCGGACAGCAGCGAGCCGAGCACGGCCACGCCCAGCGCGCCGCCGATCTGGCGGAAGGTGTTGTTGATCGCGGAGGCCACGCCCGCCTTCTCCCTCGGCAGGGCCTGCATGACGGTGACCGTGACGGGCGACATGACGTGCCCCATCCCGGCGCCCTGGACGAAGAAGGCGAGTTCCAGCGCCCACAACGGGGTCGAGGCGTCGAAGAAGGCGAAGCAGGCGAGCCCGGTCGCGATCATCACCATTCCGGCCGTACAGGTCGCCTTGGCCCCGAACCGGGCCACGGCCAGCCGGGCACGGGGTGCGAACAGCGACTGGGCGACCGCGAGCGGCAGCACCAGCAGACCCGCCTGGAGCGGGCTGTGGCCGAGCACGCTCTGGAGGTAGAACACCGAGAAGAACGCCACGCCCATCATCGAGAGGAAGGCGAGCGCGGTCGCGGTGATGGCCGCGGAGAACGCGGGGTTCCTGAAGTACGAGAAGTCCAGTGCGGGATGGTCGACGCGGTGCTCGTAGACCACGAACACCGCCAGCACCGCCAGTCCGCCGACCAGGGGCAGCAGCACGGACCGGTCGGAGAGCGAGGCGAGCTCACCTCCGTGGATGATCCCGTAGACCAGGAGGACGAGGCCGACGACGGACAGCAGCACGCCGACGGGGTCGATCCGGCCGGGGTCGGGGTCCCGGGAGTCGGGGATCAGCAGGGCCATCGCGGCAAAGCCCACGATGACCACCGGCACGTTGACCAGGAAGATCGAGCCCCACCAGAAGTGCTCGAGCAGCAGCCCGCCCGTGAGCGGCCCGAGGGCGATGGCGATACCCACCCCACCCGCCCAGATGCCGATGGCCTTGGGCTGCTCGTCCCGTTCGAAGACGTTCATCAGCACGGCGAGGGTCGCCGGCATCACGAACGCCGCTCCCAGGCCCATCACCGCGCGGTAGGCGATCAGCTCGGTGGACGAGCCGGAGAACGCGGCGAGCGCCGAGCCGGCGCCGAACACCGCCATGCCGAAGAGCAGGGTCTTCCGGCGGCCCGCGCGGTCACCGATCAGCCCGGCCGTGAAGAGCAGGGCGGCGAAGACCAGGGTGTAGGAGTTGATGGCCCACTCCAGCTCCCCCTGCGTGGCACCGATACCCACGGGTGCGGGGGAGGCGATGGTCTTGACGGCGACGTTGAGGACCGAGTGGTCCAGCACCATGATGAGCACGGTGAACATCAGCACGGCCAGAATGAGCCAGCGGCGCCGGTGAACGGCTTCCGGAACCCGGGGTGGGGCGGCGGGTGCGCCAGGAGGTGTGGACATGATCGCAGCGTATTTCTATACGGCACCGTCTCGTATAGAAAAGCTGGGCCGTTGGTGTCGGACCGGCCAACCTTGCGGGAGTGTGCACGGGGCCACTTCACGCGGCGGGGGCGGGGATGTCACCATGGACGCGGTCCGGGGACGCCGTGAGGGCGCCTCGAGATGACGAAGGAGCCGATCCACCATGACGCTTCAGGCTGCCCAGACACAGCCGGCCGACAGCGGCGGCAAGGCGCTGTACGGCGGCAAGGGCACGCGCCGCATCTCCGTCCACGACATCGCCGCCGCCAAGGAGCGCGGCGAGAAGTGGCCCATGCTCACCGCCTACGACGCCATGACGGCGTCCGTCTTCGACGAGGCCGGCATCCCGGTGATGCTGGTAGGCGACTCGATGGGCAACTGCCACCTCGGCTACGACACCACCGTTCCCGTCACCCTGGACGAGATGGCGATCCTGTCCGCGGCCGTCGTACGGGGCACCAGGCGCGCCCTGATCGTCGGCGACCTCCCCTTCGGCTCGTACCAGGAAGGGCCCGTCCAGGCGCTGCGGTCGGCGACCCGGCTGGTGAAGGAGGCCGGGGTCGGGGCGGTCAAGCTGGAGGGCGGGGAGCGCTCCCTGCCGCAGACCGGGATGCTGGCGCAGGCGGGCATCCCGGTCATGTCCCACCTGGGCCTGACCCCGCAGTCGGTCAACACGATGGGCTACCGGGTGCAGGGCCGCGGCGACGAGGCGGCACACCGGCTGGTGCGCGACGCCAAGGCGGCACAGGACGCGGGCGCCTTCGCCGTGGTCCTCGAACTCGTACCGGCGGAGCTGGCGGCCGAGGTCACCCGTTCGCTGCACATCCCGACCATCGGTATCGGCGCCGGCCCCGCCACGGACGCCCAGGTCCTCGTCTGGACCGACATGGCAGGTCTGACGGGCGGCAAGGTCCCCCGCTTCACCAGGCAGTACGCGAATCTGCGGCAGACGCTCGGCGACGCGGCGAAGGCGTTCGCCACGGATGTCGCCGGCGGCGCTTTCCCGGCCGAGGAGCACACCTTCCACTGACCACGCCAGGCGCCGGCACCCGCGCACCGCGCACCGCGCACCCGCACGATGCGGGCGCCGGCCCCGTACCAGGCACCACACGCGCCCCATGAGCCACTGCGGCACCACGGCAGCCCGCCGATCTTCCCCCGTCGGCGGGCTGCCGCCTTTCCGGGCCCGGGCGCGCGTCCGGGAGGCCGGCCCCGGGGCGGCTGCCGACCGTGCCGGACGGTCCTCGGGGCGTCGCCGGCCGACACATCGACCCCTGGACGACCCCTGGACGACCCCTGGACGACCCCTGGACGACCCCTGGACGACCCCTGGGCCCGCGAGGCCCGCGCCGGCCTTCGGAGGAGGTAGGCCGCCGGTGGCCTGCCTCCTCCGAAGTAGGCCAGAGGTAGGCCGCCGGTGGCCGACCGGCACAGCCGAGGCCGGACCGTCCGGCAACGGAACAGGCCGGGAGAACTCACACGGAGGTTGACTCCGCTTCGCCGCGCACCCGTGCACCTCTGCACCCCTGCACCCCCGCACCGCACACCCGCACACCCTGCCGGACCCCGGAACGGCGGGGCCGCAGAGAGGTCGGCGGGGCCGTGGCAGGGGCAGCGGGGCCGCCGTGAGAGGTGCGGAGGGGCCGCCGTCGTTCGGGAGGGCCCGGGAGGGGGCCGGGAGGGGGCCGTACGCGCATGGCGCAGCCGTCCGCGTACCCCTGTGCCGGCTGCGTCCTCCCGCCGGGGTCCGGCCGCGTGGTGGGACTCCCGCCCCGCCCGGTACGTTCCGGCCGCACCGGCTGTACGGTCGGCAGCGGATCCCGGCGGTCGCGGACGGCCGGTCCCGAACCAGCCATGGGGTACCTGAAGCGCCTGAAGTGCCTGAAGTGCCCATCGACCCCGCCCAGGGAGCACCCTCGATGACCTCGGCCACCACCCGTACCGGCGAGCGGAGGATCTCGCCCGTCTTCCTCGGTATCGCCGCGATCACCGCGGTGACGGGCTGGGCGGTCTGGACGGGCTTCGCGAACAGCCCCGGCATCGCGGTGTTCCTGTTCGTGACGGCGGCATGGATCGTGTCGCTCTGCCTCCACGAGTACGCGCACGCGCGCACCGCGCTGCACGGCGGCGACCTCACGGTGGGCGCGAAGGGCTATCTGACCCTCAACCCGCTGAAGTACACGCACGCGGTGCTGAGCATCGTGCTGCCCGTCCTCTTCGTGATCATGGGTGGTATCGGCCTGCCCGGCGGCGCGGTCTTCATCGAGCGGCACCGGATCAGGGGCCGCTGGAAGCACAGCCTGATCTCCGCTGCCGGCCCGCTGACGAACGTCCTGTTCGCGGTCGTCTGCACGGCACCGTTCTGGCTCGGCGCACTCGAGGGCGTCCCCTTCGGGTTCCGCTTCGCCCTGGCCTTCCTGGCACTGCTCCAGGTCACGGCCGCGATCCTGAACTTCCTGCCCGTGCCCGGCCTGGACGGGTACGGGGTCATCGAGCCCTGGCTGTCGAACGGCGTCCGCCGCCAGGTGGAGCCGTTCGCGCCGTTCGGGCTGCTGGCGGTCTTCGCCGTTCTCTGGATTCCCGGGGTGAACCACGCGTTCTTCGACACGGTCTTCATGCTGATGGACGGGCTCGGGGTGTCGCGGGCGGAGATCGCCTGCGGCCAGGACCTCTACCGTTTCTGGACCGAGCAGTACCCGGAGTGCACGGCGATGCTCGACCGGTGACCGGTGACCGGTGACCGGTGACCGGTGACCGGTGTCTGTTCACCCGGTGGCCGGCAGCCGCTGCCGCGGCCCGGCGGCCGGTACCGGGCAACCGCCCCGCCTCCCGCACACCCGACGGGGCGGTCCCGGGGGCTCAGGAGGTCGGTGTCGTCCGCGCCCTGCCGCGGCGGAAGTAGTAGATCGCCATGTTCGACGACACGCCGGCCATCAGCACCCAGACGATCCCCAGCCAGCTGCCTTCGACGAACGAGACGACCGCCGCGGCGACGGCGAGCACACAGATGATCACGGCGTAGAGGGCGAGGCGGGGCATGGGGGTCGGCTCCTGTCCGGTCACGGATGTCGCGGACCAGTGTCCCCCATACCGGAACGGCGCCGGATACCCGGCACCCGCCCCGGCCCCACGAGGACGGCGCGGTGGTCGGTCCGCCCCGCCGCGCCGCGGCCGCGGGGCCCCTCTCACCCCACCACGCGAACGGCCCCGCACCCCACCGCGCGGACGGTTCCCGCACTTCCCGCCCGCCACCGCATGCCAGTCTCCCACCACCGCATGCCCGTCTCCCGCCACCGCATGCCAGTCTCCCGCCGCCGCATGCGCGTCCCCCGGGGGCGCGTGCCCGTCCCCCTGGGGCGCCACGTCCCCGCGGGGGCCGGCGGGGCCGTGACACCCCTCAGACGTCGGTGACGCGCAGTCCGGCGTGCGCCTTGTAGCGGCGGTTCGTCGAGATCAGGTTGGCGACCAGCGACTCGACCTGGTGGGCGTTGCGCAGCCGGCCGGAGAAGACCCCGCGCATACCCGGGATACGGGCCGCGAGAGCCTGCACCAGATCCGTGTCGGCCCGGTCCTCGCCCAGCACCATCACATCCGTGTCGATCTCCTCGATCGACTCGTCCTGGAGCAGCACCGCGGACAGGTGGTGGAACGCGGCGGTGACCCGGGACTCCGGCAGCAGGGCGGCGGCCTGCTCGGCGGCGCTGCCCTCGGCCGGCTTCAGCGCGTAGGCGCCCTTCCTGTCGAAGCCGAGCGGGTTCACGCAGTCGACGACCAGCTTCCCGGCGAGTTCGGAGCGCAGCGCCTCCAGGGTCCTGGCGTGCCCGTCCCAGGGCACGGCCACGATCACGACATCGCTGCGCCGCGCGCACTCGGCGTTCTCGGCGCCCTCGATGCCGAGGCCCAGCTCGGCGGCGGCACTCTCGGCGCGCTCGGCGGCCCGGGAACCGATGACCACCTTCTGCCCCGCGCGGGCGAGCCGGTAGGCGAGGCCGCGCCCCTGGTCCCCCGTACCGCCGAGGACGCCGACGACCAGCCCGGAGACGTCGGGGAGGTCCCATGGGTCCCTGGCGGCGGGCTTCGGGGCGCTGGCGTTGTCTTGAGAAGTCATGATCCGACCTTACTCGCAGGTAGGAGGGCCGACGGCCCCGTTCGGGTGAACCGCGGCGGAACCGCTGCCCACGGCCGCGCACCAGGAGACAGGATGCCCGGCCATGGATGCCGTACGCGTCGCACTGCTCCGAGAGGTCCTCGCCGGCACCGAGTGGCCCGCGGCGGCCCGCGGGTTCGCGGGGACGCTGCGCTCCTCCGTCGTCCCGCACGGCGGCGGACTGCTGCTGGTCGGAACGGCCGAGTACGAGCCGTGGCACCTCGCCGCGCACCTGGTGGACGAGGCTGCCTGGTCCGGGAAGCCCGAGCTGGCCCCCACCCTCGTACGGCACCGGGTGCGGTCCGGGGACCCGGCGCACCTCTCCGTGGGCCTCGGCCGGGTGGCGGCCGCCGGGCGGGGGGAGACGCTGCTCGTGGTGGCGCCGCGGCGGCCGGACACCGCGCTGCTGGAGCGCGTCCACCAGGCCCGGCGCGCCGGGGCGACGGTGCTCTCGCTGGACGCCGGCGACCCGGAGGTGCTGGGCCTCGCGCACGAGACGCTGACGGTGCCGGGGACGGCGGAGGTCGACCTGGACACGGTGCAGCACCTGGTGAGCGCGGCCGCGGGCGAGAACGTCCCGCCGCCACCCGGCTCCCGCGGCCGCAGGCGCTTCCGCGACCGCCTCCACCGGCTGGCCGACCGGCTGACGGCACCGCCGCCCGCGCGGTGGTGAAATTCGCTTGCCGCGCCGCGCCCCGCCCGCCGACCATGGCCGGTCGTGGCATCACGACTGCGCGGGGCGCTGCTCCCCGACCTCTCCCCCTGGCGCTCCTCGCGGGACTTCCGCCTGCTGTGGGTGCAGGGGCTGATCACGTTCTTCAGCAGCTTCATGGCGATGGTGGCCCTGCCGCTGCAGATCAAGGACCTGACGGGCTCGCCGCTCGCGGTCGGGGTCATGGGCGCCGTGGAACTCGTGCCGCTGGTCGTGTTCGGGCTGTACGGAGGGGCCCTGGCCGACGCGGTGGACCGGCGCGGGATGCTGGTGGTCACCGAGGTCGGCATGGCCGTGATGGCCGTGATCCTGCTGCTCAACGCCTTGCGGCCGACGCCGGCACTGTGGCCGCTGTATGTCGTCGCGGCCGGCGTCTCCGCCCTCGCGGGACTCCAGCGGCCCGCTCTCGACTCGCTGATGGCCCGGATCGTGCCGCACGACCAGCAGACCGCGGCGGCCGCGCTCAACGCGCTGCGCTGGCAGCTCGGAGCCATCGCGGGTCCGGCGCTGGCCGGGCTGGTGGTGGCGTACGCGGGACACGCGACGGCGTACGCCACGACGGCCGCCGGTTTCCTGGTCTCGGTGCTGCTGTGCTCCCGGCTGTCCCCGGCCCCGCCCGCGCACGACGCGGAGAAGCCGTCGCTGCGGGGGATCGCGGAGGGCGCCCGGTACGCGTGGAGCCGGCCGGTGCTGCTCGGCACCTACGCCGTGGACCTGGCCGCGATGTTCTTCGCCTTCCCCAACACGATCTTCCCGTTCCTCGCCGACGAGCTCGACGCCGAGTGGTCGCTGGGGCTGATGTACGCGGCGGGCTCGGTCGGCTCACTGCTGCTCAGCCTGACCAGCGGGTGGACCTCGCGGGTGCGCCGGCACGGTCTGTTCGTGGTGTTCGGCGCCGCCGGGTGGGGTCTCGCGATCGCCGCGGCCGGCTGGTTCTCCGACATCTGGCTGGTACTGCTCTGCCTCGCCTTCGCGGGCGCCGGCGACATGCTCAGCGGACTCGGCCGCGCCACCATCTGGAACCAGACGATCCCGGAGTCCCTGCGCGGCCGCCTCGCGGGCATCGAGGTGCTGTCCTACAGCGTGGGTCCGCAACTGGGCCAGGTGCGGGCGGGCGCGGTGGCCGGCTGGACCGGGACCCGGGCGGCGTTCTGGAGCGGCGGGCTGCTGTGCGTGGCGTCGGTGGGTCTGCTGACCGCCGTGCTGCCGAAGCTCGCCACCTACGACGCGGCGACGGACGAGGACGCCCTGCGCCGCCGTGCCCAGAAGGAGGGGGCGGCGGTGACGGAGACGGAGACGGCGCCCTGACGGGGGCGGGCCCGGGTGCGGAGGCGCCCAGAGGGGGGCGGGCCCGGGTGCGGAGGCGCCCTGACGGGGGCGGGCCCGGGTGCGGAGGCGCCCTGACGGGGGCGGGCCCGGGTGCGGAGGCACCCTGACGGGGGCGGGCCCGGGTGCGGAGGCGCCCAGAGGGGGGCGGGCCCGGGTGCGGAGGCGCCCTGACGGGGGCGGGCCCGGGTGCGGCGCGGGGGACGACGGCTCGGGTTTCGGCCGCGTCTCGGCCGCGTGCGGCGCGGGGGACACCCGGGGCCGTGCGGCCCGCGGCCCCGGGACCGCCGTCCGGGCAGCGGCCCGCGGGCCCGGGACCGGCTGACGGCCCGCTCGCGGTCAGCCGGTGCCGTCCCCTGCGGCGGTGGTCCGCCGCACGGTCGGCCCGTGAGCCGGACCCCGCGGAGAAGCCACCACACGTCCTCCCCGTGAGCCCGCTCCGTCCGCGCCGCCGGACCGTCAGCCCGCCGCCGGACCGTCAGCCCGCCGCCGGACGGTCAGCTCGCGCCGTCCCCACCACGCGGCGCGTCGTGCCACCGCGGATCGTTCTCCCACTCCAGGTTCCGCTCCCGCGCGAGTTCCATGGCGTGCGTGGCCTCCTCGCGGGTGGCGTACGGGCCGAACCGGTCCTTCGCGGGGCACTCCGGCCCCTCCTCGACCTTCTTGTGCTCCAGGCAGTAGTACCACTCGCCCGGCTTGCCCACCGTGCGCTTCTTGAACAGGGCCATCGTCGGCTCCTTCCTGTGACCCATGCTGCCCCTGGGCCTTCCCCTCCGCCCGGGGACGACTCCCTTCCCGGTGCCCGGGCGGCTCGCTGCGCCCGGGGGCCCCTCCAACCCCCGGTTAGACTCGCTGGCATGTCTGGCCAGTCGCTGCTCGTACCGGGGAAGCTCTCTCCCACCCGTTCCGTACCCGGAAACATCCGGCGTCCCGAGTACGTCGGGAGGCCCGCGCCCAAGCCCTACGACGGGCCGGAGGTCCAGGACGCCGAGACGATCGAGAGGATGCGCGCCGCGGGCCGTATCGCCGCGCAGGCGATGGCGGAGGCGGCGAAGCTGATCGCCCCCGGGGTGACCACGGACGAACTCGACCGGGTCGCGCACGAGTTCATGTGCGACCACGGGGCCTACCCCTCGACGCTCGGCTACCGGGGCTACCCGAAGTCGTTGTGCTCCTCGGTCAACGAGGTGATCTGCCACGGCATCCCCGACTCCACGGTCCTGCGGGACGGCGACATCGTGAACCTCGACGTCACCGCGTACGTCGGCGGTGTCCACGGCGACAACAACGCCACCTATCCGTGCGGCGACGTGGACGAGGAGTCGCGGCTGCTGGTCGAGCGGACGCGGGAGTCGCTCAACCGCGCGATCAAGGCGGTCCGGCCCGGCCGCCAGATCAACGTCATCGGGCGGGTCATCGAGTCGTACGCGAAGCGGTTCGGCTACGGCGTCGTGCGGGACTTCACCGGCCACGGCATCAACTCCTCGTTCCACTCCGGGCTGATCATCCCGCACTACGACAGCCCGCACGCGACGACGGTGATGCAGCCCGGCATGACCTTCACCATCGAGCCGATGCTCACGCTGGGCACACACGAGTACGACATGTGGGACGACGGCTGGACCGTGGTGACGAAGGACCGGAAGCGGACCGCGCAGTTCGAGCACACGCTGGTGGTGACGGACACCGGGGCGGACATCCTGACGTTGCCCTGAGCGGATTCCGGGGTAGCGTTCTTACCGACAGACCGTCGGGAACCAGTTGACTTAGGCAAGCCTAAGTAAGAGGATCCCAGTGGTTCCCGTACCCAACGGTCCCCGGAGGCCCGCCTTGGACACGCTGGACACACTGGACACGCCCTTCTCGACCATGATCCGTGTCGCGTCGCACGAACAGCACACCGAGGCGGAGACCTCCACCTTCATGAGCGATCTGCTCGGCGGCCGGCTGACGGTCGAGGCCTACGCGCGCTATACGGAGCAGTTGTGGTTCGTGTACCGGGCGCTGGAGGGCTCGGCGGGCGCACTCCGGGGCGACCCGGTAGCCGGGCCCTTCATCCGGCCGGAGCTGTTCCGCACCGCCGAGCTGGAGCGGGACCTCGCGCACCTGCGCGGTCCGCGGTGGCGCGACGACCTCCGCCCGCTGCCCGCCACCGCCGGGTACGCGGCACGGGTCGAGGAGTGCGCACACACCTGGCCCGCGGGCTATGTGGCCCACCACTACACCCGCTACCTCGGGGACCTCTCCGGCGGCCAGATCATCCGCGACAAGGCCGAACGCAACTGGGGCTTCGCGCGCAAGGGCGACGGCGTCCGCTTCTACGTCTTCGAGCAGATCACCAACCCGGCGGCATTCAAACGGGGCTACCGGGAACTGCTGGACGCGGTGAACGCGGACGACCTCGAACGGCAGCGCATCATCGGGGAGTGCAGGCGCGCCTTCGACTTCAACGGTGCGGTGTTCCGCGAGCTGGGCCGGGAGTTCCCGCTCAGCGCGGTGTGACCCGTGCGACGACACGGGACGGCACGCGAGGTGACGACAGGACGAGGTGACGGCAGGGCGGGGAGACGGCAGGGCGGGGAGACGGCAGGACGGGGAGACGGCAGGACGGCACGCGCCGCAGGGCCGGCGAGCGGCACCGGACGGGCGGGCTGCGCCGGGCGACGCGGGAAGGGCGGGCGGCGTGACCCGTGCGACGACGCGGGAGGGGCGGGCGGCCAGGCGGGCCGCGGTCCGTCAGCGGCCCTCGAGCAGTACCCGGCCACCGAGTTCGATCAGGCCGTCGGGGCCTGGAGCCGTCAGGAGCTGGGAGCCGCGGCCCTGGATGATGTTCAGCGCGCGGCCGAGTCGTTCGGTGAGCAGCAGTGCCGCCGCGCCGGTGGCCTCGTCCTCGTCGATGCCGTCGCCCCTGCCCGGGAAGGCGCGGGCCCGGACACGGCCGGCGGCCTCGTCCTCCCAGGCCCACGCGTACGTCCACTCGCCGGGCGGCGGGACCTCGAGCGCCTCGACCTCGGCGGCCGAGCCGTACCGCCGCAGGGTGCGCGGCGGCGCCCACTCGGCGCGGGCGGTGATCCAGGTGAACTCGCCGTCCGAGCGCACCCACACCTCTCCCGCGGGTGGGTTGACCGTTTCGAGGTCGAGCAGCCAGGCCACTCCGACGAGCGGGTGCCCGGCGAACGGCAGACGCACCCCGGGGGTGTGGATGTCGACGACACCGCGCTCCGGATCGTCCACGAACACGGTCTCGCTGAAGCCCAGTCGGGCCGCCAGCTCCCGGCGGGACCGCTGGTCGGGGTAGGGCCTGCCGTCGCGCACGACTCCGAGGGGGTTGCCGTGACGGCCGTCGCCGGAACAGAAGACGCGCAGTACGTCGACGCCGTGCAGTACGTCGAGGCCGCGGGGTCGTTCGTGTGTCACCCGGGCATTCAAGCATCCCGGTACGACACGGACCGGCGGGGCCGCTTCCACTCTCGTAACGGGTCCCGGCACTCGCGGTGTTCCCGCCCCGGTAGGGTTCTGACGGTCAGTGCGGGGCGGCGAGGAACAGAAGGCAACCCATGGGCAGGCTGGGTCGGACGGCGGCGGCGCTCGCGGCGGTGGCGGTGCTGTCGCCGACAGCGGGCGGGTGTGTGACGGTGCACGGCGAGCTTGAGGTCGTACCCTCCGCGACGAGGGCGGAGGCCGAGCAGGCCCTCCGGGACTTCACCGACGCCTACAACGCCGCCGACAAGGCCTACGACCCGGCCCTCGACGCCGGGCGGGTCACCGGCGCCCTGGGAGCGATCAACCAGGCCGGGCTGAAGGCCCGCAGCATCACCGTGCCCGGAGGCAATCCCCGGCATCGTCCGCTGGAACTCAGCGACACCACCTACCACATCCCCAGGAAGGCGGGCTGGCCGCGCTTCTTCATGGTCGACGCCGACAGCAACCGGGACGTCGACTCGGGCGACCGGGACAGCCGGTGGCTGATGGTGTTCGTCAAGAACGGCAGCAAGCAGCTGTGGGAGGCCGCCTATCTGGCGATCCTCTCGCCGTCGGAGGTTCCGAAGCTCCGCACCGACCGGGAGGGTTGGGCGGAACCGGTGGCCCCGGACTCCGGCAGGACGGCGGTCGCCCCGCAGGATCTCAGCGAGGAGTACGCCTCGTATCTGCGGACCGGCAGGCCGCAGCACTTCGCCGACGGCGCGCACACGAGCGGATGGCGGCAGACGCGCGAGGAGAACGGCAGACGGGCGGGACTCAGCACTCAGTACGTCGACCAGGCCCTGGACACCGGGGACTTCGCGCCCCTCGGACTGGCCACGGAGGACGGCGGGGCGCTGGTGTTCTTCGCGCTGCGCTACTTCGACCGGCAGACGGCCGCGGCGGGCTACCGGCCCAAGGTGAGCCAGGACGTGAAGGCGCTCATGACCGGTGAGGTGAGGAACACGCTCACCAAGGAGTGGATCTCCAGCCAGACGGTCTCGGTGGCCCCGAAGGGGGCGGCCGGGCCACCGGTGCGGATCCTGAGCCGGCTGCAGGGCGTGACGGCGGCGCGCGGGTCGTAGCCGGGGCGGCGGACGCGGCAGCGTGCCGTCCCGGCCGTGAACTCGGCGGCGCTCAGCGGCCGAAGGACCGCGGTACACGGCTCGGCGGGTCCACGGCCCAGAGGATCCGGGGCTCAGCGGCCAGGGGTTCGGGGACTCACCGGACCGACTGCCCGACGGCCGAGGGCCCCGACGCCGCCACGACCCGCGCACCAACGGTGCCCCGGGTCAACAGGTCAACCGGCCAACCGGCCAGGTGTGCTGGGGCGCAGGGGGGCTCAACTCGGTTCACCCGTTCACCCGTTCACCCGTTCACCGATTCACCGATTCACCGATTCACCGGCCAGGACACCGAGTGGTGGTCCGCGTCGTGCGTACCGGTCTCCTCGGCGTACCTGGTGCAGGCGTCCGCCAGTACCTCCAGCAGGGTCAGCGGGTCCGGCAGCGGATGCTCGGGCCCCCGTACCCAGAAGACTCCCAGATCACCGGGGAGCCGCGAGGGCGGTACGAGGACGTAGCTGCCACGACTGTGCCAGCGCAGGCCGGGGTGTTCGTCCATCGTGCCGGGGTGGCAGTCGAGTTCGCAGGGCCACCACTCGTCCTCGTCCTCGGGGGTGCCCCGGGTGGCGGTGAAGAACAGCATCCGCCCCTCTTCGGACTCGGCCAGCGGGCCGACCTCGACGCCGTCCGCGAGCAACCGCTCCAGCGCGGCCCGGCCGGCGCCCAGCGGCACGTCGAGAACGTCGTGGACCATGCCGGTGGCGGTGATGAAGTTCGCCTCGGGGTGGTCGTCCGCCCAACGCTCCACGGCGGCGGGGTCGTGTGTGGACTGGGTCTGCCACGCGAACGAGACGGGATGCCGGGCGGGAGTCGGGCAGCCGATGCGCTCACAGGAGCAGCTGAAGCCCGAGGGATGCGCGGCGGGAGCGAGGGGCAGTCCCGCGGCGGCGGTGGCCAGGAGCTGGTCGATGCGGTCCCGGGCCCGGCCGGACTCGGCGCCGTCCTCCCGGGAGCGGCGGCGCAGCCACTGCGGCAACCGGTTCTCCCAGGACAGCCTGCTCTCCGTGCCGCGGTAGCGGCCGTTACCGTCGCCCATCTATCCCCTCACATCTCCCTGCTCGCCCCGGCTCGCGCGGGTGCGGCCGCGCGTCGGCACTCCCGCCATCGTCCCACCATCGGACGTGCCGGGTGGCCGCACCCCCCGATCGGGTAGCCGAATCGACGGTCGGGGGCGGGGAGAGAAACCGGTTGGGGGACGGGGAGTCGGCCGGTCAGGTGGGGCGAGACAGCCCGGGACGCGGCCGGGGGAGGGACGGCGAGGCGGCCCGGGAGGGCGGTGGCTCCTGTTCGCGCTCGGCGGCCTCACGGCGACGGCCAGGAGGGAGGCCGAGAGAAGAAGAGAGAAGAGAGAAGAGAGAAGGGTGAAAGGTGAAGGGTGAAGGGAGAAAGGCGAGCCGGGACGCGGCGCGCCGTCTCACATCAGGCGTACGTCAGATGAATCACCCGAACGGATCACTGCGCGAACGCGCTGAAGGCCGCACCATGGCCTCACGCACAACCGTGCGCCCCGTCGTCCGTGAGGAGCCCGCATTGCCTCGTGACGCCAGACCCCGCCGCTACCTCATGTGCCCACCCACGCACTTCGAGGTGACGTACTCCATCAACCCGTGGATGGACCCGGGGAAGCCCGTCGACCTGTCGCTGGTGATGACCCAGTGGGAGGTCCTGCGCGACCGCTACCGCGCGCTCGGCCACACCGTCGAAGTGCTGGAACCCCGCGAGGACCTGCCGGACATGGTCTTCGCCGCGAACGGCGCCACCGTCGTCGACGGCCGGGTGCTCGGCGCGCGCTTCGCCTTCACCGAGCGGGCCGCGGAGGCGGACGCCCACCTCGAGTGGTTCCGCGCCCACGGCTTCACCGAGATCCACGAACCCGCCCACATCAACGAGGGCGAGGGCGACTTCGCGGTGACCTCGACGTATCTCCTGGCGGGACGGGGCTTCCGTTCGAGCCCGCTGTCGCACGACGAGGCGCAGGAGTTCTTCGGGCGGCCGGTGATCGGGCTCGATCTGGTGGATCCGCGGTACTACCACCTGGACACCGCTCTTTCGGTCCTCGACGACGAGGCGGACGAGATCATGTACTACCCCGGCGCGTTCTCCCCCGGCAGCCGCGCCGTCCTCGCCCGCCTCTTCCCCGACGCCCTCATCGCCCGCGAGGCGGACGCGGCGGCCTTCGGTCTCAACGCGGTCAGCGACGGCCGCCACGTCCTGCTGCCGCAAGCGGCCCTGGGCCTCTTCGAGCCCCTGCGGGCCCGGGGCTTCGAACCGATCGCGATGGACACGGGAGAACTGCTGAAGGGAGGCGGCAGCGTGAAGTGCTGCACCCAGGAGCTGCGCGCCTGACTCCCGGCCGCGGGGGCGGCACCGTTCGCCGCCCTCACCGCCCGTGCCATGCCCTGGTGCGCTCTGACGGGTGGCCGGGGACGGCGGTGAGGGCGGTGAGGGGCGGCGTTCGGTGAGGGGCCGGGGCCGGGGCGAGTTCGGTGCGGGGCGGGGGCCGCGGCGTTCGGTGAGCGGCGGGGCGGGGCGGGCGTCGTGCACGGCACGAGGCACGGGCCAGGTGGTGCGGAGACACGGGATGCCCGGACTGCGCGTCACGGGCTGCGGGAGGGCCTCCAGGCCGAGGGGCACCGGACGCAGCACGCGGGGCACCGGACGCGGGACACCGGACGCACCCCGAGGGCGGGACACCGGACGCACCCCCGAGGGCGGGACGCCGGGCCGGGCCAGCGGCCCGGCGTCAGGCGTCGTCGCCGTCTGACGGAGGCCAGGCCGCGCCCCAGGACGTGTCACGGGCCGCCCGGTAGAGGGGGCCTTGGCGCTTGGTGACCGTTGCCCGGTGGAGGGTGCCGTCGGAGGAGCACAGGTCCAGCAGGACCTGGCCCTTGCGGATCTGCGGCTTGCGCGTCACCCGCGAGGACGCCGGGGACACGGGTGCCCGGGTCGCGGCGACATAGCTGAACTTCTCGTCCTCGTAGGGCAGCGACCCGCCCTTCACCCGCCGGTGGAGAGACGACCGGCTGACCCGCGCGGCGAAATGGCACCAGTCCGCGCCGGGCGCGATGGGGCACGTTCCGCT
Organism: Streptomyces spongiicola; assembly: GCF_003122365.1. Taxonomy (NCBI): domain Bacteria; kingdom Bacillati; phylum Actinomycetota; class Actinomycetes; order Kitasatosporales; family Streptomycetaceae; genus Streptomyces; species Streptomyces spongiicola. Next base: position 956,994 of record NZ_CP029254.1, read on the forward strand.
GTGCGGGCACGGCGCCGCCACCCGCAGCCCCGCGCCCACCAGCAGGTCCCGCGCCGCGATGACCCGTTCGTAGCCGTCCGGCGTACCCGGCTCCACGACGAGGACCGTCTGCCCTGCCGCCGCGGCCTGGCGCACCACCGCCGCCCGGGTCCGCTCGTCCAGCTCCTTCAGCACGTACGAGACCGTGACCAGGTCCGCCGCTTCCAGCCCCATCGACTCGCCGATCCGCGCCCGCCGCCATCGCGCGCCCCTCAGCGCGGGCGAGTCCGCGGACGCCGCCAGCTCACGGCCGAGTCCCAGCGCCGGCTCCGCCCAGTCCAGGACCGTGGTCCGATGCTCCCCCTGCGGCCAGGCATCGGCGACCGCCCAGCTCGCCGCGCCGGTACCGCCGCCGATGTCGGTGTGCGTGGCGGGCGTCCACCCGGGCGCGGCCGCCCGGAACGCGCCGAGCGCGGACCGCACCGCCTCGAAGGTCGCGGGCATCCGGTACGCGGCGTACGCGGCCACGTCCGCGCGGTCGCGCAGGACCGGCGCGTCGGTCGGAGTGTCCCCTCGGTAGCTGGCGATCAGGCGTTCCACCGCCTGGGCTGCGCGGCCCTGCGGCAGTCCGTCGAGGAGACCGGCGAGGGCGTCGGGGAGGGTCGTGTTCACCGGGGAATTCTAGGGCGTGTCGCGAAGGCGGCTCCGTACGCCGGCAGGGCGGGGCCCGCGGCGCCCGGGGCGTGCGACGGCAAGGCGGAGGTCCCCGACCGGCGGCCGTCACAGCCCGTGCCTACGACGACGGCCGCTCCGCCTCGGCCCGCCCGCGCCGTTGCCGTCGAGTGGTGCGCCGCCTACGACGAGGGGCCCCCGTGGCGCTCTATGACGCCGACCCCGAGGGGGCCGACGGGTGAGCCGTGCCGATACCGAGCGGCTGCTACGCCCGGATGGGTCGGTGATCGTGCCCGCCACCGTCGCGGGTGACGTGCTGCGCGCCCTGGTACGCGATCTCACGGCCCGTGTGCGCGCCGACGGGGGCGAGGGGCCCCGCGGGCCGTCCGACGGCTGCTGTACGCGCTGCACACGGCCGCACAGCACGCAGACGCGTTCGATTCCGTCACCGCGCCGTACTCATCCGCGCCCACCCGCTCCGCTACCGGAACCGCGCCCGCACGGTCGGGCACCGTGTGCGTAGCCGAGGCCGCCGCCCTCATGGGCTGCACACCCCGCCACATCCGCGCCCTGATCGCCGACGGCCGCCTGTCCGCCGAGCGCGTCGGGGCGCGCGTGTGGGCCATCGCCCCGACCGCCCTCGACCACTACCGCCGCCACCGAGGAGAGACCGCGGCATGACCACCGCCACGACCACAACGACCGACCGGCCCGGGACCGCGCCCGCCGTCGCGCAGGCCGAGCAGGAAGCGAACGAGGCCGAGCAGTTGCTCGCCGCACTGGAAGAACGCGTACGCGACGGAGACGAACACGTCACCGCGCAGCAGCTCGCCGACGCGCGCGAACTCGGCCGGTTCGCCAAGCTGCGCGCCGAGGCCGCCCGCCGCAAGGCCGACCGCGCCGCCGCCAGGGAAGCCGAGCGGCAGCGTGCCGACCGGCTCGCCCAGGCCGCCGCCACGGCCGCGCCCGGCGGACCGCTCGACGCCGACACCCTCGCCGCCGACACCCTCGCCGCCGCCTACGCGACCGCGCGCGACGCGGTGCGCGCGTTCGTCACCGCATCCGAGGCGTACAACGCCGCCATCGGGGAGGCCGCGCGGCTGCTCGCCGCCGCCGACGTGCCCGACAGCAGCGGGGGCGAGCACCCCGCCCCGGGCACCATGGCCCGTTGGGGTACGCGCACGCTCCGCCTCGCCGACGGAACCGCGCTCACCGCCACCGGGACCGGTCTGCGCCTCGCCGTCCTGCTCGACGACCTCGACCGCGAATCCGGCGGCATCCCGACCGGCGACTTTCAACCGCCGTTCGCCCGTACACCGCTCACCGAGCAGGCCGCCCGCGGACGCAACGCGAGCCCGAACCTTCCCGCCCTCGCCGAGCAGCGGGCAGGGGCCGCCAAGTGACCGGACGCGAGCACATCACCGACGACAACCACCACCAGGCCGCCCCGCGCCCGCGCGCCGAGCCGAGCGGCTACGTGTCGCCCGCCTACCGCCGATGGGCCGAGCAGGTCGAGCAGGCCGCCCGCCCGCCGGCCGACACGTTCACCCTGCCGACCACCCCGGCGGAGCCGGACGCCATGAGCTACGCCGACCGCGTACGCGTCTACACCACCGACCGCGCCCTGTACGACCGCCTCACCGACCGCACCCCGGCATGACGACGCCCGCACACCGTCACCGCGCCCCGACCACCGAGGAGACACCCGAGGATGACGACCGCCACCGTTCACCATGACCAGTGGGACGACGACACTCCCGCCGCCGTCCGTATCCCGTGGCGCAAGGTCACCGCGCCCGACACCCGATCCGGCCCGCTCAGCACACACCCCGTACTCGGCGAGCGCGGCATCGTGCACACCGCCCCGTGGTGGGTCGACGGAACCCTGTACACCGACAACGCCCGATGGCTCGCCCACATCCGAGACACGGCCCGCAAGACCGGCGTCCGGTTCGCCGAGGAGGACGCTCCCGACGGGCCGCCCGCCGACCACCTCGCCGAGGTCGACGCCATGCGCCGCTACGCAGAGACACACGGGATGCGCCCCGCCACCATCCCCGCCCCAGACACCAGCGGCACCGCGCCCCGCGTCCGCCCTTACTGAACTCCCCCCGCCCCGAAGGAACTTGACCGCGCATGTTCACCCTCACCGGCCCGAACCACATCGACGCCAACACGGCCGTTCACCGGCTCACCGAGACCCGCAAGACCGATCTTGCCGCGCTGCGCCGCCGCCTGTCCGACGCCCTCGCCGCCGCCCACACCTTCCGTGACCCCGACCTGACCGACGAGGCCAACAACCGGCGCCGCGCCGACATGGCCCGCGCCGCCCGCGAGCAGGCCGCCGCCGACCTCGACCGCATCGAGGCACAGGCCAGCCAGGCCGCCTCCCTGGTGCGCACCGTCGCAAACAAGGCCACCGCCCCGGCCGGGGGCACGGCCGAGCAGCTGCTCGCCGAGACCAGGCAGGGCCGCGCATGGGACCGCGCCCGCGCCCTGCTCGACGCCGGCCGCACCGCTCAGGACGTGATCGAGGGCGCCGACCTCGACACCCTGTCCGCGCTGCGCACGGAACTGCCGTCCTACCTCGCCGCCCGGCACACCAAGCCGCAGGGCCTCGCGGGCGCTGAGTTCACCGAGCCCGACCCGGCGCGCGTCGTGCACACGGTCGAGCGCGCCCTCGCCGACCGCCTGCCCGCCGAGCAGGGCGCCGCACTGCGCGCCCGCCTCAACCTCGACGCCCTCGAACCCGGCCTACGCGAAACCCTCGCCGGACTCCGACGCGAGGTCGACGGCACCGGCGACGCAGGCAACGCCCTGCGCTCCGCCGTCGCCGCCCGCCTCGCCGACCGGCAGGCCGCCCCGCTCCCCACCGAGTAGGCACCGACCATGCCCGCCGCGCCCTGGGGACGACGAAGCCCCGCCCGGAACGTGTCCGGACGGGGCAAAGGGTCGGCAGAGAGTCAGCCGCGCCGTGGCGAGGCGACCTCCGCGGGCAGGGGACCGGGGCGATGCGGGGCGCGCAGTCGGGGCAGGCGTAGAGCGTCCACCCGGGGCCGCTCGCCCGTCGACGTAGCGCACCGCGACGGGGGCGAGGGTCAGCCGCTCGCAGCGGCAGCAGACAGCAGCGCTCACGCTCCCACCGCCACCCGCACCGTGCGGCGGCCAGGGACGTACCGCCCATGGATCACACTCGGCCCAACGTCGATACCGCGTTCCGCCATCTCCAGAGCCCAACGCCGTTCCGCCTGCGCCCGCCGCTCGGGATCGTCCGGCCGCCTGCGAGGTTCGGCGAGCACGTACGGGCGCACGGGACTGATCGTGTCCACGAAGGGGCGCCGTTCGGCCGCCTCGCGGGCGTACGGGCTCTTGTGCTCTGGCAGCGACCGCCGGGAACGCGAAGACGCCGCGGGCGCCGCCGGTTCCGGCGTAGGGGCAGGGGTGGCGCGGTGCTTCCCCTGAGAGGGCAACAGCAGCGAACACAGGCACGCGAGGACGCGCGCGATAAGGTCGGCCACGTTCGTCAGCTCCTTACAGCTGATGGGCTCCGCCCCGGTGACGACCTAGCCCGTCGTTGCCGGGGCTTTCTTGTGGGCCGACCCTGGACAAAGGGCTGCATGAGCCTGTCAGGAGGTGTCAGGGGGCGGTCGGCCGGATACCGTCGGCCCATGGAGTACGGGCCGGATGACCAGGTGGAGCGCGACGCGCCAGAGGCGCCGTTTCAGCAGCTCGCGGGGATCTTGCGCGCACGCGTGAAGCGAGGCGACTGGAAACCCAACCGCGCCATGCCAAGCGAGAACGCCCTCGCCGACGGGTACGGCCTATCCCGCCCGACCGTCCGCCGGGCGATTGCCGTGCTCACCGAGGAAGGTCTCGTATACGCGGTGTCGGGGCGCGGTACGTACGTGGCCGAACAGAAGCCGGACGGGGCCACCCCGAGCGCGTAAGGAAGCCCCGCCCGTCCGCCACGGGGGAACGACGGACGGACGGGGCGGTATGGAGGCTGTCAGCCCGCGGTTAAGCCCAGGTGAGGCGTTGCCCGTCGGGGCCGACGTGCAGCCGCATACGGTCGGCAGGCGGGCGCCCGTCCGCCTGCCACTGCGTGACACGCTCGGTGATCTCGTCCCACAGACGCGCCGTGCCGCCCTGCCGGACCATCCACCGGCCGCCGTCTTGGAAGACGACCGCCCACGCCTCGGCGTCCACGTCGATCACGACGTGTTCGGTCCGGCCGTCGCGTTCCAGCGTGAGCCGCTGCGCGCGCGGCGCGGCGAACTGCGCGACGAACCGGGCGGTCCAGTCGTCGAGCACATCCGCGCCCAGCTCCACGGGCACCGCGTCGCCCTCGCTGAGGTTCGGCAGGATGCCCAGCGGGGGCGGAAGGTGGGGACGGGCCAGCATGAACGAGACCTGTCCGCCGAGAACCGGGCCGCTGGCCGTGCCGTCGTCAGCGACCATGAGCCGTACGAGTTCGGATGCGTGCATCCATCCGCCGACCGTGACCAGGACCTCACCGCCGGGCCTGGTCTGCGCGAGCCAGTCAGCCGGCACGGTGTGCACGCCGCACGTGGCGATCACGCGGTCATACGGGCTGCCCTCCTTGTAGCCCGCCAGTCCGTCACCGACCACGCGGGCAGGCCAGTACCCGGCGCCCGCGAGCGCGATCCCTGCGCGGGCGGACACCTCGGCGTCGACCTCGGCCGTGGTCACGTTGTCCTCGCCGACGACATGGCACACCAGCGCGGTTGAGTAGCCCGTGCCCGTGCCGATCTCCAGAACGCGCGTCCCCTCGGTCGCCCGCAGGTCTTCGAGCATCCGCACGACCAGACTCGGCAGGGTGGACGACGACGAGGGGGCCGCCGCGATGCGCCCCTCGACCTGGTCGGGGAAGACGCCCCCGGCCACCTGCGTCACGAGGGTGTCGTCTTCGTAGATCCGCGCGAGTCCTTCCGCGGAGTCTCCGGCCGCGGGTCGGTACCAGCCGCCGTCTTCGTACTCGAACCAACCGCGCGAGAGGAACGCCTCGCGGGGCACCGACATGACGGCCGCTTCCCATTCCGGGCTGTGCAGGGCGCCAGCCTTGGACAGGCGCCGCGCGAGGTCGGACCGTAGGTGTTCCGACGGCAGGGGGTCACTCATGCTGACTCGCTCCGTTCTCCAACAGGTCTGCGATTGCGTGTGTGATCGGCAGTCCGGCCGCGTCTTCCAGCCACGCCCATTGGCCGTTGGGGTTGCATTCCAGAAACCACCATGCGCCGTCCGTGGTCACGGCGAAGTCGAAGGCGCCGAAGTTCAGCCCGAAGTCTGCGAGGAACCGCAGCAGCGCCCCGCGTATCTCCTCCGGGCAGGCGACCGGCTCATAGGTGAGGCTCTGGTACTCGGCTCTCCAGTCCACGACCCCCGGCGGCGCGGTGATCCGGGCGCTGAACACCTGCTCGCCGACGACGACCGCGCGCACGTCCGCCACCTTGGGTACCTGCGCTTGGAACAGGTGCGCACTGTGGCTCACAGCGCCGTCGACTTCGCCCGCCTCGACCGGGGCTGCCCAGATTCCGGCGGGCTCGCCCTCGACCTCGTACGCCCCCGCGTGCAACGGCTTGTAGATGGTCGGCTGTGCGGCGCAGAACGTCTTGGCCTGCCCCGGGTCGTTCGTGATCAGGGTGGCCGGGACCGTGAGCCCGGCCCGCAGCGCCGCGGACAACTGCGCGGGCTTGTACTCCGCCCGCGCGATGGCCTGCGGGTGGCTCAGGTACAGGCACCCCGGCAGCGCACCCAGCACGCCGCCCAGGCCGCGCCGGTTCTCCTGCGCGGCGAACCGGACCGCCTGCTCACCGCTGTTCGTCGGGTAGGGACTCGGCCGACGGTGGTACAGGGCGCGCACGGCGGACAGGTCGGCCGTACGCTCCCCGACCGTCAGCCGCCCGCCCCAGCCTCCCCCAGACTTCGTCCGGGAGGTGCCCCCAGCCCCGACGCGCGCGGCGAGCACCACCGGCGCCGGGAAGTCGCGCCCCGGGTCGAACCGGAGGACGGGCACCCGGCGCCGGTTCAGTTCCGCGATGACCAGATCAGCGGTTGCGTCCTCGAACTCCGTGCAGACCAGCACCGGGCGTCCGTCCATGGCGCTGCCCCCTAGTCCTGTGTCGCGTCGTGGCCGGAGTCGCTGTCCACCTTGCCGTCCTTCCCGACCTGCGTGGGCGGGTAGGTGTTCACGCTCGTACCGTGCTTGCCGAGTTCGGCCGGCGTCATCGCTCCGTCCTCCCCAACCCATCGGCCGGTCTGCGTGGCCGGGTCGATGCCCGCGTACCGCCAGGGCGAGGGGGAACCGTTGCGCAGCGGAGCCATTCGGCGCAGCCCCCACGGGGCCGGTGCGGTGGTCTCCGTGCCTGCGAGGCTCGTTTGCAAGTCTCCTCCTTGGTCGCTTCCTACGGTGGTGTCGTGCAGGACCCGCCCCGGTCGGCGCTCGACCTGTCCAAGGGTTGCGGGCGGATGATCCAACCGGGGTGAGGTGGTGCCCGCCCCCCTGCCGGGGGTGGTGTGGGAGAACCGTGAGCAGGTCATCCCCGGCAGGGGGCGGAGTCTTCACAGGTAGATCTGCCGTGCTCGGGGTGCTCACGCATGTGGTCGAACACCCACGTCTGCGGCTCGGTCGGGTCCTCGCTCGCGGGTGACGTTGCGGCACACTCGGCGTCGTCCTCGGTGAGCGCGAGGCACCGGAACGCGTAGGTGGTGGGCGGGGCGTCGTCGTCCCGATCGGGCCGTAACGTCCAGTCCACGAAGACGAATCTGCGCCGGGCTGTAGTGGTCACAGCCGTTCACCCCGGCTCCGGGCGTTCACACGGGCGGTCTCCGCGCGCAGACGCTCTTTCGGATCCGCGGGGCGCACGTGCTCGGGCTCGGCGTCCCACTCGGTTCCACCGCCAAGGGGGCGCAGTGACCAGTACGGGCCGGCGACCCCGCGGAACTCCCCGAGCTGGTCAACCCGTGTGTCTACGACCAGCGCGCCAACGGCAGGGGCCGCGCTCATCGCGCTTCCCCCGACTTGGGCTCGCACCCCTTCGGCGCCCCGTCGGGGCGGGGCTCGGGGGCGGGGTACGCGTAGCGGAAGGGCCAGAGACCTGACGCGGCGTCCAAGAGCGCGCGTCGGCGGGCACTGTCGGCGGGGGGGTCGTCGGGTCATGCGGTGACGCTAGAACCCACGGGGCAACGCTGTCTGTGGCACTTCCATTACTGACAGCGCCGAACTACCCCTTTCAGATGGCCAGTTGCAGCGTGCCGGCCATGGTTCGCATCTCGGGAGTCAACTTGCGTCGCCCGTCAACCACCGACCGGAGTACGTCCCGCGCAGGGGATTGGTTGGGGAACCACTCGGGCGACGACGCCTGTACCTCGGACAGCTTGCCGAACGCTTCGGTGTACTGCCCAAGACGGGCGTATGCATCGGCTACCGAGAGTCCATGCCGAGCCCGCACGCTCGCGGACGGAAGCACCGCGGACCGTGGTGCCGTCTTACCAAGCGTCCCCGCGAGTCGTAGTGCGTGGTCGGGCTTGTTCCGGACCAAGGCGTCTTCCACGGTCTTCATGCGGACGGAGATCGGACCGAAGGTGCGCATCTGTTCGTGAGCCGGCCGCACCTCCCTGCCGAGCGCTGTTGCAGCGCTGGAAGCGAACTTCAACGCATCTGCGGCGACCCCCGGTTGGTTGTTGCGGATAGCAGCGGCAGAGACGTTGAGCAGGAGCAAGCCCCAAGCCGACAGCTCGTCGGGGGTGGCTCGGCTGATCCGAGGCTCTAGTTCGTCTGCCCAGCGCGAGGCAGTGTGTAGCGCTTCGTCCAATCGCCCTTGCCGCATGAGCAGCCAGCACAGGGTGTTGACGGTGGCCGCCGTAACCATGCGGTCCGTTGCATCGTCCATTGCCCGACGCAACACGATCTCGGCAAGGTCGAACTGTCGCGTGTGAGTCAGCGCCCCGGCGACCAGTTGGAGCACCCGCAGCCGCTCGGCGCGTCCCTCGCACCCGAGTGCTTCGGCATCGTTGATCAGATGCGGCAGGATCGCCGCAAGTTCGGTGAAGCGGTGCGCGCGGTAGTAGGGAACGGCCGTGGCAACAGCATCGGCAACGCCGTGCGTGGTTGGGGCTTCATCGCTACTGCCGCCATGTGGCCGAACCAGGGCCGCGCGTACAGGGCTCCACAGCTCGGGTGTCCCCGGCGTGGGACCGTCCTCGGAAGGCTCGGCGACCAGGGACATGGTGGGGACGCGGAGCACCAGGGCGAGGGCCCGCAGCGTCTCCATTCGCGCCGCGTCCCGCTCCCCTTGCTCCAGCTTCCGAATGGTGGAGATAGAGACACCGGACGATTCGGCCAACTCGGTTTGCGTAAGCCCACTTAGCTTGCGGGCTTGCTTGACTTTCTTGCCCACGGCAGTCATAGAGCCAGGGTACGGCTACCGGCAGCGTGGCGTAACGGAGAGCGAAAACGGAACAAGCCCCGCCGTACCCCCGGATCGGGAAGCATGGCGGGGCTTTGGTCACGCTGCCCGGAGTCGGGGGCGCGGCGCACAGGGGTAGCGAACCGCAGACCCTCGGGCGGGTCCTGGTCGGGGGTGCGATCCGTGCCCCCACACCTGACCCTGCCTCGTGACTCCGCACGCGGCCAGAGGGTGCCGCGCGCCACGTGTCCGGCTGACCTGCGACGACTCACGCTCCGCAACGTCGGTCCTGACGAAGCCTGACAGACGCCCCGTACGGTCCTAACTCCCCTGACCTCCCGTACGCCCCGTACGGTCCTGACTCCCCTGGCCTCCCGTACGGTCCTGGCTCCCCGTACGCCACGGCCGGCACAGGGCCAGGAAGCAGCCCAGCGCGCCCAGCGCGCAGACCAGTTGGACGACGGCCATCGGCACCGCCGTCGTCTCGCCCGCGATGCCGACCAGCGGGGAGGCGATCGCCCCGATCAGGAAGGAGGATGCGCCGAGCAGCGCGGACGCCGATCCGGCGGCGTGCGGGGCACGCGTCAGGGCCTGGGCGTTGGTGTTGGGCAGGGTGACGCCCATCGCCGACATCAGGACGAAGAGTCCGGCCGCCACCGGCAGGAGCCCGGTCTCGCCGAAGACACCGGCCGTGATCAGCAGCAGCGCCAGTGCCGCCAGCGCGATCACCGCGAGGCCGGCACCCAGGACCTTGTCCAGGCTGACCCGGCCCACCAGCAGCTTTCCGTTGATCTGGCCCACCGCGACCAGGCCGATCGAGTTGACGGCGAAGAGCAGGCCGAACGTCTGGGGCGAGGCACCGAAAAGAGTCTGCACCACGAACGGGGAGGCGGCGATGTAGGCGAAGAGCGCGGCGAACGCGAGACCGCCCGCCAGCGTGTACCCGGTGAACACCCGGTCGGCGGCCAGGGCGCGCATGGTGCGCAGGGCGTGGCCGACACCGCCGCCGTGTCGCCGCTCCGGGGGCAGCGTCTCGTGCAGCCACTTCGCCACGACGAGGGTGAGGAGCAGTCCGACGACGGCGAGGACGTGGAAGATTCCGCGCCAGTCGGTGACCCGGAGGACCTGGGCGCCGATGAGTGGCGCGACGATCGGTGCCACTCCGGAGACCAGCATCAGGGTCGAGAAGAAGCGGGCCATCTCCACGCCGTCGTAGAGGTCGCGCACCACGGCCCGGGCGATGACGATCCCGGCCGCCCCGGCCAGGCCCTGAAGCAGCCGGAAGGCGATCAGCGTCTCGGCGCCGGTCGCGAAGGCGCAGGCCGCGGTGGCCGCCACGTACACCGCCATGCCCGCGAGGAGCGGCCGGCGGCGGCCCCACTTGTCGCTCATCGGGCCGACGGCGAGCTGGCCGAGGGCCATTCCGGCGAGGCAGGCGGTGAGGGTGAGCTGGATGGTGGCGGCCGGGGCGCCGAGGTCGCCGGTGACCTCCGGGAGGGCGGGGAGGTACATGTCCATCGAGAGCGGCGGGAGCGCGGTCAGGCCGCCGAGGACCAGGGTGACGAGCAGGCCGGCCCGGCGGGCGGCCGCGACGGCGGCGGCGGGCGGCGCGGCCTCCAGCGGAGCGCGGGCCGGTGCCGGGACCCCTCCGGATGCGGACGCCGGGACCTGTCCGGATGCGGAGGGGGATATGTGTTCTGGGGTGGTGGGGCCGCTCTCCGGCATCGACAGCTCCTGTCCTGGTCGTCGCCCCATATGCTCTCAGCTCGTCCGCAGACCGCGAGACCCTCCCCGGCCCCCGGCCCCCGAAGCCCGGCCCGGCCCCCGGCCCCCGGCCCCCGGCCCCCGGCACCGACATCCGACACCGACCCCGAACCGCGGCACGACCCACCGCCGGCCGCTCTGCCGTACGCTGCGGCGCCATGAACGCTGAACGGAGAAGTGCGGTGGTCACGGGCGCCGGATCGGGCATCGGGCGCAGCGTCGCGCTGGCATTCGCGGGCGCGGGCTGGTCGCTGGCCCTGGCGGGCCGGCGGGCGGAGGCACTGGAGGAGACGGCTTCGCTGACCGCCGGGGCGGACGTCCTCTGCGTCCCGACGGACATCACGTCACCGGACGCCGTCACCGACCTCTTCACCGCGGCACGGGAACGGTTCGGGCGGGTGGACCTGCTGTTCAACAACGCGGGCACGTTCGGGCCCGGCGGAGTGCACCTGGAGGACCTCTCCCACGAGGCGTGGCGCCATGTCGTGGACGTCAATCTGACGGGGTCGTTCCTTTGCGCCCAGGCCGCGTTCCGGGTGATGAAGGACCAGGACCCGCAGGGCGGCCGCATCATCAACAACGGCTCCGTCTCCGCGCACGCGCCGCGTCCGCACTCGGTGGCGTACACGGCGACGAAGCACGCCGTCACCGGTCTCACCAAGTCGCTGTCCCTGGACGGCCGCCCCTACCGCATCGCCTGCGGCCAGATCGACATCGGCAACGCGGCCACGCGGATGACGACCCGCATGGAGACGGGCGTCCTCCAGGCCGACGGCCGCACCGCCCCCGAGCCGGTGATGGACGCGGACGACGTGGCCCGGACGGTGCTCCACATGTCACAGCTGCCCCTGGAGGCGAACGTGCAGTTCGCGACGGTGATGGCCACGGCGATGCCGTACATCGGCCGGGGCTGACGAGGACTGCGCGCCCGGCCCCGTCCGGGATCCGCGGAACGGGTGGCCGGGTGACCGGGTGGCCGGCCTCCCTTCTCCGGGGTTCGCGGAACGGGGGGGCCGGGTGGCCGGCCTCCCTCCCCCGGCAGTCGTGGAGCCGGGTGGCCGGACGCGGGCAGCCGTGGTGCCATGGAGGGGCCTGGGGGCCGTGGAACCGTGGGACCTTGGAGCCGTGGAGCCGTGGAGGGACCGGGCAGCCGGGCGGGTCGGACGCGGGGAGCCCGGGACGGTGGCGTGCCGTGGAGGCCGCAAGCCCGCGGGCCGGGAGGCCGGACGCGACGCCGCCCTCCCGCACCGCTCACGGCCGGAGGCGGCGACGGCTTCCCGCGCCGGGCGGCGGCCGTCCCTCACCGACGGCGGATCAGCCCACGGCGCCCCGGAGTCCTCGACGGCTGCGGGCGGGTACCGGAAGGGGCCGGAAGAGGTCCGGGGTCCGGGGGGCCGGAAGGAGCCCGGGCCGGAAGGAGCCCGGGCCGGAAGGAGTCCGGGCCGGTGTCCTCGTCTCTCCCGGAGGCTGGAACTGACCCCTACATGTAAACGATCTGCGTCTACGCGCTTGCTTTCTACGGGAGTTGCTGAACCAATGGCAACCGTCTCTGACGGCCCATCAGTTTCCGTGAGCCGGAGCCTTCCGTGAGCCGGAGGACGGTGCCCGCGCGGGCAGCGGCGGTCGGCGACGCCATCCCGTGACCCCCACACACGAAGGCGGGACCCAGATGAAGCACCGCAGACTCGGCACAGGCACAGCCCTGCTCACCGCGGCGGCCCTCGGCTCGCTCGCCCTGGCCCCGGCGGCCACGGCGGTCGAACCCACGACGGCGACCATGTCGTTCGAATGCAGCTCGTTCGGATCCGGCACGGCCACTCTCACGGCAACGCAGGACGGCACCGCGGCCACGATCAACCTGTCCACCTCGGCCATCAAGTCGCCCTTCCCCCTCTCCGCCAACTCCATCAGCTCGACCCTCACCCTGACGAAGAACGGATCCGGCACGGCCACGTTCACCGGCAGCGCCAACCCGGCGATCCCGGCCGGCGCCACGGTCTCCACCGGACCGCTGAACGGCACGGTCGCCGCGGGCGACAGCCTTGAGGCCGAGTCCCTCACGATCGTGGTGTTCGGCATCAGCGTGACCTGTAGCGCCACCTCTCCGCAGGCCCCGGGCCCGTTCGTGTTCTGACGCACGTGCCGCCCCGCCGGGCCGGGCCGGCCTCCGGCTCACGCCACGGTGCCGCCGCCACTCCACCGACGGTGGCACCGCCCGGGGCCGGAGGCCCCGCACCGCGGCGCCCCTCCCGCCGCCCCTCCCGGCTTTCGCCGGGCCGCCAGTGCTCCCGGCGCTCCCGGCACCCCGCAGCCCCCGCCTATCCGGCTCTCTCCGGCCGACCCGGTCGACCCGGCCGACCCGGCCGACCCGGCCGTTTCCAGTCCTCTCCCCGCCCCCGACACCCCGGCGCCCCACCCCCGAGGCGGCCCGCAGCGGCCCGCAGCGGCGCATGGCGACCCGCGTGGGGCCCGTGGCCTCCGCGACCACGCGCCCCGCCCGGGCATCCGCGCTCTCCCCCGTCCCATCCACCCCACCCGGGCATCCACGCCCTCCCCTCTCCGCCCTCCCCTCTCCGCCCTCCCTCCCCGCTCTCCCCGCTCTCCCCGCTCTCCCCGCTCTCCCCGCTCTCCGGGCCCTCCTCAGCCAGGCGGCCTAGTATGAAATGCGAGGTACGGGCGCATTTGCCGAGAGGCAGGGAGGACGACCCGTGGCTGCTGATTCTCCGACGCACCAAGCCGCCGGTGGAGCGAGCGCTCCCGGAGGCGCCGGCACCCCCCGGTACCTGCCGATCTCCGAACACGGGCTGATCGGCGACCTGCGCAGCGCCGCCCTCGTCGGGACGAACGGAACCATCGACTGGTACTGCTGCGGCCGATTCGACGCGCCCAGCGTCTTCGCGTCGATCCTCGACACCGAGAAGGGCGGCCGCTTCGAGCTGGCGCCGGACGTCCCGGCCCGGACGAAGCAGTTCTACTTCCCCGACACCAATGTGCTGATCACACGCTTCTTCGCGGAGGACGGCGTCGGCGAGATCCAGGACTTCATGCCGATCACCGACGACTCGCGCGAGGCCGACCGGCACCGGCTGATCCGCCGCGTGGTCTGCGTCCGCGGCTCGCTGCCCTTCCGGGCCCTGGTCGCGCCGCGCTTCGACTACGGGGCCGAGCCGCACACCATCCGGTGGGAGGGCGGGTACCCGGTCTTCGAGTCGACCGCGGCGAGTCTCTCGCTCACCTCCAGCGTGCCGGTCGAGACCGACGGCCGCGACGTGTGGTCGCTGTTCAAGCTGCACGAGGGGGAGACCGCCGTCTTCGCGCTCGACCGGCTCGGCGGCGGCGTGGTTCCGCAGGCGTGTCCCACCGCCACGGCCGAGGAGTTGTTCGCGGCGACGGTGGACTACTGGCGGCGCTGGCTGTCCAGGTCGCGCTACCGCGGGCGCTGGCGCGAGATGGTGCACCGCTCCGCACTGACCCTGAAACTGCTCACCTACGCCCCCACCGGCGCGATCGTGGCCGCGCCCACCACCAGCCTGCCCGAGCAGATCGGCGGCGAGCGCAACTGGGACTACCGCTACGTCTGGGTGCGCGACGCGGCCTTCTGCGTCTACGCCCTGCTCCGGCTCGGCTTCACCGGCGAGGCGCAGGCGTTCATGCGGTTCCTCACCGAGTACGTCTGCGTCTCGGACGGCGACGGGGGCCCCCTTCAGATCATGTACGGCATCGACGGCCGACGTGAACTGGCCGAGCGCGAACTGAGCCACCTCGAGGGATACCTGGGCTCCAGCCCCGTCCGGGTCGGAAACGACGCGGTGGACCAGCTCCAGCTGGACATCTACGGCGCGCTCATCGACTCGGTCTACCTCTACGACAAGTGGGGCGAACCGATCTCCAGCGACCAATGGGACCGCGTCTGCGGCATCGTCGAGTGGGTCTGCGCGCACTGGGACCAGCCCGACGAGGGCATCTGGGAGACGCGCGGCGGACGCAAGAACTTCCTGTACTCCCGGCTGATGTGCTGGGTGGCGATCGAACGCGCCATGCGTATCGCCCGGCGCCGCGGACTGCCCGCCGACATGGTGCGCTGGGGCGGCGTGCGCGACGGCATCTACCGGCGGATCATGGATCGCGGCTGGTCGGCGGAGCGCCACGCCTTCGTGCAGCACGAGGACGACAGCGTCCTCGACGCCGCCGTGCTGATGATGCCGCTGGCGAAGTTCATCTCCCCGACCGACCCGAAGTGGCTCGCGACCCTGGACGCCCTCGGCGAGGAACTGGTCTCGGACTCCCTGGTCTACCGCTACGACCCGCAGGCCAGCCCGGACGGCGTACGCGGCGCCGAGGGCACGTTCTCCATCTGCTCCTTCTGGTACGTCGAGGCCCTGGTCCGCGCCGGACGCCCGGACGAGGCGCGGCTGGCGTTCGAGAAGATGCTCACCTACGCCAACCACCTCGGCCTGTACGCGGAGGAGATCGGCCGCACGGGCGAGCAGAACGGCAACTTCCCGCAGGCGTTCACCCATCTCTCGCTGATCAGCGCGGCGTTCAACCTCGACCGGGCGCTGGGCTGAGCCCGCACTCCCCCGGGCTGGAACCGTCCGCAGCGGCCGTTCCCGCCCGGCGCGCGAGCGGCAACCGGACCGGGGCGCGAGCGGCAACCGGGCACGACGCTCCGCGATCCGTGCGGCGCTCCGCGATCCGTGCGCCGTGCGCCGTGCTCCGTGCTCCGTGCTCCGCACGGTCCGCCGGGGAAGGCTCCGGCGCACGGTGCGCGATCCGTCCGATGCGCGATCCGTCCGATGCGCGACCAGTCCGGTGCGCGATCCGTCCGGTGCCCGACCAGGCCGGTGCGCCTTCCCGTGCGCGCGATCAGCCGTCGTACTGAAAGCGCACCCGCTCGCCGAGCACCGAGCGGGCGCCGTCGAAGTCGGCCAGGCGGGCCGCCACCGTGGCCACGGCGAGGCGTTCGGGGAGGGCGGCGGAGAACTTCAGGCCGCGTACCGCCCGGCGGTCCACGTCGGGCAGGACGAGGTTCCCGCCGACGTTCCCACGGGCCGCCCGCCATTCGGCCGGGGTGAGGTCCTCGCGCAGGCGCAGCCAGCCGTCGGCGGGCCGCTGCAGGGGGTCGGCGACCGGCCGGAGGGTGGCCGCCAGGGTGGCGTTGGCGCGGTAGCCGGCCCAGGTCCACCAGCGGACGTCGGAGCCCACGCGCGTGATCAACGTGCCGTCCGGGTGGACGGTGCCGGGTGCGTCGAGGTCGCGCTGTCCGGCCAGGCAGGCCTGCGCACGCCGGGTGAGGGAGACCGGCGGGTCGGCGCCCAGCAGCACCTCCCGCATGGCGCGCGTCAGGGTGTACGAGAGCCCCGCCACGCCGCCGCTCATCCACTTGGCGATGCCGCCGCCGTCGGCCGGTTCGACGAAGACGCGTTTGCGCAGCCAGTCGATGTAGGTGACCTGCCAGCTGCGTCCGCCGAGCAGAAGTCGCCTGGGACCGGGGCGTTCCTCCGTGAGCACGCTCGGGTCGGTGCGGCCGATCTCCGTGCGTCCGGACAGGACGGTGAACTGCGGAGGTGCGGTGAAGGAGGCGGTGAGTGCGATGAAGTGCCGTTTGCCGAAGCGGCGTTCCGCCTCGGGGCCGACGAACAGCAGCCCGCCGTCGCTGTCGAGGAAGCCCTCCTCGGTGAGGAAGCGCAGGATGGGGGCGGCTGTCGTGTCGAAGGGGGCGAGGCCGTTCCACTGCCGGTCCCACAACCGGTCGCCGAGCTTGTGCTGTTGCAGGGTGACGGCGAGCAGTTGCTGGGCCACCAGGTGGCGCGGCTCGGGCGGGGGGACGACGGGTTCCACCCAGCCCCGCGACCACAGCAGCAGCAGTCCCGCCGCCTGAAGCAGTGTCTCCTTGCGGGTGGCGAGGATAAGGCAGTTCCGCACGGTGCCGGGCCGCCGTCCGGTGCGGCCGACGCGCTGCAGGAACGAGGCGACGGAGGCCGGCGAGTCGATCTGGATCACGCGGTCCAGGTCACCGACGTCGATGCCGAGTTCGAGGGTGGACGTGGAGACGATGACGCAGTCGCGGGCGTCGGCGAACGCCTGCTCGGAACGGGTGCGTTCATCGACGGAGAGTGAGGCGTGGGACAGGAAGACGGTCACCTCGCGCGCGCGGAGCGCAGCGCCCAGCTCCTCGACCCGGCGGCGCGAGTCGCAGAAGACGAGCCGTTTCTCTCCCCGGTGCAGTGCCGCGACGAGTCTGGCCGCGTTGTCGAGGGAGCCGACGTAGTCGAGTTCCACATCGACCGGGGGTCCTCCGGCCGGCCCGGGACTCGCCGTGCCACCGTGTCCGCTGCCGTCGGTGGCCGGCAGCCGCACGCCGGGGGCGACCACCTGCCCGGCGCGGCTGCCCGCGGAGGCGCCTTGCAGCCAGTGCAGCAACTCGGCCGGGTTGCCGACGGTGGCCGAGAGTCCGACGCGCTGGACGGGCCGCCCGGTGACCCGTTCCAGCCGTTCGAGCACGGCGAGCAGATGCCACCCCCGGTCGTCCCCGGCGAACGCGTGCACTTCGTCGACGACGACGGCCCGGACGCTTCCCAGCAGGCGGGCGTGGTCGGTCCTGACGCCGATGAGCATCGCTTCGAGCGACTCGGGCGTGGTCAGCAGGATGTCCGGCGCCTCGGCCCGGATGCGCTGCCGGGTCGACTCCCTGGTGTCGCCGTGCCAGAGCGCCGCTCGCCGCCCCAGCCACCGGGCGTAGGTGTCGACGCGACCGGCCAGGTTGTTGAGGAGTGCCTTGAGCGGGCACAGGTACAGCACGGAAGTGCCGGTCCACTTACGCTCGGTCATGGCCGACAGCAGGGGGAAGCAGGCCGCCTCCGTCTTGCCGCCCGCCGTCGGGGCCAGGAGTACCGCGTCCCGCCCCTCCATGAGCGGCGTGATCGCGGCCCGTTGCAGCGGACGCAGATCGGGCCATCCGAGGGTGTTGACGATGTGGTGCAGGACGACGGGGTCGAGCCGGTCCAGTACGTCGGCCTGCCCGTCACCCGGCCCCTTCCCGGCCGGGAGTCCCGCCGCCGCCATCACAGCTCCAGGTCGATGTCATCGGCCGACGAGGAACGCGCGGGGACCGCGGCGGCCAGGTTCCTCTCGACGTCGGTGAGTTCGCTGCCGGCGACGGTGAGCCGGTAGTGCCGGCGGGGGTCGAAGTCGTCGAACTGGTCCACGCGGTCGAGCACGTCCCCGACGAGCTTCTTCAGGAACAGCCGGGGAGCCACTCCGGCCTTCCCGCCCAGCGCCCCTCCGACGGCTGCCGCGAGGTCGGCCACATAGGCGTCGTCGACGACCTTCCGTGTGCGCTCGGGCATGTCCGCGGCGTCGGCGTACAGGTCGCGGATGGTGAGGCCGAGTCCGACGAGGGACCGCTGGTCGAAGCCGGGAAGCCTGATCTGCACGGCGCGAGGGTTGTCGAAGCGCGGGTCGGTGGTGAAGTCGGTGGCCAGCCGCTGGGCGAGCGGCGCCAGCCGCTGCACCCCCTGCTGACCGTCGTAGAAGGCCGGAGTGCCCGTGATGACCAGGTAGAGGCCGGGGAAGCGGCCCGAGTGCACCTCGTCGATGAGCTGCCGCAGCGCGTTGAGGGCCTTGTCGCGGGCGTCCGAGCGGACCCGCTGCAGCGTCTCGACCTCGTCGAGGACGACGAACAGCCCGGTGTGCCCGGAGTCGCGCAGGACGGTGAGGAGCCCTTGCAGGAACCCGAGCGCGCCGAAGTGGTCGAGGTCTCCGCGCACCCCGGCGGACCGGCGGGCGGAGGCGGCGACGTGCGGCTGGCCGCCGAGCCAGGCCAGGACCGCCGCGGCGGTCGCCTCGTCGCCGCCGGCGAGGGCGGTCCGGTAGCCGCGCAGGGCGGTGGCGAACGACGGGGCGTGCCGGGAGACTTCGGCGAGCCGTGCGAGGAGCAGCTTCTCCACCTCGTCGGCAAGCTCCTCCTCGGTGGCGCCGGCCGCGAGGGCGTCCTCCTCCAGGGCGTAGAACCAGGCGTCGACGACGGGCCGCAGTGCGCTCGGCGGGAAACTGGAGGTGGTGAGCCGTTCGGTGAGCCGCCGGTAGACCGTCTCGAGCCGGTGCAGCGGGGTCTCGTTCTCCGAGACCTGGATCTCGGCGACGGCGAAGTTGCGGCGCCTGGCCCGCTCCCCCAGCCAGCGGGTGAAGAACGTCTTGCCGGACCCGTACTCGCCCCGCACGGCCTTGAACACGGAGCCGCCGGACGCCACGGCGCTCAGTTCGGCGTCCAGGGCCGCCTCGAACCGGTCGAGTCCGGTGGCCAGCAGGTCGAGTCCGCTGTCGGGTACGGCACCGCGCCGCAGCGCGTCGATGACGGTTCGGCGGCGGGCGGCGCTCACCCGTGCGGGGCGCTGGGATCCGGTGGTGCTCACGGGCAGCAGTCTTCCATCTGCCCGGGGGCGCCCGTCCACGGGCGGGAGGACTGCGGTCGGCCGGTCGGTCGGCCGGTCGGGCGGTCAGCCGGGCGAAGTGGCGGTACGGCGAAGGGGCGAAATGGCGGTGCGGCGAGGGGGCCCCGCCTCGTGGGTCGGACCGAGGCGCGGCGCCGACTCCGCCCCGAACCGGCGAGATCACCCGGGGACGCCCGCTCGGGGGCACTGCCGGTGCCGTCCTCCTCCGGCCCGGGACGGCGGGAGCGGAGGTGGGGCACCGGCGGCGCCCCGGCTGCCGTCAGCCCGCCCCGAGGGCGAACTGCTCGCGCAGCAGCGCCTCGTGGAGCCGTAGCGTGCGCCCGTCCGGGAGGGTCTCCAGCACCTGAACGCCGTCGAAGTCGAGGAGCTGTCTGAGGACCGCGGCGAAGCCGTCGCCCCGGGTGGTGGGCATGCCCGCTCGCTGGGCGAGCGCGGTCACGGGCAGGGTGCCGCCCGCGTCGAGCAGGGCGGCGAGTGCCCTGTGGACCTGCTCCCGCTGCGGCTTGCGCGCCAGACCGTCGAGTTGCACCCGGTACGTCTCCGAGTCGAGCAGCGCCGTGACGAGCACCTCGGTCCGGGAGACGACGGTCGGGGTGAGGAGGGCGTCGTCTCCCCCGGCCGTCAGCGCCACGTCGAACAGCGCGTCGTGCAGCGATTCGGGGTCGGGCTGCTTCTTGCGGGGTCTCGCCGTCCCCTTCTTCGGATTCTTCGGATTCTGCGGACTCTGCGGACTCTGCGGACTCTGCGGATTCCTCGGATTCCTCGGATTCCTCGGATTGTTCGGAACCACGCCGGCCGACTGAGCCGAGCGCTCGTCCGGCACCGGCTTCCCCGCCTCCTCCGGAGTCCACCAGGGCGGCCGCTGATCCCCCAGCTCCCGCCACCCCGCCGGTGGTTCCGCCCCGAACGGCAGAAAGGCGAGCACCGGGACGGTGAACTCGGCGAGGGAGGCACCGCCGTGGTAGCCGGCCTTGAGGGCGGTGTAGCGGGAGTCCGCGTCCCAGAGCGCGACGATGGACGCGCCGGGCTCCGGCCAGACCACGCGAGGGCCGGTGAGGGCGATCTCCCGTTCGCCGAGCCGGCCGCCGGGCAGGCGGTGCCGCGCGGACGCGGGTTCGGTGGCCGCGTCGGCCTTCGTGCCGTGCCGGTCGACGACATGGCCGTGGTCGCTGGTGACGATGACCGCCATGCCCTGGGCCGCCGCCACCCGGAGCGTTTCGCGTAGGCCGGGTACGTCATCGACCCGCCAGGTGCCGTCGCCGAGCTTCTGTTCCCCGGCGAGGCGGTCGTCGATGGCGTTGAGGACGACGGCGACGTGCGTCCTGCCGTCGCAGAGCGCTTCGGTGAGGGCCGGGCCGAAGGTGCCGCCCGCGGTCTCGGTGCGCAGGTCGTCCTTGTGGAAGACGGCGGCCGGGGCCCCGCCCCACAGCTTCAGCGCGGGGAAGAGCCGCTTCTCGTCGGCCTGGGTGCCCTTGCTCAGGGTGCCGGCGAAGAGCGAGGTCCGGGACACGGCCGTCACGGTGGGGAGGGCGGCGGCCATCGCCCGCCGACGGGGTGTGTCCTGCGCCAGCGGGTCGAACTCCGCCCAGGAGCGGCGCAGTTCCTCGCCTAGTTCGTTGGCGATGGCCGCGCTCATGCCGTCGAGCACGAGCAGCAGCACCCGCCGCCCGTCCCCGTGCCGCACCACGGGCCCGACCACCCGGTCGAGGAAGGTCTCGACGGTGAGCATGCGGCCCGGGTGGGTGCCGTCCTGTGTCCAGCCGGCCAGTGTGCGCGCGAAGGACGCGTCGATCCGCCGCCGCCGGTCCCTGACGCGGGTGCCCAGGGTGTCGTACGCGACCTTGAGCACGGGGTCCGGGTCGCCGCCGGCCTCGATGTGCTCCAGGGCGAGGTCGGCCCAGCCGGTCTCGGTGACGTGCCGCTGTACGGCGTGGCCGACGCTGGGTGCGTCGGTGGACGGGTCGGTGGCCAGCCAGTGGGCGAGGCGCTGCCCCATGCGGGCGCGTTCCACACGGGCGGACTCGTCCGGGCCGGCGGCGAGCCGGTGGTCCGCGAGCCGTCGCAGGGCCTCGGCGGCCGCGGCCGTGTCGGCCGCCGCGAGGGCCCGGCCGACGGCGGTGAACCGGGCTTCCAGTCCTGCGCGCAGCACGGGGCTCGCGGCGGCGGCCGCCTCCGCGCCGAACCGGCGGGCCAGCACGGCGGCCCGGTCGAGCACGATGCCGCCGGTGCGGCGGGCCGCGCGGGCCTGGTCGGCGTCGGTGCCGCCGCCCCGGTGCCCGGCCGCCAGCAGCGTGCTCAGGTACTCCTCGGCGGACCGCCCGAAACCCCGCAGCAGGGCGTCGAGTTGTTCGCCGGCGGCAGGGGGCTGGTCGCCCAGGTAGCGTTCGGCACGCCCCCGGGCCTGATACGTCTCGGGGGCGGGTTCGGCGTGCTGCCACAGGGCCGCGCACACGAGGCCGTAGGCGGCGGCGTCCGCGCCTCGCTCGGCGTCGACGAGAGCGAGCAGGGCGCGTCCGGCGGGACCGGCCTGGTCCTCCTCGCCGAGGAAGCCGGTCAGCCCGGCGCGCTCGGGACCGCGCAGGCCGGGCAGCCGCTCGGGGGCTCCGGGCCGGGTCGACCAGTGCAGCAGGGTCTGGGCGTCGAGCCGGTCCTCACCACCGCGTCGCGGGCCGCTCTCGGTGTCGTGGCGGCCGAGGCGCAGCCGGCGCTGGGCGAGCGCGGTGAGGGCGTACTGCCGGGACAGCCAGCCGCCGGGCACCGGGGGCCAGCCGCCGGGGGGCGTGGCGTCGAGCAGGGCTTCGGCGGCCCAGTCGGCGTCCTTCAGGCGCGGGTCGATCTGCCGGGCGCCGAACGCCTCCCGCACGACGTCCCAGCCGTCGACCGTGCCGATGCGCTGCTTGTGGACGCGGGCGGTGATCGCCGGGTCGAGTTCGTTCTGCTCGCGGTCGGTGAGGACCACGAGGACGGCGGGGCCGGGGCGGCGGCCCGAGAGATGGTCGAGGACGAGTTCGTGGACGGCCAGCGGTGAGGGCGCCGGCGCGACCGCGGCCGTCCGGCCCTCGCCCCAGGCCGGTTCGGCGGGCCCGTCCCACTGCGGGGCGGACCGCAGCAGCACGACCCGGCGCCTGCCCGCGCCGTCCGCGGTCAGGGCGGGGGCGAGGGAGGTCTGCGAGGACAGGTACTGGGTGACGGTGGCGGTGTTCAGCCGGACGGCGCCCGGGGCCGCCGCGGCGGTGTCCGGGGCGGCCCCGGCGGCGCCCGGTGCTGCGGCGGCGCCCGTCATTCGACGACCTTCCAGGTGATCTCGATGGTCGCGTCGGGGTGGCGGGCGGCCAGTTCGGACAGTTCCGCCCGGAGGTCGGCGGCGGCGCGTGCCGCGGTCGTCCGGCGGCCGCCGGCCTTCCGCGCGGTGCCGCCGCCGGAGGAGGCCGGCACGGCGGGCTCCTGGCGGGTGCAGGCGATGCGCGGGTCGCTGGTCGCCGTGTTCAGGGACAGGTCGTCGGCCGTGGGCTGGGGCGCTGCGGGCACGGGCGGCGGGGTGGCGGCGGCCTGGCTGCGCTTCACCAGGGCGACGACCTCGCGCTGGGTGCGGGCCAGGGCGTCGCACAGGTCCGCGGTGCGCTGGTCGTCGCGGGCGACGTTGCGCAGCGAGTCGAGCAGCGCCGCGCCCTCGGGGCCGAGTCCGGCGGCGAGTTCGAGGGTGCTCCAGGGCGCGGAGGCGACGGCCTCGGCGACGCCGCGGGCCTGTTTGACGGAGGTGCCGTACCGGTCGGCGCCGGTCTCGCCCAGGTCGAAGGAGGCGAGGGCCTCCACGGTCTTCTTCGCCCCGGCCGCGCCCTTGCCCGCCTCCGCCGTGAGCGCGTCCAGCAGTTGCAGGGAGCGGCGGGCGAGGGCGAGCCGTCCGGTGTCGGCGGTCTGGTCGAGGCCGAGGAAGGAGGCGTGGGCCTCCAGTTGGTGGACCAGGTCGGCCGCGTGGTCCCGGTGGGCGCGGGCGGCCTCGGCGAGCTGCCGTGCGAACTGGTTGACCATCCGGCCGCGCCGGAGGGCGGGAGCCTTCTGCCCGAAGATCGTCTCGAAGCGCTGCCGTGCGGTGTCCCAGTCGGGCTCGGGGGGCAGCGGCTGGCTGCGCAGCGCGTCATGGTCCTTGACCGCGGGCAGTTCGGGCGCGGGGTCGAGTACGGTGCCGCCGCGCACCCACACCCGGTCGTCCATCTCGGCGAAGGACGCGACCACGAGCCGGGCGAGGAAGTCGGGCAGGCCGCGCGGGTCGGGCTTGTCCGTCCAGTCGGTCAGGGTGATCAGCGACAGGTCGCCGGTGACGCCCTGGGCGCTGGCGAGCTGCCGGAAGTGGTCGGCCCAGTAGCGGGACAGCTCGAAGTAGGCCTCCTTCTGCTGCCCGAGGCGCAGGGGCCCGGCGATCCGCTGCATGAGCCTGCGGTCGGCGGCGGGGACCTCCACCCGCCCGTCCCGCGCCTCGGCGGCGGCCCGTACGTGGGTGAACACCTTGCGGCTGTCGGCGGACTTGACGGCGATGCCGGTGCCGTCGGGGTCGAGGTCGGGGTGCGCCGGGTACTGGTGGGCGAGCAGCCTGCCCGCGATGTGCCGGATGCCGTCGTGCAGGCTCTGCCCGAAGGACAGGGTGAGGCCGTCCACGTCGGGCAGCGGGACGAGGTGGTCGTCGAAGTCGGGCACGACGTCGGCGGCCTGCTTCCGGGCGAGCCCGTACGCCTGCTTGAAGGCGCCCTTGACCTGCCTGAGCAGAGCCTCGCGCTGGGTTTCGAGGAGGCCCTTGGCGCGGGTGCGGTTGTCGGCGTTGAGGTGGCCGGCGTACTGGGTGTCGAAGCGGTGCTCGTCGGCGAGGGCCTTGTCGATGACGACGAGCCGCCGGAAGTCGGCGAAGCGCTGCGCGGACAGGTGGGCGGGCAGCCAGGCGACGATACGGGACCGCTCGCCCTGCTGGCGCTCACGCAGGCGCCGGACGCGGTTGACGTCCTCGACGGGGCCCCACTCGCCCTCGTCGAAGGGGAGGTCGATCGCGATCCGCCAGCGGCCGTCCTCCTGCGGCATCAGGTCGTGGTCGGGCAGCTCGTCCTCGTCGGCGACGTTGCCGAACACGATCTCGGCGGTGCGGGCGGTCCCGCGCCACACGAAGCCGAGCTGGTCGCTCAACCGGCCGTGTTCGACGCCCAGTTCCCGGGACAGCAGGCGCCGGGCGAGGGCGACCCGGTTGCCCGGGTTGTCGTTGACCTGGGCGTTGGCGATGACGGAGTCCACGTCGACGCCGGACAGCTCCAGCCGCACACCGGGGTTGGCGTCGGTGCCGGTCTCCTTGATCTCGGGGAACCGGGCCGCCCACTCGGCGATCTTGTTCTTGATGATGCCGACCTCGGCGCCCGGGATGGGCGCGAGGACCGACCCGTGGTTGAGGGCGCCGAGCCGCCGGACGGTCAGCTCGGCCAGTGCGGGCACGCTGGGCGCGAGCGCCGACAGCAGCAGGGTGCACACGAGCCGGTTGTCACCGGCGAACATGCGGCAGCGGTTGGCGCGCTGCGGGTCGGTGACGGCCTCGGGACGGTTGCGGTACTGCTCGACGTCGTCCTCGGTGATGTCGTGCGAGGTGAGGAGGTAGGGCCGCAGCTTGGTCCTGTAGAGCTTGTCGGCGGCCTCGAAGACGACCTTCAGACTGTCGGTGAACGGCTTGTCGCCGCCCTCCGCGATCACCGGGTAGAGGTCGCCGACCGGGACGAGCTGCCCGAGCCGGATCTCGCCCCGGTGGTCGGCGAGCAGCTGGCCCATCAGCTTCAGACCGGTACGGGAGCGCTGCAGCGCGGACGAGATGTGGACGAGGGTGTCCATGAACGCCGGCGAGAACGGGTACGTCAGCCGGAACGAGTCCGCGTCCGCGCCGGTCGTGCCCTTCTCCGAGCCGAGGAGGGTGTCCCAGACCTGGTGGCCGAGCCGCCTGGTCTGCTCGAAGGCCGCGTCGACGAGGCGTTCCGCCTCGGCGTCCCTCGGCCTGAGGAGGCGGGCGTGGGCGATCTGCGGGAGGTTGCGGTCCTCCAGCGTGATCTTGTCGAACCTGCCCGAGGCGAGGTTCAGGGTGTCCTGGATGGACGACTCGGCGGCACCGGAGACCTCTTCGCCGACGAGTTCCCTCAGGTCGCGCTGGCGGGCGATGAAGGACACGACGGGGATGGCGCGGCGGGCGTCGCCGCCCTCCACGAAGTTCGTGATCTTGCTGGCCTCGCGGGCGACGAACTTCTGGTCGTGGATCAGGGTCGCGAGCCAGAGGATCAGCTCGTCCATGAACAGGATGAGGCCGTCGTAACCGAGCGACTCGGCGTGCTCGGCGATGACGGAGAGACCGGCGTCCAGGGAGACGAAGCCGTGCTCGTCCTCGGCGGCGCTCCTGGCGAAGCCGGGGAAGAGGTTGGTGCCGGCGTCGTTGACCAGCTTGGCGCGCAGCTCGGCCGGGGTGGAGGGGTTGCGGAGGTCGAGCGGGGTGCCCGCCTCGTGGTTCTCCTCGGCGGCGAGCGCTGTGTCCAGGAGTTTCGGGGTCCAGGCGAAGCCCTCGCCCCACTCGTCCTCCTCGCCGTCGTCCGCGTCACTCCCGCCGCCCAGGCCGCGGATGACCGCCTCGTCGCCGTAGGTGGCGCGGTTGGCCCGGATGTCGTCGAAGAGGCCGTCGGTCCGGTACACCTGCGGGGTCGGGGCGTCCGGGTGCAGCTTCCTGACGTGCGTGACGTACCCGCCGAGCACCCGCTGTTCGAGGGCCTTGGCGCCGAGCATGTGGTACGGCACGAGCAGGAACCTCCTGCCGTCCGTGGTCAGCCATTCGTGCCTGTTCAGCACCGGGTCGAACTCGGTACGGGCGCGGGCGGCGGGGTCGCCGCCGAGCAGCGCGTACAGCACGGCCATGAAGTGCGACTTGCCGGAACCGAAGGAGCCGTGCAGATAGGCCGCCTTGGAGCGGTGCCCGTCGAGCGCGGACCTGATCAAAGCCAGCGCCTCGTCGAAGTTCTCCAGCAGCCGCTCGGTGACGACGTAGTCCTTGAGCGCGTTCCGCGCGCCCTCGGGGGTCGTCGCCTCGGCGAGGGACAGCACGAAGTCCGAGGTGGATATGGACTCCTTGATGTCGATGACGTCGCGGAGGAGGGGCGGATGGGCCATGGCGGGTCTCGCTCTCCCTGACGGTGGTCGGCGGTGCTGCCGGCACGCGGACGGGCGGAGCCCACCGCCGGGCCCGAGGCCGGTCCGACTCGTCCTGAACCCCCCGCACGGCCTGCGCACAGCACCCTACATCCGTACTCCCCTCGCCCACCGGCCAGTTGGGGCCATGCATCTGACAGTTGACCGTGTCCGCCGGCCAGTTGACGCCGTTCATCCGACAGTTGCCCGCGTACGCCTGCCAGTTGGCGCCATCCATTCAACAGTTGCCCGCGTGCGCCTGCCAGTTGGCTCCATCCATGCGACAGTTCACCGCGTAGGCCTGCCAGTCGGGGCCGCGTGCGGGGAAGTGGTCCTCGCCCACCGTCCGTGCTGCCGTCCCGCCCCGTCGCAAGCGCCCCGGACGCCATTCACCCCGGACGCCATCACCCCGGCCGGTAGGAGTCCAGCAGCCGGCGGCTCGCGACGGTGAAGGGGTGGCCGGGACCCAGGCCGCGCTCCCTCCGTTCGACGACATCGGTCATCAGCGCGGTCGCCTCGGCCATGTGCCCGAGGGCGGCCCGGGTCCGGGAGAGGAGCTGCCTGGCGGCGAGCACGACGGGGTACTCGGGCCCGAACCGCCGCACATACGCTTCGGCGACCTGCCGGATCCCACGGTCCGCCTCCTCGAAGCGGCCCAGGAGGTACAGCGCCCACGCGTGGTTGTGCCGGGCGCCCAGGGTCACCGTGTGGTCGGGGCCGAGGAGGCGCTCGCACTCGGACGGCAGCGCGAGCAGCGCCCCGCCTTCCTCCGTGACCACGTCGGCGGCGGGCAGCATCTCCA
Organism: Streptomyces spongiicola; assembly: GCF_003122365.1. Lineage (NCBI taxonomy): Bacteria > Bacillati > Actinomycetota > Actinomycetes > Kitasatosporales > Streptomycetaceae > Streptomyces > Streptomyces spongiicola. The sequence goes on from NZ_CP029254.1 coordinate 984,278, forward strand.
GCAGCCCGGCGCGGGCGCGCAGGGTCAGCGGGTGCGCAGGGCCGAGCGCGGAGCGCCGTCCGGCGACGGTGTCACGGAGCAGCGCGACGGCTTCCTCGCGTCTCCCGAGGTTAGCCAGCACCAGTTGGAGCCCGTAGCAGCTGTCGGCGGTGTCGGGGTCGCCGGCGCCGAACAGACGCTCCTGGATGTCCCGGACCGCGCGTAGCTCCGCTTCGGCCTCGGCGTACCTGCCCAGCCGGAACAGTGCCCGCCCGGCCCTGGAGCGCGCGGCGAGGACCATGCGGTGGTCCGCGCCGAGGTGCCGCCGGGCGAGGTCCGCCGCGGTGCGGGCGGTCTCCCGGGCGGAGAGGTAGTCACCGGTCCGGTGCAGCGCGACCGCCAGCCGCGTCGCGACGGCCAGTGCCTCGGCGGCGGACGCCATGCCGATGTGCCGCAGCACGGCCGGCGCGTGAGGGACCAGCAGGCGCAGCCGCGGATCGTGCGGCCCCGCGTCGGGTGCGGCGGGCACGGCCGCGTCGAGCAGCCGGACGGCTGTGGTGTCGAGGGCGGGCACCAGATCCGCAGGGGTGGCCGCCGAGACGCTGTCGAGCAGGATGCCGTGACTCTGCACGCAGCGCGTGCCCTCGGCGTCGACCAGCTCGGACAGCGACTGGTCGAGGAGAGCCCTCAGGGCCGTCTCGGTGCGGGCACGGGGCAGCACGGCCCCGATACCCGCGTGGTTGAGCACGGCCAGCGGCAACGGCTCGGCGGCGAACCGGGCCAGCAGCCGGAGCAGGGCCGCCGCTTCGGGCAGCCCCCGCTCCTCGAACGCGTCGAGGGTGAGCTGCCAGGTCAGGCCGACCAGATGGCGGGGATCGGCTTGGGACAGCGCCTCGGCTCCCCGGTCGATCAGCCGGACCCCTTCGTCTCCGTCGAGCTGGTCCCCGTAGGCGTCCATCGTCCAGGGGTCGATGACCTGGTGGGAGAGGAAGCCGCCAGCCAGCGTGAGGGCGAGGGGCAGCCGCCCGAGCCGGTCCGCGACCCTTGCCGCCTGTTCCGGAGTCCCGCTGTGCGGTGCGAGATCGCGCAGGACGAGCGCGGCGTCCTCACGGGGCAGGACGCCGATGTGCTGCAACTCGGCGCCGGGCCACCACCGGGCCGCAGCGCGCCGTGTGGTCACCAGGACGGTGCCGCGCGGGCTGGTGCGCAGCCAGTTGCCGTCCCGCAGGATCTCCGGTTCGTCGGTGTTGTCGAGGACCAGCAGCCATGGTTCGGCGGAACGGTCGAGGTATCGCCAGACGAGATCGGCGGCAGGTCTGAGGCCGTTGCGCGCGGCGAGCAGTTCGCCGTCGGCCGCACCTCGGTCGGCGGCGACGGCGAGCATGCCGGCGCGCAGGCTCGCGCGGTCGGCTGCGTTGACCCACAGGCCCACCCGGCCCTGATCCCCGGTGACCTCGTCGAACAGTGCGCAGGCGACCGCCGTCTTGCCCGAGCCGCCCATGCCGTACAGCACGTAGACCCGGCCGCCGCGCTCCGCCCCGACGCTCTCCCGCAGGCGTTCCATCACCTCACCGCGGTCGCGCAGCGCGACGGGGCACCGGCCGACCGCCGGGCGTCGCACCGAGTCCGGTCCGCCGTGCTCCGCACCCTCGCTGCGGTAGTGGTGGTGCTCGGTGATGTGCTGGTCGCCCCGCGACTGGTAGACCCGCCCGTGGTCCTCAGCGTGGCCGTCCGTGCCACCCGTCATCGCTCGGTGATGTGCTGGTCACGTCCCGCCTGGTAGACCCTGCCCTGGCCGGACGCGGTGGCGCGCTGGGTGATCTGCCGGGCGGCCGAGCCGTCGGGGTCGAGTCGGTCCAGGAGCGCGCGCAGCTCCTCGACGGCGGCGGGCCGGGCGACGAGCAGCCGCCGGACCGAGCCCCGCCATTGGAGGCGCAGCTCGTCCAGGGTTTCCCGGTCGTCCGTCGCGATGGCGGCCAGGACGTCCTCGCGTCCGGCCTCCAACTCGGCGGCGACGGTGTCGGCGCGCTCGGGTTGCGTCCGGCGCCAGAGCCGTGTGATCCCGTCACGCATGTGCTGCCAGGCGTCGGTCGCCATCAACGCGACCAGGGTGGTCGCCGCGCTTTGCGCGAGCAAGGCCACTTCCGCGTCCACAGCCGCCCCTCCGTTCACCCGATTCCCCGACAGCGGAACTGAAAGGTGTCACTCGTCAGACGGTGACGTGATCGTCATTGCGGTCGATATCATTCCCGCCCTGAGCGCCATGGAACAAGGAGGAATCAGTCCTCGACAACACCCCTGGGGGCAGGTCATGACACCTGGCCAGGTCGTCGCGCTGCAGGCTACAGTGATGCATCCCGACCGATCGAGGGGGCGATGGGGATGTCCAGGCCGTGGGAAGCGGATCCGGCCACGCGTTTCAAGCGACGGCTGGGAAAATCGCCCCAGGAGCTCGGAAACACCACCGGAACTCCCGACTGCCCTGACATCTGGGAGCTCGCCAACGGCGACATCGCCGTCATCGGCCGGGACCTCACGCAGTCACTCGGCAAGAACCTGCCCGACGGGGTCTCGATCGGATCGGACGAACGACTGGTGGTCATCCCGAGGAACATGCTCATCGCGGCGAAGCCGGACATCCCCGGTGTTTGACTCCTTCCCCGGCGGCGCCTCCGAACGCCTGGACCGCCCCACGTACCACGCCGACCTCGGCCGGATCTACTCCGGCGCCGGGATCGGCTTCCTCAACAAGCTGGAGCGCGGCCAGCACTTCCGGGAGCGTGGCTTCCCGAGTTGGGAGGCCTTCGCCTCAGGCGACTGGGAGAGAGCGCTGACACTGGCCGACGAGAGGCGTGAGGACTACGCGCAGGAGCTGCACAAGGCGTCGCGATCGGGCGTCAGGCACCGTCGGCTCCGCGTCGTGGAATTCCCGGTCACGCCGTATGTGCAGTGGGAATTGCACGTCCTGAGGGTACGTGTGGACGTGGGCGACGACATCAAGGTTCTCGATGCCCGCGATATCGCGGGCATCGAGCGGATTCGGCCCGTTCCGGAGGTCGTCGTTCTCGGTGATGCGGTGATGTACGAGGTCGTGTACGACGATGAGGGAAACGCGGACGGGGCGAATCGCTACACCGATCGGTCACTGATCCGGGAGACGAACGCCGGATTCGACGCGCTGTACGAGCGCGGCGAGGAATTCCGCGAATTCTTCGACCGGGAGATCGCCCCTTTGGAACCGCCGCAGGTGACCGGGATGCCGGGAAGGTCTCGCGGCTCGCGGTGACCAACGGGGCGGGAAGGCGGGCGAGTCCTCCCGCCGGGAGATCACCGCGCCCGGCGATGACGAGACCACCCGCCGTCTCGGGCCGCCACTTCGGCCCTCAGCCGGCCACGCGGGATGCCTCGGCCGCCGACGGGACGTCTCAGCACGGCGAGCGCGTGCGGGACCAGCAGGCGCAGCCGCGGATCGTGCGGCCCCGCGTCGGGTGCGACGGGCACGGCCGCGTCGAGCAGCCGGACGGCGGTCGTGTCGAGGGCGGGTACCAGATCCGCGGCGGTGGCCGCCGAGACGCTGTCGAGAAGGAAGGCCGAGCGGGTCCGTCACGGAGCGACCGCGCGTACCAGGAGCGTCCCGATGTGCCCGGGGTGAGGCGCGTCGAGGACCCGCGCTTCGGCCGTGGCGAACCCGGCCCGGGTGAGCAGGCGCTCCCAGACGGCCGGGCGGTAGCTGTAGCGGTAGGTGAACATCGCCCTCCCGGCGAAGCCCCCCTTGTACATGCCCTGCGGCCCGTACGCGCCGGGGATGGCCGGCGGCTGCGAGAACGCGAAGACGCCGCCGGACCCGAGCCGCCGGCAGACGAGGGGAAACAGGCGGCTCGGGTCGGTGAACCAGGCGGCACCGAAGACCGAGTAGACCGCGTCGTACACCTGCTCGTGCTCGCTCAGGTACTCCAGCACCTCGGAGCACACGAACTCCGCGCCGGTGCCGCCCCAGTGCGCGGTGGTCTTCTCGACCATGACGGGAGACAGGTCGACACCCCGGGCATCGATGCCTCGCCCGGCGAGGTAGGCGAGAGCACGGCCGGTGCCACAGCCGATCTCCAGCACCGAGCGCGGGCCGCCCAGTAGCTCCGGGCCGGGTCCGTGACCGGCGTACTGGGTCCAGCAGAAGCCCGGCTCCGCGTCTTCCTTGAAGGCGGAAGCAGCGAAGGCGTCCCACAGCTCCGTCTCGGCTGCGATGTCGTGGTGTACGGGCAAGGCGATTCCTCTTCGCAGGGGCCGGCCCCTGTCCTTTGGGGGCCGAGGACGGGGGCCGGCGCAGGACCGATCAGTGGCTGTCTGGGACCTTGTTGTCACATGGCGAGCAGTCCGTGCCGTCGATCGCCCACAGCTCCTCGTCGATGTCGAAGCCGATGGACTTCAGGAAGTCCGCCGTGCGCAGGCACAGCCCGTCGCGGCGGCGCTCGATGAACGGGGCGTGGTGCTTGTAGCGGCCCTGGTTGTACGCGTCGCAGAGCGCCCACCATACGGGCGTGTCAAGGATGAGCTGGTGAACGCCGATGTCGACGAGCTTGCCGACACCCAGGTGGACCTCCGGATGCTCCATGCAGCCGACGGTGTACATGACGGCGTTGCCGAGGATGCGTTCGGCCATGTCGCGGACCATCGTGTGGTCGCGCAGCAGCAGGGCCACCTCGCGGTCCCAGAGGGTCATGCCGCCGTCCAGCACGTTGATCGTGAGGTGCTGGATACGGGGCTGGACGGCGTTGAGGAGTTCCTTCGGGTCCCGCGTGCGGGTGGTCACGGGGCGGTCGAGTGTGGTGGTCATGGACTGCTCCTTCGGGGAATGGTCGTGACGTTCGGGTTCGAGCCCGTACCGCCCGCCGGCCTGTCCGGGGCGGGACGGGCGGCACGGGCACCTTGTGGACCCCGCCCTGGCCAGGGCGGCCGGGTGCCCTGGCGGTCGTATCCGTGGCACAGGCAGGTGCAGCGGTGAACGAGCAGGAGTCCGGTGGCGTAGGGCAGGGGAACATCCCCCGTCTGACGGCACTGTCCGTGCACGTCCTGGTATCCGGGACGTGAGGCGACGGCGCACTCCGGGGACAGGGCGGGTGAGGCGGTGCCGGGGCCCGGCGACGGGATCACGACGCCTGCAGGGGAGAGTGGCGCCGTGAGGCCCCTGCGGCTGCGAAGGGAGCGTCGTCCTGCATCTGTTGTACTGCAACCATGAACGGAACGGTAGGGAAGGAGAGCGGCCGATGGACAGGGAAGTTCCCCGAAGTTGCTTGACTTCCGGGGAGAGTTCCCCGAAGTTCCTCATATGGCTCGGCTGAACAGCGCGCACAGACCACCATCCATGGGGAGGCTTGCTGCATCGACCCCCGGCGAAGGGAACAACTCATGGTGCGACGCCTGCGCTTCAACGGGACGGGCAGCGGCGACGACGGATGCCCCTCGGTGCACGAGGACCTCGATTCGGGCGAGGTCATCGTGCACGGCCCGCCCCTCACCGACCCCGAGGACGTCGCCCGGCTCCGACACCTGGGCGAGGGGGAAGTGCCGATCGTGGTGCCGCGAGCACTCCTCGTGGACTGGGGGCCCAAGGACATGACTCGCGAGGCGAAGATCATCGATTTGGACGGCTTCGGTCGGCTCTTTACGCAGTTCGAGCACACAGCCTGGCGGCTGGAGACCCGACGGCGCTACGCATCCGACGAAACCACTGAAACATACGCCCAGTTCACGCGCGGCGAGTCCGTCGACTGGAACGAAAGGGACTCGGAGTGGTGTGCCAACCGTCGCGAGCAGGCTGCACTCGGCAAGCGCATCGAGCGTGTCCGAATCGTCGACAGCCCGCCTACGAACGGTCAGTTGTACCTGCTCGACAACGCACGTCGTAACAGCGCCGTGGGCGAGCGGATCATGAACCTCCGGCGCGCGGAAGCCGACCAGCTCAACCTGCCCTCCGAGGACTTCTGGCTTTTCGATTCGCGCATGGTCGCGCTGCTCATGTTCGACGACGCCGACAACCTGACAGGCGTCGAACTGATCACGGAGCCCGCAGAGGTGGTGCGGTACTCCATGGTGCGCGACGCGGCCATGCATCACGCCGTCCCGTACGAGGAGTTCGCGGCCGGCCTGGCCGTGAAGGAGTAGCAGAGCAGGCGTGTACCGGTGAGCACGGACTACCAGAAGGCGCGCGAAGCCCTCGGCATGCGTCTGCGGGAGCTTCGGCTGTCAGCCCCTGGCGGCAGACTCACCGGTACCGAACTCGCCGACAGGTGCGGATGGCACAAGTCGAAGGTCAGCAAGCTGGAGAACGGCCGGACGACGCCCACGCCAGAGGACCTGCTGAAGTGGGCCGAAAGCACTGGTCGGCCAGAAACGCACGAAGAACTGCTGGCCAGGCTCCGAGGCTTCGAGTCGCACATCCGATCATGGCGTCGGCAACTCGCCGGCGGGCACACGCCCGTACAAGACGCGCGCAACGCCGAGCATGCAAGGACACGCACCTTTCACGCCTGGCAGGGCTCCATGATCGTCGGCGTTCTTCAGACACCGGACTACGCCCGGTCGATCTTCACGCACTTCACGGAGTTGCATCAGGCGCCGAGCGACATCGAAGAGGCAGTCGCGTCGCGTATAAGACGGCAAGAAGCCCTATACGACTCGACGAAGCGGTACCACGTCCTCATGTGGGAAGCCGCCCTCCACGCCAGGATCTGCCCTCCGTCGGTGCTCGCCGCCCAGCTCGACCGCCTCACGGGAGTCATCGGCCTCACCACGGTCGAACTGGGCATCGTTCCGCTTTCCGCCCCCCTCAAGATCCCTCCGGCGACCGCCTTCTGGATCTACGACGACCGCCAGGTGATCGTCGAGAACTGGCACGCGGAGTTGTGGATCGACGACGCGGCAAGCGTCGACACCTACGCGCGGACCTGGAGAACACTCCGCGAGTCCGCCGTGTACGGCGCGGACGCGCGCAACCTCATCAGCGCGGCACGACGGGCGTTGCGCTGACCGCTCGGGCCGGGGAATCACGCTTCGACGGAAGCGTGCGCGGGGATTGCTCTCCGCTTCTCATCCTGGGCGGCCTACGAGGGCTGAGGGCGGTCCGCCGTGGCGGCGGTGCCGTCGGAGGCGGAGCCCTCGGCGGGTTTCGGGACGAAGGTCTCGCGGACCTCCCCACCCTCCACGACCACGACGCGGTGCGCCGGCTTCGCCAAGACCGACTCGGAGAGGTGCTTCTTCAGCCGCCTGGCCATGGGCCGGTAGGTCGTGTAGGTGAGGGTGCCGGACACAGCGGCCCCGAGGACCGGGATGGCCTTCGAGACGCTCTTGGCGAAGGTCTGCTTCGTCATCTGCACACCGATGTAGGCCGCGACCTTCTTCACCACGGGGTAGACGACACCCTGGGTGAGCGCCCTCTGCGGCAGCTTCTTGGCGACCTGCTCCGCCATCATCCCCGCGACCTTCCCCACGGCGGCGTTCGCCGACTGGGTACCGAACATCACGCCGAAGAACAGCGTGAGCATCCCCATGGTGGCGTCGTCGACGTCATCGCCGTCGTCGGAGAACAGGTCGGGCCAGCTGTAGAGGTAGGCGAGCTTCTGCGAGATGCGCAGCATGTGGCCGAAGTACTGGGCCAGGTCGGCCGGCACGGTGGCGGGGAGGGCGAACAGGCCCGGAAGCCCGGCAGCGGCCGAGAGAGCGCTGACCTTGGCGGTCTCGTAGCGGATGGAATCGTCGGCCGCCCGGTTCAGAACGTCGGCGGCGATACCCGCCGCCGCGGGGCTCTCCTCGACCGCCCTGCGGATCTCCTCCTCGGAGCAGTAGCGCGCCAGCGCCTTCCGGAGGTACGCCTCCCGGTGGATCCGCACGCCCGGAAGCCTGGCCGAACCCACCAGCACCGCGGAGAAGCGCGACTCGGGGTTCTCGCTCACCTTGCCCTGATTCATGGCAGGAACCTACAGTAACTCCGCCTTAGAATGGGCTGGTTCGACTCATCTGGTCCGGACCGCCGGGTAGGCGCGGCGGCGGGCCGGTGGGAATGGCCGACGGGGCGGGCCGGTCGCAGCGCGCGGCCCGTGCGGCGCGGTCAGGCGGTCGGCGTTGCCCTGCCCACCGTGGCTGCGGACCGGTCACCGGGCGCACCAGCGGCACCGAAGGTGCGGCGCAAGACAGGAACGCTCACGGGCCTCGGCAGGCGCGTGCCCGCCGAGGCCCCTGCGACGGCCGCCTCTCCCGTCAGACTGCCGCGAAGTGGACGAACGCGGTCCACGCCGCGGGTGCCACGGTCAGTGCGGCTCGGGCCGTGTCCTTCGAGTCGCGGACGTGGACGGCGCCTGGTCCTGAGGCGACCTCGACGCACTCCCCGCCTTCCTCGCTGCTGTAGCTGCTCGTGCGCCATACCAACTGGTCTATGTGCGTCTGACTTACGTGCACGCTCATGGCTCTCCCAGCAACTTCTCTACATACGTTGATGATTCCCGGGGTGTCAGGGCCTGCGCGCTGATGATCCCGTACTTGGCCTCCAGCGCACGGACGCGGTCCCGCTCCGTCTGCAGGCGGCTCACGTTCTGTACCTCAACGTACGCGATCCTCCGCCCTTCCCTCGTCTCGATCAAGGTGAAGGGACCAGCCATGCCGGCGTTCTCCTCACGGTCGAGCGGCATCACCTGGACCTCGATGTTCCGCCGCTCCCTCATCAGGAGGATGTGCTCAAGCTGGCCACGCAGGATGCCTCGGCCGCCGACGGGACGTCTCAGCACGGCTTCATCGATGACAAAGCCGGCAAGCGGGGCATCACTGCCGGACAAGATCTCCTGCCGAGCCAGGCGGGCTCCCACGCGTTGCTCGATCAGTTCGTCGTCCATGGGTGGCCGCATCATCATGAAGACGGCTCGCGCGTACTCCTCGGTCTGCAGGAGTCCTGGCACAGCCTGGTTTGCGTAGACGTGCAGCTCGACGGCCTCGGACTCCAGCTTCGCCGCGTCCCGGAAGAACGTCGGGTACTGGGACCGAGCCACCTCCTCCTTGCCTGCGAGCAGCACCCCGCCCGCCCCGAGCAGGTCATCCGCCTGGTCGATGAACCTCGACGGCGGGATGCGTCTCCCCTGCTCGAACGCCGCGATGGTCGAAGCCGAGTACCCGGTCAGCGACCCGAAACCCACCCGATCCAGTTCCGCCCGTTCCCGAAACAGCTTCAACTGCCGCCCGAACACCGACAGGATGCCCGCCCCGACCTCGCTCTCCGGCTGACGAACCTCGTCGTTCACGCCGCAGCTCCTCCCGTACGACCACCACAGCCACCGATCCTGAGACCAACGCGCCGTCACGGACCCCGGTCACGCCACACCCCGCACACAAGCACACCGCCCACACACACAACCCGTACCCGTCAGCGCATCAACCCTGGTCAACGCTACGCAGACTCCGCCACCGTCGACCCCATGGAGTCGCGCTGGGACGTGCGCAGGCCCCCGGCAGGCATGTGTCTGCCGGGGGCCCACCTGGATGCCACCCCTGTCAGCGCGCCGCGAAGTGCACGAACGCGGTCCACGCCGCGGGTGCAACATCCAGTGCGGCTCGGGCTGTGTCCTTCGAGTCGCGGACGTGGACGGCGCCTGGCCCTGAGGCGACCTCGACGCACTCCCCGCCGTCACCAGCGCTGTAGGTGCTCTTGAGCCATACCAGTCCGTCCCGGCCAGGGCCGACCGTTACTCCGCTCATCTCTCTCCCAACAGCTTCTCGATCAACGCGCGGGACTCTTCCGGAGTGTGAGCCTGTGCGCGCAGGGACCCGTACGTACGCTCAAGCTCCCGGACCCTCTGGCGCTCCGTGTGGACACGGCTGTCGCCCTGCACTTCCATGTAAGCGATCCTGCGCCCATCATGTGTCTCCATCAAGGTGAACGGGCCAGCAAGGTCGGCATGTTCCTGACGAGACAATGGCATCGCCTGGATCACCACATTGCGCTTCTCCGCAATCAGCAGGAGCTGCTCCAACTGCCCCCGCCATAACGCCTCACCACCGAGTGGCCGAAGCAGGACAGCCTCCTCGATCACAAAACTCAGATGCGGCACCGGGCGTCGGGAGAAGACCTCCTGCCGTGCCAGGCGTGCTGCTACTCGCTGTTCCATGAGCGCTTCGTCCAGCAGTGGTTGCCACATGGCGAACACCGCTCGCGAGACCAACGCGCCGTCACGGACCCCGGTCACGCCACGCCCCGCACACAAGCACACCGCCCACACACAGCCCAGATCCGAGAGGGCATCAACCCTGGCCACCGCTACACAGAGTTCGCCACCGTCGACCCCATGGAGTCGCGCTGGGACGTGCGCAGGCCCCCGGCAGGCATGTGTCTGCCGGGGGCCTGCCTGGGTGCCACCCCTGTCAGCGCGCCGCGAAGTGCACGAACGCGGTCCACGCCGCGGGGTCTACCGTCAGCGCGGCTCGGGCCGTGTCCTTCGAGTCACGGACGTGGACCGTGGCGGGGCGGACGGAGACCTCGACGCATTCGCCGCCCGCGCCACTGCTGTAGGTGCTCTTGAACCAAGCCGACTCGGGTACAGGCTGTTCGACGTTCATCTCTCTCCAAGCAACTTCTCGACGAAGGCCAGCGACTCGCGCGGAGTGAGCGCTTGAGCCCGAAGGAGTCCGTACTGCTCCTCAATCTCCCGAACTGGCTTCCGCGCCGTGTAGAGGCGGCTGTCCTGCTGAGCCTCCACGTACGCGATCCTCCGCCCTTCCTTCGTCTCGATCAAGGTGAACGGACCAGCCAGTCCGGCGTGCTCGTCCCGCTCGGTCGGCAGCACCTGGATCTCCACGTTACGCCGGTGGCCGTGGAGCAGAAACTGCTCCAACTGGCCACGCATGATGCCCCACCCGCCCAGTGGCCGACGCAGGACCGACTCCTCGATGACGAAGCTGATGGTGGGCAACTGCGTGCGGCAGAAGATCTCCTGCCGGGCCAGACGTGCCGTCACCCTCTGCTCGACCACGTCCTCGTGCAGGAGAGGCCGCCAGTTGATGAACACCGACCGCGCATACTCTTCGGTCTGCAGGAGTCCTGGCACAGCCTGGTTTGCGTAGACGTGCAGCTCGACGGCCTCGGACTCCAGCTTCGCCGCGTCCCGGAAGAACGTCGGGTACTGGGACCGAGCCACCTCCTCCCTGCCTGCGAGCAGCACCCCGCCCGCCCCGAGCAGGTCATCCGCCTGGTCGATGAACCTCGACGGCGGGATGCGTCTCCCCTGCTCGAACGCGGCAATGGTCGAGGCCGAGTACCCGGTCAGCGACCCGAAGCCCACCCGATCCAGTTCCGCCCGTTCCCGAAACAGCTTCAACTGCTTCCCGAACACGGACAGGATGCCCGCCCCGACCTCGTTCTCCGGCTGACGAACCTCGTCGTTCACGCCGCAGCTCCTCCCGTACGACCACCACAGCCACCGATCCTGAGACCAACGCGCCGTCACGGACCCCGGTCACGCCACACCCCGCACACAAGCACACCGCCCACACACACAGCGCGTACCCGTCAGCGCATCACCCCTGGCCAACGCTCCGCAGACTCCGCCACCGTCAACCCCATGGAGTCTCGCTGGGACGTGCGCAGGCCCCCGGCAGGCATGTGTCTGCCGGGGGCCCACCTGGATGCCACCCCTGTCAGCGCGCCGCGAAGTGCACGAACGCGGTCCACGCCGCGGGTGCAACATCCAGTGCGGCTCGGGCTGTGTCCTTCGAGTCGCGGACGTGGACGGCGCCTGGCCCTGAGGCGACCTCGACGCACTGGCCCCCGTCACCTGCGCTGTAACTGCTCGTGAACCACACCGGGCCAGTGGTGTCCGGCCTGCCCTTGTCCCCGCTCATCTCTCTCCCAACAGCCTCTCGATCAAAGCCAGCGATTCTGCCGGCGTGTGGGCCTGCGCGCGAAGGATTCCGTACGTACGCTCAAGTTCGCGCACCTTGCGACGTTCCGTGTGGACACGGCTGTCGCCCTGCACTTCCGTGTAAGCGATCCTGCGCCCATCACGTGTCTCCATCAAGGTGAACGGGCCAGCAAGGCCAGCATGTTCCTGACGGGACAATGGCATCGCCTGGATCACCACATTGCGCTTCTCCGAAATCAGCATGAGGTGCTCCAGCTGGCCACGCCAGACAGCCTCCCCACCGAGTGGCCGAAGCAGGACAGCCTCCTCGATCACAAAACTCAGATGCGGCACCGGGCGTCGGGAGAAGACCTCCTGCCGTGCCAGGCGTGCTGCTACTCGCTGTTCCATGAGCGCTTCGTCCAGCAGTGGTTGCCACATGGCGAATACCGCTCGCGCGTACTCCTCGGTCTGCAACAGGCCGTTGACCAGCTGAGTGTCATAAACATGCAGTTCAACGGCCTCAGCCTCCAGCTTGGCCGCGTCCCGGAAGAACGTCGGGTACTGGGACCGAGCCACCTCCTCCTTGCCTGCGAGCAGCACCCCGCCCGCCCCGAGCAGGTCATCCGCCTGGTCGATGAACCTCGACGGCGGGATGCGTCTCCCCTACTCGAACGCCGCGATGGTCGAGGCCGAGTACCCGGTCAGCGACCCGAAGCCCACCCGATCCAGTTCCGCCCGTTCCCGAAACAGCTTCAACTGCCGCCCGAACACCGACAGGATGCCCGCCCCGACCTCGTTCTCCGGCTGACGAACCTCGTCGTTCACGCCGCAGCTCCTCCCGTACGACCACCACAACCACCGATCCTGAGACCAACGCGCCGTCACGGACCCCGGTCACGCCACACCCCGCACACAAGCACACCGCCCACGCACACAGCCCGGATCCGAGTGGGCATCAACCCTGGTCAACACTCCGCAGACTCCGCCACCGTCGACCCCATGAAGTCAGCAACTCCCCCGAACGGGCACAACCCGCAGCGCCCACCGTCTGAACGCGAGTTCACCATGCGCTTCACCTCGACGCCTCGCGGTGCCCGCCTCGCCCGCCGGCTCGTCTCACACCGCATGGACGACTGGGGGCACCCCTACACGACCCCGGTCAACGAGACACTCACTCTCATCACGGCAGAACTCACCGCCAACGCCGTGCGGCACGGCCACGTCCCCGGGCGGGACTTCCGCGTTCGACTCACCCTGGCTGAGGGCACCTTCCGCATCGAGGTGACCGACACCCGAGCCGAGAAGCAGCCCCCGTCGACTCCCCCGACCCCCGACCCATCATCCGAGTCCGGCCGGGGCCTCCACCTCGTCGCCGCTCTCGCGGACGACTGGGGTGTCAGCCCGCGTCTGGCGGCCCCGGGGAAGACCGTGTGGGCGGAGCTGCGCGCACGGCAACACGGCCACCCGGTCACGCAGCGGGTGGCCCCTGATCCGACGGACGTCGATCTCCTGCTGGCTACTGCTTCACTGCTGCGCGACGGCCCCGGGGCGCGGCCGGAGGACGCCAGCCACGGAGATCGTTGTCGGTGAGTCCGTGCTCGCCCTGCTTCTGGTGGCGGTAACCGGCGAAGAAGTCCGCCGGGGAACCGCTGTAGAGCATGTCGAACTCGTCGTGCCACTGGCCCAGCCACGGCTGGAGTTCCAGCAGGCCGGCGAGGAACGGCGTGATCTCCTCGGTGGACAGCACGGTGTTGGTGAAGTACGTGGCGAGCGCCTGCGCCTGCTCCCGGTGGTCCCAGCCGGCCCACCCGCACAGCTCGGGGGTGGCGGCGTTGGTCTGCCCGTAGGAGATGAACCGCTCCTTGGGCACGTCGAGCTTGCCGCGCGCCTTCCAGTAGGAGGGGCGGAGGAAGTCGGCCGAGGTGTACTTGGGCGGCACGGGGATGGAGTCCCGGATCTTCTGCTTGGAAGACTCGTCGGGGGCGGCGTCCTCCTTGCGCTGGAGGTCCCACACCTCTTCCCAGTCAGCGCGCTTCTTGAGGCCGGAGGGCTTGTAGCGCAGGGCGGAGAGGAACGGCACATGCTCGTCGGTGATCAGCTCGGCGACGACCTTCGCGAGTTCCTTGCGGGGCGCGTAGAGCTTGGCGACGGAGACGAAGTCCTCGTCACGGGAGAGGGCGTCGGTGAGCCTGGCCAGGGTGAGGATGCTGGGCTGACCGTTCTCGTCGAACCAGTAGTCGCGGTTCTCCATCCGGTCGAGCAGCCAGGACCGCAGGGCCTTCTCCTGGAGCGCGTCCCAACCCTCGGTAGCCCAACGGCGCTTGTACTCGGGGCGCTCGACCATGCCGATGGCTCGGTTCGACTCGATGGCGTCGATCCGCTTCTGGACGACTTCGCGGTAGGAAGCGGGCCAGTGGGCCGGGATTTCGGTGATGGGCTCAAACTTGTGGTTGTGATGCCCAAACCATGAGGTACTGACCTCACCACGTTCCCATTTGCGGGCAAGCACGATCGCGAATGCTCGTTCGGCAGGGGAAACCAAAGGAACATCCTCGGCGGACGCAATGATCTCCTGCTCAAGAAGACCGTAGAGAGCGTAGACCTGCCAATCCAGTTCCTCTTGTGTTGCAATCATGCGGCCGCGGATAGTCTCCCACTTCTCGCGCCCCTCGCGTAGCGAACTCGCAGTAGGCGCATTCTTGCGGGAAGCGACAGAGGAGGGGCTAGTCATGACTAGCTCCTGTGCAAGACCGTCAAGAGCAGTTCCTAGCCTCGACGGAAACTCGGAAGGAATCGGGAATTCCTCCAGCTTGGTTCCCGTGAACTCGAAGCGGTGCTCCCACGGTTCATCGGCTCCTGCCCCGTCCGCACCAGGCCGCCCCTTATCATGGCTGACCTGCCGGAGCCAGAACCCAGCCGTAGAGCTGTTGAGCAGCCCAAGCAATTGCAGATGCTCCTCCTCGCTCGCCCCCTCCCGTAACTTGATCACTGGCGCGGATTGCTTGAACACCTTCCCACCTCGGTCCAGCACGAAGTGGTTATGCGTGGCGACAAACGAAAAGGTGATTGTCCAAGGATGGGCGCCGGGGCTTGGAGTGGTCTGATGCCATTCGTACCATCGGCGACCATCTGTGAAATATGTTCCCTTAGAGAAGGTGGCGCGATTCCCCATAGCAGTTCGTCCCGGCCACAACCACATGTATGCCCGCGACCCCTGGGGCAGCTCGCGAAGTATCAAGTTGTCGGTGTATGGAAAGAAGCTGTACGTATCGCCATCCCGCCTCCAGTCCCGTAATTCGTCACCAAGCACCAAGTCCTTACCGAAGTCTTCCTCTCCCCCACGCCGCACCCAGGCTGCCCGAGTTGTCAACATGATGTCGTCAGCATTTGTCATGCCGAAGACTCCAAGTCGACTGGCCAAGGACGAAAGCTCGGCTATGCAAGCTACGTTGAGCCGCTCGACCATCTCGAGTCCGCCATCAGCCAGAATCCACGGCTGACGCCCGAAGTGCTTAACCCTCTCGAGGTCATCCACTGATACCCACTGACTCACCGAACCGGGCCTGTCAATCTGCTCGACGATCGCCCGCCAGACCAGCCCCTCCTCTGCGTTGTCCGGCGCGGACGGCTCACCCTGCACACTGCGAACAGTTCGGATTACCGGCGTTCGCCCGTCGCCGCCTCGCTGCCTGCCCACGAGAATGACGGTCGGAGTCCCGTGCCCTGGAATGTAGGCTCCCGAGGTGTCTATGACCTCAGTCAGTTCAACGGCATGCCCGAAGTACCCCTCGATGAGCTTCGTCCCGAACTCCCTTTTCATGAAGGAGTTCGCGGTGATCTGCCCGACCAAGCCGTAGCCGCGCCCCTCAGCATCTCCACGCTGGGCCAGCTCAAAGAACCGCTGCGCGAAGGGCACCGACAGCGCGTACTTACCCGCACACGCCGGATACAGCTCTCGGTACAGCTCGTTGAGCTTCTTGTCCTTCACCGTGATGTAGGGCGGGTTACCCACCACCACGTGATACCGCCCCGGACGCAAGATCTCCGGATACTCGTGCACGTCCTCTGTGGCGTATTTGAACTCGGTCAACTCGTCAGCCAAGTCCTCTTCCGCCTCACCGAAGAGGTTGCCCTGCTGCGAGCCCCGAGCCTTGATGAGCGAGTCCCCCACCGCCAGATGAACCGGCCACTCGTACCTCGCCGCCTCCCCCAGCGTCCGCACCCCACTCGCCGCCATAGCCGCCACCAACAACCGGAACCGCGCAATAGCCACCGCGAACGGGTTGATATCCACCCCGTGCACCGAGTCCAGCGCAGCCGCTACCCGCTCATGCACGTCCTTCCCCGGCTGCCCCTCCCCCCACAGCCGCACCAGCCGCCGGAACGCCCCCAGCACGAAGTGCCCCGACCCACACGTAGGGTCGATCATCTTCAGTTCCTCGTACCCGAACTCCCGCACCGCCGGGTTCATCGTCCGGTCGAGGATGAACTCCTCCACGAACTCCGGCGTCTGGAGCAGCGCATACGTCTTCCGGGCGGCCTCGCTCAGGTCCTGGTACAGGTCCCCCAGGAACCGCGTGTCCCAGCCCTCCGTACCGTCCTCGTTCAGCGGGTCGGTGAAGTCGTGGACGAGGACGCCCGTCTCGTCCCTCCCCCGCCAGAACTCGACCAGGTCCCGTGCGCCGTCGTGCGAGAGCGGCACCTGGTACAGCGGGTTGTGCCGCTTGTCGAAGAGCAGCCGGCCCGCCTGCCCCTGCCCCAGTTCCTCGAACGCCTGCTCCAGCCAGCCCCGGTACGTCGGGTCCTCGTCGGTCTCCACATACGCGTCGTACCGGGACTCCGCCAGCTCCCGCCGGTCGCCGTCCGGGCCCGTCAGGTACGGCTCCGGGATGAGCCGGTTGTCCTCGCAGAACCGCACGAAGACGCTTCCCAGCACCCACGCCACCGCGACCTGTGTGACCCGCTCGTCCAGCCACGAGGTCCATGTCGCCGCCGTGCGACCCAGCTTGCGCGCCCGGTCGTACTCGGCGCGCAGCCTCGCGCCGACATCGGACAGTGCCCCCACCTGGCGCCCGAGGTCTGCCTCAACCGTCTTGACCTGCTGCTTCAGGTCGCCTAACAGAGCCTTGCGGTCGATCACTCGACGTCTCCCCCGCCCACACCGGCACCAGCACCAGCACCAGCACCAGCACTCGTCACAACCTCGCCGGATCCGCGATGGGCGTTGCCCACCCAGGTGTCCGGAAGCTGAATCCACTCCCCCAGGCCGGCCTGGTACGGCACGGCCACCTGCCCGAGGCGGGGCTCGCGCGCGGGGTCGGGCTGGGGGACGAGGAGCCACAGGCCCCGCCCGCCGCGCCGGGCCGCCGACGCCAGGCGGTGCAGGACGCCCATCGCGTCGTAGCGGGCGAACACCCCGGCCTCCGTCAGCAGTACGGGGCCCACGGGGCCCGTCCCGGGACCGGTCCCGCGCCCACCGCCGTCGCCCAGCAGCTCCGCGATCCGGGGCTCCACCGCGCCCCATGCCGTGCGCGCGTACTCCGCGAACCGCACCGCGCCCTTGGAGCCCGGCTCGGCGGCGTCCGCCCTGAGCAGGGTCTCCCAGGTGGGCTTGGTGCCCGGCGTGATCTGCGCGTGCAGGGCCTGAAGGAACAGGGCGGTGACCGAGACCGCTTCCGCGCCCAGCCGTTCGCCGGCCAGCCCGGCCACCGCCTCCCGCACCGAGCGCTGCCCGACCGTCAGCACCCGGTAGCCGTCCCGCCGGGCCGAGGCGAGGAGCCGTTCCTCCGCGCGGACCGCGCCCGCGAGTTGCGGGTCGTCGGCGTACCGCGTCACCGCGCCCGTACGCGTCGACTGCCGCCACGCACCCGTCGTCAGACAGCTGGACGCGTCGTCCACCCGCGTCGGGAGATAGCGCAGCACGCCCTCGCGTTCGTGCATGCTGAGCGACAGTTCGAAGCCGGCGTCGCGTAACGCCTTGGTGAGCGGGCCGCCCGTCGGCAGGTCCTGGGTCGTGCCGCCGCGCCCGTCGGGGACGATCATCTCCGGGAAGCGGGCGCGGACCCGCTCGTGGACGGCCTCGGCGGTCAGGCCCGGTTGCAGGCCCTCAGGCATGCCCGGGATCCAGCGGACGAGCCCCGCCTGGGTGAGGCGCAGGGCCCGTACCAGCGGCAGGTCGCGCGGGTATATCTCCAGTCGGGGTGTGGCGGCGGCGTTCACGGAGGCGGCGGCCGCCAGCTCCACCATGCGCCGCTCGTCCCAGTCGACCGCGCCCGGGGGCACCGTCAGCGCGCCCAGCTCGGCGAGGACGGTCGCCGCCGTCGGCAGGGTGTCCAGCCTGGCGAGCCGGTCGGCGGTCCTGCCGAGGCGGGTCGCGTACTCCAGCAGGCCCGGCGCGGTGGGGGTGTCCGGGCCGTCGTTCTCGCGGACGTCGAGGGCGAGCAGGCCGGCGCCGAGGGACTCGTCGGTCGCCCTGCGGTTGGGCTGGTGCTGGAACTCGGCTTCCTGCGGCAGCAGTTGCTCGACCTCGACCACGGCGCGTACGGCCGCCAGCGCCATCGCGCGCCGCTGCTCGCGCCCCGCGAGGTGGGTGCCGCGCCGGACCGCCAGGGCGTCCGCGATCTCCACCGCGGAGGCGACCCGGCCCATGCCCAGCAGCAGGTCGACTATCTCCTCGCGCAGTGCCCGGACGGCGGGCTCCGCCTTCCAGCGCTTGCGCTCGTCCTTGAGCAGCTGCGGGATACGGCCGTGGCTCAGCCCGAGGCCCTCAGCGACGTCCTTCTGCTTCGGCCAGACCCCGATGCCGGGCAGCGCGCCGTGCTCGTCGGGCAGGCGCAGCAGCAGCCGCACCATCTCCGCCTTGTTGCGGTTGGAACCGTTGTTGTTGACGGCGGGTACGAAGACGGTGGCGAGGGTGTCGAGGCTGACGGAGCGGAGCATGCGGGGCGACAGCGCGCCCGCCGAGGCGCCAGAGGCGAGTTCCCCGACGAGGGCCGACTCTGCCGCGGTGAGCTGCTCCAGCTCCTCCCTGGCCTCCGCCCGGCCTTTCGGTGTCAGCGGCGAGACGGGGATCCCGCGCAGCCGCTCGCCCCACTCGCGCTGCCGCTGCTGGACCTCGTTGCGGGTCCTGGCGCCCAGCCCGGGGGCGTTGACGAGCTTGCGGCGGCTGTAGTCGAGCAGCTCGCCGACCGTGGTGATGCCCAGTGCGTAGAGGAAGGACTGGGCGGCGGGCGTCAGACCGGAGACGCTCAGCGGGGTGTCACGGGTGACCTCGGCGGCGAGGCGGTCGCGCTGCTGCTCGGCGGTCTCCGGCTCGGCGTCGGCGATCGCGGCGGCGGCGCCCTCGGCCGGTGTCCCCTCCTCCGCGGCCGTAGCGGCCGGGGGGCGGGAACGGTGGCTGGACGGGACGGTCCGCGAGGCGTCGAGGAAGACCTTGCGCCAGGCGTCCCGCATCGGCTTCAGCTCGGGGAACCGCCTGCCGGCGTCGCGGTGCAGGGCCTTCTGGAAGAAGGCGACCAGCCCGTCCCGTACGGCCGGGTCGAAGGCCTCGGCCGCGATGGTCGGGTACGGCCACTCCTTCGCGTCGGTCATGCGCGGCGGGACACTGCCGTCGCCCCACCTGGGCAGCTCGCCGGAGGCCATCTGGTGCAGGGTCACGGCGACGGCGTACCGCTCGGCGTGCGAGTCGTACGAGCCGCGGGTGATGACGTCCACGAAGGGGTCGAGGTAGCCGTCGGTACCCGCGCTGGTGCTCCTCGCCGGGTAGCCGGCGAGGGAGAAGTCGATGAGGACGAGTTCGCGGGTGCGGTTGGGGCGGATGCGGATGGCGATGTTGTCGGGCTTGATGTCGCGGTGCCAGACGCCCTCGCCCTCCAGGAAGTCGACGGCTCCGAAGAGGTAGTCGCCGTACGCCTCCAGCTGGTCCACCTGGAGGCGGCCGTTCTCGCGGAGCTGGCGGGCGACGGTCTCCTCGCGGCGGCGCGGACGTCCGCCGCCCTCGGTGCCCTCTCCGGGCCGGCCGTCGTCGTCGCGCTCGTCGCCGACGTACTCCAGCGCCAGGACGGTACGGCCGCCGATGTGCAGCGGCTCGGGTTCGACGAGGCGGATGATGCCGGAGTGGGGGCGCAGGCGCCCCATGGCCTCGGCCTCGCGAGCCAGGATCTCGCTGCGGCTGTCGGAGAGGGCGACCTTCAGCACGGCCAGCGGGCGGGTCCTGCGGGTCTCGGCCCGCAGGTCGCGGACGAGGAAGGCGCGGCTGGTGGAGCCGGTGCCGAGGCGGCGGCGGATCTCCCACCGGTCGGCGAGCACATCACCGGCGACGGCCTCCAGCGGGTCCCTGCCGGCGGCGGTGTCGTCGTCCTCGTCGCCCGGCCCTTCCGTACCGGTGGCCGCCGGGGCCGGGGCGGTGAGGGAGTCCTCGACGACTTCCAGCAGCTCCAGGAACTCGTCGACACTCGACAGCCGCTGGCCGGGGCGGTAGGCGGTGGCGGCCTGCACCAGGAAGTCCACATCCTCCGACAGGCCGTCCACCAGGGAGCTGGGGCGCAGGCCCTCTCCCGCCTCGAGCCGCGCCAGCAGCTCGGCCTGGCCGGCGGCCGGCGCCTTGCCGGTGACCAGCAGATAGGTGAGGACGCCGAGCCCGTACACGTCGAGGTGGACCGGGTCGGGCCTGACGGCGGTCAGTTCCGGGGCGAGGTAGGCGTCGGCGTCGTCGGCCAGGTGCTGGGCCGACAGCGCGGTCGGCGCCAAGCGGGTCATGCCCTGGCCCTGGCTGAGGCCCTGGGAGGAGTCGCCGCCGCGCCGGGTGGCGATCTGCCAGTCGGAGATCTGGAGCTGCGGGGTGAGCCAGGCGGCCTCCTCCCCCACCGCCCTGCCCTTCCGGCCTCGCGGCCGGGGGACGACGAGCACGGAGCGGGCGGCGAGCGCCCGGTGGTGGATACGGCTGGAGTGGGCGGAACGCATGGTCTCGGCGAGCTGGCGGACCAGCGCCATCCGGCCGAGGATGTCCAGCTTCCCGCCGTACTGGACCAGGTACTCGTCAAGCTTCAGGGTGTCCGGGTGGTAGTCGAAGATCAGCGCGGGGCCGGCGGCGTGCCCGGAGGGGAAGTACTGCTTGAGCTCGACCACGCCCGGGTGCTTGAACCGGCCCAGCACCGCGGCTTCGCGCCGGGCGGCGTTCTCGACGGACTGGCGCAGGGAGGCGTCGGAGCCGCGCTCGCTGAGGTAGATGCGGACGCGGGCGGCCTCGGGTAGGTCGCTGTGGCGGGCGAGGTAGTCCGCCCAGGTGGGCCCGGAGTCGAAGGACTTCCGCTCCAGCTCGTACGGGCCGACCTTGTACTGCGCGTCGCTCTTGCGGATGCCGATGCTCTTGAGGGCCGCCTCGATCTCGCGCGAGCCGATCGCGGTGATGCGGCGCCGCTCGTCACGCGGAGGCTGCCCCAGCATCTCGACCAGCTGGTGGACGGTGTGGACGCCGTTCCGGTCGTGGGCGGGCAGCCGTATCCGGAGGCCGCTGTCCGTGAAGCAGACGGCCTCGGCGACCCAGACCCGCTTGCCGCCGGGCAGCGCGAGCAGGCCGGCCAGCTCCTTGGCCTTGCGGTTGACCAGGTGCAGCGGGTTGCCGTGCGTACGGCGGCGGCCACCGGGAGTCGTCTGCACCCAGGTGCCGTTCTCGGACGTGACCGAGCCGTGCCAGTCCTTCAGTTCGACCATGCAGACGCCGCCGGGAGCGACGACCAGCAGGTCCACCTCACGCACATGACCGGTGTTGGCGGTGAAGGTGAAGTTCGACCAGGCCCGCCAGGGGTCGGAGTCCGGCAGCTTCTCCCGGATCGCGTCCAGGCCACGGCGTTCGTGATCGAACTCGGATTCGGTGACCGTGACCCACCGGCCTTCCCGCATGCCTGTCCCCGCTCCTCGCGCCCCGCAAGGGCCGCCGTTCCCCATGGCCGGACCCAGAGTTCAGATCCTAGTCAGTGTCCGCGGGCGGAGAGGGGGTTATCGAGAGGGACGGATCGGCTCCGGACGGCACACGACCGCGTGGAACCGCCCCGTCGGACCGGGACGGCCTCCCGTGCCGGTCCGCCCGCCGGCTCTCGCAGCGATGGCGTCCCGCCGAGTGGTGTAGCCGATCAAGCTGGCGGAATCCGCAGGTCGCGGCCCGAATCGCCGTCGCCGGCGGCCCTGTTGGGGCTCGCCGAGCCGGGACCAGCGGTGATCGCACGACGGACCGCAGCGGCACGTACCGGACGGCTCCGAAGCGGAGCCGACGGACCGTGATCGGCTACACCACGACGCGGGACACGACCCTCGCAGCCTCTCGCAGCCTCTCCCGCGTCTCCTGGCCCGTCGGGTAGACGACCGCGCCCACCCTGCCCCGGTTCGCGGCACCTTGGAGGTGTCGCGGATCAGGCGGTCCCCGTCCGCGTCGGCAGTGGAGCGCTCGAAGACCGGGCCGGTACGGTGCTCGGCGCGCGTACGGCGGTCGGCCCGGGTCTCCCGGATGCGTTACGCCTCGTCGCGGATCAGGGCGCCCGGGCTGCCCTTCTCGGCTGCCGTGAAGCTGCTGAAGTACGCGAACCGGTCCTGGACTTGCCGCTTGTGGGCTCCGTGCGGCGGGGCTTCGGCGGGCCGCTGCGCCGCTCGCGGAGTTCGCGGAGTTCGCGGAGTTCGCGGAGTTCGCGGAGTTCGCGGAGTTCGCGGAGTTCGCGGAGTTCGGCACGGCACGGTGCGGCGCGGCCGGTGTGCCACCGCCGGTGCGGCGGGACAGCCGGCCGGCGCCGCACCGGACCCGCGTCCCCGGCGCTCCGGCCCCGGCCGGACCCGCGTCCCCGGTGAGGGGCCCGGCGAGAGGCGCGGTCAGCGCAGGGCGTCGTTGGTGCGGGCGGTCCAGATCGCCAGGGCGGCGAGCAGGGCGCAGGCGCCGCCGAGCCACAGCACGCCCTGGAGGGTGAGCGTGTCGACGATGACGCCGCCGACCAGCGCGCCGAGGCCGATGGAGAGGTTGAACACCGCCACCCACAGCGAGGAGGCCGCTTCCACCGCCTTCGGGGCGGACTTGATCATCCAGGTCTGGAGGCCCACGGAGGCACCGCCGTAGGCCAGGCCCCAGACGATCAGCAGGACGACGCCGCCGACCACGGTCCGGCCCAGCAGCAGGAACAGCGGCATCGCGACCGCGAGAGCGATGGAGATGGTCAGCACGCTGCGGTGCACCCGGCGGGAGAGCGCGGCGCCGGCGACGAAGTTGCCGATCATGCCGGCCACACCGAACCCGAACAGCAGCGGACCGACGTAGCGCTCGTCGATCCCCGACAGCCTCTGCAGTGCGGGGCTCACGAACGTGTAGGCGGCGAAGTGGCCGAACACGATGAGCACCGTCGCGATGATGCCGATGCGCACACCCGGGTTGCGGAGCTGCTCCATCAGCAGCTTCGGCCGGATGGCCTGCGAGGCGGCCAGGCCCGGCAGCACGGCGAGCAGGGCGATGAGCGTGACCAGCGCCAGGGCGCTCAGCGAGGAGAAGGCGACGCGCCAGCCGGTGAGGTCGCCGACCAGGGTGCCGATCGGGACGCCGAAGACGTTCGCGGCTCCGACGCCGCCGAAGATGACCGCGGTGGCTCGCGGCACGTCCGCGGGGGCGACGAGCCGGACGGCCAGGCCGCTGGCGACGGCCCAGAAGCCGCCGATCGCGATACCGACCAGGACCCGGGAGCCCACCAGGACGGCGAAGTTCGGTGCCATGGCCGTGGCCAGGTTGGAGATGGTCATCAGGGCCATCAGCAGGAGCAGCAGGATGCGCCGGTCCATCGCTCCGACGAGCATCGGAACCAGGGGTGCCGCGAACGCGGCGACGATGCTGGGCACCGTCACCATCAGCCCCGCCGTCCCCTCGGAGACCGACAGCGCGGAACCCACCGAGGTCAGCAGACCGATCGGCAGCTGCTCGGCGGTCACCAGCAGGAAGGTTCCCAGGGCCACCGCGGAGACCGCCATCCAGCGGCTTCTCTCCGGGACCTCTGGTTCCAGTGCCTGGGCGGGGTTCTGTTCTGCGGTCGTCAAGGGAGCCTCCCCAATAATTTGGGAGCGATCGCTCCCATACGGTCGACACTAGTATGGGAGCGATCGCTCCGCAAGTCGGGTAAGGTGAACTCATGGCACGCCCTCGACAGTTCGACGAAACGGAAGCGGTCACGTCGGCGACCGAGCTGTTCTGGCGACGCGGTTACCACGCCACCTCGGTGCGCGACCTGGGAGACGAGCTGAAGCTCACGCCCAGCAGCCTCTACCGGACGTTCACGGACAAGCACACGCTGTTCCTGCGCGCCCTCGACCACTACCGGGCCACCGAGTCGGCCGAGGCCCGGCAGCATCTGAACGCGGCGGACCGCCCCGTGCGGGAGGCACTGCGGGAATGGATGCTGTGGCTGGTCGGCTGCCCGGCCGGCGGCAAGCCCGGCAGCGGGTGCTTCGTGGTCAACACCGCCACCGAACTCGGCACCGCCGACGAGAAGGTCAGCCGGCGGACCGAGGCCGCCTTCGAGGTCACCCGGCAGGACCTGCGCTCCGCACTGGCCGGGGGCCGCGACCGCGGCGAGCTGTCCGCCGACCTCGACATCGACGCCGCGGTGGAGCTGCTGTTCACCACGGTCCTCGGCCTGCGGGTGAGGGAGCGCGCCGGCCACGACATCGAGCGTCTGACCGCCGCGATCGACGCCGCGATCCGCGCCCTGGGGCCCGCACCCGCGGAGCCCGCCTGACGGCACCGGGCAGGCGGGCGGCGGACGGCGCTGCGCACCCCGTCGCAGCCGACCACCCACCGTGCGGTGACGTGGCTGCGGGTCCCGTCCGCGCTCCGGAGGTCCACGCGGACGCGCTCGTCGTGGACGGCGGTGCACTCCTGGCCGCGCAGGATCCTCGCGCCCAGTCCGCCGGCCCGCTCGGCGAAGACGTGCTCGGCGTAGGCCTGGGGGCTGCCGGCGATGACGGGGCCCTCCGCGCTCACCTCGGCGAGGTCGAGGTCGAACATCCCCGCGAAGTGGAAGGGGACGCTGGTCCGTCCCCCGCGCGCCGGTCGCGGCTGCACCGCCTCGCGCAGCCCGCGGCGGTGCACAGGCTGCCGTCGTCCTCGCGCAGGCCGATGCACGCGAGGTCCGCGTTGACGATCCGTTTGACCCGCCGGGTGATGACGTACAGCAGCTCGTCCGGGCCGTACGGGCGGATCATGTCGCTGGCGGTGTCCACGAGTTCGGCGAGCGCGTCCTCGCGCTGGCGGTGCCGGTCCTGGGAGGCGTGTATGACGTAGGCCAGTCTGACGGCCTGTTCGAGGCGGAGCCGCTCGGCGGCGGAGCATTCCTGGCCGGCGCGCAGCAGGAGTTCCTCGTAGCTCTCCAGCGGCGCCTCCTCGGCGAGGAGTCTGAGCACGGTGAGCAGGTCGAGGCGATGTGTGTCCGCTCCGTCCACCATGCCCTGCCCCCCGTCGGCTGCGCGGCTCCGTCGAAACTAGGCAGAGCCGGATTCGCCAGTCAAACCCCTCTTCCGGGCGTGCGCCGAGCGCCCGTTCGGCCGCCGCGGGCCCGGCGTGCGGCGGTGCCCGGGACCGTGCCGTCACCGCTTCCGCAGGCGGCACCGGCCGGTCCGTCACGTCGCGCGGGCGGGGCCGGCGCGGAGGGCCCACCCGCCGGTCAGATCCTCTGGAGTCGCGGGAGTCCGGGTGGGGGCGCGGCGCTGCGGGCCAGGTCGCCGCCGCGCGGGGTCCGCGGTGCCACCCTGTCCGGCACGCCCCGGCGGGCGGTGAGCGCCGGGGAGCCGCGGCGTCGACGCAGATACCGCCTGATCACCTCGGGGTCCTGGCCGTCGTGGTCCAGATCCGCCTTCAGCTGGGTGTAGAGCGGCGCCGGTGAGTGGAACCGGGCGAGCACCCCGGCGAGGTCCGCGCAGAGTTCGCGCCGGCGTCCGAGCCGGAAGTCCGCCTCGATCCACCGGTCGACGGCGCGCTGCCAGGAGTGGGGGAGCAGCACCGCGTGGGAGCGCAGGTGCGGTCCCTTGGCGACTCCGTGAACGGGGCCGCCGTCCACAGGTCCACCGCCTCACGCAGCCGGCGGCCCGCCAGGTGCAGGTCTCCTGCCTCCAGCGCCCGGTAGCCCGCTCCGGCCGTCCGCTCGAACGCCCTGGCGTCGCTGGAGCCGCCGCCGGTGTCCAGCCGGTACGCACCGGGCACCCGGACCAGCACGTCCTCGGCCGACCGGTCGCTGCCGGCCGCCTGCAACGCCGCGCCGATGTCGGCACGCAGCTGACGGGTATGGGATTCCATCGCCTGTTCGGCGTGCGCGGGCGCCCCCTGCGGCCACAGTTCCTCGGCGATGGCGCACGTGGGTACGACGCGGTCGGCGGATGCCGCCAGCAGGGCGAGCACCTGCCTGGGCAGGACCGCGGACGGCGAGATCGGCACTCCCCCCTCGTGCGCCGCCAGTCCTCCGAGCACCCTCAGGTCCATGTCGCCGTCCCCCCCCTCAGCCGGCTCGACGATTGCCGACCCGACTAACAATAACATGGTAATTTTTTTGTTTTGGAACCCTCCGGAGTTCACGAACAGGGCTAATCTGGCGGGGCGGTCACCACCAGCGGCATTGCGTCTGCGAAGCTCCGGGGAGAGGGGACGATGAGGCAGGAGAGAGCCAGTCGCACCCGTCGCGCCCTGCTGAGGGCTGCCGCGGAGGAGTTCGACCGCCTCGGTTACGCGGGAGCGTCACTCGCCGGCATCGCGCGGGCCGCGGGAATCTCCCTCGGGGCGCTGACTTTCCACTTCTCCTCCAAGCAGGAGTTGTCGACGGCCGTCAGCGAACAGGGGTGCGCCGCGACCCGCGCCCTCGTGGCCCGCACCGGTGCGCGCGGGGAACCTCCGGTGCAGTGCGCCGTGTCGCTCACGCTCGGCCTGGTGGAACTCCTGGAGAAGGACGCATCGGTGCGGGCCGCGGCGCGGTTGGACCGCGAGGCCGCCGATGCCGGGCACGGGTGGCAGGGTGTCTGGGCACCGGTGATCCACGAGTGCCTGCGGGCGGCGGCCGACGCGGAGGGGAGCCCGGTCGGGGACTCGGCCGCGCTCGCGGCCCTGGCGGTGCTGCTGGTCTGCGGGACCGAGGCGACCCTCCCCCGCCCCGCCGGCCCCGGCAGCCCTGCCGGCCCTGCCGGCCACGGCGGCCAGCAGGGCAACTCGGCCCTGCTGGCCCGCATCTGGCGGCAGATCCTGCCTCAGACGGCCCAGGCCGGGTGCGGCCCCGGGCGGCCGCCCCAGCCCCGCGGTTCTCACACGGCGCTGCATCCTCCGTCCACGGGCACCCCGGCCCCCGTGACGAACGAGGCGTGATCGCTGCAGAGCCAGAGCGCCGCCTCGGCCACTTCCCCCGGGTCGGCGAGACGGTGCTGGACGGCCCGCGCGACGGCCGCCTGCTCCAGCCGGGGAACCTGCTCCATCGCCGTCTCCATCAACTCGGTGCGCGTGCTGCCGACCATCAGCGCGTTGACGCGGATGCCGCGGTCGCCGTACTCGGCGGCCGCGGCCCTGGTGAGACCGAGCACCGCGTGCTTGGCCGCCACGTACGGGGCGATGGCACCGGTCGCGAACGACCCCGCCGTGCTCGACGTGTTGACGATCGACCCCGCCCCCTGCCGCAGCATGACCGGGACCTGCTCCTTGAGGCAGTTCCACACACCCCGCACGTTCACGTCCATGATCTGCTCGAAGACGGCGTCGTCCGTCTCGTGCAGCGGTGAACCGACACTCCCCCAACCCGCGTTGTTGAAGGCCGCATCGAGCCGGCCGTACATCGCGACCGCCGCGGTCACGGCCCGCCGCACGTCCGCCGGCGACGTCACGTCCCCGGCCGTCACCAGGGCACTGCCGCCGGCGGCCGAGATGTCCTCCGCCAGCGCGTGCAGCCTGTCCTCGCGCCGCGCCATCACGGTCACCGCCGCCCCCTGGGCCGCGAACAGCCGAGCCGCGGCCTCACCTATGCCACTGGACGCTCCGGTGACCATGACGGTCTTGCCCCGGAGCAGGCCCCGCGCGGACTCCACCACGGTGTTCCCCTCTCGCCTTGACGATCACATGACGTCCAGACCGTAAGGGTGCCGCCGGGCGGAGCCCAAGACGGAGCCCAAGGCCGAGCCCAAGGCGGTGCCCGGTCCGTCACACGCCCTTCGCCCGGGACGCGCCGAACCGCAGTCCCTTCACGGCGCTCGGCACCGCGATCGCCGGAAGCAGGCACCGCCACATCTCCTCCACCCGGCCCGGCAGGTCCCGGCGCCGGGTCTCCAGATGGGAATGCATCTGCGCCCCCGTGCACGCGTTGACCACCAGCCGGGCCAGCGCCTCCACATCGACTCCCGCCCGCAGCTCCCGCCGCCGCTTCGCCTCGTGCAGGTCCTCGGAGACCAAACGCGTCCACTGCTGGTGGGAGTTCTGCGAGGGCCCGGCGAAGTGCTCCTGTTCCATCACCAGCCGCGCCCCGGCGAGCAGCAGCGGGTCGTCGAGCAGCTGGTACGCCCAGGTGAGGGTCACGTCGACGGCGTGCTGCAGTCCACGGCAGGGGTGCGGGGGCACCACGAGGTCCGGCTGGGAGAGCACGATCTCGCGGGCGAGCTGCCCCTTGTTGCGGAAGTGGAAGTACAGGGCGCCCAGCGTGAGGCCGGCCCGTTCCGCGATCGCCGACACGTTCGCTCCGGCATAGCCGGACTCCGCGAACACCTCGGCTGCGGCTCGCAGCAGCGCGGCCCTCGTCTGTACGGCCCGCTCCTGCCTGATCACTCGACCTGCCATGACTCCACCCATCCCTCAATAAAGAAAATTGCAACCTTTATCTTTACCCAGGGCTCACTGGAACACCTGATCGACTCCGGATCTCGTGGTGACAGGCCCCTCTGCTCGCCGACGTCCCAAGGGGGAGGACGCAATGCACAGCAGCGCACACACCGACTTACGCACCAGCGATCTTCAGCGGCTCGCCCGCAAGGCGAGCCCCGGAGAGGTCTTCGTCCGGGACTGGCGCGAGGAGTCCCCGCAGACCCATGTCGTCGCTCTCGGCTGGCCGCGTTCCCACACCTTCTACACGCTCCGCAGCGGAGCCACCAGCCCGCTGCTCTTCGTCGAGGCCGTCCGGCAGGCACTCGCGGTCCTGTCGCACACGGCCCAGGAGATACCCCTCGACCACCGCCTCGGACGGGACTCCGCCCGCTGCACCTTCGCCCCGGCGGCCTTCCGGGAGCGCCGGGCGCCCACCGATGTGGAACTGCGCGTCAGGCACAGCGGCGTCACCCGGCGCCGGCTCGGCTCGGTCCGGCTCACCGCCCGCATCGAGGCCACCTGCGGCGGCGAGGTCCTGGGCTGCGCCGAGATCGGGTACGCCACCCACCCGCCCGTCATCTACGACCGCCTGCGCGGGACGTACGCCGACGCACAGCAGTCCTTCGCCGCAGCGCTCCCGCCGGCACGGCCCGTCACTCCGGCGCTGGTCGACCGCACCCACCCGGGGGACGTCGTCATCGCGTGCACCTCCAAGGCGCACCACTACCAACTGCGCACGGACACCTCCAACTCCGTGCTCTTCGACCACCCGCACGACCACGTGCCGGGCATAGTGCTGCTCGAAGCAGTGGTCCAGGCCGTGCACGCCTCGGCACCGGGACACGCGCGACTCGCCTCCCTCGACACCGCCTTCCTGCGGTACGTCGAGTTCGACATGCCCTGCTGGGTCGACGTCGCGCCCGGGCCGCCGGACGCGCAGGGCGGTTCCCGGCTCCTGGTGACCGGCACCCAGAACGGCCGGAAGGCCTTCTCCGCGACCTTGGCCTTCGACTCCCCGACCACCTCCCTCGAGCCCGCGGTGCCCGCCGGCCCGGAACGCCTCGGCACCGGGCCCACTCCGGCGGCCTGCCCGGCCGGGTAGAACGCCCGGCGGCGCCCGGCCGGCGAGCCACCGCACGATCTCCCGGAGTCCACCCGACCCCGGAGATCACGCGGTGGCCTCACCCCGTTCCGGCAGTGCCCGCCGCACGATCGGGAGGCGGGGCCGGGGCGTCAGTTGTAGCGGCCGAAGACCTGGGTGCGGGTGAACCAGCCACCGGCGGGGGAATGCCATCCGGCTGCCGGCTCGTTGAAGGTGCCGTCCGGTTTCACGGTCCAGGTGAACATCTTGACGGTGCTGTCCGCGTAGCCGTACACGGTGGCCAGGTCGTCGCGGCCGTCGCCGTCGAAGTCACCGGCCAGGAGCTTCATCGACGAGCGCGTGAAGCGTCCGGCGACCGCGTTCCAGGCGGTCCTGGGGGCCTGGAAGGTTCCGTCCTCCGTACTGGCGCCGGCGAAGACATGGATGGCGTCGCTGCCGTCGGCGTAGTCGTACCAGGTGGCGACGTCGTCGCGGCCGTCGCCGTCGAAGTCACCCGCGTGGAAGTCGGTGCGGGCCCAGTCTCCCCAGGAGGTGCTGGTCCACGACTCCACGGGGTTGCCGAAGCCGCCGGCGGCACTGGCCGGGAAGCTCCAGATCTTGACGCTGCCGTCCGAGTACCGGTACAGCACGGCGAGATCGTCGCGACCGTCGGCGTCGAAGTCACCGACGGCGAACTTGCAGTTGGTCACGTCCCAGCTGGAAGTGCTCCAGGAGACGGACGGGGCGGTGAAGCCACCCTGGGCGTCGGCCGGGAACGTCCACAGTTTGTTGCCCTCGGTGTAGCGGTACCAGGCGGCGATGTCGTCCCGGCCGTCGCCGTCGAAGTCGCCGCTGTGCAGGGTCATACGGTCCAGCTGCCAGTCGCCCTCCCATGACGAGAAGGGGGCGTTGAAGCGGCCGTCGCTCGTGGCGGTCCACGTCCACAGCTTGACCCCCGCGGTGTACTGGTAGGCGACGGCGAGGTCACCTCGCCCGTCACCGTTGTAGTCACCGGTGGTGATCTTCATGAGCGAGGGGTCCCAGCCCGGGACGGTCCGGCTCCACGCGGTGAACGGCGCCTTGAGCGTCCCGTCCTGGTCGGCGAGGAAGGTGTGGACGGCGTCGTGCTGGTCGGGGTATTCGTACCAGGATGCCAGGTCGCTGCGGCCGTCGCCGTTGTAGTCGTGCCTGACGGCCGTGCCGCTGGACCACTGCGACCGGTCCTGGGCGTCGTAGACGACGAGGTTGCCGCGGTCCTGCAGGCGGACATACCCGCCGGGGGCGGTGGTGCCGGTCTGCCACAGCACGGTTCCGTCTGAGGCGACTACCTGGAGGGCACCGGTGCCGGTGAACCGGGCGGTGGCGCCCGGGTTGCCGCCCGTGCCGGTGGACCACAGCACCTTGCCCGCGCTGGAGGCGATGACGAGGTCGCCGTCGGTCTGCATGGTCAGGCGGTTGGTGGCGGAGGCGAGCATGTCGCCGGGCAGCAGTTGCTGCCCGGTGCCGAGGCGGCTGCCGAGGCTGGTGCTGTCGGCCCGCGCGGCGATCGCGTCGGTACGGGTCTCGGCCGCGTCCTGGCCGAAGCAGCCGCCCTGCCAGGAGCGGCTGGCAACGGCGACGAGTTCGGGGGTCCCGTTGTTGTCGCGCAGGAGCGGGCCGCCGGTGTCGCCCTTGCAGATCGCGTCACCGGCTGTCTTGCCAACGATGTCAAGGCCGGTGTCCGTAACCGCGCCGACGGTGAAGCCGGCGGTGTGGAGCTTGTCGGGCACCCACTCCGTCTTCGTCCGGCCGTATCCGGCCACCGTCACCGTCTCGCCCTGACCGGCCGGAGTCGCGGAGATCTTCACCGGGGTGATACCGGCAGCGGGTGCCGCCAGGCGCGCCATGACCAGGTCACGGCCCGCGCGGGGCACCAGGTCGACGATCTCGCTGACATGACCGCCGGTTGAGGTGAGATCGGCCCGGCCGATCGTCGCCACCGTCTTCTCGGCAGGCTTGCCGGGGGCGAGTTCGGCCAGCCCACCGGTGAAGCACGAAGCAGCCGTCAGCACCCAACGCGCATCGACCAGGGCACCCGAACAGGCACGCCTGTCCTCCCCCTCACCGATCTCCACCCTCGCGGTGAACGCGTAGGAGCTGCCGGCGACGGCGGGACCGGTCACCGCCTGAGCGGGTACGGCGGCCAGCGCCCATGGCGTGGCGGCGAGGGCTGTGGTGAACGCGGCGAGGCGACGGGATCTGGAGTGTCGCATGTCCCTGCTTCCTGGGGTGGTCGGCGTGTCTGGTGGCCACTGGAGCGAAGTACGGCGGAGATCGGGGCGCTGAACTGCTACTTGGTGGACCTGATCGCTACGAGCATATATTCGAGCCCCTGCTCGTCAGCGCTCTCACCCACCCCGGTCCAGGTGTTCTCGGCAGTGGCGAAAGACCCCTCCTCGGAGCCGACGGCCATACGGACCCGCGTGGTGCAGTCGTCGCCCCTGACCGCGTGGACCGCGAGGATCTCCACTCGCTCAGAGCTGCCGGCAGGGGACGAGAAGGGAGACGTTGCGGCAACGGCGTCCGTCGCCCGCGGGGCGTTCGGCTGGATGACATTCCGTTGAGAGATCGCATGCGGGCCCCGGCCCACCCAGGCGGCGTGATGTGCCCGAGGTGGACGGTGAGCGCTGCGGCCGTTGTGTCATCATGCGGAGCGCCCTGGGTGGGGAAGAGGGCCAACGCGTGTGGAGAGGCGAGGAGTTCGGTGTGAATGCGGGTGGGGAGCCCAGCGGTTCGTCAGTACCTGACGAGGAATGGGAACGGTTTCTCCGGGATTCGATGACCGGTGCGGCGAACGCTCCCAGGGAACCGTCGGCACGGGCCCGGGCCGTGGCGAGGCGGATGCGCGAGGAGCCCGCCGGCGCGGAGGGGTGGCGGACGTACTCGTTGGCCCGTCCCGGTCCCAGCCGGAAGAAGCGCTGGTACATGGTCGGGCTCTTGGCTACCACGGTGGCCCTGGTGATCCTGGCGCTGGATCCGGGACGGGTGGTCGGATGGTTCAGCGACAGCAACCGGGCCGAGAAGCCGCTCGGCCCGGAATCGCATCGCCCGATCCAGGCACCTTCCGCGGAGGGCTTCCGACAGCCCACGCTCGACGAACCGTTCAGAGACTCGCCCGCGGCTCGCTGGGCGAACGGCACGGCCGGGATCACGGTACCCGAGGCCAGGGCGACCGGCTGGATGAGTCGGGCGCAGGTGGAGCGGGCGCTGGAGCAGACCCGGGACTTCCTCGCTGCGGCGAACCTGGACCCAGGGGCGCTGCACGGCGGACATCCCGAAGAGGCGATCGCGCTGATCAACCCTCACCAACAGGACGTCCAGACCTATCTGAAGGCCGCATTCCACTCGCCGAGCGAGCAGAACGACCCGCTGCTGCTCTTCAGCCGGTTCGACGCCTCGCGCGTGCGGCTCGTCGGGGACGTGGTGAAGACCCGGGGCCGGATCACGTACCTGGAGGGCGAACGCGGCGCACTGCAGGTGACCAGCGACGTCACCTACGTGTACCCGGTCGCGCCGGCAACGGGCGGCGACGAGGTCGTGCGTACGATCGTGCGGCGCGAGGTGGTGCTGAGCTGGGACGACCCCGCGAAGGTGATCACCGAGCCGGGAACCTTCTCCCTGGTCTCGTACAAGGTCGACATGACCAACGGGGGCTGCGACAACTCCACCGGCTACCTCACCCCGCCCTTCGGCACGGAAAGGGCGGAAACCGGCGCGGGCCCCGACGTCGACCCGTACGACCGCAGCACTTCGATGAGCGAGCGGACGACCCCGGACGAAGGATGCGGCACCGCGACACGGTCGTAGGACGTCTTCCGGCCATTCCGCATCACCGCCACACCAGGCCCCTGGCGTCCGCCGGCCCCGCACGCCAGGGACTCCTCAGGGGCCTTCGGCGCTGCCCGAGGACTTCCGAGGGACCCTTCGCGGCCGGGAGTGTCCCAGATCTAGCGTCGTACCTGAATCAGCGCGTGAGTTCCACTCGTACGCCAGGCAGCCCCGGACCGTTCGAGCGTGTCCAGCGCTCCCTGCTCCAGACCGACGATGACGTCGGACTTCAGGGTCCGGAGCGCCGCGACGGCCCCCGGGAAGTATGCGGTGAGATCCGCGAAGGGCGCCGTGGGGTGCCACAGCTGGTCGCCCACCAGACGGCGGTAGTTGAGGTCGCCCTTCAGGATGGTGAGCGTGGCGCTCGCGAACCCGACACGAAGATCCTCGGGCATCTCCTCATACGGCAGAGGAGCGCAGAAGAACGAGTGGGTGCGGACCTCCAGGGTTCCGGCCGCCATGGCCTTCCAGAGTCGGCCGCCGATCCGACCGGCTTCGCCGGGCGCCTGGGTGAGGCGGCGAAGGCAGTCGACCACGTCCGCCGTCATCGCGTCGGAGACGTAGTACGGGTAGGGCTTGACGTAAAGCGCAACCCGCTCGGCATGCCCGTGTTCGAGGAGGTGGTCGATGAGAACGAGGTCGGGAATCAGCTCACGTCCCGCGTTGTCGGCCACCACGGCTACGGTGGCCGAGGTGCCGGCGGGCAGGAGCTGCCACAGCGTGGCACTGTCGTCGGCGACCAGCGCAGAGGTCGCGGCGTCACTCGTTCCCGACTCCCCTGCCGAGATGCTGAAGCCGAGGTCCGCGCGGTTGCCCCAAAGCGACGCGTGCAGCAGCGCCGTTGCCCGCTCATGGGACGGAGCGTAGGCGAGCGCGTCCAGGGCCCGCAGCTCCTCCTCCACCGCCTCGCCTCGCAGTTCGGCCCGCTTGAACGGCGCGAACGGATCCACTCCCTGCCACGGCCCGCTGCCGATGTACCCGACCGCGCTGAGCAGCCTGCGGTAGAAGTAGCTCTCCGCCCACAGGAACGGGGCGTCGTACCACGAGCGCCCGAAGTACTCCCGCCCCCAGTCCGCCCAGCGCTCGTAGTCGCGCTCCGAGGGGCCAAGCAGCTCGATCACACCGTTGGTGATCTCGTCCAGCAGGGCGTCAAGGGCCTCGTGCTGTCGGCGGCCGTACGGGAAGGCGTCTCGTACCTGTTGGATGAGCGCGGGGTGGCGCTTGGCCAGCACGCCCCAGGCGAACGAGCCGGGCTCGTTGCTCAGGATGACCGGCGCGCCAGCCACATCGCTCGAGTCGCGGGAGGTCTTCTCTGTCATGGTGTCCAAGCCCTTCGGTTCTCACTCACGTATCCATGATCCCCAGGGTCACGACGCCGGCCGCACTGCCCACCAGCACCTCGCCGGTCGTCGGCTCGAAGGCCGCGCAGTGCAGTGAGGCGTCCACTCGGACCTTGGCGATCTGCCGCTGCTCGCCGAGCGACCACACGCGCACCGTCCCGTCCGCGGCAGCCGACACGAGGCGGTCCTCGTCGTTCATGAAGCCCAGCATGAGGATGCGGCCCGTGTGGCCGGAGAGGTGGGAGGTGAACCGGTCCGTCCGCAGGTGACGTACCGCTATGTCGCCAGTTCCCGCCCCGACCGCTACGCGGTTGCCCGGACCGTCCACGGTGACGGCGCGGGCCCAGCCGCTGGGGCTGCTGAACCGGCTCCTGAATTCCCCGGTGAGGGCGTGCCACACACGTACAGAACCGTCGCCACCGCAGGCGGCCAGACGGTGTCCGCTGTCGTCGAAGGAGAGCGACCGCAACCGACCGGCGTGCACGTCCTGGCTCCACAAGGGCGTCCCGGTGGGGAGATCCCAGCACCGGATGTGTCCGTCGCCCGTGCTCGCGGCAACCCGAGGCGTCGAACGGGCCATCGACACGGCCCACGTACGCGGGGTGTCTTGGTTCAGGGTGAGCGACCAGGCCGTGTCTCGCAGCGACCAGACCCTGACGGCCCCGTCGCCACAGGCTGCGGCCACGTGCTCTTCGCCGCAGGCCAGCGACCAGACACGTCCATGGGCCGCCGGCAGCTTCCGCCTGACCGTCGCGGTCGTGGCGTCGATGACGTCGACGCCGCCGGCCCCGTCGCCGACCACGGCGGTACGTCCACTGGCCGCGAACTGCGTGGACCACACGGTGTTCGAGCCGCTGGCCAGGGTCCTGAGTCTGCTTTTCCCCACTGTCCAGACGCGGACAGCACCGTCCTCACATCCGGCGATCACAGTCCCGTCGCCCGTTCTGGCGAGGGAGCGCACCCAGTCCACGCCCTGTGGGAGCTGCGTCTCGCCCACCGGGCTCTCCGCCGAGAACGCCTGGATCCTCGGCTCCTCGGTGGCGGCAACGAGGACGTCGTCGTGCGGGGACAGAGCGACGGCCCGCACGCGCGCCTTGAGGTCCGTGATCCGGCGGGCGAGCGCGAGCTTCCCGTCGGCCGTGTCCCACACGGCTACGGAACGGTCACCGGATCCGGAGGCCAGGAGGGAGGAGCCAGAGGCGAAGGCCACGGAGCGGATCCAGTCCCGATGTGCCGCACGTTCGTCGAGGAGGCGGCCGGTGCGCAGGTCGAAGAGTCGGACGAACTCGTCCTCGCCGGCCACGGCCACGAGCGAGTCGGAGTCGCCGCCGATCGCCACGGACCAGACGGGGGTGCCGGCCGCCCGCATCGTACGCAGGAGCACAAGCCGCTCCAGGTCCCACACGCATACAGCTCCGTCCTCGGCACCGGAGACCAGGACGGGGTCGGCTGAGGAGAAGGCGAGGCTGCGGATGCGGCGGTTGTGCCCGGGCAGCACCCCGACAGGTTCGCCGGTGTCCGTGCGCCACAGGCGGATCGCTCCGTCGTCCCCCGCTGAGGCGAGGACCATCCCGTCCGCGGAGAGCGCGGTGGCGAACACCCACCCGGTATGGGCCTCGTGGGCTCGGCGGAGTCGGCCCGTGTTCAGGTTCCAGAGCCTGACCACCCCGTCCTCGCCGCCCGACGCCACGAGGTCGCGGACGGCGGACACGCTGACGACCGCACCGATGTGACCACGTGCCGTTGCCGCCGCGGAGTTCTCCTCCGGGGGCAGCAGCCACCTAGGCGTGAGCACCGTCCCCTCCCCCGCCGCGTTCTCCAGAAGGCGGGTGGCCTCCGGCAAGGGTGTGCGGCGCAGCACGATCGAGAGGGTCGAGGCGATGTCGACCGCGTTCTCCAGCCCGTTCAGCAGATACCCGGCGCCGGTCAGGGCTCGGGCGGTCGCCCACACCTGGTGCTGCGGGTGGCCGACCTCGTGCCGCCCGGGGAGGGCGTCGAGCACCGTGGCGTCCGTGGTCAGCGACTGGTGTCCGACGAGTGCGACCTTGCGCATGACGTACGTCGGCGAGGCCAGCAGGCCGACGAGCTCGGCGTCGAGGCCGGCCTCACGCAGGTGGTAGGGGAGATGACGCCACAGGTATCCCTCGCCCTCGTCGAGGGTCTCCCAGGCGCTGTCCGTGCTCTGCCGGTACGCCTCGATCAGAGACCGGTGAAGGGGCTCCCACTGATCGCCGATCAGATGGCGCAGGTAGGACCGGAACACGTCGTGCAACACGATGGCATTCCGGTCGGCCAGGTAGGCGCTGATCAGGGACCGGTCGGAAAGCACCCGGCAGAACTGGCGCACCACGTGGGGAGCCCATCCGTTCGCGGTGCCCCACCAGTGGGTGAGGACGGACATGGGAATCGGCACCGACGGAGGGAACACGGCCAGGGAGAGGTACCGGTCTCGCAGGTCCGTGCGACCGGCGATCGAGACACTCTCCGCGAGGCTGCGGAGGCTGGATTCGAGCGCCTGCCCGATGGCGTGCTTGCGCTGGTCGGAGTCCCAGACGTCGAAAGCCTGAGGACCGTACGCGCGGATCGTCGCGTTCGTCTCCGTGACGGCGCGACCGGCCAGGGCGCCGAAGCCGACCTCCTGCGAGACGTTCGCACCGACGATCGACGCGAGCAGCGGCCATCCCCCGCACACACCCGCGAGGCGTGCGGCCTCGGCGTCGTCCAAGGCCCCGACGTTACGGACGAGCAGCTCGCGGATCTCCCCCGGCGCCATGGGCCCCAGGCGCACGACTCGCGCGGAGCTGGGGCACACACGCACGTTCCTCGTGGTCACGAGCCGTACGCAGTCCTCACCGCCGAGCAGAAAGGGGCCGAGGTCGGTGGCGGACCAGACGTTGTCGACGACGAGGAGCGCACGTCGTCTCTGCAGCAGACGGGCGAGGTGGAAGCCGGCCTGCTCCGGATCGGCAAGGGACGGACGGTTGCCGTCGAGGTGAACGCACAGGTCGGAGATCAGCTCGACGACCCTGGCGGCCGTGCACCCCTCTCCGGTCTCCACCCAGAGGATCTCCGAGAAGGAGTCCCGGACGCGCGGGTCGTGGCACACCTGCGTGGCCAGCGTCGTCTTCCCGAACCCACCAGGGCCGCACAGAGCGACCGTGGCGACGGTGTCGTCCTGCGTCGCCTCCCGGAGTACGGAGACGAGCCCTTCGAGATCTTCGGACCTGTGCACCAAGCCGGGCTCCGGAACGGGTATCGGGAGGTAGTCGTCCGGCGCCGGCGCGACCTCGGGCGTCGGAACACCGACGGAGTCCCAGAAGCGCTGCCGCACCTCCGCGTCGCTCCGTTCCAACGCCGTGTCGAGTAACGCCTGGGAGTCCGGTGCGACGACGATCTCCTCGCCCCGGGCCTCCCAGTTGGACACCGTCCGGTCGCTGACGCCGAGGTAGGACGCAAAGCCACGCACGCTTCGACGCGTCGCGAGCCGCAGAGCGCGCGCCTCCCGTCCGGTCCAGCGCTGCACTGTGGCCACCTGAGCTCCTTCGACCGACACCGACGACGGTAACAGGGTAGGGCGGGCTGACCAGCGGCGTAGGGCCTTCGCTGCGACAGGAGTTCAGCACGGATGCAGCACCCGGGCCATTCCGGCCAGGTCCGACCGAGGCGCACCCGTCGCCCTGGACAGCGGCGGTGCTGCACCGCGAGTGCGACACCACGACAGCCCGCTGACCAGCGCCGCTCGGCAGTCTTCTCGGCACGGAGCACCACCGCTCCGTAACGAGTCGAGAGGAGTGGTCACAGCGTGACCGGAACGAAGGAGCGACAGGGCGGTCCGGGCGACTGGTCCGGAGGCCAGATCGCCTACTACCAGGCGCGAGCCGACGAGTACGACGCCACGTACAGCACCCGCATGGACATGCCGCGACTCGCGAAGGCACTGGACTCGCTGCCGGTCGGCGGTGACGTCCTGGAGATCGCCTGCGGCACGGGCCAGTGGACGCGGCTGCTGTCCCACCGGGCCCTCAGCCTGACCGCGCTGGACGCGGCGCCGGAGATGCTCCGCCGGGCCCGCGACCGCATGCGAGGCACCGAGACCCGGTTCATCGAGGCGGACGTCTTCGACTGGGAGCCGGACCGCCAGTACGACACGGTCTTCTTCGCGTTCTGGCTCAGCCACGTGCCGCCGGTGGAGATGGAACCGTTCTGGGACCTGCTCAGGTGGGCCTTGGTGCCCGGCGGTCGCGTGGTGTTCCTCGACGACTCCCCGGCGAAGGCGGAGATCGAGGACCGGGTGGAAGCGGCGCCCGTGCCGGCCGTCCATCGCACCCTCGCCGACGGCTCCCGCCACGTCGCCGTGAAGGTGCTCCGAGACCCCACCGAGCTCACCTCCCAGCTGAGCGACCTGGGTTGGGACGCCCGCGTCGAGGCGATCGACCCCTTCCACCTCGCCGGCGTGGCCCGTCCCAAGGAGGGCGCGTGACCACCGTCAACGGCTACGCGGCCCGGCCGAGCGTCCGAGCCGGAGAGGTGGCCCGCCTGCACATCGCCACCACCGCCCCCCGCTTCCACGTCGACTTCTACCGCTGGGGAGCCGAGCCGCAGCACGCGGGGCACGTCGAATGGCCCGGCCGTGCCTCGTCTCCTGGACGTTTCGACGCGGACTGGCAGTGGCCCGCGTACGAGTTCCTCGTACCCCCGGAGTGGCGGTCCGGTGTCTACATCGCGGTGTTGGGCACGGAGCGCGCGTCCGGCACGCCGACGCTGGATGCCAGGGAAGGGCGCATCCTCCTGGTCGTCACCCCTTCCCCGCCTTCCGGCCGCGGGATCCTGTACAAGGTCCCGACGTTCACCTACCAGGCGTACAACATGGCGGGCGGCGGCTGCCTCTACAGCGCTTCCCAGGTCACGACGTGCCGTCCCGGGGGCGGTGTGGGCGGACCGGTGAAGGGTCTGCCGGACGCGTACGACCTGTCGTCTCCCCGGCAGACGTTCGCGCACTGGGACGCCCCCTTCACCGCCTGGATGGAACGGAACCGGATCGAGGCCGACTACTGCACCGATCTGGACCTCCACGAGGGGCTGTTCCTGCACGACGGATACCGGCTCCTAGTCGCCGCCGGCCACGACGAGTACTGGAGCGCCGACCTCCGACGCCACGTGACCGCCTTCCGGGACGCCGGCGGCCACATCGCCAACTTCGGTGCCAACACCTGCTGGTGGCGCGTCGATGTCGCCCCGGACGGGACGGGGCTGTCCTGTGACAAGTTCCCGCCCGGAGCCCCCGCCGACACCGACCCGGACAGCTCGTACGGATGCCCGGACCACTGGTGGGAGTCGGAGCCGGAGAACGCCCTCCTGGGCGTGAGCTACCGCAACGGCGGTGGCCACTGGGACGGCACCCGGGCTTCCCAGGGCTTCATCGTCACCGACGCCGGCCACTGGGCGTTCTCCGGCACAGAGCTCAGGACCGGCGACAGCCTGGGACACGGCGGGGCGCTGATCGGCTACGAGTGCGACGGCGCGGCCTACGAGTACGACACCGCCGGCCGCCCACGCCCCACCGGCCAGGACGGAACCCCGAAGGACTTCGAGATCCTCGGCATCGCCGAACTCCCCCCGGACTGGAACTTCGCCGCCCGTGAGCCGATGCCCAGCCCCCAGGCTGCCACCCTCGGCGTCTTCACCGCAGGCGGCACGGTCTTCACCGCCGCCACCACCGACTGGGCCCGCCTCCTGGCCACTGATCCCCAGGTCGCCGCAGTCACCCGCAACGTCATCACCCGGCTCTCCTGACCAGAAGGAACGGAATCGTCGTGTCCAGAAACGGAAACTTACGGCCGCTCAACGTGATCATCGGTGTCAACGGCATCGGCATGGGACACACCGTCCGCCAGAGCGTGATCGCCCAGTTCCTCCGCGACCGCGGGCACCGCGTCCGGATCGTCACCAACGGCGCCAGCCGGGCCGAGTATTTCCGAGACCTCGGATTCCCCGCCTGGGACGGCTGGATGCCGACGCTGCTCGCGCGCGACGACCGGATCCACGCGCGCGACGCCGTACGCGCGAACATCCGGCAGGCGCCCGGAGGTCTCCTCCGGCACCTCCATCTGCGCCGGGCCGTCCGGAACAGCGGCGTCCCGGACGTGTTCGTCACCGACTACGAGCCCAACACCCCGCGCCTCGCCTACCACTTCGGCCGACCCCTGATCTCCATCGACCAGCAGAGCAAGTACCGGCACCTGGACCTCCCCGCCGTCGGCCGGTACGCCCGCACGGCCGACGAGCAGCGGCTGCGGTACTTCGCACCCCGTGTGGACCGGTCCTTTATCTGCTCCTTTGTCCCGCTCGCCGCCGACGATCGGAGGGTGGAGTTCATCTCCCCGGTCGTTCCCGACCTCGTCAGGTCGGCACCGGTCACCACCGAGCGCCTCGTCACGGCCTACTTCTCCCGGTACTTCGACCACGGCCCGGAGAAGTCCGTCCGCGAACTGGCTTCGGTCTTCCGCCAGTCCGTACCGGACCGCACGCTGCGGATCTACGCGCAGCCGACTGAGATGGGGTCGCTGCGCGGGTACGCCGACAGCCGGGTCGAGATCCGCGCCTTCGACCGCGAGGCGTTCATCGCGGACATGGCCCGTTCTGAGGTCGTGTTCTCCAACGCCGGCTTCAACCTGATCAGCGAGGCCCTCGTCCTCGGTAAGCCAGTTCATCTCATCCCGTTGCCCACCTACGACCAGCACTGGTGCGCCAAGGTCGTCGACGAGGCGGGACTGGGCACGGCGGCCCCACGCGTCGAACGGCGAGCCGTCGTCGACTTCCTCGCGCGTAGTCAGGCGCTCCGCGACAACGTCGTACGTCACCGGGATAAGTACCTCTCCGCCGACCCGCGGGAGGGGATCGCCTCGTACCTGGAGAGTCTGCCGGCGGTCGGTCGGCCGATGCCCGCGCCGATCGCGGGGTAGCCGGGAATGTCGACTCCCGCGCTTCCGTCGTACGTGGCGACCGCGGCGGTCGTGGCCGCGGTCGTGACCTGCTACCGCTTCGGCGTCTCGCCTGTGGTACGCGCTCTCGCCCAGCACCCCACGCCCTTGGCCGTGATCGCGGCTGTCATCGTCATCGCACCTCTGTCCCTCCGGCCGTCGTCCCTGCCCGGGCCGCTGCACTGGTTCGTCGTCTCCGTGATCGCCTTGCTGACCTGGCGTGGTGCGACGAGCGACTACGACGTCACGCTGCCCATCGGTCCGCAGCGTCGGGACAAGCTACTCCTCTTGTTCCTCGCCGTAGCCTCGATCCTCTGGGCTCCCGCCCTGCTGGCGTGGATCGCCGTGTTCTGCGGCAAGCTGCGCGGGTGGCAGCACCACGCGATGATGCCGGTACGCCTGCTGAAGGCGTACGTCGCCTGGTTCGTCGTGACCGCGGTGCTCGCCCCGTCTTCTTCCGACTCCACGGCGGGTCTGGTGCTGGTACTCGGCTGTGTCTCGCTGTCGCACTACGTCAAGCCGGCCTGGAGCAAGGTCCGTCTGGGGCCGCGCCCCTGGTCGTGGGCCTGGCACAACCGCACGCACTACCTCATGGCCTCGGCGTACTCGTGGGGTTGGGCGCGCTTCCTCCCGTCCGGGAAGGTGTCTCGTCTTCTGCGCCGGGCGAGGGTCGTGGACCGCCCCGTCAACATCCTCACGATGGTCGTGGAGGCCGCCGGACTGGTCGCCTTCCTCGACCGTCGGCTGCTGATCGCGATCCTGGTGACGACCGCGCTCTTCAACCTCGCCGTCGCCCTCGCCTCCGGCATCCTCTTCTGGGAGAACATCGCCGCCAACACCGGACTCGCGACGGCCTTCGGGCTGCTTCCCGAGACGGGGTACGACACGGCCTTCGGGTGGCCCGCCGCACTGGTCGCGCTCACCGTGATCCTGCTCAGCGCCGCCGACCTTCTGTGGCAGCCCTGGCATCTGGGGTGGTGGGACTCGCCTTTCACCGCCCGGGTCCACTGGCAGGTGGAGACCGTGTCCGGCGCGGCGCGGGGGCTCTACAACGACTACATGTGCCCGTACGAGCGCGAGTTCGGCCGCGTAGAGGGCTACTTCCTGACGGACGAGCCCGTCCTCCACGGCCACCTCGGAATCGTCTGGGACCGGCGGCTTCGCGATCTGCTCGTCCAGGCCGGCGGGGACCCGAGCCAGCTGCACCAGCTTAAGCAGACCTACGGCCGAACACACAGGAACGAGGAACGCTCGGCCGTGCACGTCGCCTTCCTGACCGCCATGTTCACCCGGCTCAATGCCGGTACTCGGAAGAGCCCCCTGTCCCGGTGGCTACGTCGCCTCAAGGCGCCCGGGGGCCAGCTCTACCGGTGGGGCGATCTGCCCGCCTACCACGGAGAGGAACCCGTCCGCCGCATCACCATCCGCTACGAGGAGTGCTGCTACCTCCCCGAGGCCGGCGACTTCGTCCTGCTCGCCGATGGCGTCGTACGGGAGATCGACCTCAGCGCTCCGATGACCGACCTGAAGGACTGACTCTCATGCGCAAGATCTTCGTCGACTGCGGCGCCAACCTCGGAATCGTGCTGAGGCGCTTCATGCACGAGCTCCCGGACCACGACTTCTACGCCTTCGAGCCCAACGCGACCCTGCTCTCCTCCATCAGCGCGAACGTGGAGCAGGCCCAGCACGCCGGCCTGGTCGAGGTCGCCCCCAGTGCGGTGTGGACCGAGGACGGGACGATCGACCTCTTCCTCGGCCACCACGAGAGCTCCACCGTGATGCCCGGCAAGCGGGTGCCGCCCGTGTACGACCAGCAGATCGACTACAGCTCCCCCGTCGCCGTACCGGCGGTGGACTTCAGCGCCTGGCTCCGCCGGACCGCCACGCCGGAGGACCACGTCGTCGTGAAGATGGACATCGAGGGCGCCGAGTACCCCGTGCTCAGGAAGCTGCTCGCCGACGGGACGATCGACCTCGTCTCCGTCCTCTACGTCGAGTGGCACCACGACCGCTTCCCCGCCATGAGCCGGGCCGAGCACGACGAGGTCGCCGCCGCCGTCTCCGCACGCGTCGACGTCCGCCACTGGGACTGACCGGAGTGAGGGGACACCACACCATGGACACCCAACGCATCTACCTGATCAAGCACGGCGAGACGGAGGAGAACCTCCAGGGCATCCACCAGGGCCGCGCGGTCGGCGGCCGGCTCAGCGAGCGCGGACGCGCCGACATGGGGCGGGTCGGCGCCTGCCTCGCGGCGGCCGGGGTAGCCGTGGACCAGATGCTCGTCAGCCCGATGTCCCGTTGCCGGGAGTCGGCCGGGATTCTCACCGCCGCGCTCGCCCCGGCCGACATCCGTGTCGACAAGCGTCTGGCCGCCAAGGACAGCGGTCACCTCGGGGGCCGCCCCAGGGAACTCGCCGCCGCCGAGGCCGCCCGCCACGGTGTGCCGATCCACCGGCTTCGCACGCCGGGCGGCGAGTCGTCGGAGGACGTGCAGGCCCGCTACGTGGACCTCTGGAACGAGGTCTCCTCCGGGGGAGGGGGATGGGGAACCACCGTCCTCGTCGGGCACGGCGGGGGCATCGCCTGCCTGCTGCTGTGGCTCACCGGGAACGGCTTCGACCGGTACCTCCAGCACGTGCCCGGGTCCGCCGGGGTCACGTGCGTGGAGACCGGCGGACCGGCTCCGCGCATGCGGCTGATGAACGTCTCACCCGCGGACCTGCCCGTCCTCCTCCACTCCCGTACCGCCCGATGAGAGTCGGGACGGTCCGGGTGCAGGGACGTCTGTCAGGCTTCCGGGGCTCCGCCGAAGCGCTCGCGGTAGGACTCCAGGTCCTCCTCCGTGATCTTCGCGAAGAGCACCGGGGGCACCGTGAACGCGGTGCCGGCCGGGACGGCGTCCAAGGACTTGGCCTGCTCCGCCGTCACCCAGGTCGCGGTGTCGTTCTCCAGGGCGAAGGCCCCG
The DNA here is from genome assembly GCF_003122365.1 of Streptomyces spongiicola. Classification (NCBI taxonomy): domain Bacteria; kingdom Bacillati; phylum Actinomycetota; class Actinomycetes; order Kitasatosporales; family Streptomycetaceae; genus Streptomyces; species Streptomyces spongiicola. The sequence continues at coordinate 1,029,215 of NZ_CP029254.1, forward strand.
CGCATGGCGGCCGACGAGGTGGGGATGAACGGCTCGGAGACGACCGCGTACAGGCGGATCAGGTTCATCGCGGTACGGAGCGTCAGCGCGGCGCCGTCGGCGTCGGTCTTGATCTCCAGCCAGGGGGCCTTCTCCTCCAGGTAGGAGTTGCCCGCGGACCACAGCGCACGCAGGGCGGCGGCGGCCTTGCGGAACTGCAGGGCCTCCATCTGCTCCTCGTACTCGCCGAGCAGCCGTGCGACCTCCTCGCCCAGCTTGGCCTCCGCCTCGCCGGCGGCGTGCCCGGCCGGGACCTCGTCGCCGAACCGCTTGCGGGAGAACGACAGCACTCGGTTGACGAAGTTGCCGAGGGTGTCCGCCAGGTCCTTGTTCACCGTGGCGGTGAAGTGCTCCCACGTGAAGGAGGAGTCGTCCGACTCAGGGGCGTTGGCGATCAGGAAGTAGCGCCAGTAGTCGCCGGGCAGGATCTCCAGGGCCGCGTCGGTGAAGACGCCGCGCTTCTGCGAGGTGGAGAACTTGCCGCCGTAGTACGTCAGCCAGTTGAAGCCCTTGACGACGTCGACCTTCTTCCACGGCTCGCGCACGCCGAGTTCGGTAGCCGGGAACATCACCGTGTGGAAGGGGACGTTGTCCTTGGCCATGAACTGCGTGTACCGGACGGTGTCGTCGGCCTCGTACCACCACGACTTCCAGTCGCGGGTCTCACCGTCGCCGGCGGCGTCCGCCCACTCCTTCGTCGCGCCGATGTACTCGACCGGGGCGTCGAACCAGACGTAGAAGACCTTGCCCTCGGCCGCGAGCTCCGGCCAGGTATCGGCCGGTACGGGCACGCCCCAGTCGAGGTCGCGGGTGATGGCGCGGTCGTTCAGGCCCTCGGTCAGCCACTTGCGGGCGATGGACGTGGACAGGTGCGGCCACTGGTCGCTGACGGTGGCGATCCACTCCTCGACCTCGTGCTGGAGCTTCGACTGCAGCAGGAAGAGGTGCTTGGTCTCGCGGACCTCCAGGTCCGTGGAACCGCTGATCGCCGAGCGCGGGTCGATCAGGTCGGTCGGGTCGAGCACGCGGGTGCAGTTCTCGCACTGGTCGCCGCGGGCCTTGTCGTAGCCGCAGTGCGGGCAGGTGCCCTCGACGTACCGGTCCGGCAGGAAGCGGCCGTCGACCGGCGAGTACACCTGGCGGATCGCCCGCTCCTCGATGAAGCCGTTCTCGTTCAGCTTCCGCGCGAAGTGCTGGGTGATCTCGACGTTCTGCTGCGAGGAGCTGCGCCCGAAGTGGTCGAAGGCCAGCTCGAACCCGTCGTACACGGCCTTCTGCGCGTCGTGGGCCTGCGCACAGAACTCGGCGACGGAGAGGCCGGCCTCCTTGGCGGCCAGCTCAGCCGGCGTGCCGTGCTCGTCGGTAGCGCAGATGTAGAGGACGTCGTGACCACGCTGGCGGAGGTACCTGGAGTACACGTCCGCCGGAAGCATCGACCCGACCATGTTGCCCAGGTGCTTGATCCCGTTGATGTAGGGAAGCGCGCTGGTTACCAGGTGTCGAGCCATCCTCGGATGCTCCATTTCGTACGTACGGCGCCGGTGGCGCTGCCACGGCGGGCCCAGGTCGGGAGGCCGCAGTCGACGCGATCACTCCGATCGCACGTCGGCATCACGCATGGTGACGAAACGGGGCTGCAAGCCACGGCCATCGTATCGAACCGGGGGTTTGGCCAGCCCACGGGTTTTCCGGCCTCCCCGCGCTGCCCACGAAAAGCACTCGGCCGTCCGAGACAGGCGGCCAAGCGAGTCTCGTACGGCCGAGGCGCTCCCATCTTACGGCCACCGCCGACCGCGAATCCCGCACCACAAGTACGTCCCCGCTCCCCCAAGCCCAGACCTCAGCAAGGTGGACCGCATGATCAGGAATCACGAGCCCCATCGACTCCGTGTGGTCGTCGTGGGGCAGGGATACGTCGGCCTCCCGCTCGCGGTGCGAGCCGCCGAGATGGGGCACAGCGTCGTCGGCCTCGACGTTGACGCCGGCCGGATCAAGCGGCTCGTGGTCGGCGAGTCGTACGTCGAGGACGTCTCGGACAGGCGGCTGGCGCCCCTCCTCGCCGCCGGCGTCTACCAGCCGACCGTCGACTCTGCCGACTGCGCCGGGTTCGACGTGGCGGTCGTCACCGTCCCAACGCCGCTACGCGACGGCGCGCCGGACCTGTCGCACGTCGAGGACGCGGCGCGGATGCTGGGCCGCCACCTGACCCGCGGAGCGACGGTCGTCCTGGAATCGACCACGTACCCCGGGACGACCGAGGAGGTGTTCCGCCCGCTCCTCGAGCGCGGCTCGGGGCTGACCGCGGGCCGCGACTTCCACCTCGGCTACAGCCCCGAGCGCATCGACCCCGGGAACCCCAGCTGGAGGCTGGAGAACACGCCCAAGGTCGTCTCGGGCATCACCCCGTCCTCCTTGAAGTCGGTCCGCGACTTCTACGCCTCCCTCGTGGACGCGGTCGTGCCTGTGGCCAGTTGCAAGGAGGCGGAGCTGACCAAGCTCCTCGAGAACACCTTCCGGCACGTGAACATCGCGCTCGCCAACGAGCTGGCGATCTTCTCCCACGACTTGGGCATCGACGTCTGGGCGGCCATCGACGCGGCGTCCACCAAGCCGTTCGGGTTCATGCGCTTCACCCCCGGCCCCGGGGTCGGAGGCCACTGCCTGCCCGTCGACCCCTCGTACCTGTCGTGGCGGGTCGAACGAACCCTGGGGCAGAACTTCCGCTTCGTCGAGCTGGCGAACGATGTCAACAACCACATGCCCGACTACGTGGTGCGGCGTCTCGTCGCGGGTCTCAACGAGCGCGGGAAGCCGCTCAAGGGCTCCCGGATCCTCCTGCTCGGAGTGGCGTACAAGGCCAACACCGGGGACGCCCGGGAGACGCCGGCGGCCCGCATCGCCGAACTCCTCACCGGTATGGGCGCCGAGGTCCAGGCCGCCGACCCTCACGTCCTGGATGACACCCACCCCCGCGCCGCCGGCCTGGAGGGCCTCCAGCGGGTCGAGGTGACCCCCGGTCTGCTCGCGACAGCCGACGCCGTAGTCCTCCTCGCGGACCACGACGCCTTCGACTACCCCCTGATCAGCGCCCACGCCCCGTACATCCTCGACTGCCGTCGTCGGCTCACCGGCGCCCACGTCGACTCTCTCTGAAGGGAACCAACGTGAAGATCGCGATCACCGGCGGCGCCGGATTCATCGGCGGCAACCTTGCCCGTGCCCTGACCGAGCTGCCTCAAGTCACCCAGCTCCGGGTCGTCGACAACCTCTCCACCGGGGACAAGGCGAACCTCGCCGGCCTCGATGTGGACTTCTTCGAAGGAGACGTCCAGAACGCCGCACTCCTCGACCAGGCGTTCCGCGGCGCCGACGCTGTCGTCCACCTGGCCGCCCTCCCCTCCGTGCCACGCTCCCTGCGTGACCCCCTGGCCAGCCACCACGCCAACGCGACCGGCACCCTCCAAGTTCTGGAAGCCGCCCGCCGCGCCGGCGGCCCACACGTGATCGCCGCGTCCTCGTCCTCCGTCTACGGCACCAACCCCCAGCTGCCGAAGCACGAGGACCTCGTCTCCGCCCCCATGAGCCCGTACGCGGTCACCAAGCTCACGACGGAGGCGTACCTGGGCGCCTACCACCACAGCTTCGACCTTCCGGTGCTCCCCTTCCGCTTCTTCAACGTCTACGGCCCCGGCCAGCGCGCCGACCACGCCTACGCCGCCGTCATCCCGAAGTGGATCAGCGCCACCCTCGCAGGCGAGCTGGTGACCATCCACGGCGACGGCACCCAGACGCGCGACTTCACGTACGTGGGCACGGTCTGCGACGTCCTCACCGGCGCCCTGCTCCGCCGGGTCGTGGACCCCCGCCCAGTGAACCTGGCCTACGGCAGCCGTACTTCGCTTCTGGACCTGGTCCAGGAAATCGAGATGGCTACGGGACGCCGCGCGCGCCGGGAACACGTGCCTGTCCGCGTCGGCGACGTCCCCCACTCGCAGGCCGACGGCCAGCGGCTGCGAACTCTCTTCCCGGAAGTCGCCTCCGCGGCGCTTCAGGAAGGGATACCGGCCACAGTCGAGTGGTTGCGTCGGCGGCCTACCGCGTCATAGCCGTGGGCTGATTCGCAGCGTGCGAGGGAACGTGAAGCCCCGCGTGCGGCCCGGGACTTCACGTTCGCTCGGAGAGGTCAAAGGCGAAGCTGGACGACGCTGGCGATGGCGTAATGCAGCTCCTGCACGTTCTCCAACGTCCCAAGGAGAACGTCGGCGCCAGCCTCTCTCAGGGTCGTCACCTGGGTCTTCCCGGAGGCGACCGCGACGACCGCGGCACCGCCTTCGAGGCCTGTACGGACGTCCTCCAGGGAGTCGCCGATGATGACGGTGTTGGAGCGGGTGAAGATCGTCCCGTGCTTGGCCTGGGCACGCTTCTGCGCGACGGCAACGAGCGCCAGCCGATGCTGATCGTCGGAGGCGAACGCTCCGATCTCGGTGTCGACGTAGCCTCCGAGGTCGAAGACCGCCAGCTTCAGCAGGGCGTTCAGCTTGAGGTTGCCCGTGACGACGGTCAGTACGAGATCGGGACGGTCGTGGACCGATCGCAAAGCCTCCATAGCGCCAATTCCAAGGGATGCCTGCGGAGGGTGCGGGGTGGGCAGCGGCCGAAGCCACCGCGAGACAGTCAGGCGGCAGGCTGTCGGCCCTGGTTGTCGAGGTGGCAGCGGGCGATCAGGCGTCAGGGTCGACTTCGGGGTGCGTGAACCGCACGGGCTTGCCCAGCGACCGGGCGTAGGCGATTTCAGCTCGGGTGCTGTCTCCGATGTAGTCGCCGACTACGAGCACCTCATCAGCGAGCCGGATCTTCGCCCGGTGCAGATCGTCGAGTCGAACCTTCAGCGCCTCGGCCTCGACAGGATCGGACGACCAAAGTTCGTGCCGCGACTTCATGTCACAGCCCGGTTTGACGACAATCTTTCCGGCTTTGGTCTCCCGCAGATCGGCCTCGGCCATCTCGGTCATGAAGCGGGTGGAGCCGCAGATCACGACGATACCCGGGAGGCTCAGCCGCTTCTTCGCGTCAGCGAGCCTCTCCTCGGGCGTGAGCAGTTGCGGGTATGGCACCGGTTCCTCCTGATGGTGCGGTCCAAGGAGTGCCTGCGGAGACGAGCCCGTGGCCGGTCGGCCGGGACGGGCCGGCCCCAGGCTCGATCTGGCCAGGTTCAGGCCGCGAGCATGGCGGAGCGGCCTTCGACGTCACCACCACGGAGGTTCTCGATCACTGTCTTCACCATCGGGTTGGTGCACAGGACGACGCGCCGGTCCTGGCTGGTGGGGATGGTCGGCGGGAGGTGCAGGATGCCTACGCGGGCAAGCTCGGATTCGATGGTGCGGGCGACCGTGCTGCCGGTACGGCCGGCTCCAAGGATGTCCCGCAGGCGGCGGACATCGACTTGGAGCACTCCGTTCTTCGCCTCGATCGCGGCGATCAGGGAGGCGTAGACGGACGTAGTGGTTGCGCTGGTCACGGTCGAGCGCCCTCCTGCGTGCGGAGCTGGTTGTCGGGGTGGACGAAGGGGAGGCCGTCCGCGGTGTAGACGGTCTCGGTGAAGGTCTGGAAGCCGAGGATGTTGAACGCCTTCATGGCGCGCGGGGAGTCGACGTTTCCGAGGTCGTCGTTTCCGATGACGGTCCGCAGCAGGTCCTTCGGTGCCCAGAGGACGGAGCCGATGAGGACGCCATGGCGATGGGGGCGAACGTTCGGGCGAGCATCGGCGGCGGCCACAAGGACGCTCTCGCGGGTGATGGCCACCTTCTCACCGTTGATCGTGAGGGTGTGCGTGGTCAATGCGCGTTCCTTCCGAGACAACGAGGGCCTCGGCCACCGAAAGGCGACCGAGGCCGATCGTAGGACAACCTGCCGGAGTGTCAGGCCGCGAGCACGACGGAGCGGGCGGCGGTGCGGCTCTCGTCCTCGCCCCCAGACAACGGGGACGGTGGCGAGGACGGCCTTCTGTTCGCTCTCGAAGCATCGGCCGAGGCGGGGATTCCAGCGGGTCTCGGTGATCTCGACGGCGAGCGCTGCAACCTGCTGCGCCCAGCTCCCGCAGGCCGCGCGCTGAGGCCAGAGGAAACATGATCACCCCAGTCCGGAGGCGTCGTCCGCGCCTCCGCGCCAGGGATTTCTCAGGTACTTTCAGTGTTGTCCGAGGGACTTCCGAGGGACTTTCCGCCGCCTAATGCGGCAAGCCCCCGAAAGACCGGAGAGAGCCTCCGCCGCAGGTCAGAGGCCCTTTCCGAGGCAAAGCCGCAGGTGGCGGCAGACGAGTCGGGCTGTACGCCGGGTTCTGTCACCCGGCGGCCTCGCGGTCGCCGGGGAGACGGCCATCCATCTGGGACCGGTGTTGCCACCGGCCTCCTGCGGTCTACCCGCGGACTCGGGCGGGCAGCCCTCGATCGTCCGCGCAGGGCCGCCGTCCCTTTCGGGCGACGCCCCCTCTTGACCTTGCTCCGGGTGGGGTTTACCGAGCCGCCTGAGTCACCTCAGGCGCTGGTGGTCTCTTACACCACCGTTTCACCCTTACCGGGGACCGAGGTCCCCGGCGGTCTGTTCTCTGTGGCACTGTCCCGCGGGTCACCCCGGGTGGGCGTTACCCACCACCCTGCCCTGTGGAGCCCGGACGTTCCTCGGGAGGCGCCCCTGAGGGGGCCCCACGCGGCCGTCCGCCCGGCTCGTCTGCCGTGATGACCATGCTACCCGGCGCGTGCGCGTGCCGGCGCCGGGTGCCGGCGTCTTCGGTACGAGGACGCCGGGTGGCCGGCGTCCTCGTACCGAAGGGGACCCCGCGGATGTCCGCCCGGCCCTCACAGGCGACTCGTACCGCGGCGGGGCCCGCCGCCGTCCGCGCTGCGCCGTCGCGCGCTGCGCCGTCGCGTGCGCTGCCGCCCCGGATCCCGTCGCCGGCCGCCCGCGCCGCCGTCCGCCCGCGCCGCCGTCCGCCCGCGCCGCCGAGACGGAACGGCCGGCAGGCCCTTGACCCTGCCGCGGCGTCATGGTTTCCACTGAGGTCATGCGGATCGGAGAGATCGCCGCGCTCGTCGGGGTCACGCCCCGTGCCGTGCGGCACTACCACCATCAGGGCCTACTGCCCGAGCCCGTGCGCCGGGCCAACGGCTACCGGGACTACTCGGTGCGCGACGCCGTACTGCTCGCCCGAATCCGGCGGCTGACGGAGCTCGGGCTCGGCCTCGACGAGGTCGGGGACGTGCTCGCCGACGACGAGGGGAGGGAACTCGTGGAGGTACTGGCGGAACTGGACGACGATCTCGCCCGGCAGCAGGAACTGCTCGCCGAACGGCGCGCACGGCTGGGCGCGGTGCTGGAGCAGGCACGCTCCGGGCGGTTGCCCGCCGAGGGCCCGGTGTCGCCGGAGCTGGCGGCGCTGTTCGGCAGTCTCGCCGGGGAGGCCGCCGGACGGCCCGAGTCCGCGACGGCTGCGAAGGAACGCGAGGTACTCGCCCTGCTGGACACGGTCGTACCGGCCGGGGACCGCGACCGGCTGCTCGGCGCGATGCGGCGGATAGCCGAGGCTCCGGGGGCGGTGGAGCGCGTGTACGAGGTGTACGGGCTTTTCGACGCGCTCGCGGACGTGGACGCGGACGCCCGCGATCCCCGGGTCGAGGCGGCGGCCCGGGCACTGGCCGGCTGCGTACCCGACGAGGTCGTGGCGGGGCTGGGGGAGAAGGACACTTCGGCGGGAGAGGGCGGGAGTCCGTTCGTGGACGCCTTCTTCGCCGAGTTCCACCCGGCCCAGGCCGAGGCCGTGCGCCGTGCGCTGCGCCTGGTCGCGGAGCGGACCCGATGATGCGGCTGAGGCGGTTGGGCTCGAAGATGCGGCCGGGGTGGCTAGGCTCGAAGATGCGGCCGGGGTGGCTGGGGTGGATGAGGCAGCCGAGGCGACTGCTCAGAGGCGTCGCGTATCTCGTCGTACCCGGTGAACTGACGCTGCTGGTCTGTCTGTTGGCGGGTCTGCGCCCGCCCGCGCCGGTGCTCGCCGCCGGTGAGGCGGCCGTCCTGCTCCTGCTGACGGCCGAGGCCGCCGTGTTCCTGCGGCTGTGGCGCCGGGAGGGGCGGACACCGCGCGAGGCCGTACGTGAGCTGGTCCCCCAGCCGGTACTGCGGCTGGCAGGGCACGAACTGCGTCTCATGTGGAGCCTGCTGCTCTGGGCGGCCCGGCGGCGCTCGGGTCCCGGGCCGGGCGAGCAGGTCTTCGGACATGCCCGCGACCAGGCCGGGCTCCTCCTCGGCCTGGGCTTCGTCTGCGTCGTCGAGACGGTGGCGATGTCCTACCTGCTCAGGCCCTGGCCGGTACTGCACGCCGTGGTGCTCGCCCTGGACGTCTACACCGTTCTCTTCGTCGTGGGCCTGCACGCGGCGTCCGCGACCCGCCCGCACACGCTGTCCGAGCACACACTGCGGCTGCGCCGGGCCACCCACGTCGATCTGCGGATCCCGCTGGAGCGGATCGCGTCCGCCTCCTACGAACTGCTGTCCGCGCACGACGGGAAGGAGGACGGCGTGCTCGACCTTCCCGTCGGATCGCAGACGTCGCTCACCTTCACGCTGTCGGAACCCGTCGAGTCGGTGGGGCTGCTGGGCGGGACGCGCCGGGTGCACACCGTGCGCTGCCACGCCGACGACGCCCGTTCGCTGCTCCAGGCGGTCACGCGGGCACGGAGTTCCCTGCCACCGCCCCGGGGCGGGCCGCCGTCCTGAACCGTACCCGCAGCGCCTCCCGCGGTGGCAGCCGCGCCTCACCGCCGTCGGCAGGGGCCACGGGCGGGCGCATGCAGGGCACCGGGCGGGCACGGGCGAGCACAGGCGGGCCACGGGCGAGCACAGGCGGGCCACGGGCGGGCACAGGCAGGGCACAGGCGGGGCACGGGCGGCATACCGAGGCGGGCGATTACGCTGGTGCGGGGCCGCATCCCCGGATTCCCGGATTCCCGTACACAGTCAGAGGAGAATCGCCGTGCTCGTGCTGTTGCCGCCGTCCGAGGGCAAGGCCGCTTCGGGCCGCGGTGCGCCGCTCAAGCCGGAGGCACTCTCGCTGCCCGCCCTGGCCGGGGCTCGCGCGACGGTCCTGGACGAGCTCGTGGAACTGTGCCGGGGGGACGAGGAGAAGGCCCGGGACGTACTCGGGCTCAGCGAGGGCCTGCGCGACGAGGTCGCGAAGAACGCCGGGCTGCGGACGGCCGGGACACGCCCGGCGGGCGAGATCTACACCGGCGTGCTGTACGACGCGCTCGGACTGGCCACCCTCGACGCCTCCGCGCGCCGCCGGGCCCGGAAGTCACTGCTGGTGTTCTCCGGGCTCTGGGGCGCGGTCCGCATCGGCGACCGCATCCCCTCGTACCGCTGCTCGATGGGCGTCAGGCTGCCCGGGCTCGGGGCACTCGGCGCGTACTGGCGGGCGCCGATGGCGTCCGCCCTGCCCGAGGCGGCCGGGAGCGGCCTGGTCCTGGATCTGCGGTCGTCGGCGTACGCGGCCGCCTGGCGCCCGCAGGGCGAGGTCGCCGGCCGTACGGCGACCGTGCGGGTGCTGCACTCGCAGATCGTCGACGGCGTCGAGAGGCGTTCCGTGGTCTCCCACTTCAACAAGGCGACCAAGGGGCGCATCGTACGCAGTCTGCTGGAGGGCGGCGTGGCGCCGAAGGGGCCGGGAGAGCTGGTGGAGGCGCTTCGCGACCTCGGCTACGCGGTCGAGGCGGAGGCACCGGGGAAGCCGGGGAAGGCGTGGGCGCTCGACGTGGTGGTCACCGAGATCCACTGATCGGGGTCCACTGACGGTCCACTCACGGTCAACTGATCGAGTCCGGTGAACGGGATCCGGTGAGGGTGAGCGTACGGGGTGCGAGGCATTCGTCCCCGGTGTGAACGCCGGGGCGTTCTGCAGGTGTCCCGCCAACCGCGCCGAGTGCCGGAGCGGTAGGCAAGGCGACGTGCACTCCGTGCTCGGCCGGGCCCGTCGTCCCGTGGCGGTCCCGGGCCGGGCGTCCGTCCCCGGTCGCGGGCTCAGGTCCCCTGGTGACCGGCGTCGGGCGCCGGATGCCCGATGGCCGATGCCCGATGGCCGATGTTCCCACCGTCGGGTCGCCACCGGGCCACCGGTGGGCGACCGCCGGGCGGAACACCGAAGGCGTCGCGCACGCCGAGCGCGGGAGGGCACTGGCCGGACACCGCACGCCCCGGACACCGCACGGGCCGAAGCAGCACGGGTCGGCGCCGTCACGACCCGGCGCGGCGCCGGGCCGAGAGCGGCGCCGGGCACGAGGCACCGAGCACCGGGACCACGTCGGCAACGTGGTCGGCGCCTGGTCGGCGCCGGTGACCCGGCGCCGGCGCGAGGCGGACCCCGGCGCCGGCACCAGGCCGGCCCGACGTCAGCGCAGGTGGCCCGTGTCGTTCAGCAGCCGCAGCGACGCGTTGCCGTCCGCGTAGTACGCCACCGCCGACACCGAAGCCGCCGAGAGCTCCATGCGGAACAGGGACTCCGGGGGCGCGCCGATGGCCAGGCGTACCAGCGTCTTGATGGGAGTGACATGGGTGACCACGAGGACCGTGCGTCCCCGGTACTCCCGGACCAGCCGGTCGCGCGTCGCCGCGACGCGCTTCGCGACCGTCGCGAAGCTCTCCCCGCCGCCGGTGGGCGCCGCCTTGGTCGAGGCGAGCCAGGCGTCGAGGTCGTCGCCGTGACGCTCCCGGACCTCCGCGAACGTCAGGCCCTCCCACGCGCCGAAGTCCGTCTCCCGCAGCCCGTCGTCGATCCTTACGTCGAGCCCGAGGCGGGCCCCGACCGCCTCCGCGGTCTGCCGGCAGCGCTTGAGGGGCGAGGAGACGATCGCCTGGATCGTGCCGCGCGCGGCCAGCGCCGCCGCCACGGCCTGGGCCTGGCGCCGGCCCACCTCGGACAGCTCGTGGTCGCCGGTACCGGAGAAGCGCTTCTCCGGGGTCAGCGCCGTCTCACCGTGCCGCAGCAGGACGAACGTGGCGGGGGGGCCGAGGTCCGGGCCCCAGCCGGCACCCTCGACCTCGGTGCTCTTGGGCAGTGCCGCCTGCGCGGCAGCACCACCAGTCGCAGCACCACCGGAAACGGCTGCACCACCGGAAACGGCTGCACCACCGGAAACGGCTGCACCACCGGAAACGGCTGCACCACCGGATACGGCAGCACCACCGGATACGGCAGCATCAACCCCGGCGCCGCCGATCCCGCCACCACCGGAAGCCGCGTCGCCGGACACCGCATCGCCGGACGCAGCCGAAGCGGCCTGCGCCCCGGCCGCGTACGCGTTCCCCGCACCGGAGTTCACGGCCGCGCGCGAGTTCAACGCGGCCCGCGCCTTCGCCGCACCCGCCGCCGCGTCGCCGACGACCCGGGCCGCCCGGTCCTCCTCCGCGGAGGACGACAGCGCCGCCGAGGACGCCGAAGGCTCCCACCGCTCGCCGCGCCGTCCCGCGTCCATCGCCTCGTTGGCCAGCCGGTCGGCGTGCTTGTTGCGCTCGCGTGGGATCCACTGGTAGGTGACCTGCCCGGACGGGAGGATCCGCGCGGCCTCCGCGGCCAGCGGCTTCATGTCCGGGTGCTTGATCTTCCAGCGGCCCGACATCTGCTCCACGACGAGCTTGGAGTCCATGCGGACATGGACACGTGCGTCCGGGTCGAGTTCCCCCGCCGCTTTCAGGCCGGCGATGAGTCCCCGGTACTCGGCGACGTTGTTCGTGGCGACGCCGATGTACTCGGCCCGTTCCACGAGGGTTTCGCCGCTCGCCGCGTCGCGGACGACCGCCCCGTAGCCCGCCGGTCCCGGGTTCCCCCGGGAACCGCCGTCGGCCTCGACGACCAGCTCGCGCATCAGAGACCGGACTCCGGTGTGCGGACCAGGATGCGGCGGCAGTTCTCGCAGCGCACGACCGCGTCGGGGGCGGCGGCGCGGACCTCGTTCAGTTCGGTGATGTTGAGCTCGATGTGGCAGCCCTCGCAGCGCCGCTGGTACAGCCGGGCCGCGCCCACACCGCCCTGCTGCTCGCGGAGCTTCTCGTACAGCTTCATCAGGTCCGCGGGCACGGAGCCGGCGACGACCTCGCGCTCCTTGCCGACCGACGCGGACTCGCCGTCGAGTTCCTCGTACGCCGCGTCCCGGCGGGCCGCCGCGTCGTCGGCCTTCGCCTGGACCGAGGAGACGCGCCCGCTCAGTTCGGCCACGCGCTCCTGCGCGGACTCGCGGCGCTCCATCACCTCGAGGACGACGTCCTCCAGATCACCCTGGCGCTTGGCGAGCGAGGCGATCTCCTTCTGGAGGTTCTCGAGGTCCTTGGGGGAGGTGACGGCCCCGGAGTCGAGGCGCTGCTGGTCCCGCGCCGAGCGCTGGCGGACCTGGTCGACGTCCTGCTCCGCCTTGGTCTGCTCGCGGGCGCAGTCGCTCTCCTCCGTCTGCGCGGCGACGAGCAGGTCGCGCAGCTGCGAGAGGTCCTTGTTCAGCGACTCCAGTTCGGCGTGCTCGGGCAGCGACTTGCGCCTGTGCGCGAGCTGCGAGAGGCGGACGTCGAATGCCTGGACGTCGAGGAGTCGGATCTGGTCTGCGGGCGCGGCGTTCAGTTGGGGGCTCCAGAGGTGTGGTGGGAGGACCAGGGGTCGGTGACCGTCTTCGAGACATGGACCCGCAGGTTCCAGCCGTGGCGGTCGGAGATCTCGTCGAGCTGGGCGGCGGCCTGTTCGCACCAGGGCCACTCGGTGGCCCAGTGGGCGGCGTCGACCAGGCCGAGCGGTGACTGCTGGACGGCCTCGGACACGGGGTGGTGCCGCAGGTCGGCGGTGAGGAAGGCATCCACGCCCGCGGCCCGGGCGGCCCCGATGAGGCCGTCGCCGGAGCCGCCGCTGACGGCGACGCGGCGGACGGTCGCGTCCGGGTCTCCGGCGACGCGGATGCCCTGCGCGGCCGCCGGCAGCCGTGCGGCGGCGCGGGCCGCGAACTCCCGCAGCGTCTCGGGGTGGTCGAGTTCGCAGATCCGGCCCAGGCCGTTCTCGGGCACCAGCGGCCCGGTGACGCGGAGGTCGAGCGCGCCGGCGAGGGCGTCGGAGACACCCGGGTCCGCGGTGTCGGCGTTGGTGTGCGCGACGTGCAGCGCGATGTCGTGCTTGATGAGGGTGTGGACGACCCGGCCCTTGAAATGGGAGGCGGCGACGGTCGTCGTACCGCGCAGATAGAGCGGATGGTGCGCGACGACCAGGTCCGCGCCGAGGGCGACGGCCTCCTCCGCGATCTCCTGGACGGGGTCCACGGCGAACAGGACGCGGGCGATCTCGGCGCCGGGGTCACCGCAGACCGTGCCGACGGCGTCCCATTCCTCGGCCCGCTCGGGGGGCCAGAGGGCGTCGAACTCGGCGATGACTTCAGACAGGCGGGGCACGGGGGCAAGGCTACCTGTCATCCGTGCGCCGTCACCCGGCGCCGGGTGCCCCGGGACGGGCAGGTCCCGGGTAGGGCCCGGCCGAACGGCCCCGGGACCTGCCCGGCCGGTGACGGGCCCCGGCGGCTTCCAGGCGCCCGCGGCGGGAGGCGGGCAGGGCGGAGCGGACCCGCGGCGGGCAGGTCCCCGGGCACCCGGCGCCACCCGGAGGCACCGGGTCTTCAACACCCGGGGAGCACAACCACCAGCCCCCTCTCAGCCGAATCCGGATTCGGCCACCCTTATGTGTGAAGTGAAACGGCTCGCGGCGTTCGGCTGGAAGTGCGAAAACTAGCTTCGATGTCCGGAGGTGACCATCCGATGACAGCGTGTGCCATCGAAGAAGCCGCGGACCACGAGGCCCTGCGGCCCGCCCCCCGGGCGGCGCTCACGGTCGGCGCGGGCGGCGGCTACGCGGCGCGCCTCACGGGGCGGGGAGACGCCCTGTTCGCCGAGCGGTGGACGCTCGACGGCCCGGAGCCGTACGCGGTGTCCCTGCCGCTCGGGCAGCCCGAGGAGCCGGACACGGAGGTGGCCCCGCTCGCCGACGGCCGGGTGCTGGTCCACCGGCGGGTGGCAGGGGTCCGCTCGTTCTCCCTGCTCTACCCGGCGGGTCCCGGTACGGGTGAACTGCCTCTGGGCCGCGTGGAGTCGGCAGAGCTGCGGCTGCTCCCGCCATCGCCGGACGGCACCTGCGCCTACGCCCTGGCACCGGGTGAGGGCTCGACCGCCGTGTGGCTGGTGGCGGGCGGGGCGTTCGGACCGGAGCGGGTGGCGGTGGTGCCGGGCCGCTGCTCGGGCGGGGTGTGGCTGGACCGGACGGGCCGGATGCTGGCGCTGGACCGCGAGCGGGACGGGGTCACCAAGGCGGTGGTGGTCGATCTGGAGCGGGGCGGTGAGGTGACGCCGCTGCTGCAGATCACGGAGGACAGCAACGACCGGTTGCTGCTCGCCGACGCGGAGAGCGGACTGCTGATGATCCGCTCGGACGCGGCGGGCCACGACCGGCTCGGATGGGGGGTGCTGGGGAGCCTTCGTCCGGTCCGGTTCCCCGAGTGCCTGCGGCTGCCGGACGCGGCGGTGACGCCGTTCGCGATCCAGCCGGGGCGGGTGCTGTTACCGGAGAGCTGCGCGGTGGCGCTGCGGATCGACGCGGCGGCGGGCACCCGGGTGGGGGTCTGGCGGCCGTCCGGGCGGCGCCTTCACCGGTTGCCCCCTCCCGGGGGATGGCTGGCGGGCTCCGGGCTGTGGACCCGGGAGGGAGCGCTGCGACTGCCGTACTCGACGGAGGAGGTGGCGTGCGGAATGGCCAGGCTGGAGCCCCCCGGGGACGCTCTTCCACCGGGTCCACCGGGTCCGCCGGCGTCCGGCTCGGCACCGGCACCGGCACCGGCACCGGCACCGGCACGACCGGAGCACGCAGGTGGGGAACCGTACGGGGAGGCAGGACGTCCTCCCGTGCGCAGACCCGTGCCGCTTCAGCAGGCGCCTCTCACGGGGCGTGTGGCGCGTGGTTAGACTCTGCGGCCGGGGGATACACAGTCGCACCGTCCGGATTCCGGCGGTGACGGCTACCCCGGTGACACCAGATCGGCGATGGAACAACGGGGTGGATTTCCCACATGTCTGAGGCCCGAACCGACACGACCCAGGCGCGTCCGCAGGGAGCGGCCGCGAACCAGGCCGAGGCCGTCGGCTCCGGCAAGCACCGGGGCGGTGCCGCTGCTTCGGAGGACACGGCGTCTCCGGTACACGGCCGCCACCGCCGCCCGGCGAAGAACGAGGCGGCATAAGTAAGGCCCCGCGAGACACATCGGATGAGTGAGGGCCGCCGCGGGGCTTCCGTGGCGGCCCTCACTCATGCGTGCCGCGCTCCCGCCCGGTGGGTCCGGCGGGGGATCGCACGGCAAGGACGCCGGTCGGCCCGCACCGACCGTGCAGCACGGCCCCCCAAGGCCCCCATGTCCCCCACGCCCCGCACGCCCCCGCGTCCCACACGGCCGGTGTGCCTGTGGAGGCCCGCCGGAGCAGGAGTGGGGAGGAGGGGCTACGCCCGCTTCAACGACAGCACCTCCGCCGCCGCGAAGGTCTCGTCCGGCGGCCGGTGGGCGTAGTACGGGCCGAGGACCCCCTCCAGCTCCTGGTACGAGAAGGCCTCCCCGGCCGAGTCGAACTGCGCCGCGACCCTCGGGCGGTCGACTACCGCGACCATGCCTCCGTGCACGACGAGGAGCTGCCCGGTGATACGGGACGCGGCCGGCGAGGCCAGGTAGCCCACCAGCGGGGCGACGTGTTCCGGTGCGAGCGGGTCGAGTTCGCCGGGGGCGGGTTCGGCGAACCCGGCGAAGACGTCCTCGGTCATTCGGGTACGGGCCCGGGGGCAGATGGCGTTGGCGGTGACCCCGTACTTCCGCAGCGCCAGCGCCGTGGAGGTGGTCAGGCCGACGACGCCGCCCTTGGCCGCCGCGTAGTTGGGCTGTCCGGCCGAGCCGGCGAGGAACGCCTCGGAGGAGGTGTTGACGATCCGGCCGTGGACGGGACCGCCCGACGCCTTGGCGCGTTCGCGCCAGTGTGCCGAGGCGAAGTGGGTGGTGTTGAAGTGCCCCTTGAGATGGACCCGGATCACCGAGTCCCACTCGTCCTCGCTCATCGAGAAGATCATCCGGTCGCGGAGGATGCCCGCGTTGTTCACCAGGATGTCGAGCCTGCCGTGGGTGCAGATGGCGAGCGCGACGAGGGATCGGGCGACCTCGAAGTCGGAGACGTCGCCGGTGTGGGCGACCGCCCGGCCGCCCGCCGCCCGGATCTCCGCCGCGACCCGCTCGGCGGGGGCGGTGGACGCCTCGCCCGAGCCGTCGCGGCCCGGCTGCCCGTAGTCGTTGACGACCACCGCCGCGCCGAGCCGGGCGAGTTCGAGCGCCTCGGCCCGGCCGAGGCCGCGGCCCGCGCCCGTGACGATCGCGGACAGGCCCCGGAGTGGGAGTGACATCGCGGTCCCCCTCAGATCTCGATGCAGGTGCGCAGCGCCTCGCCCGTCCGCATCTGGGTCAGGGCCTCGTTGATCCCGGTCAGCGGGACCCGGTGGGTGATGAGCGACTCCAGGTCGATCCGGCCCGCGCGCCAGAGCGCGATGGCCCGTTCGTAGGAGCGGAGCACGTCGCCGCCGCCGTACAGCGAAGGCAGGATGCGCTTCTCGTCGAAGAACAGCTCGAACATGTTGAGCCGGAGGAAGTCGTCCATCGCCCCCGCGCCGACGATGCACAGGGTCCCGCCGCGCCGGGTCGTCTCGTACGCCGTCCGCGCGGTGGCCGACCTGCCGACGACCTCGAAGACGTAGTCGAACCCCTCACCGCCGGTGATCCGCTGCTTCGCGTCACCGAGCGCGTCGGGCGCGACGGCCTCGGTGGCGCCGAAGCCCAGCGCCGCCTCCCGCCGTGAGGCGACCGGGTCGACGGCGACGATCTGCGCGGCCCCCTGCACCCGGGCGCCCTGGACGACGGAGATGCCCACACCGCCGCAGCCGATGACGGCGACCGACGAACCGGGCTCCACCCGGGCGGTGTTGAGGGCCGCGCCGAGGCCGGTGGTGACACCACAGCCGATCAGTGCCGCGATCTCGTACGGGACGTCGTCGGGGATCGGGACCGCGCAGCCCGCGTCGACGACGACCTCCTCCACGAAGGTGCCGGTCCCGGCGAAACCGAAGACATCGCCGCCGGGGCGCCTGAAGTTGGGCGTGCCGGCGTTCACGAATCCGGCGAGGCAGAGCTGGGTCTGACCGCGCCGGCAGGCCGGGCAGTTCCGGCAGGCGGGCAGCCAGCACAGCAGCACCCGGTCGCCCCGGCCGACGGCGGTCACGCCGTCGCCGACGTCGAGCACCTCCCCGGCGCCCTCGTGGCCGGGGACGAACGGCGCCGGCTGCGGCAGCACCCCGCTCATCGCGGACATGTCCGAATGGCACAGACCGGTCGCCCTGACCCGGATCCTCACCTTCCCCGGGCCGAAGCCCACCGCCTCGACGTCGTCGAGGACGTCGAGCTTGTCCTGGCCGATCTCATGCAGTACGGCAGCGCGCATGGGGTGCGTCCCCTTCGGGAGTCGGGCTTCGGTCGGGTGGGGTGGGGGTGGGGTGTGGGTCGGGACGGGTGCGGTTAGGTGGGGACGGTTGGGGTCGGGTCGGGGTCGGGTCGGGGTCGGGGCCGGGTGGGGTTGGGTGGGGTGGGGTCGTCCTCGCCGCCGTTCACGGGTGCGGGGGTGCACGGCGGACTGATCGGCTGAGTGCGACGGTCGGCCCGGTGGCCGGGGGCTCACGGGCCGTCCGGGTGGCCGGGGTCTCACAGGCCTTCCGGGGCCGGGCTGCCGTCCGGGTGGCCGGGGGCTCACGGGCCGTTCTGGGGCCGGTCCGCTCTCGGGTGCGTGTCGGTCCGGCGTACCCGGCGCACCCCGTCAGGCGTGTTCGACGACGGTGTCGGCGAGCACGGGTGCGTCGTCCCGCTCCACGGCCGTCACCGCCGCCTCGACCCGGCCCTCGCCCGCCCACATGCGGATGCGCAGGGTCTCCCCGGGGAACACCACCCCGGCGAAACGGGTGCCGTACGACCGGACGCGGGTGACGTCCCCGCCGAGGAGCGTGTCGACGATCGCCTTGAGCGCCATGCCGTACGTGCACAGGCCGTGCAGGATGGGCCGGTCGAAGCCCGCGAGCTTCGCGAACTCCGGGTCGGCGTGCAGCGGGTTCCAGTCGCCGGAGAGCCGGTAGAGGAGCGCCTGGTCCTCGCGGACGGGCCGCTCCACGGTCCAGTCCGGCGCGCGGTCCGGCTGACCGGGGCCGACGGAGGGGCCCCGTTCACCGCCGAAGCCGCCCTCCCCGCGAACGAAGATCTGCGCGTCGCTCGTCCACAGGGGACCGTTCCCGTCGGCCGCTTCGGAGCGCAGTACGAGGACCGCGGCCTTGCCCTTGTCGTAGACGGCTGCGACACGGGACGTGCTGGTGACCCGGCCGCCGGCGGGGACGGGGCGGTGCAGGGTGACCGACTGGCCGCCGTGCAGCACCGCGGCGAGGTCGATGTCGATGCCCGGGGCGGAGAGCCCGCCGACCACGCCCATGCCCGCTCCGGCGACGGTGGCGAAGCTGGGCAGCACATGCAGCCGGGACTCGAGGGTGTAGCGCAGCTCGTCGGGGTCGGTGGCCGGCACGCCGGCGCCGATCCCGAGGTGGTAGAGCAGGACGTCCTTGTGGTCCCAGCTGATCTCGGCACTGCGGGGTTCGGCGGCGATCGCCCTGGCGGCGTCGATGGGCATGGGGATGCTGCTCCTTGGTTCCTTGGCTCCCGGAGGGAGCGGAAGACCTCGGTGCGGCCGTCCGCACCGTCGGCCGCACCGAGGCCGTACGGGGCCGGCCGCTCGACGAGCCCTGTTCTAGAACGCGTTCTAGGCCGGTTGGCCTCATGTATAACGCACCCCCCGTCGCTTGTGAAGGCCACTGACGGCACGTCAGATCAGCGTGTCCGGCGGGCCGCTCGGTCGCATGAGGGCACCGCTCGGGCACACCGGGCCGCCGCTCGGGACCCTGGTGCGCCCTCGAACGGGATCCGCGGGGCCGCCCCGGTCACAGGTCCCGGCGCATGAGCCTCGATACGTGAGCCCGGTACACACGCGCCCCCACCGACCACCCCGAGAGCCTCCCCGCCTCCCCGCATACCCGCCTACCCGGCGGCCCCCCGTACCGGGGCCCGCGCGCCCGCGGTCACCGGGCGCGTCGTGCCGCGCTTCACCGGAGGCCGCCGCCCGCGGCCGAGGCCGAACACCCCGGAAGCGGCGTGCGGAACACCCCGGAACCGGCGCGCGGACCGTGCGCTCCGTAGCGTCGCCCGGACGGTGCTCAGGCCCGGTGCTCAGGCCCGGTGCTCGCGGTCCTTCGGCAGCCACAGCAGCATCATCAGCACGCAACCGACCAGCGTCGCCGTACCGGTCCTGAAGGCGAGGGCGTAACCGGCCGTCAGCGCCTCGGGGGACATCGAGCCGTCGGTACGGGTGGCGGCCACCGTCGCGAGGACGGAGAGGCCGAGCGCCCCGCCCATCACCCGCGAGGTGTTGACCAGACCGGAGACCACGCCGGCGTCGTCCGGTGCGGCGCCCGAGGTGGCCAGGGCGGCGAGCGGTGTCCCCGCCAGCCCCGCGCCGGCCATCATCACGATGCCCGGAAGCATGATCCCGGTCACATACGGGCCGTGCGCGTCCATCGTGGACTGCCAGCCGAAACCGGCCGCGGACACCAGTACCCCCAGCACGGCGACATGGCGCGCGCCCAAGGTGCGCATCAGCCGCGGGGCGAACTTGGCGCCGAGGACGACCGCGAGGGAGCTGGGCATGAGGGCGAGCCCGGCTTCCATCGGGCTGTAGTGCAGCACGTTCTGGGCATAGAGCGTCATGAAGTACCACATGCAGAACATGGCGGCGCCGCAGGTGAACATCGCCGCGTTCGCCGCTGCCACCGACCGAATCCGGAACAGCTTCAGCGGCATGAGGGGCGTCCGCGAACGGGCCTCCACCGCGACGAACGCCCCGAGCAGCACCAGCCCGGCGCTCAGCGGCAGCAGGGCCGAGGGAGCGGTCCAGCCGTCCCGCTCGGTCTGCACGATGCCGTAGGCGAGTGTCGCGAGGCCCGCCGTGACGAGCACCGCACCCGGCAGGTCCAGCCGGCGGCGCTCCCCCGCCCGGCTCTCCACGAGCCACCACGCGCCGAGGACGACGGCGGCCGCGCCGATGGGCACATTGACCAGCAGGGTCCAGCGCCAGGACAGGGCCTCGGTGAGCACCCCTCCGACGAGTCCGCCCGCCGCGCCGCCGCCCGCCCCGACGGCGGTCCAGGTGGCGATGGCCCGGGCCCGGGCGGGGCCCTCCGGCACGGCGGAGGTCAGCAGCGTCAGCGTCGAGGGGGCGAGGACGGCCGCGCCCAGACCCTGGCCGGCGCGCGCGGTGAGCAGTTGCCAGCCCTCCTGCGCGAGTCCGCCCGCCAGCGACGCGACGGTGAACACCCCCAACCCCAGCAGGAACATCCGCTTGCGGCCATAGAGATCGCCCGCCCGTCCGCCGAGGAGCATGAACCCGGCGAGGACGATCGAGTACGCGTTGACGACCCACTGGAGTCCGGCGGCGCTCAGCCCCAGGTCGGCCCGGATCGACGGCAGCGCGGTGTTGACCACGGAGATGTCCAGCACGACGAGGAACTGCCCGGCGCAGGCCGCCAGGACCACCGCCCACATGCGCTGCCCGGCACCGTCGGCGCCCCCCGCGGCCGGTGGGACGAGGTCTGGGGTGCCGAGTGAGGCGCGCTGGACGTGGGTCATGGGCGTCATACTCCCAGGCACCTGTTGATCCGTACATCCGGATTTCGGCGGACGGAAGCCGGGCCGCTGGTCCTAGGACCGTGAGCCCGGCCGGCGCTCGGCGCGCCTACTCCGGTGGCGACCGCGCTCGGCGCACATGGCCCGGTAGCTATCGTGCTCGGCGCACATGGCCCGGTGCCGATCGCGCTCGGCGCCGCCGTCCTCGCCTCGTCACCATCCGCGCCGCCGCTGCCACCGCCGCCTTCGCGGCCGTCACCACGCCCACCGCCCCCGCCCCCTCGCCCCTTCCGCCGCTGTCTCCACCCTCGCCACCCACCCATGTCGCCGTCGGCGCCCTCGTCGGCGCCCTCGTCGGTTCCACCGTCGTCGGCACCGTCGGTTCCACCGTCGTCGGCACCGTCGGTTCCACCGTCGTCGGCACCGTCGGTTCCACCGTCGTCGGCACCGCTCGCCGCGCAGGGGCGCGGCCGGACGGCCCGGAGCCCCGGCCGCACATGCCGCCGAGGCCCCACCACCCCGTGCACCGGCCGCACGGACCGGGTGCCTCGCCTGTCCCTGAGGCGCCACTCGCCCGGCCCGGTGGGGCTGGTAGGGGGCTGGTAGGGCTGCCGGGCCCGGTAGGACCCGGTGGGCCTACCAGGACAGGGCCGGCCGTTGCCGTGCCCGCCACGCCCCACCGTGCCTACCGTGCCCGCCACGCCCGCCACGCCCACCGCGCCCACCACGCCCACCGCGCCCACCGCGCCCGTGCGGCCCCTCACCCCTTCCGCAGCACCGTCACCACCGCCGCGCCGCCCAGCCCGATGTTGTGCGCCAGCCCGGTGCGCGCCCCCGGGACCTGGCGCGGTCCCGCCTCGCCGCGGAGCTGCCAGGTGAGTTCCGCCGCCTGGGCGAGGCCCGTCGCGCCCAGCGGGTGGCCCTTGGAGATCAGCCCGCCCGACGGGTTGACCACCCACCGGCCCCCGTGCGTCGTCGCCCCGGACTCCACCAGCCTTCCGGACCCGCCGTCCGGGCACATGCCGAGCGCCTCGTACGTCAGCAGCTCGTTGATCGAGAAGCAGTCGTGCAGCTCGACGACGTCCACGTCCTCGATGCCGAGGCCGGACGCCTCGAACGCCCGGCGGGCCGCGGACCGGGACATGGGCGTGCCGACGACGTCGACGCAGGAGCCCGAGGCGAAGGACTCGGCGGTGTCGGTGGCCATCGCCTGCCCGGCGATCTCGACCGCCCTGTCGTGGAGGCCGTGTGCGACGACGAACCGTTCGGAGACGACCACGGCCGCTGCTGCCCCGTCGGAGGTCGGCGAGCACTGGAGGCGGGTGAGCGGCCGGTGGACCGCCTTGTCGGCGAGGATCTCGTCCGCCTCGTACACCTCGCGGAACTGGGCGTACGGGTTGGCGGCGGAGTGGCGGTGGTTCTTGGCGGCCACGGCGGCGAGCTGCCGCTCGGTGGTGCCGTGGCGCTCCATGTGCTCGCGGGCCGCGTTGCCGAAGATCTGGGCGGTTGGCGGGGTCCGCTCGAAGCCGTGGGCGGCGGCCATGATCCCGTAGTGCCGGGCCACGGGTGAGGCGGCGAAGTCCCCGCCGTCCGTTCCCCCGCCGAGTGCTCCCTTCCTCATCTGCTCGAAGCCCAGGGCCAGTACGCAGTCGCTGAGCCCGCCCGCGACGAACTGCCGCGCCATCATCAGCGCCGTGGAGCCGGTGGCGCAGTTGTTGCTGACGTTGTACACGGGCACTCCGGTGAGTCCGAGTTCGTACACGGCGCGCTGCCCGGCCGTGGAGGGCTGGAAGCAGTAGCCGACCGGGACCTGCTGGACGAGTTCGTACGGGATGCCGGCGTCGGCGAGGGCCGCGGCGCCGGCCTCCTTCGCCATGTCCGGGTAGCGCCAGTCCCTCGACTCGGGTTTCTCGAACTTCGTCATCCCGACGCCGACGATGTAGCTCTTCACCGGGGGGACTCCTTCGGTCTCGAAGCGGTAGGGCCGGGGCGGGCCCTCCGGGAGGGTCCGCCCCGGGCGGGCCGGTCCCGGGAAGGCCCGGGCGCCCGGTCGGTCCGGTTCGGTCCCCGCCGGGCACGCGGTCGGGCACGTGGTCGGGCACGCGGTCGGCCACGCGGTCGTCGCCGGGCGTTCCGAGCAGGTGCCCGGCGATCGCCTCGGCGCTTCGGGTACTTCGGGTGCTTCGGGTGCTTCGGGTGGTACGGGTGCTTCGGGTGGTACGGGGCGCGCGCGTCCGACGGCGCCCGGAGTCCGCGAGAGCGCACCGGTCGCGAGCGGTCGCGACGCTTCCGCTCCCTGTGCGGTGGAGGCCCCGACCGAGCGGAAGAGTAGAACACGTTCCAATCCGATGGAAGGCCGGAAGAGCACCGAACCGCTCCCGGCCGGCCTGGAACGGAACACGCCGCCCGGGAGGACGCCGCGCCCGGCCCGGGAGCCCTCTCGACGACCAGTTCGGGAGGACGCGGCGCCCGGCCGCCCGCGCACGGGCTCGCCCACCGCGCATGCTGGGCCGCGTTCGCGACCAGCGCCGCCCGCGCCCGCGCCCGCGCACGGGCTCGCCGCCGGGCCGGGTCGGGTCGGGACACGCGCGCGGCCAGTCGGAAGCGGAAACACGGGACCGGTACGAGAGGCGCCCGGCCCGTCGGGACCGGAACCACGCAACCACGGAACCACGGGACCAGAGGGCGACCGGCATGCGTCCAGCACGTGACGCCCGGCGCGTCGGAACCGGCACGGGCCGCCGACGCCCGGGAACGCAGCGCGCGGCGCGCGTCTCAGCTCATACGGGGAACGAGAACGCCCTGCCGCCGCCTTCCCTGACCGCCTCCACGGCCGCCTGATGCACGGCCCGCCCCACGTCCTCGTCGTCGGCGGGCACGGGGCTGCCCTGCACGGCGTACCACTCGGTCGCCCCGGTGTGCTGCACGGTCACCTGCGCCAGGCCGTCGATCCAGGTGGTGTGGACGGTCACGTCGCCCGTGATCGGGCCGCCCTCCGTGGTCATGACCCCGCCGGTGCCTGCGATGATCCCCTGAGTGGTCCACGTCGCCCAGGTGTCCATGGCGCCTCCGCAGCAGTCGTCGTCCCGGGCGCTCGCCGGGCAGCTCTCGTGCGTGTGTCCATCGTGTCCCCGATTCGGCCGAAGCACCCCTTGGCGCCGGACGGCCACGTGTGGAGAGCGGGCCGGCGGAAGGGCCGGGGCTGTACGAAGCGGCGGGCCGGGGTCGTACGAGGAGGGGAAGGGGACTGGTCGGCCGGACGCGAAGAGCGCTCGACCGGTCTGGGCGCCACTCGGCACCGGGGCCGCGCGCGGGGTATCCGGCCGGGGACGAGCACGAGGGCGCCGGATACGGGCTCCACGGAGCGGGCGGCCGCAGCCGCAGTGGCAATGGCGCTGACCCTGGGAATGGCGCCGGCGCTGGGAATGGCGCCGGCAACGGCAAAGACCGCAGCGACGGCGGTGCGCCCCCGCCCGAACGAATCACCGGCGTGCGCGAGACGCGGATACGCCAGGTGCCAGGTGCCAGGCGCCAGGGCCCAAGCGCGAGCGCCAGGCGCGAATCCGCGAGGCGCGATCCGGCGCCGGAAACCACGTCGCACGCCCCCGTGCCCCCGTGCCCGCCGCGGCCCCCGCACCCACCGTGGCCGGGGCCCGGGGCCGCGTTGCCCACCGCCCCCGCCTACCATATGACCGCCGAGTAGCCCCGCCCGCCCACAGCCCGCAGCCCGCAGCCCGCAGCCCGCAGCCCGCAGCCCGCCGGAGGAACGCATGTCCGCCGCCCCCAAGCCGGAGATCCTCGCCGCCTTCGAGGCCGCCAAGGGATTCATGCCCGCCGCAGAGGGTCTCGCGCTGTACGCGGCCGCCGTGGAGGCCGGGGGGCTCGGGCTGCCCCTGCTGGAGGTCGGGACGTACTGCGGGCGGTCCACGATCCTGCTGGCGGACGCCGCCCGCGAGGCCGGGACCGTGGCGGTCACCGTGGACCACCACCGCGGCAGCGAGGAGCAGCAGCCGGGCTGGGACTACCACGACCCGGAGCTGGTGGATCCCGATGCCGGGCGGATGGACACCCTCCCCGCCTTCCGCCGAACCCTGCACGCGGCCGGGCTGGAGGACCACGTGATCGCCGTGGTGGGGCGGTCCCCGCAGGTGGCGAAGGTGTGGGGCCGGCCGGTGGGCCTGGTCTTCGTCGACGGCGGGCACACCGACGAGCATGCCGTGAACGACTACGAGGGCTGGGCCCCGCACGTGGCGGAGGGCGGCCTGCTGGCCATCCACGACGTGTTCCCGGACCCGGTGGACGAGTGGACCGGCCAGGCGCCGTACCGGATCTACCTCCGGGCGCTGGCGTCCGGCGCCTTCACCGAGGTGGCGGCCACCGGCTCCCTGCGGGTGCTGCGGCGCACCGGCGGCCGAGTCTGAGGTACCGCCCGGTCGTCCCCTAGCATCACGACGTGCCGAACGAGCTGAACCCGCCGCCCTGCCCGAAGCCCCGGCCCCACCGACTCGCGCCGCAGCGCCGACTCGCACCGCAGCGTCAACTCGCACCGCAGCACCGGCCCCACCGGCTCGCACCGCCGCCCTCCCCGATGCCCCGGCCCCGGCCCCGTGGCGGAGCCGTCGGGCCGCGGCCCCACAGCGGAGCCGTCGTCGCGACCGCCGCGCTGACGGCGATGGCGGTACTGACGCTCGCCGGCTGCGGCGGTTCGGGCGGCCCCGGCGCCGCTCCCGCACCCGCCGGGCCGGAGGGGACCGGCGGCACCCCTTCCGCCGCCGTAAGGGGGAAAGCGCCCCGCCAATCCACCTGATCCCGCTTCAGATACACAAAGGAGACACCTCACCGGACCCGGGGCCGGGGGGCCGAGCCGGAGTTCGCGGTCCGCACCGGGATCGGGATCGCGGTTCGGGATCCGCGCCCGGGATCGGGATCGGCATCGGGATCGCGGTCCGGGATCCGCGCCCGGGGCCGGCCCCGACGCGACCTGCCCAGCCGGCCCGGTCGACCCAGCCGGCCCGGTCGACGCGATCGACGCGATCGACGCG
Organism: Streptomyces spongiicola; assembly: GCF_003122365.1. Taxonomy (NCBI): domain Bacteria; kingdom Bacillati; phylum Actinomycetota; class Actinomycetes; order Kitasatosporales; family Streptomycetaceae; genus Streptomyces; species Streptomyces spongiicola. The sequence goes on from NZ_CP029254.1 coordinate 1,055,142, forward strand.
ATCACCCCCAACCCAACAGCTGGAGTTCACCGGGACCGGCGTACAAAGGGGACAAGCCACAACGGCCCGTGCCCTCAGGGCCCGGGCGCTGCGGCGCCGTCCCGGGGCGCCGGGGCGGCCGGCGCCGGAGCGGGGCCGCTGGCGGGGAAGGTCGTGGTGGTCGACCCCGGCCACAACCCCGGGAACTTCCGCCACACCCGCGAGATCGGCCGGCTCGTGGACATCGGCACGAACCGCAAGGAGTGCGACACCACGGGCACGGCCACCGGCGACGGCTACACCGAGGCCGCGTTCAACCTCGACGTCTCGCACCGCCTCCGCGCCCTGCTGGAGAAGCAGGGCGCGACGGTGCTCCTCACCCAGGACGGCGACCGGCCGTTCGGCCCCTGTGTGGACGAGCGGGCCCGCTTCGGCAACGGGGCCGCAGCCGACGCCGCGGTCTCGATCCACGCCGACGGATCGGGCAGCGGCAACCGCGGCTTCCATGTGATCCACCCCGCGCAGGTCAAGGGCGGCGCCGCCGACACCGCGGGGATCGTCGGCCCGTCACGTGAGCTGGCCGAGCGTATCGCCGGGAGGCTCGTGCGGGTCACGGGCAGCGCACCCGCCGACTACGTGGGCGGTGGAACCGGGTTGCACGAGCGCGGCGACCTCGGCGGGCTGAACCTGTCGACCGTCCCCAAGGTCTTCGTCGAGTGCGGGAACATGCGCGACGCGAAGGACGCGGCCCTGCTGAAGAGTTCGCGGTGGCGCCAGGACGCGGCCCGGGGCATCGCCGAAGGCATCAGCACCTACCTGCTGGGGTAGACCGGGCAGGCGATAGATTCGTCTCCCGCCGGCGACGGGGGTCGCACACCGGTCCGCACGGGCACCCGTACGATGGGGCCGCCCCCGAGCTTCCGCGCCGTGCACCGCCGACCGGGCGTCGACGACCGCCACGACGAGACGCAACCGACTAAGGACTACACGTGAACATCCGCTCCCTCACTCGAGGCGATGGCGTGGTGATCGGAGCAGCGGTGGTGCTGTTCATCGCCTCGTTCCTCGACTTCCTCAGCGTCGACTGCCCGAGCGGCGCCGACTGTCCGGTGCCGAACGCCTGGGACTCGCTGGGCACGGTGATGTCCGTCTACCTCGGCGGGATCATCGCGGCCGGACTGGTGGTCGCCGGGCGCCGCGCCATGCCGGGGCGCAAGGTCGTGGGCATGGACGTCGCGCAGTTCGGCACGGCCCTGAGCCTGTTCGCGCTCTGGACGATCCTGTGGACGGTCATCGACATCGCGGGCAACGCCGGCGCCGGTGCGATCCTCGGCCTGTTCGGCGCCCTGCTGCTGGCCGCAGGCGCCGTCGCCACCCCGCTGGTCCCCGCGCTCAAGGCACCTCTGCTCGGCGCGCCCGGGCCGCAGGCCGGGCAGCCCTACGGCGCCCAGCAGCAGGACGGTTACGGGTACCCCGGCACCCGGCAGCAGCCCTACGGCCAGCAGCAGTCCGGGGGCCGGCCGGGCCCGCAGGGCGGCGATCCGGCACAGGACTTCTCGCCGTTCTGGTTCGCGGTGCCGGTGGCCCGGCCGCTGTACTCGGAGGACGGTTCCCCGACGCCCATCGCCGAGCTGGCGCCCGGCACCTGGTACCTCGCGGTCGACCAGCGCGGCCCTGCCCTGGTGGCCCAGACCCAGGACGGCCGGCGCGGCGTGCTGCAGGACACCACGGGCATCCAGCGCGGCTGACCCCGCCCGTCCGGCGCACCGCGCGGCCCCTCGCCCTTCGCGATGCGGCGTCCCTTCCCGATGCCGCGTCCCTTCCGGGCGGGGGGCCGCTGCCGTACAGTCCCCCACGGAGCCTTTACTGACGTACCGTCAGCAGGATGCCGGAGAGGGGCTTGGGCATGCGGCTCGGACTGGCACTCGGGTACTGGGGGCGCGGCCCCGACCCCGCGCAGACCGGCCTCGCCGTGGAGGCGGAGCGGCTCGGCTACGACTCTGTGTGGACGGCCGAGGCCTGGGGATCGGACGCCTTCACTCCGCTGGCCTGGATCGCCGCGCGGACGAAGCGGATCAGGCTCGGCACCGCGGTGGCGCAGATGGCGGCCAGGACCCCCACCGCCACGGCCATGCACGCGCTCACCCTCGACCACCTCTCGGGCGGGCGGATGCTCCTGGGGCTCGGGCTGTCGGGACCGCAGGTCGTCGAGGGCTGGTACGGGCGGCCGTTCCCGAGGAGCCCGCTGACGGCGACCCGGGAGTACGTGGACATCGTCCGCCAGGTCCTGCGGCGCGAGGCCCCCGTGGAACTCGCCGGACGCTTCCACACCCTCCCGTACACCGGGGAGGACGGCACCGGTCTCGGGAAGGCGCTCAAGGCGATCACGCACCCGCTGAGGGCCGGCCTGCCGGTGCTGCTGGGGGCCGAGGGGCCGAAGAACATCGCCCAGACGACCCGGATCGCGGACGGCTGGCTGCCCCTGTACTGGTCCCCGCTGCGGACCGGCGTGTACGAGGCGTCGCTCGCCGATCTCCCGGCCGGCTTCATGATCGCACCGATGGCCCGCGCGCAGGTCTGCGACGACGTCGCAGAGGGGCTGCTGCCGGTCAAGGCGATGCTGGGGTTCTACATCGGCGGCATGGGCCACGCCGCCCGCAACTTCCACGCCGATCTGATGGCGCGCATGGGCTACGAGCCCGAGGCCCGGCGCATCCAGCGGCTGTTCGCCGAGGGCCGCCGCGAGGAGGCGGTGCTCGCCGTCCCGGACGCCTTCGCCGACGAGATTTCGCTCGTCGGGCCGCGGGAGCGCATCGCCGAGCGGCTGGAGTCGTGGCGCGCGGGCCCGGTCACCGACCTGCTGGTGACGGCGCCGGACCTCCGCACGCTGAGGGTCCTGGCCGAGCTGAACGGCCGGCGGCCGTGACCGCGAGCGCCTGCCGGGAGACGCGCGGCCGTCCGGGGCGGCACAGCGGCGGAGCGGGCCGTGCCGGCGGAGGGAGCCGTGCCGGCGGAGGGAGCCGCAGGGCCGCCTGAGGCGTCCGGTGAAGGCCGCCCCCGACGGGGTGGCTCCGTGCCCGTCGGGGCCCCGGCGGATTCAGGGCCCTGCCCTCACGGGCCACGGGCCGTCCCAGTAGGACGCGAAGTCGTCGCCGAAGGCCCTGCCCTGGCCTCACGAGCCCCGACGGCATCAGGGCCGTACCCTCACGAGCCCCGACGGCACAGGGCCCTGCCCTGACGAGCCCCGGGCCGTCGCGGTCCCGCCACCATCGCGGTCCCGGCACCGTCGAGGCCCCGGCGGCATCGGCCGCGGCCGCCCGCCGGGCGGTACCGGCCCCGGGTGAGGGAGCGGCCCGCGGGAGGTGCTGCGGAGGCTGCTCTCCGCGCCGCGCGCGGGGGCGCGCAGTCGCGGCAGCCGGCCCCCGGCTTCCGCCCCACCTCCGCGCCGCGCGCGCGGGGGCGCACATGCTTCCGGAAATAGGGGCGGCAGTCGACGAGAAGCTCCGCGCCGCGCGCGGGGGCGCGCATGCCGGGCGCCCGGTCGCACACCGTCCGCCCGGCGCGTGCCAGGGCGGGCCGACCGTGCACCGGTCCGGCGGGGTGTGCTTCCCGATCACTTGATGGATGGGTTTGCCCGCCGCGGGCCCGGACGAGGGCCCGCCGGCCGACAGCATGGGAGCAGCGCACCTCCCGGGCGACAGGGTCGCGCCGTGCGTGGGCGCCGAAGACGTTCGCCGTCCGACCGGAAGGGCCATGCCGTCCGCGACCTGTGCGGGCGGTACGGCACCGGGCCCGGCGACCTCCGACAACCGTCCGCGGTGGGCGGTTCATCACGATGAGGGGATGACGATGGGCACTGCCCGCGCGCAAGCCGCAGACGGCGGGAACTCCGCCCCGCCGATCAGCACGGTGGCGGGGACCGGGGTCGCCGGATCCCATGGGGACCATGGTCCGGCCGTCTCGGCCCAGCTGAACCGTCCGTCGGGGATCGCGGTGGACGGCACCGGTTCCCTCTACGTCGCCGACTACAGCCACCGGGTCCGGAAGATCACGTCCGACGGGACGATCAGCACCGTCGCCGGCACCGGCGTCGCGGGCTTCGGCGGCGACGGCGGCCCCGCCGCGTCGGCCCAGTTGAACTACCCGCGTGGGCTGGCGGTGGACGGCGCGGACGCCGTCTACATCGCCGACGGCAACAACCACCGGGTCCGGAAGATCACGCCCGACGGCACGATCAGCACCGTCGCCGGCACCGGCGCCGCGGGCTTCGGCGGCGACGGCGGCCCCGCGACATCGGCCCGGCTGCACACCCCGCTGTCGGTGGCGGTGGACGGCACCGGCGACCTCTACATCGCCGACCACGGCAACCACCGGATCCGGAAGGTGACCGCCGACGGCACGATCAGCACCGTCGCCGGCACCGGCGCCGCGGGATTCAGTGGCGACGGCGGCCCGGCGGCATCGGCCCGGCTGCACAACCCGTACGCGGTGGCGGTGGACGGCACCGGCGACCTCCACGTCGCCGACTGCGGCAACCAGCGGGTCCGGAAGATCACGCCCGACGGCACGATCAGCACCGTCGCCGGCACCGGCAGCGTGGGCTTCGGCGGCGACGGCGGCCCCGCGACATCGGCCCGGCTGCACACCCCGCTGTCGGTGGCGGTGGACGGCGCGGGCGACCTCCATATCGCCGACTACGGAAACCACCGGGTCCGGAAGATCACGCCCGACGGCACGATCAGCACCGTCGCCGGCACCGGCGCCGCGGGCTTCGGCGGCGACGGCGGCCCCCCGGCATCGGCCCAGCTGAACAACCCGTTCGGTCTCGCCGTGGACTGCGTCGACACCCTCCTCATCGCCGACCACGCCAACAACCGGGTGCGGAGGGTCGCGTCCGCGAAGCTGGCCGGGCTGCCCGACTCGGGCACGGTGGTCTGCTGGGCCAATGTCCGCAGCAGGCTGCGGATGGGAGTCTGGCGTGAGTCCACCGGGGACGGGGCCGTGATCCACCAGTTGCTCGCCGCGTCCAGGGACCACCAGCGGTGGCGGCTGGTGGCGGCGGGCCGGGACGGCGAGGACATCCTGTACCGGATCGAGAACGTGCGCAGCGGCAAGGCCCTGGAGGTCGTCGGGGCGCAGCAGGCGGCCGGGGCGGCGGTCGCGCAGCGGGCGTACGAGGGTGCCGACGCACGCCACCAGCAGTGGAGGCTGAACCCGGTGGGCTCCGCGGACGGCACCCCGCAGGTGTACGAGATCGCGAACCGGAGCAGCGGTCTGCTCCTGCTCGTCGACACCAACGCCCGCACCGCGATCATGCAGGGCAGGGCGGACGGCGACCGGCAGGGCCGGCAGTGGCAGTTGCTTCCGGTGTGACGCGCCGAGGGGTCAGGGGCGGTCTCGCCCCTGACCCCTTCGTGACGTGTGCGTTCAGCTGGAGGCGGATGGGTCCTCGGCCGCCGGCTTGGCCGCCTTGGGGGGCTGCGGTGCCTCGGGGGGCTTGGTGAAGTCGCTTCTCTTCGGCCTGTTCTCCAGGTCCGCGTCCTTCTGCAGGCCGCTGTGCTCGGTGACCGTGGTGCTCGACTCCCGCATGCCGTCGGCCGCAGCCCGGGAGACCGAACCGGGATTCCGGGCGTACCGGGCCTGTTCATCGGCCGACGCCTGGGCGGTCCGGATGAAGGAGCCCAGGAAGCCCAGGACGGCCCGCGCCTCGGGCGACTGCTCCTGCACGACCTTCGCGCGGGAGGAGGCCCCGTGGATGGCGGTTTCGAACAGGCTCGGGCTGGTGTCGTCGTATGTGTCGTCGTCGGCGTCCTCGAAGTCGACGCCGGCACCGGGCTGCGGTCTGGAGCTGCCGGTGGTCACCGAGAAGAGCCCCGCGCTCCTGCCCGCGGAGCCGAAGACGTTGTCGAACACCATGGTCGTCCTCCCTGCTGGTGGTGGTGGTGGAGCCCGCAGCTCAGGGCTGCTTGTAGAGCGCTCGTGGGTCGTCGGTCAGACTCTCGACGTCGAACATCGTGTGGTCGACCTCCAGGGCGGAGACGACCTCGGCCAGTCCCTTCATGCGGAAGTCGCCGCCGGCCAGGCCGATGTCGGCGATGTCGCGGGCGACCAGCCGGTCCAGACCGGGGTAGTTCCCGGGCTGCGGGGGAGACAGGACCGCCACCGGCACGTCGTAGTTCACCGCGATCAGCCCGGAGAACGTCACGGGGATCTCGTAGGTGAACTGCTTGCGGGTACGCCGCTGCGCGACGATGGTGTGCACCCGGGAGTTCGCCGGGACCTGGCCGGAGATCTGCGACTTCGAAGCCCAGCTGGTGGTCAGGGAGCCGCCGACGGAGGCCGAGATGCCCAGCAGCAAGGAGGCGTTGAGCGTCCCGGTCCCGGTGGCGCTGCCCTGGGTCGTGAACCCCACCGAACTCGTCACCGTGTTCGCCGCCGAGTTCCCGGCCGAGTTCGTCATGGCCGTTTCGGTGGCGTTGGCGTTGTCGACGCCGATGTTGTCCTTGCTTTTCTTGTCGGTCACGGTGGTCGTGTTCTTGTTCGTCATGTCGTTGCGCAGCTGGGTCTGCAACTGCGACTGGAGGTCCATCCGGAGCTGGTTCTGGAGCTGGAGCTGGAGCTGCGCGCTGACGCTGCCGCCGAAGGTGAGCTTCGCCTCCCCTTGCAGCGACCATGTCACCCCGTTCGACACCGTGAAGTCGATCGAGTCGGTGAAACCCATCGGTTCCTGGCTGCGGTTGACGTAGGAGCGCGAGGAGAACGTGTCGGGCGGCGGCGGGCCGATGTCGCCGCGCTCCTCGATCAGTGGCTCCCCGAGGTTCATATAGGCGATCCAGCCCAGCTGGGACGCGGACCCGGGAAACGTGCCGAAGCTCGACTTGTTCACGGAGAACCCGACGGGCTTGTGCTGCGCACCGTAGTCGTCGACGTAGACCAGGCTGGGATGGTCAAGGATGGACCGCCAGGTTTGCTCGATGTCGAGTTCCCGCAGGTTCTTCTTCGTCAGCGGCCGGCGCTTGGCGCGCTCCAGGATGTACGCGGTGGAAGGCATGACCCGTCCTCGAATGATTCCGGTCGAACCGCACCCGGCAATATGGGAAAAGACATCTGTGCGCGGTCCGAAAATCGAAACTAGCACGGCATCATTTCTCCGGGAAGACGCCCCCCGCCATCACCCTCAATCGAGTGATTGGGCTTCTTCCCGATACTCGACTCGGCTTTTCGCACGCTACCTTGAAGAACCAGCCGGCCACTGCGCCGAGGGTTTCCGCAAGTTCTGCGCAAAAGCTCCGCATCTTGGACGCCGCCGCGATGACGGCATTTCCTCCTGGCCGTCCGTGCGTTTCGATCGAGGCCGAATCGACTTCCTGCCGTTGCATCCGGCGGGCGGCGGCACCGAATGTCCGACGCATTGTTCTCCACATCCAGAACAGGTGAGGTTCCCGCGATGTACACCCAAGAACGCGCCACGATGACGAACCTGGTGGTCGGCGGCCCCGTAGCGGTGAACAGCTACGACAACGCGATCGTGGCGGCGCTGGCCGAGAACCGGCCGGTCATGCTCGTCCACGCCTTCAACGGCGGCTATCTGCGGCCCGTCGAACTGAGGGAGGCCGCTCACGACAAGGGTGTCCAGCTCTCCACGGCCCTCGACCCGGCCACCAAGGACGCACAGGGCCACCTCTGGTACATCACCCCCGCCGGCTTCTTCGGCCAGCGGCCGCTGTACTTCGTCGAGAGCGCCGCGGGCCAGGTGACGCCCAGGCCGGCCGCCGCGGGCGCGGCCGACACCGGCCGCGGCGACGACGGCACGCCGAAGCCGCAGCGCAGGCGGATCACCGTCCACCAGGATGCCCCCAGGAGCACGGCCGACACCGTCCAGGTCGGCCTGCCCGACAAGGTCGGCGACAAGTGGCGCGGGAAGAACGGCGCTCCCGAGGACACCCAGCTCTGGATCGTCACGGTGACGCCCTGGGGCGGGATCACCTTCGTGCCGATCACCCACCCCGACGCCATCCTCGGGTTCAAGGACCACGCGGTGACCGCGAGCAGCGAGGTGCGCGTCACCTACAACTGGGGCGGAGACTTCACCGGGACCGTCATCAACACGTTCTATCCCCGGCTGCCCAGCGAGTGGGACGTCCCGTACCACCACCTCTTCACCTGATCCGCGGCAGCCCCGCCCCGGATCCGCCCCTCCGTCCCGGACCGCCTCCGATCCGCCTCCGATCCCGACGGCCCGACGGCTCGACGGCCCGACGGCCCCGAACGCCCAGCCCGACGCCCCCACCGCCTGGAAGAGGCACCACCATGCCCGTGCCCACGGAAGAAATGAAGCTGGAGATCGTCAACGCCGCCACGGGGAAGACCCTGGGCGTCAGCGCCGCCCCGGGCGCGAACGGGACGCTCGTCGTCCGCGACTCCCCCGGCCCCGGCCCGGACCGCGAGCACTGGCAGTTCGTCCCCGTGCGGACCGCACAGGGCGAACAGGCCCTGGTGGTCCGCCACGCGGTCAGCGGCAAGGTGCTCGACAACCCCGCCGCCCCGGACCGCGGCGTCCGCCGGTGGGACGCCACCGCCGGCCGCAAGGGCCAGCAGTGGCGGCTCGTCCCCGTCGAGGGCGAACCGGGCCTCTACACCATCGAGGGCGTGACCGACGGCTCCGTGCTCGACCTCGCCGGCCCCGGCCCGGACGGCGCCCGGGTCGTCCTCGCGGAGTACGACGACAGCGCGGAGAGCCAGCGCTGGCGCCTCGCCCCGGCCGAGCCCGAGCGCACCAGCGACCCCGTGCTGCGCTGGGCACCGCTGAGCCACTGGAACGGCCGCAGGTCGTGGCGGCTGGCCCGGTCGACCGCGCTGCGCCCGGCACCCGAGGCGGCACCCTCGTTCAGCGACATGCTGCTGGTCCTCAAGCGGTTCGGGAGCGACCAGGACGCCGGCGGGTGGAACAGCGACGGGGCCGGGCGCCCGCCGGGCGGTCAGCCTGGCCGGTGGGCCGGACCCGGTGCACGGTTCCCCGCCGACACCGCCGGAGCGGGGCGGACGGACGTCCTGGGGCTCACCCCCGCGAGGTGGGTCGTGGCGGCGTCCGGCAGGGGCGACGGGACGTTCGACGACGAGGAGCGCGTCCTGCTCCCGTCCGCGCCCTCCTCGCACCCGGCGGACCTGTGGACCCTCCAGGACCTCGCGGGCGACGGCCGGCCCGACGTCGTCGTGCTCGCCGCCGACGGTGTCCGGGTGTCCGCTCAGGACGAGCAGGGGACGTTCGCACCCGCGGGCGGCAGGCTGGTCCTGAGGGCTTTCGGCCACGGCGGCAAGGCCGGCGGATGGCTGGCCGACCGGCACCCCCGCTTCCTCGCCGACACCACCGGCGACGGACGCACCGACATCGTCGGCTGCCACGACGACGGCGTCTGGATCTCACTCCAGGACGAGGACGGCGAGTTCGCACCGCTCGGCGACGAACCGGCCCTCAGGGCGTTCGGCCACGGCGGCAAGGCCGGCGGATGGCTGGCCGACCGGCACCCCCGCTTCCTCGCCGACACCACCGGCGACGGACGCACCGACATCGTCGGCTGCCACGACGACGGCGTCTGGATCTCACTCCAGGACGAGGACGGGGCATTCGCCGAACCCCTCTACGTCCTCGACGACTTCGGGGTCGACCAGGGGTGGAGCACGGCCTTGGAACACCCCCGGTTCCTGCTCGCGACCACCGGCGGCGGGGCGGTCGACCTCATCGGGTTCGGCCCGCAGGGTGTCGTCGTCTCACCAGGGCGCGGCGACGGCACGTTCGAACCCGCGAGACTGGTGCTGAACGACTTCGGACTCGCCCAGGGGTGGACGGGCCTCAGGCACCTCCGTCTCCTGGCCGACGTCACCGGCGACGGCACCCCGGACATCGTGGGCTTCGGCGACGAAGGCGTCTGGGTGTCGCACAACCGCGGTGACGGCCGTTTCGAGCAGGCCCAGCTGGTGTGCCGCGGGTTCGGGCACGACGACGACGCGGGCGCCTGGCGGGTCGGCCGGCACCCCCGCTTCCTCGCCGACACCACCGGCGACGGACGCGTGGACATCGTCGGCTTCGGCGGGCCGGGAGTGTACGTGGCCCGAAACCTGCACCGCCGGTTCAGGACCCGATGACCTCACGTCGCCTTCGGTAGCCGCCCCGGCCGGGGCGGCTACCGGCGCCCCCGGCGACCGGCCGCCCCCGGTGACCGCTGCCGCCCGTCGGGCCCCCCGCCGACTCCCGGTGGTGACGAACGGTCGCGGAGCAGGCGGACACTGCCGCACCCCCTCCCCCGTACGGCCCGCATCGGTCCACCGCGCGGCCGACAGGAGCCCCACCGTACGGCCCGCATCGGTCCCCCCGCGCGGCCGGCAGCGGTCCCACCGGACGGCCGGCAGGAGTCCCACCGTACGGCCCGCATCGGTCCCACCGGACGGCCGACGGCGGGGGCGGCGGTCCTACCGGCAGCACTCCGGTTCGAGGCCGCGCGGCAGCCGCTCCCCGCCGAACACCGCGGTGGTCGCCTCGTCGCCCCCCAGGGCGGCCACCGCGAGCAGCAGCGAACCCGCCGTCCAGGTGGTCAGTTCCTCCGGCCACACGGCGCGTTCGCCCTCGAAGACGTAACCGGTCCAGTACATCCCGCCCTCGGCGCGCAGGTGCCGGATGGACTGGAGGACCTCCAACGCCCGGTCAGACTCCCCCACCGCCCAGAGGGCCAGGGCGAGTTCACAGCTCTCGCCGCCGGTCACCCACGGGTTGGGCAGCACGCACCGCACCCCGAGCCCGGGGACCACGAACGCGTCCCAGCGCGCGTCGATCCTCGTCCTGGCCTCCTCGCCGGTGACGGCGCCGCCGAGGACGGGGTAGTACCAGTCCATCGAGTAGCGCGACTTGTCGAGGAAGCGCTCCGGGTGGCGGCGGACGGCGTGCCCGAGCGCTCCGGCCGCCAGCTCCCAGTCGGGCTGCGGCTCCTCGCGCTCCTCGGCGATGGCGAGGGCGCAGCGCAGCGCGTGGTAGACGGACGAACTCCCGGTCAGCAGGGCGTCGCCGACCGCCGCGCCGCCGTCCTCCGGCGCCTCCCGCTTCCAGCCGATCTGGCCGCCGGGCAGCTGGAGCCGGAGCACGAACCCGATCGCCGCGCGGACGGACGGCCACATCCGGTCCAGGAACACGTCGTCGCCGGTGGCCAGGTAGTGATGCCAGACGCCGACGGCCGGGTAGGCGCAGAAGTTGCTCTCCCGTCCCCGGTCGGTCGGCCGGTCGGCCTCCCCGTCGTGGTAGGCGGCGTACCAGGAGCCGTCCTCGTTCTGATGGCGGGCCAGCCACTCGTAGGCGCGCGCCGCCGCGTCGTGCTCGCCCGCCGCGTCCAGCGCCATGGCGGCCTCGGTGTGGTCCCACGGGTCCAGGTGGTGCCCGCGGAACCAGGGGATCGCCCCGTCCTCGCGCTGGACGGCGAGGATGCCCGCGACGGTCTCGGCGGCCTGCTCGGCGGTGAGGACGCCGGGCAGGACGAGGTGCTCGGTACGCCCCTGACGGCGCCAGGGCACGGTCACGCGTCGGCCTCCGGCAGATGCGGCTTGGTCGCGTACACCACGAAGCTCTTGCCGACGAGAGGGTTCAGCGCCTGCTCGGCGACCCTGGTGAGCAGGGGCTTCTTCATGATGTCCCAGACCAGGAGCTCATGGTAGGCGCGCACCGGCAGGGCCTTGTCGTTGTCCACGCCGAACGCGCACTTCAGCCACCAGTACGGCGAGTGCAGCGCGTGGGCGTGGTGGCTGCCGTAGGGCCTGAGGCCCGCCTCGCGGATCCTGCCGAGGAGTTCGTCGGCCTTGTAGATGCGGATGTGGCCGCCCTCGACCTCGTGGTATTCGTCGGACAGCGCCCAGCAGACCTTCTCGGGGCCGTAGCGGGGCACGGTGACCGCGATCCGGCCGCCGGGCCTGAGCACCCGGACCATCTCGGCGAGGACGCCCTTGTCGTCCGGGATGTGCTCCATCACCTCGGAGATGACGACGACGTCGAACGACTCGTCGGGGAAGGGGAGGTTGAGCGCGTCGCCCTCCATCGCGGTGGCGCTGGCGCCCTCCGGCGCCTCGCCCGCTTCCTTCATCGCCGCGAACCACGTGGCGACCTCGCGGATCTCCTCGGCGTTCCGGTCGAGGGCCACGACCCGGGCGCCGCGCCGGTAGCACTCGAACGCGTGCCGTCCGGCGCCGCAGCCGAGATCGAGCACGCGGTCGCCCGGGGCGAGCGGAAAGCGGGAGAAGTCGACGGTCAGCACGAGGTCTGCCCTTCCGGGTGGGTCGCGGCGGCCGCACGGGGGGCGCGCCTTGCGGAGGGTGCGGACCCGCCGTCCGCACCCGCGGAGCGGGTCCCCGCCCGCGCTGCGGGACGCCGGGTGCTCATCGGGCACCGGCCGGCACCGGGCGGGCCGCGATGGCCTCGCGGTAGAGCTCCGCCGTGCCCCGGGCCGCGCGGGTCCAGGTGAAACGCGACAGCACGCGGTCCCGTCCGGCGGTGCCGATGCGGCGGCGGAGTCCTTCGTCCCCGAGGAGCCGGCCGAGCGCCGCGGCGAGGGCGTGGGCGTCGCCGGGCGGCACGGCGAGGCAGGTCTCCCCGTCGGGGCCGGTGACCTCGGGGATGGCGCCGCCGGTGGTGGCGACCAGCGGGGTGCCGGTGGCCATCGCCTCGGCGGCCGGCAGCGAGAAGCCCTCGTACAGCGACGGCACACAGGCCACCTGGGCGCCGCGCACGAGGTCCACCAGCTCCCGGTCGGAGACGCCCTTCACGAACCGCACGGCGCCGGCGAGCCCGTACCGCTCGATCATCCGGGCCACCGGGCCGTCCTCGGCGCGCTTGCCGACGACGACGAGATGGGCGTCCGGCCGCTCGGAGCGGAGCCCGGCGAGCGCCTCCACGAGGAACACCAGGCCCTTGAGCGGCACATCGGCGCTGGAGGTGGTCACGATCCGGCCGGGCACCTCGGCGACCGACGGATCCGGCGAGAAGAGACCGGTGTCGGCGCCGATGTGCACGACCCGCAGCCGCTCGGGCCGCACGCCGAGGTGTTCGACGATCTCCTGCTCGGAGGAGCCGGAGACGGTGAGGACGGACGGCAGTCGGCGGGCGACCCGCTTCTGCATCCGGGTGAAGCCGTACCAGCGGCGCACCGACAGCCGCCGCCGCCAGTCCTGCGCCGCGTCCAGGTCGAGCCGGCGGTCGACGGTGATGGGGTGGTGGATGGTGGTGACCAGCGGTGCGCCGAGGTCGCCGAGGAGTCCGTAGCCGAGGGTCTGGTTGTCGTGGACGACGTCGAAGTCGCCCCGGCGCGCCAGCAGATGGCGCCGTGCGCGCAGCGAGAAGGTCAGCGGCTCGGGGAAGCCGCCGGTCCACATCGTGGCGACCTCCAGCCCGTCGATCCAGTCGCGGTACTCGCCGCGGCCGGGGGTGCGGAAGGGGTCGGGCTGCCGGTAGAGGTCGAGGCTGGGCAGCTCGGTGAGCGGCACGCCTTCGTCGAGCACGGGGAAGGGCTGGGCGCCGATCACCTCGACGCGGTGGCCGAGGCGGGCGAGTTCGCGCGACAGATGGCGTACGTAGACGCCCTGGCCCCCGCAGAAGGGGTTGCCCTTGTAGGTGAGGAGCGCGATGCGCAGCGGTCGGTCACCGGCGCCGGACGCACCCCCACGGGGCCCGGCCGCTATGGCCTCAGCGGTCACCTACGGCCCCCTTCTCACTCCACTTTCGCCGGAGCGTAACCGCTCGCGTTAATCTAGAACAAGTTCCACACTCGATCGTTCTTGATCGCTCAAGGAGCATCGAATCTACCGGCAGGTAGCGCTGCCGGAAGGCCTGGATCAGGTGATTCGCGCCACGGCGCGGAGCCCTGCCATGCTGGGCCCTCCGCAGCTCCCGGAACGGGAACGCAGCACGGATCCGGACAGCGGGCCGGGAAGGGCCCCTGGACCGGGGACGGGGACGGGGACGAGAGAGATGAGCGCGGACACCAGGCCGGCGGTTCCGGCGGCCCTGCCCCTGACGGAGCGCCAGGAGGCCAGGCGCCGGCGTATCCTGCACGCCACCGCCCGGCTGGCCTGCCGGGGCGGCTTCGACGCCGTGCAGATGCGGGAGGTCGCCGAGGCCGCGGGGGTCGCCCTCGGCACGCTGTACCGCTACTTCCCCTCCAAGGTGCACCTGCTCGTGGCCACGATGCAGGACCAGCTCGAGCATCTGCACGCCACCCTGCGCGAACGCCCGCCGGCCGCGGACAGCGCGGCGGAGCGGGTGGCCGAGACCCTGATGCGGGCGTTCCGCGCCCTCCAGCGCGATCCGCATCTGGCGGACGCGATGGTGCGGGCGCTGACCTTCGCGGACCGCAGCGTCAGCCCCGAGGTGGACAGGGTCTCGCGGCAGACCACGGCGATCATCCTGGACGCGACGGGCCTTGAGGACCCGACGCCCGAGCAGCTCTCGGCCGTCCGGGTCATCGAGCACACCTGGCACTCGGCCCTGATCACCTGGCTGTCCGGCCGGGCCTCCATCGCCCAGGTGCGGATCGACATCGAGACCGTCTGCCGGCTGATCGACCTCACGGACCCGGGGCGGGACCGGCGGTCCGGCTGACGCCCGCGGCGGCGCGGGACGGGCCTGATCCCGCACCGCGCGCTCCGGATGCACCTCGCTCCCCGCCCGATCCGGCCCGCACCGCCCGCACCGCGCGCCCCGCCCGCATACGGCACCGGGCCCGCCCTCGCGTATGCGGCACCGGGCTCTCAGGTCTTGATGACGGACGGGGAGGACCGGGCCCGCCCGCGCGTACGCGGCACCGGGCCGCCGCAGGCCGCCGGTGCCTCCTCCGGCGGGCCCCACCCGGCCGCCGCGCCTACTCCCCGGGCTCCTCGGGCGGGAACACGGCGGCACCGCCCCCGGACCGCCGGATCGAGATGGCCTCGACCGGGCAGCCCTCCGCCGCCGCGAGGATGTCGTCGTCGGCATCGGTCTCCGGCTCGGTGGGACGGGACTGGCGGGCCGCGTCCAGCGCGAAGCCGTCCGGCGCGCTGCCGACACACATTCCCGATCCGATGCACACACCCCGGTCGACCTCGACCTGCCAGCGGTCACCCATCAGTCTCGCTCCCGTATCCCGACGGCAAATGCACCATCTTGTACTCGAAGTACTCACCGTATCCCTCGGGACCGAACTCCCGCCCCAGCCCGGAGTTCTTGTATCCGCCGAACGGTCCAAGCATGTCGATGCTGAAGGTGTTGACGCTGTACGTACCGGTCCTGATCCGCCTCGCGAAGTCGACCCCGCGTGCCGCGTCGGCCGTCCACACGCTGCCGCTGAGCCCGTACTCGGAGTCGTTCGCGATCGCCGCGGCCTCGTCCTCGCCGCCGTAGGGCAGCAGGCAGACGACGGGGCCGAAGATCTCCTCGCGCGCGATCCGCATGGCGTTGTCCACGCCGCCGAAGAGGGTCGGCTCGACGTACCAGCCGCGCTCCAGACCGGCCGGGCGGCCGCCCCCGGCGAGGATCTTGGCGCCCTCCGCCTGGCCGATCGCGATGTAGTCGAGCGACCTCTGCTGCTGGCGGCGTGCGACGAGCGGGCCGACCTGGGTCGCCGGGTCCATCGGGTCGCCGGTCACCAGGTCCCCGGCCGCCGCGGCGAAGGCGTCGGCGAACTCGTCGTAGCGGGCGCGCGGGACGAGAACGCGGGTCTGGGCCACACACGCCTGGCCGTTGTTCATCCACGCCGCCGGGACGATGCCCCGGACGGCCGCCTCCGCGTCGGCGTCGGGCAGGACCACCGCGGCGGACTTGCCGCCGAGTTCCAGCGTGACGCGGGTGAGGTTGCGGGCGGCGACCTCCATCACGCGCCTGCCCGCCGCGACCGAGCCGGTGAAGGAGACCTTGTCGACGTCGGGATGCCCGACGAGGTACTCGCCGACCTCGCGGCCGGCGGGCAGGATCGACAGCACGCCCTCCGGCAGCCCGGCCTCACGGACGATGTCGGCCAGGATGTACGCGTCCAGCGGGGTCTCGGGCGAAGGCTTGAGGACCACCGAGCAGCCCGCGAGCAGAGCGGGCGCGAGCTTGGCCGCCGCGACGAACTGCGGGACGTTCCAGGGAACCACGGCCGCGACCACGCCCACCGGTTCACGCCGGACGAGCAGCGGACCCAGGAGTCCGCTTCGCCGTTCCTCGTAGGTGAAGTCGCGCGCGACGGCGAGGGCCGCGTCCCAGACCATCACGGCGCCGAGTGCCTGGGCCAGCACGCTCCAGGAGTACGGCGAGCCGTTCTGCGCGCTGATCGAGCGCGCGATCTCCTCGTGCCGTGCGGCGATCGCGTCCTTGATCCTGCCGACGACCTCGAGACGCTCCCCGAGCGGGCTGCGCGGCCAGGAACCGTGGTCGAACGCGGCGCGGGCGGCCGCGACGGCGCGGTCCGCATCGGCCCGCGAGGCATCCGGGACACGTCCGATGACCTGCTCGGTGTGCGGCGAGACCACCTCGATGGTGCCGGTGCCGCGGGGATCGACCAACTCCCCGCCGATGAACAGCTTTCCGTGCTCGACAAGTCCGGTCATGACGACTGCCTCCCGCGGCCCGGCTCCCCGCCACGAACTGACGGGGCATCAGAAACGGTCTACTGCCTGAACTGATAACAGCTATCGCCGGAGGAGTCCACGGCAGGGACGCCGCGGCCGCAACCGCGCGGCCGGGACGCTCCGGCCGGAACCCCTTGGCCGCAACGCGCCCCGGGAAGTCGGCGGAGGCAGGACGGGCGCCCCGGAGGAAGGGCGGAGACCGCGCGGCCGGGACGCTCCGGCCGGAACCCCTTGGCCGCAACGCGCCCCCGGAGGTCGGCGGAGGCAGGACGGGCGCCCCGGAGGAAGGGCGAAGACCGCGCGGCCGGGACGCTCCGGCCGGGACGCCCCGGCCGGAACCCCTGGGCCGCAACGCGCCCCGGACGGAGAGGCGCAGGCGGGAGCGGCGCCCCGGAGTCCGCGTCCGGCCGGCCCTTTGCAAAGAAGTCGCCTTGGGCGACCATGGGAACGGGTTCTCCTCACGGGCCCCGGTCGGGAGGACGGAGAACCCATGACGCGGGTGACTGAGCACGGCGGCGGTGTCTGGTCCCTTCAGGTGCCCATCCCGGACAACCCCCTGGGCCACACCCTGGTCCATGTCCTCGACACCGGCCGCGGACCCGTCCTCGTCGACACCGGCTGGGACGACCCGGCATCCTGGTCGGCCCTCTCGGACGGCCTCGCCGGGCTGGGCCTCGCGGTGGCCGACGTCCACGGCGTCGTCGTCACCCACCACCACCCCGACCACCACGGGCTCTCCGGCAGGGTCCGGGAGGCGTCCGGGGCGTGGATCGCGATGCACGCGGCGGACATCGCCGTCGTCCGCCGCACCGGCTACACCCGGCCCGGGGCCTGGCTGGACTACCTGACCGGGAAGCTGGCCGCCGCCGGCGCGCCGGAGGAGCACCTGGCCCCGCTGCGCGCCGCCCGCGAGACCGGCGGGACGCGGACGCCGCCCGGGATGCGGGCGGCCCTGCCCGACCGCGAGATCGCCCCCGGTGAGCTGCTGGACCTGGCCGGACGGCGGCTGCGGGCGGTCTGGACCCCCGGTCACACACCCGGCCATGTGTGCCTGCACCTGGAGGAGGACCATCCGGCGAACCTCCCCGGCCGCGGCCGGCTCTTCTCCGGCGACCACCTGCTGCCCGGCATCAGCCCGCACATCGGCCTGTACGAGGATCCCGACGACGCCACGGTCACCGACCCGCTCGGCGACTACCTCGACTCGCTGGAACGCGTCGGACGACTCGGCGCGGCCGAGATCCTCCCGGCCCACCAGCACCCCTTCACCGACGCCCCGGCCCGGGTCCGGGAACTCCTCGCCCACCACGAGGAGCGGCTGACCGGGCTGCTCGCCCTCCTCGCCGCACCGCTCACCCCCTGGCAGCTGGCCGAGCGCATGGAGTGGAACCGGCCGTGGGACGACATCCCGTACGGCTCCCGCACCATCGCCGTCTCGGAGGCGGAGGCCCATCTGCGCCACCTGGTGAAACGGGGTCGCGCGGAGGCGGTGGCGGGCAGCGACCCCGTGGCGTACATCGCGGCAGCGGGCTGACGGACGCACCCCTGGCCCGGGCCCGCGCCCGGACCTTCGAGTGCGTCGCCGTCCGTGTCGCCCGGTGCGTTCCCACCACGGCCGGCGCCCGCCGGCACGGCCACACGGCCACACACCTCAAACCACAGACCGCAGGACCGCAAGACCGCAAGACCGCAGGACCGCAAGGCGGCAGACCACAGGACGGCAGACCACAGGACCGACAGGACCGCAGACCACACGCCCGGCGCCTCGTCGTCCGGCCCCTGATCGCCCACGATCACCGACGGACGGTCTGGATCCGCGCGGTCGCGGTCGCCACGGCCACGGTCTTCCCCTCGGGATCGACGAGTTCACCGGCGAGAAAGCACACCTCCTTGCCACGCTGCACCACGCGTCCCCGTCCCACCAGCCGTCCGGGCCGGGCGGGGCGGAGGAACTGGACATGCAGATCGAGGGTCGGAGCGAACTGGTTCTCCGGCAGCGACGCGACCAGCGCCGGCCCCAGGGTGTCGTCGAGCATCGCGGCCAGGAACCCTCCCTGGATCACGCCCACAGGGTTCGTGAACTGATCACCGGCGTGGAACGCCACCTCGATCGTCCCCCGCTCCGGATCCGCCCTCACCAGTTCC
Source organism: Streptomyces spongiicola (assembly GCF_003122365.1). Classification (NCBI taxonomy): domain Bacteria; kingdom Bacillati; phylum Actinomycetota; class Actinomycetes; order Kitasatosporales; family Streptomycetaceae; genus Streptomyces; species Streptomyces spongiicola. The sequence goes on from NZ_CP029254.1 coordinate 1,073,880, forward strand.
CAGCCGAGCAGCGTCGCCGCAGGCGGCGGTGGCACCCGCCCCGCCTGCACATCCCAGAACAACCCGCGTCTCCGCGTCTCCGTCTCCATTTCCGGCTCCGGCTCCATCTCCATGAGCCACATTGAACAGGCCACCACCGACAGCGGCCGGAAGCCGGACTCGCCCACCTCCTGCCGCACCTGCCGCACCTGCCGCACCTGCCGCACCTGCCAGGCTCGACGAACAGGCGGGCACATCATCGGGGCCACGCGTCCCCGGTGGAGCGGAACGGCGGACGGCCCCCGGCCCGCCCCCGCCCCCGCCCCAATCGCGCCCCGGCACGGGCCTGGGCGCACCCGTCGGCGACGCCGGTCCCACACGGTCCCTCCCCGGGCGCTCCCCGCCCGGCGCCCGTCCCGAGGGGCCGGGGTGACGGGCCGGTAGAGTGTGCGAGTCGTCATCACACCCGTACGGGGGAAAGCCGGCGCGATTCCGGCACTGACCCGCAACCGTGAGCCGCCCTGGTGGGCGGTGAGTCGGAACGCCCCGTGCCGGCGGTGACCGGCTCGTGCCGTCGGGACCGCCCGGTGGCAGGCACCGTCGAGGAATACGGAGCCGGAGCCCGGTGCCTCAGGGTGCCCGTGCCCGGCTCCCCGCAGGAGAGGCCCAGCCCGCCATGCCCGTACGCCGCAGCGCAGCCGCGCTCACCGCCGCCTCCGCCGTGCTCGCCGTGGCCGCTGCCCCGGCGGCGACGGCCGCCCCCACGCCCTCCCCCTCGGCCGCGCTCCCGGCCGGGCTGTACGGCACGAACGACCCCGCGTACGACGGTGTCTGGCGGCAGTCGCTGGCACTGCTCGCCCAGGACGTCGTCAAGACCGTGCCGGCGGAGCAGGCCGTCGGCTGGCTGGCCGGCCAGCAGTGCGACAACGGCGGCTTCGCGTCCTACCGCGCCGACGTGTCCAGGCCGTGCGACGCCAAGACGATGCTGGACACCAACGCCACCGCCGCCGCGGTGCAGGCCCTGCACGCCCTCGGCGGCCACCGGGGCGCCGTGGACAAGGGCCTCGGATGGCTGAAGTCCGTGCAGAACGAGGACGGCGGCTGGAGCTACAACCCCGGCATGCCCTCCGACGCGAACTCCACCTCCGTCGTGATCGGCGCGTTCGCCGCGGCCGAGGCGCGCCCCGGCGAGGTGAGGTCGAAGAGCGGCAAGGGCCCGTTCGACGCGCTCGTGACGTTCGCCGTGCCGTGCTCGGACCCGTCGGGCGGCGGCGCGTTCGCGTACCAGCCGGACAAGGCCGGCAAGCTCCTCGCGAACGGCGACGCCACGGCGGCCGCCGTGCTCGCCGGGCTGGGCCGCGGCCTGGTCGTCTCCGGCGCCGAGCCGGACGGATCCCCCGCCACCTGCCAGGCACCGGCGAAGGCCACCGCCGAGCAGTCGGCCCGCAACGGCGCCGCCTACCTGGCCGGGGCGCTGGCGAAGACCGGGCACCTGGACTCGCCGCCGATGCCGGGCGCCGACGACCCGGCCCCGCAGCCGGACTTCGGCAACACCGCGGACGCGGTCGTCGCACTCTCCGCCGCCGGACACGGCGACAAGGCGGACAGGTCGGTCGAGTGGCTGGCGGAGAACTCCGCCGGGTGGGCGAAGGACGGTGGCCCCGCCGCGTACGCGCAGCTGATCCTCGCCGCGCACGCCCACGGCGACGACCCGAGGGACTTCGGCGGCGCCGACCTCGTACGGCAGCTGAACGCGACCGGTCCCGCGCCGGTCTCCACCACCGCGCCGCCGGCCCCGAAGGCGCAGCGCGACGCGGCCGAGGAGGACAAGGGCGGCGACAGCGCCGGGATCTGGTGGATGGTCGGGGCCGGTGTCGCCGCGGGTGCCGGCATCGGGATCCTGCTCAGCGGCCGCAGGAAGAACAGGCAGCGGTGATAGGCGGGCGACTGACCGCGCTGGTCGTCGCGCTCGGCGCCGTTCTCGCGGCGCCGGGGGTGACGGGGCAGGCGCAGGCCGCCGGTTACCGCTACTGGTCGTTCTGGCAGACCGGCGGGAGCGGCTGGGCCTACGCCACCCAGGGGCCGGCGACGGCGCGGCCCGCCGACGGCACGGTGGACGGCTACCGGTTCTCCGTCAGCGCCGACTCCCAGGACGCTTCGAAGCCGCGGAGCGCTCCGTCCTTTCCCGAGCTGTGCGCGGACACGCCTGCGAGACCCGGCGCCAAGCGGGTCGGCGTCGTGATCGACTTCGGTACCGGAGCGGACGCCCCGGCCGGGGAGAAGCCCCCGTCGGCGCAGGCCTCCGGCTGCGCCTCCCTCCCGGCGGACGCGACCAGCGCGGAGGCCCTCGCTGCGGTGGCGGGGCCCCTCCGCTACGACTCGGCCGCGCTGCTGTGCGCGATCTCCGGCTACCCGGCGACCGGGTGCGGCGAGCAGGTGTCGGCCGGAGAGCGGGCGTCCGCGGAGCCGGGCGCGTCCTCGCCGTCGGCCGGGCAGGGGCCCGAGGGAGGGTCCGGGGCAGGAGCAGACGAAGCAGGAGCCGACGAGGCGGGAGCGACCGGGGCAGGAGCCGACGGGGCAGGAGCGGCCGCCGGGAAGGACACCGGAGAGGACACCGGGGAGGACACCGGGGAGGGGGCCACGGCGGCCGAGGGCGCCGAAGAGGGCCCCTCGCTGGGGCTCTTCGCGGGCGTCGCGGCCGTCCTCGCGCTGGGCGGGGCGGCGTTCTGGCAGTCCCGCCGCCGCGGATGAGCCGCCCACCCCTGCCCGCACCGGCCGGCGGGGCCGCCCGGCCGCACGGAGCGCGGCGCCCCGGCCGGCTGCTCGGCGGTGTCCCGTGCCCCGCTCCGGCCGGCCGCGCGCGGGGCGCGGAGGGCGGCGACGGCGGTGGGGGCGGTGCAGAGGAACCGGCCGGCCGCGCGCGGGGCGCGGAGACGGAGCCCGGGACCGGGGCGGGTTCCACGTCCACGGGCGGACGCCGGGGGTACCGCCGGCCGACGGCGGAGCGCCCGCCACCTGGCGGTTCGCTCCGTGCGCCCGGCGCCGACCGGAGCAACGCCCTGCACGCCGGGGCCTGGTGGGTCTGGGCACTGGGCCTCGCCACCGCCGCTTCGCGGACGACCAATCCACTGCTGCTCGGACTGCTGGTGGGCGTCGCCGGGTATGTCGTGGCGGCCCGGCGCACCGATTCCCCCTGGGCGCGTTCGTACGGCGCCTTCGTCAAGCTCGGCCTCGCCGTGGTGGCCGTCCGGCTGGTGTTCTCCACCGTCCTCGGCTCGCCGATCCCCGGGACCCATGTCCTGGTCACCCTGCCCGAGGCGCCGCTGCCCGACTGGGCGCAGGGCGTCAGGATCGGCGGCCGCGTCACGCTGGAGCAGACGCTCTTCGCGCTGTACGACGGGGCGAAGCTGGCGACCCTGCTGATCTGCCTCGGCGCGGCGAACGCGCTCGCCAACCCGGCCCGGCTGCTGAAGTCCCTCCCCGGTGCGCTGTACGAGGCGGGGGTCGCGGTCGTCGTCGCCATGACGTTCGCGCCGAACATGGTCGCCGACGTGCTGCGGCTCCGAGCCGCGCGGAGGCTGCGGGGCCGTCCGGCCGGCGGGGTGCGGGCCGTCCTGCAGATCGGCGTGCCGGTCCTGGAGGGGGCGCTTGAGCGTTCGGTCGCGGTCGCCGCGTCCATGGACGCGCGCGGGTACGGCCGTACCGCGCGGGTGCCGCCCGCCGTCCGGCACACCACCACCGCCCTGGTGCTCGGCGGGCTGCTCGGGGTGTGCGCCGGTTCGTACGGGCTGCTCGCCGCGGAGGGCGCGGGCTACGGACTGCCCGTGCTCCTGGGCGGGTTCGCGGCCGCGCTCGGCGGGCTGTGGCTCGGCGGCCGGCGCCAGCTGCGCACCCGGTACCGCCCCGACCGGTGGGGGCCGCGGGCCTGGCTGGTGGCGGGGTCCGGTGCCGCCGTCGCGGCGCTGATGATCCGCGCCGAGACGTACGCGCCCGGCGCGCTGCATCCCGGTGTCGTACCGCTGACCGTGCCCGCCCTGCCCCTGTGGCCCGCGGTGGCGGTGCTGCTGGGCCTGCTGCCCGCGTTCGCGGCGCCCGTACCGCCGAAGGAGCCCTCCTCATGATCCGCTTCGAGAACGTCTCGGTGACGTACGGCGGCGCCGGAGCGGCGCCGACGGTCGCCGGGGTGGACCTCACCGTCCCCGAGGGCGAACTCGTCCTGCTGGTCGGGCCCTCGGGGGTCGGCAAGTCGACCCTGCTGGGGGCGGTCTCCGGGCTGGTTCCGCACTTCACCGGCGGCACGCTGCGGGGCCGGGTGACCGTCGACGGTCGCGACACCCGCACCCACCGGCCGCGTGAACTCGCCGACCTCGTCGGCACGGTGGGCCAGGATCCGCTCGCGCACTTCGTCACCGACACGGTCGAGGACGAACTGGCCTACGGCATGGAGTCACTGGGGCTGGCGCCGGCGGTGATGCGCCGGCGGGTGGAGGAGACGCTCGACCTGCTGGGGCTCGCGGAGCTGCGCGACCGCCCCCTCGCGACGCTCTCGGGCGGCCAGCGGCAGCGGGTCGCCATCGGGTCCGTGCTGACCCCCCACCCGAAGGTGCTGGTCCTCGACGAGCCGACCTCGGCGCTCGACCCGGCCGCGGCGGAGGAGGTGCTGGCGGTACTCCAGCGGCTCGTACACGACCTCGGGACGACGGTGCTGATGGCCGAGCACCGGCTGGAGCGGGTGGTGCAGTACGCGGACCGGGTCGTCCTGCTGCCCGCGCCCGGTGAACCCCCGGTGGCGGGCGCCCCCGCCGACATCATGGCGTTCTCCCCGGTCCGCCCCCCGGTCGTCGCCCTCGGGCGCCTCGCCGGCTGGTCGCCCCTCCCCCTCTCCGTCCGCGACGCCCGCCGCCGCGCCGGGGACCTGCGCGTCAGGCTGGCGGGCTCGGCCCCGGGGACCGCGCGGCGCACCGGCCCGGCCGTGCACCCCGGGGACGCCCCGTCGTGCGCTCCCTCCGCGCGGGACGGCAGCGGGACGCCGGCCGCCCCGTCCGCGCCCGCGCCCCCGTCCGCGCCCCCCTCCCCGTCCGCGCCCGGGATCGCCTCCGTACCGGCCCCCGCCCCCGCTTCCGTCCCGGCCTCCACCCCGGCCTCCACCCCGGTCGGCACGGGAACGACCGGCACGGGAACGACCGGCACAGGGGCGACCGGCACAGGGGCGACCCGCACGGGGGCGACCCGCACGGACGCGAGCCCCACCGGCACCGACGGGCTCGGCACCGCAGCGCCGGGCACGACGGGCACGACGGGCACCGCTGCTCCCCGACCGGCCTCCCCCGCCCCGGCCCCGGCCCCCCGCGGACGGCGGGCCCCGGGGAAGCGAGGGCTGGGCGCCCTGCTCCCGTGGGCCGGGCGACGGCGGCCGGCGCGGGACGAAGCACCCGACGAGGAGACGCACGACCCCGCCGTACTCGCGGACGCGGCCCGGCTCGCGGTGCGGCACGGGCGGGTCGAGGCGCTGCGCCGGGTCGACCTGGCGATCGGGCCGGGGGAGACCGTCGCGCTCATGGGCCGCAACGGCGCCGGGAAGTCGACGCTGCTGGGCAGCCTCGTCGGGCTGGTCGAGCCCGCCTCCGGGACGGTCCGGGTCGGCGGGCGCACCCCCCACCGCACGCCGCCCGCGGAGCTGGTACGAAGGGTCGCGCTGGTCCCGCAGGAGCCCCGGGACCTGCTGTACGCGGACACGGTCGGGGCCGAGTGCGCCGCCGCGGACGCGGACGCCGGGGCCGCGCCCGGGACCTGCCGGGAACTCGTCTCGGCGCTGCTCCCGGGAGTGGCGGACGCCACGCATCCCCGCGATCTGTCCGAAGGGCAGCGGCTGGCGCTCGCCCTGGCGATCGTGCTGACCGCCCGCCCGCCGCTGCTCCTGCTCGACGAGCCGACCCGCGGACTCGACTACGCGGCGAAGTCGCGGCTCGTCACCCTGCTGCGCGGCCTGGCGGCGGAGGGCCACGGAATCGTGCTCGCCACCCATGATGTGGAACTCGCGGCCGAGATCGCGGACCGTGTGGTGATCCTCGCGGGCGGGGAGGTCGTCGCGGACGGCCCGACGGCCGACGTGGTCGTCTCCTCCCCCGCCTTCGCCCCGCAGATCGCCAAGGTCCTCGCCCCGGAGCCGTGGCTCACCGTCGCCCAGGTGGAGGCCGCCCTGTGAGCCCCGCCGACACCGGCGGCCGTCCGGGCAGCCGTGACACCCACGGCCGCCGGGCCCCGCACGACCACCGCGGTCCCCACGACCCTGACGACCACGACGGCCCTCGTGACCACCACGACCACCGCCCCCCTGACGACCACCACAACCCTCGTGACCACCACGACCACCGCCCCCCTGACGACCACCACGACCCTCGTGACCACCGCGGCCCTCTCGGGAAGACGGCCCGTCCCGTCCGGCTCGGCCCGCGGGCCGTCACCGCGCTCGCCCTGGTCAGCGCGATCGGCGTCGTCGCCTTCTGCTGGCCGCTGCTCGCCGACGCGGACTCCGCCGTCACCGGCCACGCACAGGACGCCCCCTGGCTGTTCGCCGCGCTGCTGCCGCTGCTCGTCGGTGTGGTGGTCGCCACCATCGCCGACGGGGGGATGGACGCCAAGGCCGTCGCCATGCTCGGCGTGCTCGCCGCGGCCGGTGCCGCGCTGCGGCCGCTCGGCGCGGGCACGGCGGGTCTGGAGCCGATGTTCTTCCTGATGGTGCTGAGCGGCCGGGTTCTGGGGCCCGGCTTCGGATTCGTCCTCGGCTCGGTGACGATGTTCGCGTCCGCGCTGCTCACGGGCGGGGTCGGGCCGTGGATGCCGTTCCAGATGCTCGCCATGGGCTGGTTCACGATGGGTGCGGGTCTGCTGCCGGGTGCCGACCGCCTCAGAGGCCGCGCGGAGCTGCTGATGCTCGCCGGGTACGGTTGCGCGGCGGCGTTCGCGTACGGCACGGTCATGAACCTCTACGGCTGGACGATCGTTCCGGGCCTCGCCTCGGGTGTCTCCTTCCAGGCGGGCGCCCCGGTCGCCGAGAACCTGGTCCGCTTCGGCGCGTATGTGCTCGCCACCTCCCTGGGCTGGGACCTGGGCCGTGCGGCCCTCACCGTCGTCCTGACCCTCGCTGCCGGTCCGACGCTGCTGAGGGCGCTCCGGAGGGCGACGAGACGGGCCGCGTTCGAGGCGCAGATCACGTTCGAGGCGGCCGGAACCACCACCGGGAGGTGAGGCGGCCCACAGGACCTTGGTCCCGGAACTATCGGCCCTCGTAGCCGTCGTCCGAGGAAGCCGGCTCCCGGGTCACCCCTCCCCATCTGCACATAAACCACATATGTCCAGTTTGGGACTCAAGACCCCTAATGCCCCCTTCACGTCGTATCCACGGCGTGAGCCCGGTCACGGCACGGGGCCCTCGGGGCTCGCTACAACTGTTCCCGTCGCACGGCGCAGCAGGGCCTGGAGCCCGGCACACGAGCCCGGCTCGGCCCGCCCCGCGCGACCCGGAGTCCCCGAACGTTAGGTAAGCCCTTGTCCCGCTCGCTGATCACCCGCGCCTCCACCCGCAGCAAGTCCCTCGCCGCCGGTACCGCCGTGCTTCTGGGTGCGGCCGGCGCGGTCATGGGGACGGCGTCGACGGCCTCGGCCGCGGCGCCGCAGGAGGTCGCGAAGCAGATGATGCCCGCCGCCCAGTTCCAGTGCTTCGACAAGATCGTCTCGAAGGAGTCGAACTGGAACCCCACGGCCACCAACGCCTCCTCCGGCGCCTACGGACTGGTCCAGGCCCTGCCCGGCGGCAAGATGGCCTCGGCCGGCGCCGACTGGAAGACCAACCCCGAAACCCAGATCAAGTGGGGCCTGGACTACATGAAGGAGCGCTACGGCAGCCCGTGCGGCGCCTGGAGCTTCTGGCAGGCCAACCACTGGTACTGAGCCCATCCGGACGGCGGACGACGGACGACGGACCGCCGCGCACAGCGGCCCCGGGCCCCGTGCCGACGCACCGTGCGCCGGCCCGGGGCCTTCGCCGTGGCGGGAGACCGGCGCCGCCGCGCGCGGACCGCCGCGCAGCCACCCGACCATCGTCCCGGGCCGCCGCTACTCCGCCCCCGAGCCACCCGACCCGGCCCAGCCCGGCCCGGCCCGGCCCGGGGCCTCTCCCGCTCCACCGCCACAGCCCTCCGGGCACCGCCCCGGACCACCACCCGGGCCTCTCCCGCTCCACCGCCCCGAACCGCCCGACGGGCCCGCCCGGGTGCCGAAGACGAACGGCGGCTCACAGCCGCTGAAGGATCGTCCCCGTCGCCAGCGCCCCGCCCGCACACATCGTCACCAGCGCGAACTCCTTGTCCGTCCGCTCCAGTTCGTGCAGCGCGGTCGTGATCAGCCGGGCGCCCGTCGCGCCCACGGGGTGGCCGAGGGCGATGGCCCCGCCGTTGACGTTGACCTTCGCCAGGTCCTGGTCGAAGACCTGCGCCCAGCTCAGCACGACGGAGGCGAACGCCTCGTTGACCTCCACGAGGTCGATGTCCCTGAGCGACATCCCGGCCTTCCCCAGCACCGTCCGTGTCGCGTCGATCGGCCCGTCGAGGTGGAAGTGCGGGTCCGCCCCGACGAGGGCCTGCGCCACGATCCGGGCGCGCGGCTTCAGCTTCAGCGCCCGCGCCATGCGCTTGGACGCCCACATGATGGCCGCCGCGCCGTCGGAGATCTGCGAGGAGTTCCCGGCGGTGTGGACCGCGGTCGGCATGACCGGCTTCAGCCCGCCCAGCGCCTCCATCGAGGTGTCCCGCAGTCCCTCGTCGCGGTCGACGAGCCGCCACATGCCCTGGCCCGCGTACTGCTCCTCCTCGGTCGTGGGCACCTGGACGGCGAACGTCTCGCGCTTGAAGCGCTCCTCGGCCCAGGCCGCCGCCGCCCGCTCCTGGGAGATGAGGCCGAGCGAGTCGACGTCCTCGCGGCCGAGTCCGCGGTGGCGCGCGATGCGCTCGGCGGCCTGGAACTGGTTGGGCAGGTCGACGTTCCACTCGTCCGGCCACGGCTTGCCCGGGCCGTGTTTGGAGCCGCTGCCCAGCGGCACCCGCGACATGGCCTCGACACCGCAGCTGATGCCCACGTCGATGACACCGGCGGCGATCATGTTGGCGGTCATGTGCGCGGCCTGCTGCGAGGAGCCGCACTGGCAGTCGACGGTCGTCGCGGCGGTCTCGCAGGGCAGCCCCATGGCGAGCCAGGCGTTGCGCGCCGGGTTCATCGACTGCTCACCGGCGTGGGTGACGGTGCCGCCGACGATCTGCTCGACGCAGTCGGCCTGGATGCCGGTGCGGCCCAGCAGTTCGCGGTAGGTCTCGCCCAGCAGATAGGCGGGGTGCAGGTTGGCGAGCGCGCCACCGCGCTTGCCTATGGGTGTGCGTACGGCTTCGACGATGACGGGTTCCGCGGCCATGAGCCTGTCCTCTCCTCAGCACCGGTGCGGGGCGTCCCGGCACGCCGCACCCGAGAACCGCAAGAAGAACTAGTACGCGTTCTAGTTCCCTAGCAGTCTTATGAGGGTTACCCCAGGTATGCAAGGCTCGTGCAGGCAGGAGTTCGCGCCATGCGTCTTGCCAGTTGGAGAACCCGTCACTACCTTGCGAAAGATTCTGATGGGTCGTCAGAATCGCGCAGCCACCGCACAGCTGTCCAGCCGCGAGACCTGGAGTTGCCGATGTCCTGCCCCCATCTCCCCGAAGGGTTCGACGCCACCGACCCCGACCTGCTGGAGAGCCGCGTCCCCCACGCCGAGTTCGCCCGGCTGCGGCGGACGGCCCCCGTCTCGTGGTGCCCGCAGCCACGCGGCGCCACCGGCTTCGACGACGAGGGCTACTGGGCGGTCACCCGCCATGCGGACGTCAAGTACGTCTCCACCCGCCCCGAGCTGTACTCCTCCCGCGAGAACACCGCGATCATCCGCTTCAACGGGCACATCAGCCGCGACCAGATCGAGGCCCAGCGGTTGATCATGCTCAACATGGACCCGCCCGAGCACACCCGGGTCCGCCAGATAGTGCAGCGCGGCTTCACCCCGCGCGCCATACGCGGCCTGGAGTCGGCACTCCGCGACCGCGCCCGGCGGATCGTCGAGGAGGCGAGCAGGGACGGCGGCGCAGGCGGCGGCGCGGGCGGCGGCTTCGACTTCGACTTCGTCACCCGGATCGCCGTGGAACTCCCGCTCCAGGCCATCGCCGAACTCATCGGCGTACCGCAGGAGGACCGGGCCCGGATCTTCGACTGGTCGAACAAGATGGTGGCGTACGACGACCCGGAGTACGCGATCACCGAGGAGATCGGCGCCGAGGCCGCCACGGAAATCATCGGCTACTCCATGAACCTGGCCGCCGCGCGCAAGGAGTGCCCGGCCGGGGACATCGTCACCCGGCTCGTCGCGGCCGAGGACGAAGGCAACCTCTCCTCCGACGAGTTCGGCCTCTTCGTACTGCTGCTGGCGGTGGCGGGCAACGAGACGACCCGCAACGCGATCAGCAACGGCATGCACGCCCTCCTCACCCACCCCGACCAGTGGGAGCTGTACAAGCGGGAGCGCCCGGCGACCGCCGCCGACGAGATCGTCCGCTGGACCTCGCCCGTGGTCTCCTTCCAGCGGACCGCGACCCGGGACACCGAACTCGGCGGCCGGAACATCAGGAAGGGCGACAGGGTGGGGCTCTTCTACTCCTCCGCCAACCGCGACCCCGAGGTCTTCGAGAACCCCGAGGTCTTCGACATCACCCGCGACCCCAACCCGCACCTCGGCTTCGGCGGCGGGGGCCCGCACTTCTGCCTCGGCAAGTCGCTGGCCCTCAGGGAGATCGACCTCATCTTCGGCGCGATCGCCGACACCTTCCCGGACCTGCGCCTGGCCGGCGACCCGCGCAGGCTGCGCGGGTCCTGGCTCAACGGGATCAAGGAACTCCGGGTCAGCACCGGGGGATAGCCTGTCGACCCGCGCCCGGACGCGGAGGCTGCGGGGCCCTGCCACCGAGCCCGCCCCCGCCTCCCCGTCCGGGCGGGTCACACCCCGTTCGAGTCGCCGTCCGGTTGCGACGATCCTATGATCGAAGATCCCTGTAACGACCACTCGGCCGACCGTCCGGCCGGCCATGCGACCGGAGGACCGTTTCACCTCGTTCGACCGGAAACCGGACGACCGGAAACCAGAGGTGGCCGCGGATGATCCGTCTCAGAGTCGTGCCGGCGATCCTCGCCGCGCTGCTGCTGGTCGCCACGGGCCTGACCGGCGCGCAGGCGCACACCGCGCGCCAGGAATTCGATCCCGCCCTGGTGGAAGCCCTCGACAGGGCCGTCGAGGACACCATGCGGGAGGCCGGGATCCCCGGCGCGATCGTCGGCATCCGGATTCCCGGCCGCGGTACGTACGAGAAGGCGTTCGGCGTTGCCGACAAGTCGACCGGCGCGCCCATGAGGACCGATCTGCACATGCGGATCGGCAGCGTCACCAAGACCTTCACGGTCACCGGCCTGCTGCAACTGGTCGACCAGGGCCGGGTCGGGCTCGACGACCCGGTCGGGAGGTACGTCGAGGGCGTCCCGGCGGGCGACCGCATCACCCTGCGCCAACTGGCCGACATGCGCAGCGGTCTGTTCGACTACTCCGAGGACGAGGAGTGGCGGAAGTCCCTCCTGGCCGACCCCCAGCAGACGTTCGCCCCTCGGCAGCTCCTCGACTACGCGTTCGCGCACCCGCCGAACTTCCCACCGGGCAGCCGGTGGGAGTACAGCAACACCAACACCATCCTGCTGGGGCTGGTGATCGAGAAGGTCACCGGGCAGCGGCTCGAGGACTACCTCCGGCAGCGCGTCTACTCCCCGCTGCGGCTCGGGCAGACCTCGTTCCCGACGGACGACACGATGCCCGAGCCGTACGCCCACGGCTACACCGACTACACCGACTACACGAAGTCCGGCACCACCAAGGCCACTCCGTCCGGCGGCACGCTCGACGCCGCCGACTGGAACCCGTCCTGGGCCTGGGCGGCCGGCGCCATGATCTCCGACCTCGGCGACCTGAACACCTGGGTACCCGCCCTGGCCGACGGCCGGCTCCTCTCCCCCGCCACCCAGAAGGAGCGCCTGAAGTTCGGCCCGACGGGCGTTCCCGAGGTCGGGTACGGCCTCGGCATCATGCGGGTCGGCAACTGGATCGGCCACAACGGGGAACTTCCCGGCTATGAGACGCTCGCCGTGCGACTTCCCTCCCAGCGCGCCACGCTGGTGATCCTGGTCAACTCCGACACCGACCACCGCGGCCGGTCGCTGAGCACACTGCTCGGGCGCGCCGTCACCGAGGTGGTGACCCCGCGCAACGTGTTCGACCTGCCGACCGCGCCCCAGCCCGAGAAGACCAGCCCGCCGCCGTCCCCGACGGCGTCACCGACGCCCTAGCGTCCGGAAGTGCCGGCGGACGCGTCCGAGCCGCCTCCGGGAGCGCGCGGGCGGCCCCGCGGCACCGCCGGCACGGGGCGCGCGGCGGTCCCGGGGCGGCACCGACCGCACCGGTTCCGGGCGCGATGCCGACCCCGGCCTGGTGGGTGCCGGGGGCTGCGCCCTCAGAGCGTCCGCACGAAGGCGGCGAACACGCCGGCCGGGAAGTGCAGCACGTCCCCCGCCGGGACCTTGGAGTCGCGCACGGCTACGAGTTGCGGGGTCTCGGCGACCTCGACGCAGTCGCCGCCCTGGTCACTGCTGTGACGGGACGTGCGCCATACGGCGCCGCCGAGCGGGGCGCACGCGACGCAATCGCCGCCCTGGTCGCCGCTGTAGCTGGACGTACGCCACACGGCGCCGCCGAGCGGCAAGCACTCGACACACTCGCCGCCCTGGTCGCTGCTGTAGCTGGACGTGCGCCAGCGGGCACCGGTCGGATCAGAGCTGCTGCTCCCCATAGCGTTCCTCCATCGTGCGCCGGATGAGTTCCGTCGAGTCCGTGAGGGACAGGGCGGTGGCCTGGAGGTGATCGTAACGGAGTGAACAGTCCCCGACCGTGGCCGGGTTGGCCGTCGGATGGCCCTTCCCATATCCCTCGGGGTAGAGGATGGCCGGGTCGCTCCCAAAGCGGTAGACGGTGAACGAGCCTGTCAGTCCCGCGTGGGCCCCGGCCCGGAACGGCAGGATCTGGACGTTCACCCGGAGGTCGTCGGCGAAGGACAGCAGCCGCGCCAGTTGCTCCCGCATCACCGCGGGCCCGCCGATCGACTGGCGCAGGGCCGCCTCCCCCAGGATCGCCCAGAGCACCGGCGGCTCCTCCTTGCCGAGGATGCGCTGCCGCGCCAGCCGGACGGCCGTACGGTCGTCCAGATTCCCCCGGTCCACGGCCCCGAGCACCGCCCGCGCGTACGACGGCGACTGGAGCAGCCCGTGCACCATATGGGTCTGGAAGGTGCAGATCTCCGTCGCCCGCGCCTCCAACTCCGCCACCTGTTGGAACCACGCGGGCAACTGGCTGCGCAGCACCAGCCCCAGCAGCCGGGTCAGCAGCCCGTCCGTGCCCAGGGCCGCGTCCGTGCGCTCGCTGAACTCCTGCGTCGGCAGCTTCCGCGCCGTCTCGATCTGCCCCACCAGCGAGCCGGTGTAGTTGATGACGGCGCCCAGTTGCTTCTGGGTGAGCCCCGCCGCCTCGCGGTAGCGGCGGAGTTCGTAGCCGTAGTAGTCGAGCGGCGAGGCGCCCGGGTCGAGGACGTTGACATGCGTCACGGCGTGCTCCCTCGTACGCAACTCCGCCCACAGCCGGACGGGTTGTATTCAGGCCATGGCAGAGCGTAGCCGTCCGGCGCCACCCTCGCAGTGTGATCGACGACATCGCCCCCGCCCCGGGGCCCGCCTCCCAGTACGGCATGCGCTTCACCGTCGGGGACCACTCGGCCCGCCATGTGCGCCGCATCCTCCGCCACTACCTCGCCCTGTGGGGCCTGCCGGAACTGGCCGACGACGCGTCACTCGCCCTGACCGAACTGCTCGGCAACGTCCACGACCACGTCCCCGGCCGCCGCTGCGGGCTGCTCATCGAGCGCGGCCCGTCCGGCCTCCGGGTGGAGGTCAGGGACGAGTGCCCCGCGCTGCCCGTGCCGCGCCGGGCCGCACCCGGCGAGGAGTCGGGGCGGGGACTGGCGCTGCTGGACGCGGTGGTGCACAAGTGGGGCGTGTCGCGTACGGGCGGGCCCGGCAAGACCGTCTGGTTCGAGTGCCGCGCCCCGGGCGCGGGGCCCGGCGCCGGGCCGGGCATCGCGCCGCCGGCGCCCCTCGGAGCGCCGGCACCCGGACAGGCCCGCTGAGGTCCGGGAAGGGGCCCGTGCCGCGCCGCGGACAGGCACTCACGGACAGACGGTCGCGGACAGGCGGTCGCGGACAGGCACCCAGGGGCACGCGGCCGCGGACACGCGGCCGCCCGCTGACGGCCGCGGCCGAATGGCACGGTGGCCGCGGCCGAATGGCACGGTGGCCGCGGCGGGGGAAATGCCGGCCGGACGCGGCGATCCGCCCGGGAAGGCGCCGCATCGGTGCCGTCCCGCGCCCGACCGAGGCCCCGGCCGGGAGGCCCGGTTCCGTGTGTCGGAGGACCGTACGGCGCGGGGCGGTCGGGCGCCGGGGGCCGGGGGTCCGCGGTCCGGCCCGGGGGCCCGGACGTGGGATACGTTTCCCCTATGTCTGAACAGCAATGGAACGCCGTGGACGCCTACTTCACCGACCTGCTGGTTCCTGAGGACGACGCGCTGACGGCCGCGGTCGCCGCGAGCGACGCCGCCGGGATGCCGCAGATCGCCGTCGCACCCAATCAGGGGAAGCTGCTGCACCTGCTGGCCCTCACCCAGGGCGCGACGAGGATCCTCGAGATCGGCACGCTCGGGGGCTACAGCACCATCTGGCTCGGCCGGGCCCTGCCCGCCGACGGGCGGCTCGTCTCCCTCGAGTACGACGCCGAGCACGCGGACGTGGCCCGCGCCAACCTCACCCGCGCGGGGCTCGACAAGAACGTGGAGGTGCGGGTCGGCCCCGCGCTCGACAGCCTGGCCGCGCTGGAGTCCGAGGGCACGGCCCCGTTCGACTTCACCTTCATCGATGCCGACAAGGCCAACAACCCGCACTATGTGGAGTGGTCGGTGAAGCTGTCCCGCCCGGGCAGCGTCATCGTCGTGGACAACGTCGTACGAGACGGCTCGGTCCTCGACGCGACCAGCGAGGACCCCGCCGTCGTGGGCACCCGCCGGATGTTCGAGGTGGTCTCGGACCATCCGCGGCTCACGGCGACCGCCTTCCAGACGGTGGGCGCGCGGGGGTACGACGGCCTGCTGCTGGCCCGCGTCACGGGCTGAACGGGTCGGCGCCGCCGCGGGTGGGGGCACGACCCGTACGTGCCTCCGGGGCGGGTGCCCGGCAGGACGCGCGCCCGCCGCCCCGCCGGGTCGGGGCCGCGGGCGACTCGCGCCGCGCCTATCCTGCACCTCATGAGCGTCGTGAAGATCAATGTGCTGACCGTCCCCGCCGCGCAGCGGGAGTCCCTGGAGCAGCGGTTCGCCGCGCGAGCGGGGGCCGTGGAGTCCTCGGACGGCTTCGAGTGGTTCGAGCTGCTCCGCCCGCTGGAGGGCACCGACGACTACCTCGTCTACACCCGCTGGCGCAGCGAGGAGGACTTCCAGAACTGGATGTCCGGCCCGATGCAGGCCGCCCACCGGGGCGAGGGCGGCGGGAGCGGCGGGAGCGGCGGGAGCGGCGGGAGCGGCGGGAGCGGCGAAGGTGAACGCCCGAAGCCCGCGGCGACGGGTTCGACCCTGTGGTCCTTCGAGGTGGTCCAGCAGGCATCGCCGAAGCAGGGCTGACGCCGCGCGGTCGACCGCACCGGCCACCGGGAACGGGCGGCGGGAACGGGCGGCGGGAACGGGCGGCGGGAAGCGGCGCCGGGCGCGACGGCGGCAACGGCACCGACGGCCGGGAGGGCCGACGCCTCCAGGCTTCCACGGCGCTTCCACGGCGGCAGGGAGGGTCGGCCGGTGCGGTCGTCACTCCCCCGGCGCCGGGGCGCCCGCCGGGGCGGTCGACTGCCAGGCGGCGAAGAGCGGGAGCCGCCCGGAGGCGTCGAGTACGACGATGCCGAAGGGGCGGTCGTAGGCGAGCCGGAGGGCCCGGACGGGGCGGGGCGCGGCGCCCGCGCGGGTGAGGACCGCCGTCGCGGCCGCCGCCTCCACGCCGAGTTCCGCGATCCTGAGTACGGCCTGCTGGACGACCATCGAGATCGCCAGCGGCTCCGGTGACAGTCCGGAGAAGTCGGCGAGCGCGGTGGTGGCCCGACGTACGCCGAGAGCGGGCAGTCGGGGCGTCACGTCCGTCGTCGTCCGCAGGGCGAGGCGGGGCACGGCGAGGTCGACGGCCTCCGCGTCGACGGGTGCGCACTCCTCGCGGGGCGCCCAGGCGGCGGGCAGCACCTCCGCGGGACCGGCGCCCGGCGCCCCGAGGACGAGCCGGACCACCGCGCCCGAACCACCCTCGCAGCGCAGCCGGGCGATCCGCGCCGGGCCCGCGGTCCACGCGTCGCCGGGGGGCAGCCGCCGGTGCATCGTCGGCACCCGGTGCACGGTCCCCGAGGCGTCCGTGAACGGCGCGGGGACGGTCAGATGGCCGGGGAACGGCGTCTCCCAACGGGCTTTCAGAGCGAGGACGTTGACCAGGGCGAGGAGGGTGTCCGGGGGGACGGGGACAGGTAGCCCCCCGATCAGCCCGCCGGTCGCCTCCCTCACCCAGGCGTCGATGTCGTCCTGTCCGTCGCCGAGCCGGCCGAACCCGATACCGGGCAGTGCCTCGCGGTAGGCCCGGTGGACCGGGACACTGCTCCACACGCGGGTCGCGACGGCCAGCGCGTCCGTGCCGGCGAGTTCCAGCGCCGCCGAGGTGACGGCCGCGGCCGCGTCGTCGCCGGCCGCGCCGAGCAGGGCCCGGAGTTCCCCGGCGGTGCCGCCGCGTGCGCCCGCCGCCACGGCACCGAGCGCGAGCCACAGCCCGGCGGGCGAGCAGACGAAGTCGCCCTCCCCGGCGAACTCCCGCAACCACCGCTCGCCGACGGCCTGGACGGCTTCCGCGTGTCCGGGGTACGGGCCCGGCCGAAGCGGTGGCCCGGGGGCCGCGTCCACGCGTTCCGCCCTCGCCGTGTCGTCCACCGCAACCGCCCCCCGTCACCCGTGTCTTCCGCTGCCGGGTGCAGTGTGCCAGGGGGCGGCCGGGGTGTGTACCGAAGGCGCGGCTCACCGATGATGGACGACGAGGACGACGAGGACGACGAGAACAACGAGAACAACGACGAACGACAATGGACAATGGACAATGGACAATGGACAATGGACAACGGCGAACGGCGAACGGCGAGGAACGACGTGCGTCAGATCAGGCCCTGGGCGAGCATGGCGTCCGCCACGCGTTCGAAGCCGGCGATGTTGGCCCCCGCCACATAGTCGCCGGGCCGTCCGTAGCGGTCCGCCGTCTCGTACGCCGTGTCGTGGATGCTCCGCATGACCCGGGCCAGTTCCTCCTCGACGCGATGCGTGGGCCACAGGTCGCGGGCCGCGTTCTGCCGCATCTCCAGCGCGCTGGTGGCCACACCGCCCGCGTTCGCGGCCTTCCCCGGTCCGAAGGCGACACCGGCGTCGCGGAGGATGCGCACCGCCGCGGGGGTGGTGGGCATGTTCGCGCCCTCGGAGACGGCCTTGACGCCGTTGCGTACGAGGGCCGCGGCGTCGTCGGCGGTGAGTTCGTTCTGGGTCGCCGACGGGAGGGCCACATCGGTGGGCACCTCCCAGACGCTTCCGCCGGGCACGTACCGCGCGGACGCGCCGCGGCGGACCGCGTAGTCGCTCACCCGACCGCGCTCGGCCTCCTTGATCTCCTTGAGCAGCGGCAGGTCGATGCCCTTGTCGTCGACGACGTATCCGGCCGAGTCGGAGACGGTGCGCACATGCGCCCCCAGTGCCTGCGCCTTCTCGACGGTGTAGAGGGCCACGTTGCCCGACCCGGAGACGCTGACCTGCTGACCGGCGAGCTGCTCGCCGCGCACCCTCAGCATCTCGGCGGTGAAGAGCACGTTTCCGTAGCCGGTCGCTTCGGGGCGTACGTGCGAACCGCCCCACGAGGTGCCCTTGCCGGTCAGTACGCCCGCCTCCCAGCGGTTGGTGATGCGCCGGTACTGGCCGAAGAGGAAGCCGATCTCCCGGCCGCCGACACCGATGTCGCCGGCGGGCACGTCGGTGTGCTCACCGAGGTGCCGGTGCAGTTCCGTCATGAACGACTGGCAGAAGCGCATCACCTCGGCGTCGGAGCGGCCGCGCGGGTCGAAGTCGCTGCCGCCCTTGCCGGCCCCGATCCCCAGGCGCGTCAGGGCGTTCTTGAAGATCTGCTCGAAGGCGAGGAACTTCACGATCCCCAGGTTGACGGACGGGTGGAAGCGCAGACCGCCCTTGTAGGGGCCGAGGGCGCTGCTGAACTCCACCCGGAAGCCGCGGTTGACGTGGATCTCGCCGCGGTCGTCCTGCCACGGCACCCGGAAGATGAGCTGCCGCTCCGGCTCCGCCAGGCGCTCGACCACCTTGGCCTCGCGGAGTTCGGGCCGCCTGTCCAGCACCGGCCCCAGTGTCTCCAGCACTTCGTGTACGGCCTGGTGGAACTCGGGTTCACCGGGGTTGCGACGGCGGATGTCCGCTTCGAGATCGTCGAGGTTCGCGGAGGCGCTGGAGGAGATGGAGGGCATCGATCGGGTTCCTTCTCGTCGGCGGGACTGGTGCTGTGGGGTGCCGTGCCGGTGTGCCGTCGGCGTGGCGCCGGTGTGGGGCGCCCGCTGGCCGCGCGGCGCAGACGGTCAACGGCGCGGAGGCGACCTGGGACACGTACCCGCCGTTCCCGGGCGGGATTCGGCGTGTCCTGCGGCGGCCGCCGGGGGTCTGTCGTGCACGGGTACACATACGGACGCGGAGCCGAATATCGTCGATCATGGCGTCGTCGAGGATCCCGGCCGGCCGCGGTAAGGGCGGCGCGGGCGGCACGGTCTGCCGCACGCGGCGCCTGCCGGGTCGTACGGGGTGGACCGCCCCTCCCGCACGCGGGCCGGCAAACCGTTCGCGGTGCGCCGGGCCGGTCGGGTACAGCTGTCGGCATGACGCGATGGACCGTGCTCCCCGAGCGCTTCGACAGCCCTGACGCCACCGCCCTTCGGCGCGACTACTACGCCGATGTGGCCGGGAGCTACTGGCGGCGGCACATCGCCGACGCGGAGATCGACGAGGGTCTCGCGGACGACGATGCGGCGCTGCTCACCGCCCCCACCGGCGAGTTCGCCGTCGGACGGCATGGCGGGGAGGCGGCGGCCTGCGGCGGGGTGCTGCTGCTGGACGCCGAACGGGCCGAGCTGACCCGGGTGTTCGTGCGCCCCGCGTTCCGCGGTACCGGCGGCGGGGCGGCCCTGCTCACGGCGCTGGAGGACGCCGCCCGGCGGCTCGGGGCGCGGCGGATGGTGCTCAACACCCGGCTCGACCTGGTCGGGGCACGCACCCTCTACACACGGCACGGCTACCGGGAGATCCCCGCGTACTGCGAGGGACCGTACGTGGACGTCTGGTACGGGAGGGAGCTGGTGCACGGGGCGGATGGCGCGGCGGCCTGAGCCGCGCCCGCACCCGGCGGCCGCGGGCTGGGTCGGGGGCTGGGCCGGGGGCTGGGCCGGGGTCGGGGGCTGGGTCGGGGCCGGGGCCGGGGGCGGTGGCGGTGGCCCGAACGCGTTCCACGGGCAGGGAGTGCGGCTGTGTGCCCGGGCCGCTCCCGCACCCGGCGACCGCGGTCACACTCCCGCTCCCGGTCCCGGTCCCGGTCCCGGGGTCTCCGCCCGGCCCGGGGGCGCTCCGCGCGGCAGGCCGGGTTCCGGTGCCCTCAGTGCGAGGGGAAGCGCCAGGCCTGGTGGTCCCGGTGCGGTTCACCGCCGTCGGGGCGCTCCCCGTCGGAGCCGGACAGCTCGGCGGTCAGCTCCTTCACCAGTTGGACGAGGTCGGTGGGCCGGTCCGGTCCCCACCAGTCGCCCAGCAGCTCCGCGAGCGACTCCTCCCGTGCCGCGGACAGCTTCGCCGCCGCGTCCACGCCCGGATCGGTGAGCATCAGCGACAGGCCCTCCCGCCGGGCGAGCCCGCGCTCCTCCACCTCACGTGACGCGTCGGTGACGGCCTTGACCGGCACATGGGTCGCCTCGGCGAGCCTGGCCGGTTCAACCAGCCCGTGGCGCTTGATGCGCAGCAGGAGCCAGCCGGCCGCCGGGCTGAGGTCGAGCCCGGCCCTGGCGGTGATCTTGACGTAGACCTCCTTGCGGCCCTCGCGCGAGCCGAGGAGGGACAGCGCTCGGGCGCACTCGTCGTACGAGGAGCGCTGGGCCGGGTTGGGGGCGATGGTCTGGCTGGTCTCGGGCGCGGTGACGGAACCGCGCAGCGTGTCCTCCCGCAGGAGGAAGGCGAGGACGAAGCCGACGGCGACAACCGGGGCCGCGTACAGGAAGACGTCGGTGATGGAGGTCGAGAACGCCTCGACGACCACCGGGCGCAGCCCGGGGGGCAGCAGGGTGATCGCGCGTGAGTCGTCGGCGAGCTGCTCGGGGCTCGCTCCGGGCGGCAGGGTGCGGCCGGCGAGCGCTTCGCCGAGGAGTTCGCGCAGCCGTCCGGTGAAGAGCGTCCCGAAGAGCGCGACGCCGAACGAGGCGCCGATGGAGCGGAAGAAGGTGGCGCCGGACGTGGCGACGCCGAGGTCCTCGTATCCGACCGCGTTCTGCACCGCGAGCACCAGCACCTGCATGACCAGGCCGAGTCCGGAGCCGAAGACGAAGAAGTAGGCACCCACCTCCCAGGTCGGGGTCTCCGGCTCCAACTGGTGGAGCAGCAGGAGCCCGACGGCGGTCACTGCGGTGCCGGCCACGGGGAAGGCCTTCCAGCGGCCGGTACGGCTGGCGACCTGGCCGGACGCGGTCGAGGTGATCAGCAGTCCGATCACCATCGGGAGCATGTGGACGCCGGAGACGGTGGGGGTGACGCCCTGGACGACCTGGAGGAACATCGGCAGATAGGTCAGTGCGCCGAACATCGCGAACCCCACGATGAAGCTGATGGCGGAGACGACGGCGAAGGTGCGGTTCCGGAAGAGCTTCAGCGGCAGTACGGGCTCGGCCGCGCGGCGCTCGGTGCGGACGAAGGCGACGAGGAGCAGGGCACCGAGCACCAGCAGGGCGATGATCTGCGGCGAGCCCCAGGCCCAGGTGGTGCCGCCGAGCGAGGCGGCGAGGACCAGGCAGGTGGCGACGGCCGCGATGAGGCCCGTGCCCAGGTAGTCGATGGTGTGCCGGCTCTGCCGCACCGGTATGTGCAGCACGGCGGCGATCACGAAGAGCGCGACCACACCGATGGGCAGATTGACGTAGAACACCCAGCGCCAGCTGAGGTGCTGGGTGAACAGGCCGCCGAGCAGCGGCCCGAGCACACTGGTCGCCCCGAAGACGGCACCGAACAGCCCCTGGTAGCGGCCTCGTTCGCGCGGGGAGACGATGTCGCCGACGATCGCCATCGACAGCACGATGAGGCCGCCGCCGCCGAGTCCCTGGACGGCGCGGTAGGCGATGAGCTGCGGCATGTTCTGCGCGATGCCGCACAGCGCGGAGCCGATCAGGAAGATGACGATCGCCGTCTGGAAGAGCTTCTTGCGGCCGTACTGGTCACCGAGCTTGCCCCAGAGCGGAGTCGCCGCGGTGGAGGCGAGGATGTACGCGGTGACCACCCAGGACAGGTGCTCGAGGCCGCCGAACTCGCTCACGATCGTCGGCAGCGCGGTGGCCACGATCGTCTGGTCGAGCGCGGCGAGCAGCAGACCCAGCAGCAGCGCGCCGATCGCCACGAGGACGCTCCGGCGGTTGGGGCTCTCGCCGGGCCGGGGCGCCGTTCCGGGGCCGGAGGCCGGCGTGCCCGCTTCCCGCGCCATGCAGTAGCCCTCCGGTCCGCAGCGCACACGTCTGCTCCTCCCATCGTGGGCGTTTCGTACGGTTATGGCCCGCCGAGCGGAGGCATCCCGTCCGGGTGCTGGACAGGGGCTGCATAATCGCTGGCAGCGCGAGGGGAGGGAACCCACGATGACGGGACACGTCTGCCCCGGATGCGGCAGGCAGGACGGCACCGGCGGTGGATCCGGCGGTGGATCCGGCGGTGTCGGGAACTGCCGCTGCGGGCAGGGCGCGACGGCGGAGGGATTCGACCCGCTGAGAGTGAGGCCGTATGTGGCCCTGCCGGATCCGGCGGGCACTGCGGGCACGGCGGGCACGGCGGGCACGGCGGGCACGGCGGACACCACCCCGGCCGAGCCGCTGCCCGAGTTGCTGCCCGAGCCGCTGCCCGAGCCGCTGCCCGAGCTGACGCGGGTGCTGCCGCCGGGGGCCGGCGGCGCCGGGCCGAACACCGCAACCGGGCCGAACACCGCAGCCGGGCAGCAGGGTGTTCCCGAGGCACCGTCCGGCGCGTCGCGCACGCCACGGGACGGGGTTACGGACGACCACCGGCACGGACACGGCCTCGCGTACGACATGACCGGGGCGGGGCCGGGGCCCGCGCCCGGAGGCCGCCGGCGGGCACGCGGCCGGAACGGGCGGCACATGGCGGTGGCCGCCGGCGCCGTGGTGGCGGTGCTGCTGGCCACGGCCTACGCGAGCGGGCTGCTGACGACGGACGGCGGCGGGGACGACCGGGCACTGCCCGACGGCGAGACGACGGCCCCCTTCGTGTCGGCCGCGCCCGAGGCGCCCGAAGCGCCGCCGTCCGCCTCGCCGTCCCGGACGCGGAGCGCGTCGTCCTCCGCGCCGCCGTCACCCTCGGAGTCGGTCCCGGCCTCGGCACCGGCCCCGTCCGCCCCGGCCCCGTCCGCCACGGGCCTGTCGTCCCCGGCTCCGCTCGTCACAGGCCCGACGCCCACGCAGGCGACGGCCACCCCGACGGGCGCGACCCCGCCCGGCCCCTCCTCCCCCGACCCGGGGGTCACCCTGCGGCGCGGGGACGTCGGCCCCGAGGTCGTCGAGTTGCAGGAGCGCTTGGAGCAGGCCGGCTACTACCGCGGACGGGACGACGGCCGCTACAACCGCCGCGTCGAGAACGCGGTGGCGGCCTACCAGTACCGCAACGGCATCCAGGACGACCCCGAGGGCGTCTACGGCCCGGCGACCCGCCGCGCCCTGGAGGCCGAGACGCGCTATCCCGAGGACGGCCAGGGCCACGGCGACGGCGTCTGGGACGGACGCTGACGGCGAACACCGGGGCGAAGGCGACCGGGACAAACGCTGGCGGACGCTGACCGACGCTGATAAACGGTGGCGGACACCGCCGAGCACGGCGTCCCGCGGCGGGCGCCTACCGCGGCGACCGGGTCGGCACCCGGGGCCGCACCCGGGGCGGCGAACGCCGCGGGCGCCGCATGACGCGGGCGGCATGTGCGGCCCGGTCGCGTCCCGAGTCGCGCGGATGGCGTCGCGCGGATGGCGTCGCGCGGATGGCGTCGCGCCGGCGCCCGCGGCTCGGTCCGGCGGCGGTCCGGGCACCCGCTACACGGGACACCGAGGGGCGCCCGGCCGGCCGACCGCGCCAAGGGCCGCCCGCGCCAAGGGCCGGCCGCTGAGGGCCGCCCGCGCAAGGGCCGCCCGCGCAAGGGCCGCCCGCCGAATCAGCCCTGGCGCACGGGAGCGAACGCCAGCGCGCCCGTCGCATCGGCCCGGACATCGACGCCGGTGAGGTCGGGCGCGTGGGCGTCCGGGGCGAAGGCGGCGGCACGGGGGCCGATGCCGAGAACCCGCATCCCCGCGGCACGCGCGGCCGCGATACCGGCCTCGGAGTCCTCGAGCACCACGCAGTCCGCCGGTGCGAAGCCGAGTTCCGCCGCGCCCTTGCGGAAACCCTCCGGGTCCGGCTTGCTCGCGCCGACGCACTCGGCGGTGATCCGAGTGTCGGGTATACGCAGCCCTGCCGCGTTCATCCGGGCCGTTGCGAGCGCCGCGTTCGCGGAGGTGACCAGCGCGTGCGGCAGGGCGGCGATGGCCTCCATGAAGGCGGGCGCCCCGGCGATCGGCACGACGCCGTCCAGATCGGCCGTCTCCTGCGCGAGCAACTGCCGGTTCTCGGCGTGGTTCTGCTCCATCGGCCGGTCCGGGAGCAGCACGGCCATGGTCGCGTACCCCTGCCGCCCGTGGACGACCTTGAGCGCCTCGTCCGGGTCGAGCCCGTGGCCGACCGCCCAGGAGCGCCAGACGCGCTCCACGACGGCGTCCGAGTTGACGAGCGTGCCGTCCATGTCGAGCAGCAGCGCCCTGAAGACGCCGATGGTCTCGGGGCGGGATCCCGGGTCGACGGTCGCTGCGGGCGTCTCGGAGCTGGGCATCGGGCCGTCCTGGGAAGTCGGTGCGGAGGGCAGGGCCGCCGACGGCAGACCGTGGCCATGGGTGCAGAGCGGCCTCCGCCCACCGGTCAGGGGTTGCGGGCGGAGGCCACTTTGTTCCTTCACGATACAAACCAAACGGCTTCCGCGCCAATCCGAGTCCGGAACGCCCTCGGCGGGGACGGGCACGGACGCCCGGCACCCGGGCGAACCCGCACCCGGGACGCGCGCGGACGAGACACCCGGGCGGACTGGCGGGTGGAAGGCACAGATGGAAGGCACGGGCGGCAGGCACGGACGGAACGCGAGGTCCCCGCCGGGCCCGCATACCTCGCCGTACCGCCGGGATCGACTCGGCCCGCGATCGCCCCGTACAGGCTCCCCGTACAGACTCGGCCCGCGATCGCCCCGTACAGGCTCCGCGCACAGACTCAGCCCGCGATCGCCTCGTACAGGCTCAGCCCGGCGAGCACCAGCATCAGCCCGGCCGCGATCCTCGTGATCAGCTTCAGCGGCAGGTACTTGAGGAGCGTCCGGCCGCCCACGATGCCCAGTGCGGCCACCGCCCACAGCGCAAGGACCGCGCCGAGGCCGACGGAGAGCGGATTGTCGTAGCGGGCCGCCAGGTTGGCGGTCATGATCTGGGTCAGATCGCCGAACTCCGCGACCAGGATCAGCATGAAGCCGGCGCCGGAGACCTTCCAGAAGGACTGGTCGGACGGGGCCTTGATGCTCTCGTCGTCGTCATCGGGCTTCTTCAGCAGCAGCATCGCCGCGCCCGCGAGAAAGAGCACGCCGACGACCGCCTGCACCAGCCGCTGCGGCAGCAGGGTCAGCACGCTGCCCGCCGCGATCGCCAGCGCGACATGCACGGCGAAGGCCGCGGCGACTCCGACGAAGACATACGAGGCGCGGTAGCGGGTGCCGAGCACCAGTCCGGCCATGGCCGTCTTGTCGGGAAGCTCGGCGAGGAAGACGACGCCGAAGGTGATCGCCATGGTCGTGATACTGAACACGGATGGAGGTTCCTCGATCGGTCGGGCCCTGCCGCGCCGAGAGACCTGAGCGAGTGCGTTCCAGGGGTCGCCTCGGCACCGGCAGCAGCCATGGACGGTCATAAACGGTCATGGTCACTGCTTGCCGAAGGTCTCGCCGGCGGACCGCTGCGCGGCCGCCTCCGGGCGCCGGCCGGGCGAGCCCGGCAGTATGTCGACGTTCCGGCACAGGGCTACTCCCCTTCTGCTGCGTACAGAGTACGGGACGCCTACGGGAGACGACGGGGGCCGGTCGCCGACGCCGTCACGTACCCGGCCCGGCGCCGGCCCCGATGACCCTGACCCGACCCGACCGTCGTCACGTAACCGGCCCCGATGACCCCGACCCGGCCCCAGCCCGACCCCGGGTTCGGGGTCGGGGTCGGGGTCGGGGTCGGGCGGAGTCCGGGCCGACCCGGCCCCAGCCCGGAGCCGGGGACCCGGTCCGGTGGGAATCACGGACCCGGTATCCCGCCTCGTCCGTCACGAGCCCGGTCCGGTCGGCATCACGGACCCGGGCCCCTCCTCGCCCCTCACGAGCCCGGTCCGGTCGGCATCACGGACCCGGGCCCCTCCTCGCCCCTCACGAGCCCGGTCCGCGCCCTTCGCCGACCCGGCCGGGAGGTCCCGGTGCAGCCGACCGCGCGACACCAGCTCCAGTACCACCGCGACCGCGACGGCCTGCACCGCCATCAGCGCGACGAGGACGAACAGCTGCACCGCACCCGCCTGGAGCGGTGACGCCCCGCCGAGCAGCATCCCGACGAACGCGCCCGGGAGCGTGACCAGCCCCACCGTCCTGGTCTGGTCGAGTCCCGGCAGCAGCGCGTCGGCGGCCGCGTCCCTCACCACCTCGAGCCGGGCGTCGCGGTCGGACAACCCGATCGCCATTGCGGCCTCGACCTCCCCGTGCCGGGTGGCGAGTTCGTCGAGCGCGCGCCGTCCGGCGAGCACCGTCGCGGTCAGCCCGCCGCCGATGAGGATGCCGGTCACCGGAATGAGCGCGATGCCCTTCACCGGGACGAGCCCGGTGAGCAGCAGGGCGGCGACGACCGGCACGACACCCGCGCCGATCGGCAGAGCCGTCAGCCACCAGGTGCCGTTCGGGGTGACCCGCCGGCCCGCGGTGCGTACGGCCACGGCGTACATCACCAGCAGGAAGGCGAGCAGCAGCGGGACGGAGCGGACAGCCCAGCCGATGACGAGCGAGACCGCGCCCAGCTGGACCGCGGCGCGCAGACCGGCCACCACCATCTCGCGGGCACGACCCGGCCCGAGGTGGGCGACGGCCGCGACACAGGCGGCGGCGGCCAGGAGCACGGCGAGGACGATCCCGAACGTCACATTGACCGGCAGCAGCACGCGCCAACCCTAAGCCTGCCGGGGGGAATTGCCGGTGCCGCGAACCCTTGAAGTGACGTGTTCATGTCGTCACTCTGTTACCTGGCGCCCATCCCCGGGCAATCCGGCGCCGCAACCATGGCGCGGGCCCGGCCCTTCGGGGTCCGGTCCGGGCAACGCCCCCCACCAACAGAGGAGTTCTCATGTCAGGTCTCTACGCGCGTCGAGCCACCCGGACCGCGGTGCTCGCCGCGTCCGTCGCCCTCGCGTCGGCCACCGCGCTGCTCACCGCGCCCGAGGCCCAGGCCGCCCCGCCCACGCCGGTCAGCGCGGCCACCGCCCGCACCTATCTGGGCCAGCTCACGGTCAAGGCGGAAGGTTCCTCCTCCGGCTACAACCGCGACAAGTTCCCCCACTGGATCACCCAGTCGGGCGCCTGCAACACGCGCGAGGTCGTCCTCAAGCGCGACGGTTCCGACGTCGTCCAGGACTCCGGCTGCGCCGCCGTCAGCGGAAGCTGGTACTCCCCGTTCGACGGCGCCACCTGGTACGCCGCCTCGGACGTCGACATAGACCACATCGTGCCGCTCGCGGAGGCCTGGCGCTCCGGAGCCGGCTCGTGGTCCACCTCCGCGCGCCAGGCGTTCGCCAACGACCTGACACGGCCGGCGCTGATAGCCGTCACCGACAACGTGAACCAGTCCAAGGGCGACCAGGACCCCGCCGAATGGATGCCGCCGAGCAGTTCCTACCACTGCATGTACGCCCGTATGTGGGTGCACACCAAGCACCACTGGAACCTGTCCGTCGACTCCGCCGAGAAGTCCGCCCTGCAGTCCGTCCTCAACGGCTGCTGACCCGCCGACGGCCACGGCCACGGAACGAGCACGGCCTTGGCACGGGCACGGCCTCGGAACGGGCACGGCCTCGTCCACACCCTCGCCACGGCCACAACCGGACACCGGCACCGGCCGGAGGCACCGATACGTCCGGGGCCCGGACGCGCGACCGGCCCTCAGCGGGCAGCGGCCGAACGCCCCTCCGGCATGGAACCGCGCCGCCCTACCCCGTCGTTCCGTACCGTACGGGTGGGGCGACGGAGGAGGGCACATGGCAGCGGGGCTGCGCCTGGGACCGCTACTGCGTTACGTGGACTGGGAGACCGGTGAGCACGCGACCGTCTGGATCGAGGCGGACCGGCCGTGCACGGCAGAGGTGCGGTGCCTCGGCGCGCCCTCCGGAGAGGGTCCCGGCGAGGTCCCCGGGCCGACCGCCGGGGGCGCGGGAGCGAGCGGCGTCCCCGGCGACGCGGGTGCCCAGGGTGCCCAGGACGCCCAGAGTGCCGAGGACGCCCAGAGTGCCGAGGAGGCGCAAAGCGACCAGAGCCCCCAGAGCCCCGACAGCACCCAGAGCACCGGCTCTACGGGCGGCCCGTCTGCCGTCTCGCCGAAGGGCGCGGGCGGCTCCGCCCGCACGTTCCGGATCGAGGGCCACCACTACGCCCTGATCCCGGTCTCCGGCCTCTCCCCCGCCTCGTCGACGGAGTACGAGGTACTGCTCGACGGCCGCCGGGTCTGGCCCCCGGCCGACTCGCCGTACCCGCCGAGCGTGATCCGCACGCCGGCCATCCCCGCCGAGTCGGTACGGGTCGCCTTCGGCTCCTGCCGGTGGTCCGCGCCACCGGCCCGCAAGCGCGATCCGATCGGACCGGACGCGCTGGACACCCTGGCCGCGAGGCTGGCGGCCGAGCCGGAGGCCGAGCGTCCCGACCTGCTGGTGTTGCTGGGCGACCAGGTGTACGCGGACGCCACGTCGCAGGAGACCCAGCGGTGGATGGCGACCCGGCGCGATCTCGGCCGGCCGCCCGGGACCCAGGTGGCGGACTACGAGGAGTACACCCGGCTGTACGAGGAGTCCTGGCTGGACCCGGAGGTGCGGTGGCTGCTGTCGACCGTCCCCAGCTGCATGATCTTCGACGACCACGACGTCATCGACGACTGGAACACCAGCGCCTCCTGGGTCGCCGAGATGCGGGCGACGCCCTGGTGGCGGGAGCGCATCCTCAGCGGCCTGATGTCCTACTGGGTCCATCAGCACCTGGGCAACCTCTCCCCGGCCGAGCTGGCCGTGGACCCGGTCTACGCGGCCGTGCGGGACGCCCCGGACGGCACGGAGGCCCTCCGGGCGTTCGCCGCCCGGGCGGACACCGACCCCGCCTCGGTCCGCTGGAGCTACCGGCGCGACTTCGGCAGGACCCGGCTGCTGATGATCGACACCCGTGCCGCCCGGGTCCTCGACGAGCGGTGCCGGGCGATGCTCGACGACGAGGAGGCGCGCTGGCTGCGCGACCAGGCGCTTCAGGCGCCGGGCTCGTACGACCATCTGCTCATCGGGACCTCGCTGCCCTGGCTGCTGCCCCCGGCCATCCACGACGTGGAGAGCTGGAACGCGGCGCTGTGCCGGGGGGCTCGGGGCGCGCGCTGGGCACGTGTCGGGGAGAACCTGCGAAGACGGGCGGACCTGGAGCACTGGGCGGCGTTCCCGTCCTCGTTCGAGGAGCTGACCGCCCTGATCAGGGAGGTGGGCAGTGGCCCGCTGGCGCCCTCGACGGTCTGCGTGCTGTCCGGGGACGTGCACCACGCCTATGTGGCGGAGCCCCGCTGGCCGGATCCGGCGCCCTCCGCCCGGGTGTTCCAGCTGACCTGCTCCCCCGTGCACAACTCCGTCCACGCCTCGGTGCGGGTCGGTTTCCGCTTCGGGTGGAGCCGTGCGGGGCGGCGGCTCGGCCGGGCCATGGCCCGGCACGGCAGGACCGGGCGGCCGACGGTCCGATGGGACAAGAGCGGCGGCCCCTGGTTCGGGAACCAGCTGATGACCCTGACCCTGAACGGGCGTTCGGCCGGACTCCGGCTGGACCAGACCGGCACGGACCGTACGGGTACGCGGCTCCTGACCGTGGACGAGCGGAACCTCACGCATGGCCCGTGACCCTTCACCCGGCCGGAGGCGAACCTGACCGCCACCCCGGACTCCTCACACGGCAGGGGGCATGCCGAGGCGGACGCTCCCCTTCCCGCGCCACCGTGCACCCCGCCTCGGCCCGGGAGTCAGTACCCTGCCCGCGTTCCCTCCGGCCCCCTCCGGCCCCCTCCGGCTCCCTCCGCCGCAGCCCTGGTCGGCGCGGGTCCCCGCGGTACATCCGGGAGGCCCCGAGGCGACCGGGCGCCCGGACCAGGTCGTGCCCCGCGATGTGGTGTAGGTGATCAAGTGCTCCACGTTCCGGTTCGAGGCCCATGGCGATCTCCGTGGGGACGGCGACCCACGAAGCGTCCCGCTGAAACGGGTTGAACATCCAATCCGGCCGAGTCACCGTCTCCGACCTGCGGCTTCCGCCGTCCTGATCCCCTACACCACCCGGCGGGACGCGATCCCGGACCACCTGACCGGCCGTCAGGGACGGGTGCGTCCGGGCAGGTTCGCCGTCGGGGTGCCCACCGAGGGAGTGCACTGGTTGACGGCCCCCGGCACACGGCCGGGGGTGGACTCCGTGACGCTCTCCGACACCGGCGCGGCGGGCCCGCGCGGTGCTCCGCGTGAGCGCGCGGCCCGGACACCCCGCAACGGGCGGCCGCCGCCCGAACGGCGAACTCGCGGGCATCGACCCGTTCCGCCCTGCCGGCGCCTCGTGGCTCCATGCCCCGGACCGGAGGAGACCCCCGACGCGGCCGCGCGGCGGATCACCGCACGAGCGGCTACGGCCGGGCCGGGCCGTAGCCGCTCGGCGCGTTCCGCGTCCTCGACGGCCGGCTGTTCACCTGCGACGGGACGTGGGCGCTCCCGGCGCACCGGCGGCGAACGACGCGGTGGCCGCTACCACCCGGTGGACGGCGGTCCGCTCCCCACCCGGATCCGCCGTCCACCGGTCCGCTCCCCGTTCGGGCCGCGCGCCACCGGTCCGCTCCCCACCCGGGTCCGCCGTCCGACGGGTCCGCCCGCGCCGCGGTGGTTCCGGGACCACCGCCACGCGGCCGCCCCAGAGCCGGAGCCAGGGCCGGAGCCGGAATCGGAGCCAGGGCCGGAGCCGGGGCCAGGGCCGAGGCCGGAGCCAGGACCGAGGCCGGAGCCAGGACCGGGACCGGAGCCAGGACCGGGACCGGAGCCGGGCCCGGGACCGGAGCCCGGGCCCGGGCTCACGGCGTGCCGTAGCCGCCGAACGGGACCGTGAAGCAGGCCACCCGAGCGCCCGCGCCGCCCTGTTCGGCGTGCAGGACGACCGACTGCGCCCCACCGCGCCGCAGCCCCCAGTCGTGCCGGGTCTCGGCGTGGCCCTCCCCTGCGCCGTCGGCGGTGAAGTCCAGCCACAGTTCGTTCACGGGATCGGCGCCCGGCGCTGCCCGGTGCTGGTAGTGCGGTCCCGCCCCCGCGGGATCCGCGTCGCACGGCGCGGTGTGCACATGGGCGCCGAAGGCGTGCCCCGGCCTCAGCCCGCCCACACGGGCCCGCACCACGGTCCCCGAGCGCTCGGACGACTGCTCCACCACGATCCACGCCCCCGCCGGCACAAGCACCCGATCGTAGGTGAACGCCGTCGACGGAACGAAGGAACCGGGCGGGGTGAACCGCCCGTACGCCCGCAGGACCACCCCCTCGCCCTCGGCGGGCGCCCCGCCGGAACCGGTGAAGCGGGCCCCGCCGGAAACGGCGGAATGGGCCCGGCCGGTAAGACGGCTCACGTCCGACGGCCGGACTCCGCCGGCACGGGCCCCGGCGGGCGGGGACCCGGCAGGCGGGACGCCTCGGGACGGGACCACACCGAATGGCACATAGCCGTACGAAGTCACACCAAGCGGAACATCTCCTGACGGGTACACGCCGATTGGGGCGTTTACTGACGGAGAAACACCGAGTGGGACATCTCCGAACAGGGCCGCTCCACCGGCCCCGGCGACCGGGTCGTGCCGATCGTGCTCCCGGGGCCCGTCGCCCGCTCCGTGAACCGCGCCCAAGGCCCCCACCGCCAATGCCACCAGGGCCGCCGCCCCCGCCAGTGCGCCTGCCGCCGCCATGTGCCACTCCCCGTTCCCGGTGCCCGCGATCCGTGTGCGCGCCGAGCCGGCACGCGCCCCGGCCCTCGTACCGCGAGCGGACCGGCGGTGTCCCGAGCCGCGCCCGGCAGGGCGCGACGGCCGGAGGGACTGCACCCGTACGGCCCTGTCCGGCTTCACCCCGACCCTGGCGATCTCCCCGATCTGTACAGGCGTACGCTCTATGGCGGTCATGCCGCCCCTGCCGCTCCCCTGCGACATCGCGGCGTTGTCATCCGGTGGGGAGTCGTGGTGTTCGAGGCTGTGGGGCTGCTGCTCGGCAGCCCGTGGATCTACGCGGTCGTGGCGCTCTCCGTGCTCCTCGACGTTTTCCTGCCCGTGCTGCCGAGCGGTGCGCTGGTGATCACCGCCGCGACGGCAGCGGCGGCCGGGACGACGGCCGCGGCGGGACAGAGCGCGGCGACCGGGTCGAGCGCGGTCGCATCGGCCGCGGTCCAGACGTCCGGCGACGCGCCCTCGGTGCCGGGGCTGCTGCTGTGCGCGGCGACCGCGTCCGTGCTCGGCGATCTGGTCGCCTACCGGCTGGCGCGACGCGGCGGCGAGTGGCTGGACCGTGCCGTCGCCCGCTCCCGGCGGCTGGCGACAGCCAGGGAACGACTCGGTACCGCACTGAGCCGGGGCGGTGGACTGCTCGTCGTCATCGCCCGGTTCGCGCCGGCCGGCCGGTCCGTGGTCTCCCTCGGCGCGGGCGCGGCGCACCGCAGGGTGTGGGAGTTCCTGCCCTGGTCGGCCCTGGCCGCCGTGGCATGGGCGGGCTACAGCGTCGGCCTCGGCTGGTTCGGCGGGCAGTGGCTGGGCGCGACATGGGTGGGCGTGGCGGTGTCCGTCGCCGCCCTCTTCGCAGCCGGTTCCGTCGCTGCCTACATCATGCGGCGTCCGGTGCCGAAGGCTGCGTAGCCTTCCGCCCGGCGCCTGCGCCGCCTCGCACCTCCAGCCCGTCGAGGAGCTTCCGCGTCGCTTCCGCCACCTCGTCCACGGCCCGGTCGAAGACCTCGCGGTTGTGCGCGGCGGGCGCCCGGAAGCCGGACACCTTCCGTATGAACTGCAGGGCGGCTGCCCTGATGTCCTCCTCGGTGGCTTCTTCGGGGAGGACCGGCGGTCGAAGAGTCCTGATGCTGCGGCACATGGTTACCAGTGTGGGCCACACCACTGACAAACGGGCCCCCGGGGAGGCCATCGGCCACGGCAGCGAAGGCGGTCCGTACACGGCGCGGGCCGCCGCAGGCCCCGGCGGGGCCGCCTCCGCCCCGGTGGTCACCGGGGCGGAGGTGTCGGCAAGCGGACGGGACCCGGCCCCGGCGCGGGGCAGGCGGCGCAGGTCGCACCGCGGGGCAGGCGGCCGGGGTCAGGCGGCGCGGGCCAGCCGAAGGACCGCGCCCGCGCGCGGGGACCCGGCCGTGGCGCCGGCCGCCCCGGGCTCCTCGTCGGCTTCGTCGGCCTCGGTGCGCTCGGCGGCCAGAGCCGCGGCCCACTCGACGAGCAGTTGCTGGTACCTCGCCTCGTCCGCGGGGGACAGCCGGCTCCCGGACTTCTCCCACAGGGCACGAATCGCCGCATTCACCACGGCTGCGGACCGTACGGAACCAATCTCGCGAAGGGATGGGGACATGGGCACAAGGTTACGCGGCAGGACCGACAACCGTGACCCGCCGGACCGCCGCGGTGACCCGCGCCACCGGCCCGCGTACCACGATCGTGGCTGGTGGGGACACCCGGCACCCGCACTCGACGTGTCCTCTCTCACACCCTCTCAACACCTCCCCTCCCGACCGGACTTTACGAAAACATTGATCCGGCGTTCACCGGGACCGTCGCAGTCCCCTTCCTCTCCGCTCCCGGGGAGGGCAGTCCTTGGAGGCTTCCCATGACCGAGCCCTGGCCACCGGCGGCGGCCGGTGTCCTCCGCCTCCCCTCAGGACGGCTGGTGCGGGGACGCGGCCTGCGCTGTCCGCCGCCGGACGGGCCCGTTCCCACGTACGCGCTGTATCTGCTGGAC
Organism: Streptomyces spongiicola; assembly: GCF_003122365.1. Classification (NCBI taxonomy): domain Bacteria; kingdom Bacillati; phylum Actinomycetota; class Actinomycetes; order Kitasatosporales; family Streptomycetaceae; genus Streptomyces; species Streptomyces spongiicola. Next base: position 1,107,815 of record NZ_CP029254.1, read on the forward strand.
CGGCCGCCTCCCGACGTTCCCTGGGATGCCGAGTGGCTGCGCTGGCCCGACTTCCGGCTCCCCCGCGACCGGGACCGCGCGCACGCCGCCCTGCGGGAGGTCCGGGCGCGCGCGGCCACGGAGCGGGTGGAAGTCGCCTGCGGGGGCGGGCGCGGCCGTACCGGAACGGCCCTCGCGTGCCTCGCCGTCCTCGACGGCGTACCGGCCGCCGAGGCGGTGGCCTTCGTCCGGCGCCACTACGACCGCCGTGCGGTCGAAACCCCCTGGCAGCGCCGGTACGTTCGCCGCTTCCCGCTTCCGTGAGCCCGGCTCGGGGAGGGTGACGAAGCCCGGCCTGTGCCCCGCCCGGCCGAGAGCGGCCGCCGGGCGTGGAGGCTCAACGGGGCTTGAGAGAGACGACTCGAGGGACTTCAGGGGCTCGAGGAGCTTGATGAGGCGAGGGGCTTGAGGGGCGAGGGGATCCGCCCGGCACAGGACGCGCGGTCCGGATACCCCGGCCCGGTCCCCCATCCGGGTGGCGGCACCGGGTCCGCTCCACCGGCCGGAGCCCGAAGCACCACGCTGGAGCGGACCTGAAGGAGAGTCGCATGGTGCCGAAGCCTCCGTCGTGCCCGCAGTGCCCTTCCCGCCCGCAGCTGTGGAAGGACACCACCCGCACCGCCCCCGGCCACGAGGACCGGTGGCGCTGGTACTGCACGCACTGTGCGAGGCGCTGGGCCCCCACGCCGGAACACCGGCTCAAGTTCACGGTCTTCCCTCCCGCACCGCAGCACCCCCCGCGATGACCGCTCACCGCTCACCGGTCGCCCACCGCCCGGTGTGCTCGACAGCACGCCCGACGACCCGCTCCCGGAGGGCGGATCACTGCTGGAGAGCGGCCTTGAACCCCGCGATCAGCAGGCCGAGGACCAGGTCCGACCACCCCGGCCGCGAGCACGACGCACCGGCACCCCGGCCCTGAACGCCGCCACGACCGCCCGGCCGACCTACCCGGCACATCACCTCCCCGGGCCGCGGCCCGACCGTGGGTGAACGCCCGCATCGGTATCAGGAGTAGATGCCAGGAGTAGACGTCAAAGGCCCCCAGCCATGATCGGTTGGGGGCCTTGGCACTGGTGGGCGCGGACGGTTTCGAACCGCCGACATCTGCTTTGTAAGCCTGGCGCCGATCTCCGACCGGCCGTTCCCCTGAGTTCCGCAGTTGGTAGGCATGCGGATGAGTCGAAAACAGAGATTGAGCTGCGGAAACGTCGGGATGGCGCCCGTGCGGGCGTGTGCCCACGTGGGCACGTTATGGCTGGTCAGGCCGGGTCTGCGGCGGTGATCCGTGGCGGCGGTTTGATGCCGCAGGCGCGGTAGAGGGCGGCCTGCTGGCTGGTGAGCGGGGTGGTCTGGGTGATCTGTCCGGCGTCGCCGGTGAGGGTGACCTCGTGCACGCGGCCGAGTTCGGTGCTGATCCGGTTCCAGGTCTGTCCGGTGCGGCGTTCGGCGACGCGGATCAGCAGCAGTGCGAGCCAGCACAGCAGCACGTGGGCGCGGATGCGGTGTTCGAGACGGTGAAAGACCGGTCGTAGTTCCAGCACCGTTTTCAGATCACGAAATCCGCGCTCGGCTTCCAGGAGAGCCTTGTAGCCGACCGCGATCTCCTCGGCACTCAGGTGCGGATCGGAGCTGGTCAGCAGGTACTTGCCGTCGAGACGCTCCTCGGCCTTGACCTTGGCGCGGTCGATGGCCAGCCGTCCGTTCTTCGACGTTCTCAACCACCGCTTCAGGGTGGGGTGTTCGATCAGCGCGCACTCGGCGCGCACGTGGGCGGCCTCCGCCCGCTCCCGCGCCTTGGCTGTGGTCGCGCGCTTGGCGTCACGTTCACGCTGGGACCGGATCCGCTCCAGTTCGGCCTCGATCCGCTTGATGGCCTCCTCGCGATGGCGACGGTCGCGTTCCTCCTGGGCAGGGTTGTGGCAGATGACGAAGCGCCGGCCCGGGGCCTGGTCGAGCTTGACTTCCTTGACGCGCAGGTTGTCGCGGACGCTCTGGTAGCGGCCCTGCCGGGCGAGCGCGGCCTCGGCCAGGTCGCCTCCGTCACGCATGCGCATCCCGGCGATGTAGTGGCCGCCGGCGCGGGTGAGGTAGGCGAGATTGTCCGCGGAGGAGAAGCCGCGGTCGACCACGGTGATCACGCGGCCCAGCTTCCAGTCGCGCATGTCGTCCTTGACCTGCGGCAGGATCGCCTGGTCGCTGGTGCCGCCGGGCCAGCACCAACACCGGACCGGGACGCCCTCTTTGGTGACAGCCAGTCCGATGGTGATCTGCGGCAGGTCGTCGCGGTGGTCCTTGCTCTTGCCGTAGGCGCGGAACGGGGTCTCGCCCTCGTCGGGTTCGTCGCGTTCGAAGTAGGTATTGGTGGTGTCGAAGAACAGCAGGTCGACTTCGAGGTTGAGGAGGTTGGCGACCGCGAAGAACACCGCTTCCTGCACTTCAGCCTGGGCGTCGGCCTCCACCAGCAGGTCCATGGCCCGGTATGCCTGGTTCTCGTCCATGGCCTCCAGGCCGGGTATCACCGCGTCGCGGCCGGCCCACTCGGCCGCCGACAGCTTGGAGGCCGGGGCGATGGCACGGTTGGCGGCCAGTGCGAACAGCACGCGCTCGACGTCGGTGCGGAACCGGCGCGCGCCGAGGATCTTCTTCAGGGCGGCGTCGATCTCCAACTGCCGCCACAGGCCCTGCAGAAGCCAGACCGCCCCGAGCGGGCGCGAGCCGGTCACCTGCAGGCCGCCGCCGGCCGCCGGAGCGGCCGCGTCAGCGCCGTCCTCGCCCAGGTAGCGGTTGATCGAGGCGACCAGACGGCGCAGGCCGTCGGTGTCGAGCTGGTCCTCGCGGCCGAAATTGTGCACCACCTCGGCCTGCGTAGTGCCGCCCACCCGCCGGTTGTGCGCGAGCTGAACATAGCGAACCGTCGTGCCGTTCTTGTTCTTCCGCTGGGTGGTCCGCAAGTACATGCCCACAGCATCAACGATCACAGCAAGAAGATCAATACCTCATGGACTAGGCGTGTGCCCACGCGATTCACGCGACGCGCATGCACCGAAACACCGTGACCTGCGCAGACACTGATCGACAGACCCGTATGTGCCTACGAACTGCGGAACTCAGGGGGATGGTGACGGCGGCTGCGGGGATGCCTTCGGGGGCGAGATTGAAGAGCCGGCTGAGTTCGCTCTTGCCGAGCTGGCAGGTGATGTAGACCGTGCGGACTTCGGTCTGCTGGGTGGCGGTGGACATGCGGGGATCTTGACGGCCGCGGCGGGGCCCTGTCGTCGGGTCGGCGGATCGGTGACCAAGTTGAGGCCCGGCGGGGAACCGCAGTGCCCGCGACCCCTCTGGATGGCCGGCTCTGTCGCGCCTGGGTCACTAGTCCTCTGACCTGCGACTATGCCCGCATCGAGTCCTTACGGCGACGCTGAGTGATTTCCGGCCTGATCGGTGTCCCGTTCCCGGTGGACGATTGCAGACTTCTGAACTACTTTAGAAGTCATGACCACCATGCTGGCTGAAGTGAACTTCTCGGAGCTCGTCAAGAGCCCCGTAGCCACGGTCGCGCGGCTGCAGGACACCCCCCGCAAGGGTCTGCTGCTGCACCGTCGCGGTGACGAGGAAGACCTGTACCTGACGACAGCCGCGCGCGCCGAGCAGGTCACGGAGGTCGTCGACTCGACCACTCGACTCTTTGTCGCGCTCATGAAAAGCAGCCCCGAGGCGGTGACGATGCTGACCGCAGTGTTCCCTGAGGCGTTCCCGTGGGTCCGCTTCCTGCCGCAGAAGGCAGTCCAGGAGTTCCTCGTCGAGTTCATGGAGACCGCACGAGCCGCCTCCGATCTCGGTACCGTTGGGCCGATCGTGCCGCTGATCGCGGCATGGAAGTCGACCGCCGAGGTGTATGCGGACCAGGAACTCTACAGCAAGCTGACCAGTCCGGAGGCGGGCGACTTCGGAGAAGTCGAGCCTCCGGAGGTACCTACAGATTGAGCAATAAGAGGGGGGACCTCGCCGTCCCGCCGCCCAAGCCGGGCGAATACAAGATCCGCTTCGGGGCCAGGGATGTAGGGGTGGGGTGGCAGGCCCTCTGTGCCGAAGCCCCTACCAATACCGCCGATGCCTGGTTCACGATGCGGACCGGTCCGGCGCCTGCGGTGCAGACCAGCCGTCACCATCAGTTGAAGTACGACCTTGCGACTGCGTTCTTCAACGGTAAGGACCGTGATCAGTGGCAGATCGAGGTCACGAGCGGAGGTCGTGTCTGGTACGTGGTCGAGGAGGAGCGCAAGACTGTGTGGCTCCTGCATGCCGCGGCCAAGCACCCCAAGCGGACTGAGTAACCGGCGAGCGAGCCCGCCAGCCTCTCGGGTGGCAGGGTCAGGTCGAGCCACAACCGTGCCGGAACAAGCGGTCAACCATGGCCAGTCGGGGCATGTGAGAGGCAGATACCGGCCGGCAGATGCAGCACGGCGGCAGGTCTACTGACCTGGAACCCTGAGTTCCGCAGTTCGTAGGCACATACGGGTCTGTCGATCAGTGTCTGCGCAGGTCACGGTGTTTCGGTGCATGCGCGTCGCGTGACCTGAGTTCCGCAGTTCGTAGGCACATACGGGTCTGTCGATCAGTGTCTGCGCAGGTCACGGTGTTTCGGTGCATGCGCGTCGCGTGAATCGCGTGGGCACACGCCTAGTCCATGAGGTATTGATCTTCTTGCTGTGATCGTTGATGCTGTGGGCATGTACTTGCGGACCACCCAGCGGAAGAACAAGAACGGCACGACGGTTCGCTATGTTCAGCTCGCGCACAACCGGCGGGTGGGCGGCACTACGCAGGCCGAGGTGGTGCACAATTTCGGCCGCGAGGACCAGCTCGACACCGACGGCCTGCGCCGTCTGGTCGCCTCGATCAACCGCTACCTGGGCGAGGACGGCGCTGACGCGGCCGCTCCGGCGGCCGGCGGCGGCCTGCAGGTGACCGGCTCGCGCCCGCTCGGGGCGGTCTGGCTTCTGCAGGGCCTGTGGCGGCAGTTGGAGATCGACGCCGCCCTGAAGAAGATCCTCGGCGCGCGCCGGTTCCGCACCGACGTCGAGCGCGTGCTGTTCGCACTGGCCGCCAACCGTGCCATCGCCCCGGCCTCCAAGCTGTCGGCGGCCGAGTGGGCCGGCCGCGACGCGGTGATACCCGGCCTGGAGGCCATGGACGAGAACCAGGCATACCGGGCCATGGACCTGCTGGTGGAGGCCGACGCCCAGGCTGAAGTGCAGGAAGCGGTGTTCTTCGCGGTCGCCAACCTCCTCAACCTCGAAGTCGACCTGCTGTTCTTCGACACCACCAATACCTACTTCGAACGCGACGAACCCGACGAGGGCGAGACCCCGTTCCGCGCCTACGGCAAGAGCAAGGACCACCGCGACGACCTGCCGCAGATCACCATCGGACTGGCTGTCACCAAAGAGGGCGTCCCGGTCCGGTGTTGGTGCTGGCCCGGCGGCACCAGCGACCAGGCGATCCTGCCGCAGGTCAAGGACGACATGCGCGACTGGAAGCTGGGCCGCGTGATCACCGTGGTCGACCGCGGCTTCTCCTCCGCGGACAATCTCGCCTACCTCACCCGCGCCGGCGGCCACTACATCGCCGGGATGCGCATGCGTGACGGAGGCGACCTGGCCGAGGCCGCGCTCGCCCGGCAGGGCCGCTACCAGAGCGTCCGCGACAACCTGCGCGTCAAGGAAGTCAAGCTCGACCAGGCCCCGGGCCGGCGCTTCGTCATCTGCCACAACCCTGCCCAGGAGGAACGCGACCGTCGCCATCGCGAGGAGGCCATCAAGCGGATCGAGGCCGAACTGGAGCGGATCCGGTCCCAGCGTGAACGTGACGCCAAGCGCGCGACCACAGCCAAGGCGCGGGAGCGGGCGGAGGCCGCCCACGTGCGCGCCGAGTGCGCGCTGATCGAACACCCCACCCTGAAGCGGTGGTTGAGAACGTCGAAGAACGGACGGCTGGCCATCGACCGCGCCAAGGTCAAGGCCGAGGAGCGTCTCGACGGCAAGTACCTGCTGACCAGCTCCGATCCGCACCTGAGTGCCGAGGAGATCGCGGTCGGCTACAAGGCTCTCCTGGAAGCCGAGCGCGGATTTCGTGATCTGAAAACGGTGCTGGAACTACGACCGGTCTTTCACCGTCTCGAACACCGCATCCGCGCCCACGTGCTGCTGTGCTGGCTCGCACTGCTGCTGATCCGCGTCGCCGAACGCCGCACCGGACAGACCTGGAACCGGATCAGCACCGAACTCGGCCGCGTGCACGAGGTCACCCTCACCGGCGACGCCGGACAGATCACCCAGACCACCCCGCTCACCAGCCAGCAGGCCGCCCTCTACCGCGCCTGCGGCATCAAACCGCCGCCACGGATCACCGCCGCAGACCCGGCCTGACCAGCCATAACGTGCCCACGTGGGCACACGCCCGCACGGGCGCCATCCCGACGTTTCCGCAGCTCAATCCCTGTTTTCGACTCATCCGCATGCCTACCAACTGCGGAACTCAGGATCCCGGGTTCCGCATAATTCGGCGGTCTAGGTGACTGGTGTTAATCGTGTGGGCTCGCGTTGGCTCTTCGATCTGTGCCAGGCTGCCGGGTGTTGGTCGCTGGGTGTGGGGAGAGGTTGAGCGATGGCGGTGGGCCGGACTCCGATGCAGCCGGGGTTGCTCTCCTCCACGGCGGGTTTCTGCGAGGGTCGGCTGGCGCCGAACTCGGTCTATGCGGTGCTGCACCGTGAGTGTGGTGCGTTGTTCCCGGATGAGATGTTCGCGGATCTGTTCGCGGAGGACGGTCGCAGGTCGGTGCCGCCGATGATCGTGGCGGTGGTGATGGTCCTGCAGCGTCTGGAGGGCTTGTCCGATCGTGAGGCGGTCGAGCGGTTCGCGTTCGATGTGCGCTGGAAGTACGCGGCCGGCGGGCTGGACTTCGATCATCCGGGGTTCGTGCACACCGTGCTGGTGGACATGCGGGCGCGGCTGGCCGCTTCCGCTCGCCCGGACCGGATCTTTGAGCGGACGGTGGAGGTGGCCGCTCAAGCGGGGCTGGTGGGCCGCAGGCGGGTGCTGGACTCAGCGCCCGTCTATGACGCGGTGGCGACGCAGGACACCATCACGCTGATCCGTTCGGCGGTTCGTGGCCTGCTGCGGGCGGCCGATCACGTACTGCGGGCCGCGCTGCGGGCGGTGATCTCCAGCGGGGACGCCTACACCAGTGCGGCCAAGCCGGCCATCGACTGGACGGATCCGGCCGAGCGGGAGGCCCTGATCGATTCGCGGGCCCGTGACGGGTTCGCGGTGCTGGCCGTGCTGGAGGGGCGGGTTCTGGGGCAGGAGGTGGACCAGGCCGCACGCCTGCTGGCCATCGTGCTGGGCCAGGACCTGGAAGAGGACGACGACGGGGTGTTCAGGATTGCCCGCAAGGTGGCCCGCGACCGGGTCATCTCCACGGTCGATCCCGAGGCCCGGTACGGGCACAAGACCGTCCGCCGCTCCTTCGACGGTTACAAGGGTCATGTGGCCGAGGACCCCGACAGCGAGATCGTCACCGCGACCGCGGTCACCGCGGGCAACGTCGGCGACGCCGAACCCGCCGCCGAGCTGCTCGACGACATCCTCCACCCGGCCACCCCGGCCGAGCAGGCCGAGCAGGCCGAGCAGGCCGAGGTCTATGGTGACGCCGCCTACGGGACCGGGCCGCTGCTGGCCGAGCTGGCCGATGCCGGCATCGAGGTGATGGTCAAGGTGCAGGCGGCCAACGCGCCGGGCGGGCGGTTCTCCAAGGACGCCTTCAGCATCGACCTGGAAGCGGGGCAGGTCACCTGCCCGAACCAGGTGACCGCCGTGATCCGCTCGCACCGCGACGGCGGCGGGGCGGCCCGCTTCCGGGCCGCCTGCGCCACCTGCCCGCTCGCAGCCCACTGCACCACGGCCAAGGACGGCCGCGTGATCAGCATCGGCCCGCACGAGGAACACCTGGCCCGGGGCCGCGCGCGCAGCGCCGACCCGGCCTGGCTGGCCGCCTACCGGGCCACCCGGCCCAAGGTCGAACGCAAGATCGCCCACCTGATGCGGCGACGGCACGGCGGACGCCGCGCCCGCATGCGCGGCCGGGCCAAGATCGCCGCCGATTTCTCCCTGCTGGCCGCCGCCGTCAACATCGCCCGGCTCGGCGCGCTCGGAGTCACGTCCACAGCCGGTGGAAACTGGGCGATCGCGGCCGGCTGACCACCCGGAAGGGGCTCAGAGGCACGCGAGCGACTCGACCGCGGTCGCATCACCCCCTCAACAGCCATCAGGCCGGACACGAACCGTCCACAAGTCGCCCTGCCACCAGCCGCCGACACGATCCTGACACCCTCCATGGCGAACCGGCACGCTCAGGAAGACCCGCTTAACACCAGTCACCTAGAGAGCCGAATTATGCGGAACCCGGGCCCATGGCTGCTGCGTAAAGCCGCGGAGACGACCGCCCCAGCCACGGATCTGCTCTTACCTGCTGTCCGCACTGTCCCCAGCCCCGGCCTGGCCTTTCGCCCCTCTGTGGGCGCGGGCGGGCGACGACGCGCGGTCCCGGTGGCGGAGACATGGAGGGAGCCGGGTGGCGGCGTCCGGCCGACGCCGCCGCGCTGTGCGCGGCACCTCTGATCTCTGCATCAGACTGCTTGCAGTTCCAGGAGGCCGGGATCATCGGCGAGCGGAGCGAGCACTTGATCAAGTAGAGAAACTCTTACCGCGTGGCCTGGTCGGCGGTTTCTAGGCGTCCTGGATCAGTTGGGCCATGTCTTCGATCACCACGGTGGCCCCGGCTTGGCCCAGGCGCTCGGCCTTGCCGGGCTTGTTGGCGTAGCCGATGGACATGGTCCCAGCTGCGCGGGCGGCTTCGATGTCCGTCACCGAGTCGCCGACGAATACGGCGTTCTCGGGAGCGGAACCTCTACCGCTCGTTCACTCGGGTCGCCGACTCCGCCGGTCTCCGCGTCATCCGACCGCACGACGCCCGGCACGGCTGCGCCACCCTGCTCACCGCGGCCGGTGTGGCTCCCCGCGTCGTGATGGAGATCCTCGGGCACAGTCAGATCGCGGTGACGATGAACGTGTACACGCACGTCGTCCAGGACACGCAGCGCGAAGCCGTCAGCCACATGGACCGGCTGCTCAAGCGGCGGCCCGACCGTGGGTGAACGCCCGCATCGGTATCAGGAGTAGATGCCGGGAGTAGATGTCGGAGGCCCCCAGCCATGATCGGTTGGGGGCCTTGGCACTGGTGGGCGCGGACGGTTTCGAACCGCCGACATCTGCTTTGTAAGAGCAGCGCTCTACCCCTGAGCTACGCACCCGAGAATGAGGCAACAGCCTACATGGACCCCGGGTGGGTGCCGCAAACCAGACCACATGGGACCTCCATGGTGAGCGGGGGTAGGCGGGCCCCGGGGCGTCCGGCGCGGGCCGCCGGCTGGTGCTGCGCGGGGAGGCGGAAGCACGGTCGGATACTCCGCGGGTGGGGAGCGGCCGGGGGCGGGTCGGTGCCGCAGGTCCCGCGACCGGTGCAGCGGCGGGAGTCCGGTGGAAGATGGGGCTCGTCACGGGGGTAGGGGCTTCGTCCCGGGGGAAGGGGCTCGTAGCGGGGGAAGGGGCTCGTAGCGGGGACGGAGCGGCGGCACCGCCCTGCCACTGCGATCCACGAGCCTCGCGGTGGGTGAGCGGCGTCCGCAGGCTTGTCGCGCGAAGTGTGAACTATCAGGCTCGTGTGTTCGTCCTTACCCGGTGGGAGAATGAACCGGCAGGGCGGACACGGCACGGGAGAGGGATGTGACGGCGACACACGCACGGCCGCGCGCAGGAGCGATGGCGAGAGCGGGAGTCGTGCGTGACATGGCCGCACTGGTGCTGGTGCCGTTGCCGCTGGTGATCGCCGTACTCCCCGCCGCGTTCGCCGGAGGCGGGACTCGGCGGTGGTTCGGTGGCCGGGGCGAGAGCCAGCGGGCCGACGCGCAGGCCGCGAAGGACGCCGCCGCGGCGGCCTTCTACGAACTGGACACCGCCCAGCGCGACCTGCGGATCTCCATCGAGACCATCTCGGCCGTGGACAGCTCTGCCGGCGCCCGGCGCGCGGTCGAGGAGTTCACCGCGCTGGGACACCGGATCGACGAGGTCAGCCACACGTACATCACCGCCGTCGACGCGCACGACCTCGACCGGGACGACCTGGACCCGTCGGTGGCGGTGCGTGCACGACGGGACCTGGCCGGGGCGAAGGACTCGCTGGTCCGGGTCAGGGGCGAGCTGGACCGGTTCGCACAGGGCCTCGGGCCGCTGCTGGAGAAGGCTGAGACCCAGCTCGCCCGGCTCGCCCCCGCGGTCGAGCGGGCCCGGCAGGCACTGCTCGCGGCGAGCAACGCCCTCGACGCGGTTCGCGCCTCGGGTATGCGCGCCGACGGCCTGGCGGCCCGGCTCGCCGCCCTCGCCCCCGAGCTGACCAGGCTCAACGAAGGCGCAGGCCGGCACGGCGTGGCCGAGACACTGCAGCGTGCCGACCGGGTGGTGCGGGAGGCCGAGACGATAAGGGCCGAGGCCGGGCGGCTTCCCGAACGGGCGGCCGAGATCGACAAACGCCTGGTGTCGCTGCGTACCCGCGCCCAGGCCCTCACCACACGCACGGAGGGCGTCGAGCCCGTCCTCAGCGAGCTGCGCCGCCGCTTCTCGGCCGCCTGCTGGCAGGATCTGCAGCCTGTTCCCGCCCGGGCCGGTGAGGACGTACGCCGCGCCGAGGAGAAGCTCAAGGAAGCCGCCAAGGCGCGCGACGAGCAGCGCTGGCCCGATGCCACTGCCCTCCTCACCACCGTGCGGGCCCTGCTGAACAGCGTCGACGAGGCCGTCTCGGCCGCCGGTGACCGGCTGCGGCGGCTCGACGCCGTCGCCAAGGACCCTGAGCAGGAGATCCAGCGCACCCGGTTCGCCATCCGCGACGCCCAGCGCCTCGCCATGGCGGGCCGCAACACCCCGGATCCGCGGCATGCCCGCCCCCTCGACGACTCCGTCGCCCGGCTCGATCGGGCCATCGCCGGTCTCGAGGGACGCCACCCCGACTACTGGCACTTCCTGACCGAGTTGGAAGCGGTCCGGCAGACCGTGGCACGCGTCGTGGGCCTGATCCGCAGCGAGCGCGGCCCGGCGGTGTGACCGCTCCGCGGGGCAGTCGCACCTTGCGGCCGCGGCGACAAGCCCGCCCCGACCTCGCGGTCGGCCGGGCGCAGCGCGCTCACCAGCCGAAACGACCACCCGCCGGGTAGCCGCTGCACATGGCGGCCGACCGTGCCCGCGGCCGCGGGCACCCGTCTGCTCCTGTCCGGTACCGTCCGCGCCCCAGGGACGGACGACCCGGCCCGCCGACGTCCCTTCCGGGGGCTGTCTCCGGTGCCGCCGCTCACGGCGCGCGGACACGCGGACAGGCGAGCACGCGGACACGCGGACACGCGGACACGCGGACACGCGGACACGCGGGCTACGGCTTCCGCTGGTGACGGTCCGCGCCTGCGCCGACACGCCATCCCACCCGTGCGCAGGTCCCGTTTGTCCGGGTGCCGCGGCGGGCGGATCCTGTAGGGAGGTACGCACGGCCAAGGGAGGCCGCAATGGCATCCACCAACGCGTCGCAGGACACGAGGCACAGCGGAGACGGGCACGTCACCCTGAACGAGCACCTTCCCGTGGACCACAGGCTCAACAAGGTCTACCGCTATGGCGCGGGGCTCATGGGCGTGATCCTGCTGGTGTTCGGGATCCTCGGGCTGACGCACAACCTGGGCTTCTTCGACACGGGCAACGACACCATCGCGGGCCTCAACACCAACGGCGCGCTGAGTGTGCTGTCCATCTGCGTCGGGCTGCTGCTGTTCGTCGGCATGGTCATCGGCGGCAACTTCGCCTCCACGCTGAACATGGTGCTCGGCATCCTCTTCATCTTCAGCGGCTTCGTGAACCTGGGCCTGCTGGACACCGACGCCAACGTCCTCAACTTCCGCATCCAGAACGTCCTCTTCAGCTTCGTCGTGGGGGTCATGCTCATGTGGTTCGGCATGTACGGACGGGTGAGCAGCACCCTCCCCCACGACAACCCCTACTGGAGGGCCCGCCACCCGGAGGAGGCGGCGAGGGAGGAACGGGCCCGGGCGGGGCGGACGCAGGCGGGGCGGATGCTGCCGCGCGAGGGTTCGGAGCCCGGTCGCCAGGACCGACGCCCCGGCTAACCTGTCCCCATGCCCCGTTACGAGTACCGCTGCCGCACCTGCGACAACACCTTCGAGTTGAGTCGGCCCATGGCCGAGTCCTCCGCTCCCGCGCCCTGCCCTGCGGGGCACGACGACACCGTGAAGCTGCTCTCGGCGGTCTCCGTGGGCGGGACGAGCACGGGGGCAGCCCCTGCGCCGACCGGGGGCGGTGGTGGTGGCTGCTGTGGCGGCGGGTGCTGTGGCTGAGCGGCTGACACCCGACGACTGACGACTGACGACTGACAGCTGACAGCTGACAGCTGACAGCTGACAGCTGACAGCTGACAGCTGACAGAATTTGTCAGCGAATGTTGGCTTGACCGTGTCCGGTCCTCATCCCGGACACCCGTCCGAACCCCTACTACCCGCCGACCCGCCGACCCGCCGAGTTCACCGTGTCCCGGGTTCGGCGCCAGAAAGAGCTTCCGCCCGTCGCCCGTCCGCCCGTCGCCCGTCCGCCCGTGCGTCTACCCGCCCGTGCGTCTACCCGTCCGCCTCGCCCCTACGGCGCGGCCGGCGCCTCCGGCCCACCGGATGCCGGGAGCGTCGCCGTGGCAGCCGGCGTGGCGCCGGCGGCCGCGGTACGGCCCTGATCGCCGGAGGGCGCGGCCGGCGCATCGACTCCGCGTGCAGCTCCCGTCAGGCCGTGTCCCGCTTCCGTGACGGTCGCCGTGAACCGGCGCAGGATCTCCTCGCCCGCCGCGACCCCCCGCTCCGGGAGAGCGGTCACATGCCGCGGCGCCCAGCAGGTGTCGGCGAGTTCGCCGTGACCGGGGCGCCATGCGTGGTCGGCGGCCAGCAGCAGATCGGCGTCGAGGAGTGAGTCGCCCGCGGCGAGCACGCGCTCGGCTCCGGTGCGCCTCACGAGTTCCCGGACGGCCGCGCTCTTGGTGAGCGGCTTCGGCACGGCGTAGACCTTGCGCCCCTGCAGGGAGACCGTCCAGCCCTTCGTCTCCGCCCAGGCGGAGAGTTCCCCGATCCAGTCGTCCGGGAGGAGCGGGCGCTCCACGACCAGATAGGCGAAGAGGTCCTCGGCGACCCGCTCCTTGAGCAGCCAGGCCGGGTCCGCCGCGTCGAGCAGATGGGCGCGGATCTCCGCGAGGGAGGCGCACTCGCCGGCGAGTCTGGCGGCCACCGCGCGCTGCCAGTCCCGGTCGGACTCGCCGTCGACCAGCAGATGGCCGCCGTTGGCGCAGATCGCGTACCGGGGGGCGGGGCCGGGCAGCCGGATCCTGGCGTACTGCTCGCGGGTGCGGGTCGTCGCCGGTACGAAGACGGCGTGGCCGGCGAGTTCGCCGAGCAGTGCCGCGGCGGCCTCCGTCATGTACGACAGCGGCTTGCTCTCGTACACCTCGACGCACAGCAGCCGGGGCGCCATGGCGTCGGGCCCGGTCAGCCGCAGTGCGGCCGCGGAGTAGATGAGCGTCCGGTCGAGGTCGCTGGTGATCAGGGAGGTCACCGCGTCGCCACCGCCTTTCCGTCCGCGCCGGTCGCTCCTCGGGTGAAGCGTGGGTGGATCAGGCCGACGCAGCTGTAGGGCAGGTCGTCGGCCTCCTCGACGGGTACGCCTCGCTGCTCGGCGAGCAGGCGTACGTGGTCCAGGTCGGCACCTGCGCCGCGCCTGGCCAGGATTCTCCAGGGGACGCGGCGCAGCAGCACCCGGGTGGTCTCGCCGACGCCGGGCTTGACGAGGTTGACGTCGTGGATGCCGTAGTCCGCGCTGATCCGCTCCACCGCCGCCCAGCCGGCCCAGGTGGGTGCGCGGTCCGCGGCGAGCAGTTTCTTCACATCGGCGTCGACGGCCCCGGCCACCTCGTCGAAGCGCGCCTCGACGGTGTCGAGGAAGTGCCCGGACACGTCGGCGCCGGACAGTTCGCGGTAGTACTTCGCGCCGTGGAAGTCGTGCGGCCCGACCAGGTCGGTACGCAGTACCGTGCGTGAGACCAGCCCGGACACCGTGGAGTTGAGGCAGGCGGAGGGGATGAGGAAGTCCTCGCGGGTGCCGTAGGTGCGGACGCAGCCGCCGGGGTCGGCGAGTACCGCGATCTCCGGTACGAAGCCGTCGAACCCGCCGAGTGCGGCGGTCAGTTCGCGGGTGATGGCTCCCTTGCCGGTCCAGCCGTCGACGAAGACGACGTCGGCCGGGTCGTGTTGGGCCGCGAGCCAGCGCAGCGCGTTGGCGTCGATACCGCGGCCGCGCACGATGGAGACGGCGTAGTGGGGCAGGTCAAGGCCGTGCCGGTGGCGGGCCCAGCGGCGCATCAGCACGCCGACGGGCGTGCCGGCGCGGGCCAGTGAGACGAGGACGGGACGGCGCTCGTGGTGCGGGGTGCCGGGGCGGTGGCGCTGCGGGTGCTCGGCGAGGACGGTGTCGGTGACGGCTCCCACGGCCCGGGCGATCCGGGCTGCGGAGGTCTCCAGGGCGGCTTGGAACAGTGCCTGGTACGCGTCGCTGGGCTGGTACTCGACGGGCAGCGATTCGGCGTAGTGCGCGCCGCCGCTCTGGATCGCCTCCTCGCGCTCCTCGGTGGGGGCCTCGAGTTCGGCGTCCGAGAGGTCCTGGAGCAGCCAGCCGACCTCGTCGGGCGCGTAGGAGGAGAACTCGGGTCCGCGGAGCGGCTCGGGCAGCATGGGTTCCGTTTCGGGAGCCGGTGCGTGGACGGCGGGTGTGTGGTCGGCCGGTGCGTGGACGGCGGGTGTGTGGTCGGCCGGTGCGTGGACGGCGGGTGCGTGGACGGCGGGTGCGCGGCCGGCCGGTGCGCGGCCGGCCGGTGCGCGGCCGGCCGGTGCGTGGACGGCGGGTGCGCGGCCGGCCGGTGCATGGACGGCGGGTGTGTGGACGGCGGGTGTGTGGACGGCGGGCACATGGCTGGGGACCACGGCGAGCACGACGTGCGGTACGTGCGCGGCCAGCTGTGCGAGCAGTCCGTCCGGGGCGTGCAGGGCCGCCGTGTCGGCGGTCGAGTCCACGACGGCGACGACCGCGTCGAAGCCTCCGCCGGCGACGTTGTAGGCGTATCGCTCGCCCGGCCCGTCGGCCGGTTCGTCGTGGGCGGGGAAGGCCAGCCGGGTGCGTATGGCGTAGCCCGGGTCGTCGACGGCGAGGACGGGGGACCTCGTGGTCGTCGAGTAGCGCACCTCGCGCGCGCCGCCGCTGCGCTCCAGTTCGAGCGCCAGCCGCAGTGGCGCGTACATCAGCTCCTCGAAGCCGAGTACGAGGACACGCGGGGAGCCGTTCGCTTCCGGCGCCGCGGCGGCCCCGGCCGTATGCGGCCGGGCGTCGACGGGTTTCGCCGGGCGGCTGCCCGCCAGGGCTTCCGCGACGCGCTGCGCCATGGCGGGCAGGGCCGCCTCCAGCCCGGCGCGGTGCGCTGGTGTGAAGCCGTGCCGGCCTCCGTCGGGGACACCCGCGGGCCAGCCCAGGTCGACGCGTACGACGTGCGGGGCGTACGCCGCGCGCCCCGCAGGGCTGTGCGCGCCGTCCGAACCGGGACCGCCCTCCCCCACCGCGCCCACCGCGCCATCCGCGGCATCCGCCCGGTCCGGGGTGTGCCGCGTGCCGGGAGGACCGGCAGGACCGGCAGGACCGGCAGGACCGGCAGGACCGGTAGGACCGGTAGGACCGGCTGTGCCGTAAGGACCGGCAGGACCGGAGGGGCGGTATGTCGCTGCGGGGGAGGTCCCGGCAGCGACGGCCGGCCCGGCGCCCGCGGCCGCTCCGGTGCGTGTCGCGGCCGGTCCGGCGGGCACCGGCCCGGCCGCGGGCGCCGTGCCTTCGGTCTCGTGCGCCGCGACCAGGGCCCGGCCCTTCTCGAGGACGCCCTCCGGGAGGCTGATCGTGCCGCCGGCGTGGGCCACCAGGTCGATGCGGGCCCCGATCTCCCGGGCGAAGCCGTCCAGCCGGCCCAGGTCGTCGGCCGAGCGCAGGTCGACGAGGGCGACGACGACGTATCGGCCGCGCGGATGGCGGGTGTGGAGGTCTCGGATGGTGTTCAGCACGGTGTTGCCGGTGGAGAACTCGTCGTCCACGAGGACCAGCGGCCCCTCTCCGGCCAGCAGCTCCGGGTCCTCGGGCAGCAGCAGGTGGGAGGTGGCGTGCGAGTGGGCCTCCTCGAAGCCTCCTGCCCGGCGGACACCGTCGACGGGGCGGCGGGTGGAGTGGAGGTACGGCGCGGCGGCCAGGCCGTCGGCGACCGAGTGGCCGAGGCCGGTCGCCGTCTCCGCGTAGCCGAGGACGACGGCCCGAGCGGCCTCGTCGTGGCCGAGGAGGTCGCGGACGCGCAGGCCGAGCCGGTAGCCGTGGCCGTACACGACGGACGGCTTCTGCGGCACGTGCTTGCCGAGCACGTGTGACACCAGCAGGTGCGCGCGCTTGGGGTTGCGCCGCAGGGCCAGCCCGAGCAGCTCCTTCAGCCCGTCGTCGCCGACGAGCTCCACGCCCAGTCGCTGGGAGACCCAGCTGCCCGACCACACCACTTCTTCGTCTTCCTCCCTCATCAGCCTGCCAGACCCGCGGTCAGCAGCTCCACGAAGCCGACGTCCTCGCGTGCGACGCCGAAGGCCTCGGCGCGCCGGAGCGTGCGCTCCGCCCAGGCGCGGTGCGGCTTCACCTCGTTCATCTTGTTGGTGTAGGCGGAACGCATCACTCCGCCGCCTCCCCGCTCCGGACGGAGGATGTCCTGCGCGTCGCTGAACTCCTCGTGACTGACCACCGACAGAGCGTGGACGGGCAGCACATGCGAGGGGTGGATGCAGGTCTTGCCGACAAGGCCGTTGGCGCGGTCCAGCTCGATCTCGCGCAGCAGGCCGTCGAGGTCGTGCTCGATCAGCGCCGTGCGCAGCTTGTCGGCCTGCAGCTCCATGAAGGGGCTGCGGCGCAGCTGTGGTTTGAAGATGCGTTCCTGGAGGCGGAAGTACTCCCAGACCGGGCCGGTGATGGTGAAGCCGGTGCCGTCGGAGCGGCCGAGGACGTTGACGACGTCCGCGATGACGCCGGCGACGATCTGGACGTCGTAGGCCGTCATGTCGGGGGAACGGCGGAGCCCGTAGGCGGAGCAGAAGTCGGTGACCCCGAGGCGCAGGGCGAGTATCCGGTCGCGGTGGCGGCCGACGGAGCGGGCGATACCGGTCAGGGTCTCGTGCCGGGTCTCCAGATGGAGGAGTTCGGGCGATTCGAGCACCGGCATCACGTAGAGCATGCGATCGGTCATGGATTCGGCGGCGGACACGGCCTCCATGAAGGGGCCGCAGCGCCCTTCGGTGAACTTCGGAAGTACGAAACCGGACAACAGCCGGCTCACCGGACCGAGACGCCGGACGAGGTCCTCGATCTGGCCGGGTTCGCGCACCCGGACGAACAGCAGCGGGAGCTCGGCGCCGGGTGCGCCGCGTTCGCCGGGTTCGCCGGGTTCGCCGGGTGCGCCGCGTTCGGCGAGTTCGGCGAGTTCGGCGAGTTCGGTGAACTGGCGGACGAGGTTCTCCTCGGCGGCGGAGACCTCGGCGTCGTCGATGGAGTCCTCCAGGCAGAGCACCATGGAGACCACTCCGCGCGCGGCCTGCTTGAGCACGTCGCCGGCGAGGTGGGGCCGGGTCGCGGGGCTGTAGAGCGTGGCGCCGAGCGCCACGGAGAGCAGGCCCGCGGAAGAGCCGGCGTCGAACTCCACTGGCTCCTGATGGAACAGTTCCTTCCGGACAACGGCCGGGATATGACCGAAATGCCGCATATGAATCCCCCGTACTGCCTGGGCGGCACTGTGGTGTGGGTGGCCGGTAATAGTACGTAGGGACAGGTGTCGCGAGTTCCCCGGCCGTATGAACTACAGGTAACGCGCGCGCTCCGGTCCCCGACTCAGCCTGCCCTCCGCCTCCGCGGGACATGCCCGGCCGGCCCCCTCCGCGCCTGCGGCGGGTCCACGCCGCAGTACACGCGGCAGGCCCGTGCGGGGAGCCGCGGGGCAGGTCGGGTCCCCCGCACAGGACGCCGCGCGGGATGCCGCACGGTCCGGAGCCGGGCCGGGCACGGTGCGCGGCGCCCGGAAGCGGCGGCCCCGCGTTGTCCGCACGGGCCGTGGGAGGGCAGGATGACGGGCATGACGCACGCGATGCTGAAGGGCTCCAACGTTCCGCTCGGAGCGACCTCGATCCGAGCCGTGCTGCGCTGGACTCCCGGCGCGGGAGTTCCGGACGTGGACGCCTCGGCACTGCTCCTGGGCGCCGACGGCCGTGTGCGCGCCGACGAGGACTTCGTGTTCTACAACCAGCCCCGGCACCCCTCCGGCTTCGTGCGGCTGCTGCCCAAGAAGCGCACCGCCGAGGGGCTCACCGACACGGTGCAGGCGGACGTCGGCTCCCTCGACGCCTCCGTGGACCAGGTGGTACTCGCGGCGTCGTCCGACGGGGGTACGTTCTCCGGGGTCCCCGACCTGCGGATCGTGCTGTACGACGCGGCGGCGCCGGACGGCGGGCCGCTGGCCGTGTTCGATGTGCGGGCGGAGACGGGCGAGGAGACCGCGGTCATCTGCGGCGAGCTGTACCGGCGCGGTGACGGCTGGAAGTTCCGTGCGGTGGGGCAGGGCTATCCCACCGGGCTGATCGGTCTGGCCACGGCCTTCGGTATCTCGGTGGACGACAGTGAGCCGGCCTCCGGCGCGTCCGCATCCGAAGCCGCGGCACCGGCGCGGACACAGGCCCACACGCCGGCGCAGACTCCGTCGCGGTCCGGTCCCCCGCAGGCCGACCAGACGCCGCAGCGGCCCGATCCGCACGCCGAGCCGTCGTACGGGTACCCCCGGCCGGCCTCCCCGGCGGCACAGCCCTCATACGGCTACCCCCAGCCCGCAGCCGCGGCCGGTCCCGTGCCCGACCCCGACTTCCGGCTGCCGCCGATGGGGCCGCAGTTCGTCCCGTAGCGGTGTGTGCCGCGGGGCCCCGGCGGGGGCCGGCGGCAGGGCGGAGGGCGGGAGGAGGGCGGGAGGAGCGGCCGGGGCTCAGGTCTTGGTCTTGTAGCCGCGGCCCCACTGGAGACCCCAGCCGTACAGCCGGTCAAGCTCGGCCTGGAAGCCGTACACGAACTTCACCTCGCGGCGCACGATCAGTTCGCCCTTGACGTTCTCGACCATGAACACGGCGCACGAGCGTGCCTGCGGGGCGCGCTCGTCGAGTTCGATCTCCACCCGCGGGCCGTTGCTGGGGTACAGCGTCACCTTCGCGTGCGTGCGGTCGAACGCGGGCGTCCGGTCGTAGATGTAGACGAAGAACAGCAGCCGCCTGATCTCGTCCCGGTGGTCCAGGTTGACGAACAGCGTCTCGCCGGACGGCGCGCCGAAGCGGTCGTCCCCGCTGAGGCGGACGTACGGCACCTCGTTCAGGCTGCCGAAGAAGCCGCCCAGCGGCTGCACCACGCCCTTGCTGCCGTCGGCCATCTCGTAGAGGCAGCCGAGGTCGAGGTCCACGTTGACGACGCCCTGGGTGTGCGCCTGGACCACCTCGGGGCGGAAGAGCTTCGACGGATTGCGCAGCAGGCGGCCGCTCTGGCGCGACCGCCCCTCGATGTCGGAGGTCCGCATCCGCCAGGAGAGGTTGACCCGGAGGTTGCCCGTGGCGGCGCTCTGCTTGGAGAGGGAGACCTGGGGGCGGCGCCTGGTCAGCTCGATGGAGTTCGACGCGGCGCTGCCCGAGTCGAACTGCGCTGCCCGGCCGCGTCGCAAACCGTCCCAGAAAGCCATGTCCCCACCCCTGACTGCCGCCGACTCCCTCCCGGAGCCGGTCCTGACGCACCGCGCGGCCCCGTGCCCCGGCAGCGCGCGGGGCGGCCCGGAGACCCTGTGCCTCCCGGCCGCCCCGCAGAGAGCGTTCCGCAAACCCGGCGGTGTCACACTTCGTTTGCCGCGAGTGCCACTTCTTCCTTCTCCTCGTGTGCCCTCAGGCGCTGGTTGCGCCGCACGGAGGACCAGAAGGACCAGGCGATCAGGGTCACGCCGATGAGGCCGGTGACGACCTCGGGGACCTCGTACTGAATGGTGACCAGCAGGATCACGGCCAGTGCGCCGATCGCGTAGTGGGCGCCGTGCTCCAGGTAGACGTAGTCGTCGAGGGTGCCCTGGCGGACGAGGTAGACCGTGAGGGACCGCACGTACATCGCGCCGATACCGAGGCCGAGCGCGATGACCACGGGATCGTTGCTGACCGCGAAGGCGCCGATGACACCGTCGAAGGAGAAGGACGCGTCCAGCACCTCGAGGTACATGAACATGAAGAACGCGGCCTTGCCGACGAGCTTGGTGGCCGAGAGCGGCTTCCCGGTCCTGCGGGCCTCCTCCTCGGCCGCGTGTTCGCGTTCCTCGTCCTCTTCGAGCTTCTCCTCGAAGAATCCGGAGAGACCGCCCACGACCATGTACGTGACGACGCCGGCGACACCCGCGAGCAGCACCGTGGACGACTTGTCGACGTGTACGCCGCCGTACTGGTGGGCGTTGACCGCGAAGGTGGTCGCGGTGATCAGCAGGACGATCAGCGCGACGCAGGCGGCCAGCATGTCGATCTTGCCCAGCTTGGCCAGGGGCCGCTCCAGCCAGGCGAGCCACCGGATGTCCCGGTCCTCGAAGATGAAGTCGAGGAAGATCATGAGCAGGAACATGCCGCCGAACGCCGCGATGGCGGGGTGGGCGTCGGTGACGAGTTCCTCGTAGCGGGCGTGGTCGTTCAGGGCGAGGTCGACCGCCTCGATGGGGCCGAGTTGCGCGGTGACCGAGACGATCACGACGGGGAACACCAGCCGCATGCCGAAGACGGCGATCAGGATGCCGATGGTGAGGAAGATCTTCTGCCAGAACTCGCTCATCTTCTTCAGCACGCCGGCGTTGACCACGGCGTTGTCGAAGGAGAGCGAGACCTCCAGGATCGTCAGGATCGCGACGAGCCCGAAGGCCGTCCATCCCCCGTAGAACACCGCAGCGACCAGGCCGAGCGCAGTGACTGCGAACGACCAGCCGAAGGTTTTCAGTACCACTGGCTACCCAATCGTTGTGTACGGACCTCCCCCGCAGAGAGCGGGATTCCCCCCGCGCCGCACGCGGCGTCGCGCTGCATTGTCCCCCGGAGGCCGGTGCCGGGCTCCGGCAGGGTCCCGGGGCGGCCCCGACCCGGGGACCGGCGCCGCCCCGGGATCCGGCCCAGGGCCCCGACCCCCGGCCCCGACCCGGGGTCCGGACTCCGGTGCACAGGCCGGTACGGTGCGTGAACAGTGCTCTGGCACTGCCCGACCAGTGCCCGACCAGTGCCCTACCCGTGCCCTACCCGTGCTTCAGGAGACGTTGACCCCGAAGTCTAGAGCGATGCCGCGGAGCCCCGACGCGTACCCCTGGCCCACCGCGCGGAACTTCCATTCGCTCCCGTACCGGTACAGCTCACCGAAGATCATCGCCGTCTCGGTCGAGGCGTCCTCGCTCAGGTCGTACCGGGCGAGTTCCTGCCCGTCGGCCTGGTTCACGACCCGGATGAAGGCATTGCTGACCTGGCCGAACGTCTGACCTCGGTTGTCCGCGTCATGGATCGAGACCGGGAAGGTGATCTTGTCGCAGTGCGGCGGGACCTTGGTGAGGTCCACGATCAGGGACTCGTCGTCCCCGTCCCCCTCGCCCGTGAGGTTGTCGCCGGTGTGCGAGACCGAGCCCTCCGGGCTCGTCAGGTTGTTGTAGAAGACGAAGAACTCGTCCCCCAGCACCCGCCCCGACTGGCAGAGCAGCGCGCTGGCGTCGAGATCGAAGGGTGCTCCGGTGGTGGAGCGCGCGTCCCAGCCGAGCCCGACGAGGACCTGGGTGAGGTTGGGTGCGGCTTTGGAGAGGGAGACGTTGCCTCCCTTGGCGAGCGTGACGCCCATGTCGGTGTCCTCCCCTGAACGTACGGAACTGCAGGCGCGTCCGGCGCCGCACGGTGTGTGCGGCGCCGGACGCTTCGGGTGCGGTCGGGCTCAGACGTTGACGCCGAAGTCCTGCGCGATGCCGCGCAGGCCTGAGGCGTAGCCCTGGCCGATGGCACGGAACTTCCACTCCGCGCCGTTGCGGTACAGCTCGCCGAAGACCATGGCGGTCTCGGTCGAGGCGTCCTCGCTCAGGTCGTACCGGGCGAGTTCCTCGCCGTTGGCCTGGTTCACCACGCGGATGAACGCGTTGCGGACCTGGCCGAAGGACTGCTGGCGGGTCTCGGCGTCGTAGATCGACACCGGGAAGACGATCTTCTGGACGTCGGCGGGGACCCCGGCCAGGTTGACCTTGATCTGCTCGTCGTCGCCCTCGCCCTCGCCGGTGAGGTTGTCGCCGGTGTGTTCCACCGAGCCGTCGGGGCTCTTCAGGTTGTTGAAGAACACGAAGTTGCCGTCGGCCCCGACCCTGCCCTCGGCGTTCGTCAGCAGGGCGCTGGCGTCGAGGTCGAAGTCGGTGCCGGTGGTGGTGCGGACGTCCCAGCCCAGACCGACGGTGACCGCGGTCAGGTTGGGGGCGGCCTTGGTCAGCGAGACGTTGCCGCCCTTGCTGAGGCTGACTCCCACGAGTCCTCCCATGTGGTTGCAGGGGCAGCGCCCCCGTCGTGCGTTGGCATTCGGATCAACGACTGGATCCTAGTGACGGGTTCCCGGGCGAGACAGACGGTCGCGCCGGGGGTCACAGGGTGTCGGGCTCCGTCACAGCGTGTCCAGTGCCTTGACGTAGTCGTTCAGGTCGCGGGCGTCGGGGAGGCCGTTGACGACGGTCCAGCGCACCACGCCCTCCTTGTCGATGATGAAGGTGCCGCGCACCGCGCAGCCCTTCTCCTCGTCGAACACGCCGTACGCCCGCGAGGTCTCGCCGTGCGGCCAGAAGTCCGACAGCAGCGGGTACTCGAGGCGCTCCTGCTCGGCGAAGACGCGCAGGGTGGGGACGGAGTCGTTGGAGACGGCGAGCAGCTGGGTGTCGCCGTTGACGAACTTCGGGAGTTCGTCGCGGAGCGCGCAGAGCTCGCCCGTGCACACTCCGGTGAAGGCGAAGGGGTAGAAGAGCAGCACCACGTTCTTCTCCCCGCGGAACCCGGCGAGGGACACGGTCCGCCCGTGGTTGTCCCTCAGCTGGAAGTCCGGGGCCTGGGTGCCCACCTCGATCGCCATGACTGGTGCTTCCCTTCGTCGGCCGTTTCGGCGCCGGGGCGGCGTCGAAGCCCGGGGGGCCGCCGCGGCTCCGGCGCCGCTGATGCCGCCCAGCCTACGCACCGGCGCCGCGCACAGGGCCCGCGCACCGGCGCCCGCGCACCGGACCGGCCTCGGCGGCCATGTCGCGGACGCTTCGGACCACCGCACCGGCGCCCGCGCACCGGACCGGCGCACGGGGCCCACGCACATGATCCGCGCACCGGACCGCACAGGGCCCCCGCCGGCGGTGCGCCGGCGGGGGCCCTGGTCGGCTGCGGATCAGCGCTTGGCCTTGGGCGTGGCCAGCCTGCTGCCGGTCCAGTCCTTGCCCGCGTTGATGCTCCTGGTCTGCGAGAGCCCCGCCGTCTGGGAGGCCTCGTTGATGTCACTGGGCTCGACGTAGCCGTCACGGCCGGTCTTCGGCGTCATGAGCCAGACCAGTCCGCCGTCGTCGACGAGGCCGATGGCGTCCACGAGCGCGTCCGTGAGGTCGCCGTCGTCGTCGCGGAACCACAGCAGGACGACGTCCGCGACGTCGTCGTAGTCCTCGTCGACGAGTTCCTGGCCGATGACGGCTTCGATACCCTCACGGAGCTCTTGCTCGACGTCATCGTCGTAGCCGATCTCCTGGACCACCTGTCCGGGCTCGAACCCCAGCCTCGCCGCCGGGTTGGTCCGCTCCTCCGCGTGGTCCGCGGTCGCGCTCACGGCTTGCCTCCTGATCTTGTTTCGGAAACTGCTTCAGCCGCGCGCGTACGCGAGGCGTTGGCCGTAGTCCACACGGGCGGGACGGATCGCGCAAGTACCCGGCCGCCGAGACCGCCGAAACGGTGACGTTTGCGGCCGTGTCGCCCCAACTCCGGGGCGGGCCTCCGTGCGCCCCGGTGAGTCGCACTCACCCCTTCGCACCCTTTGTACGCTTCCGTGCCGCCGGTTCGCCAATCGGGGCCGGTTGGTTACCGTTCGGTAGAGATGACGTTTTGCTCCCTCGGGGTACACGATGGGGAGCGCGTGACGACATACCAACCGACCAGCGAAGGAACAGCGTGGCTTCCGGATCAGATCGCAACCCGATCATCATTGGCGGCCTTCCGAGCCAGGTCCCGGACTTCGATCCGGAGGAGACCCGGGAGTGGCTCGACTCGCTCGACGCCGCCGTCGACGAGCGCGGCCGTGAGCGGGCCCGCTACCTCATGCTGCGGCTGATCGAGCGGGCCCGCGAGAAGCGCGTGGCCGTGCCCGAGATGCGCAGCACGGACTACGTGAACACCATCGCGACCAAGGACGAGCCGTTCTTCCCGGGCAACGAGGAGATCGAGCGGAAGATCCTCAACGCCACCCGCTGGAACGCCGCGGTGATGGTGTCCCGCGCCCAGCGCCCCGGGATCGGCGTCGGCGGCCACATCGCCACCTTCGCCTCCTCCGCCTCCCTCTACGACGTGGGCTTCAACCACTTCTTCCGCGGCAAGGACGAGGGCGACGGCGGCGACCAGATCTTCTTCCAGGGCCATGCCTCGCCCGGCGTCTACGCCCGCGCGTTCCTGCTGGACCGGCTGAACGAGACCCAGCTCGACGGCTTCCGCCAGGAGAAGTCGAAGTTCCCCGACGGTCTGTCGTCGTACCCGCACCCCCGGCTGATGCCGGACTTCTGGGAGTTCCCGACCGTCTCGATGGGCCTCGGCCCGATCGGGGCGATCTACCAGGCGCGGATGAACCGCTACATGGAGGCGCGCGGTATCGCCGACACCTCCCGCTCGCACGTGTGGGCCTTCCTCGGCGACGGCGAGATGGACGAGCCCGAGTCGCTCGGCCAGCTCTCGATCGCCGCCCGCGAGGGCCTGGACAACCTGACCTTCGTGGTGAACTGCAACCTGCAGCGGCTCGACGGCCCGGTACGCGGCAACGGCAAGATCATCCAGGAGCTGGAGTCGATCTTCCGCGGCGCCGGCTGGAACGTGATCAAGCTGATCTGGGACCGCACCTGGGACCCGCTGCTCGCGCGGGACCGCGACGGAGTGCTGGTCAACAAGCTGAACACGACACCGGACGGCCAGTTCCAGACGTACGCCACGGAGACGGGCGACTACATCCGCCGGCACTTCTTCGGCGACGACCAGCGGCTGCGCGCCATGGTCGAGAACATGACCGACCACCAGGTCCTGATGCTGGGCCGCGGCGGCCACGACCACCGGAAGATCTTCGCGGCGTACTCCGCGGCCCGCGCCCACAAGGGCCAGCCGACGGTGATCCTCGCCCAGACGGTCAAGGGCTGGACGCTGGGACCGAACTTCGAGGGCCGCAACGCGACCCACCAGATGAAGAAGCTGACGGTCGACGACCTCAAGGGCTTCCGCGACCGGCTGCACCTCCCGATCGGCGACCGCGAGCTGGAGTCCGGCCTGCCGCCGTACTACCACCCGGGCCGCGACTCGGAGGAGATCCAGTACATGCACGACCGCCGCAGGGGCCTGGGCGGGTACGTGCCGACCCGGGTGGTGCGGTCGCAGCCACTGGCCCTGCCCGGCGACAAGGCGTACGCGGCCGTGAAGAAGGGCTCGGGGCAGCAGTCGATCGCCACCACCATGGCGTTCGTCAGGCTGCTGAAGGACCTCATGCGGGACAAGGAGATCGGCAGGCGGTTCGTGCTGATCGCTCCGGACGAGTACCGCACGTTCGGCATGGACTCGTTCTTCCCGAGCGCCAAGATCTACAACCCGCTCGGCCAGCAGTACGAGGCAGTGGACCGCGAGCTGCTGCTGGCGTACAAGGAGTCGCCGACCGGGCAGATGCTGCACGACGGCATCTCGGAGGCGGGCTGCACCGCCTCGCTGATCGCGGCCGGCTCGGCCTACGCCACCCACGGCGAGCCGCTGATCCCGGTCTACGTCTTCTACTCGATGTTCGGTTTCCAGCGGACCGGCGACCAGTTCTGGCAGATGGCCGACCAGCTCTCGCGCGGATTCGTCCTCGGCGCGACCGCCGGGCGCACGACCCTGACCGGCGAGGGCCTGCAGCACGCGGACGGCCACTCCCAGCTGCTGGCCTCCACCAACCCGGCCTGCGTCGCGTACGACCCGGCGTTCGGCTTCGAGATCGCGCACATCGTCCGGGACGGCCTGCGCCGGATGTACGGCGGCGACGCCGAGCACCCGCACGGCGAGGACGTCTTCTACTACCTGACCGTCTACAACGAGCCGATCCAGCACCCGGCCGAGCCCGAGGACGTCGACGTGGACGGCATCCTCAAGGGCATCCACCGCTTCCGGGAAGGCCAGGCGGGCCGGATCCCGGCGCAGATCATGGCGTCCGGCGTCGCCGTCCCCTGGGCCCTTCAGGCCCAGCGGATCCTCGCCGAGGAGTGGGACGTGAAGGCCGGCGTCTGGTCGGCGACCTCCTGGAACGAGCTGCGGCGCGAGGCCGTGGCGGCCGAGGAGTACAACCTGCTCCACCCCGAGGAGGAGCAGCGCGTCCCGTATGTGACGCGGAAGCTCGGCGGCGCCGAGGGACCCTTCGTGGCGGTGTCCGACTGGATGCGCAGCGTCCCGGACCAGATCGCCCGCTGGGTGCCCGGCCGCTACACCTCGCTGGGTGCGGACGGCTTCGGCTTCGCGGACACCCGGGGCGCGGCCCGCCGCTACTTCCACATCGACGCGCAGTCGATCGTGCTGGCGGTCCTCACCGAACTCGCCCACGAGGGCAGGGTCGACCGCTCGGTGCTGAAGCAGGCCCTGGACCGCTACCAGCTGCTGGACGTGGCGGCGGCCGACCCGGGCCCCGCGGGCGGCGACGCGTAGCGCCACGGGGGCGCACGTCCCCGGGCGGGTGCGGAGCGAGGGCCCGCTCCGCACCCGCCTACCATCCCGGACATGAAAGAACGAACGGCACTGATGCGCTGGGAGGCCCGCACCCAGGGTCCGCTGCTGGTCCTCGCCGTGGTGTTCGGGCTCGCGTACGCGGTGCCGATCCTGCTGCCGGCCGCCCCCGCGTGGGTGCACCGAGGCTCCCAGCTCGTGGAGTGGGCCGTGTGGACCGCCTTCGCCGGGGACTACCTGGTACGTCTGCGGCTGGCCCCGCACAAGTGGCTCTTCGTACGCAGGCATCCGCTGGACCTGCTCGCGGTGCTCCTGCCGCTGGTGCAGCCGCTGCGGCTGCTGCGGGTGGTGTCCACCCTCCTCCTGGCCGGACGGCGGGCCCGGATGGCGCCGCAGGTCACCCTCACCACCTATGTGGCGGGCGCGGTGGCGGGGCTGATGATGTTCGGCTCGCTCGCGGTGCTGGCCGTCGAGCGGAACGCCCCCGACGGGAACATCCGCACCCTGGGTGACGCCGTGTGGTGGTCGTTCACCACGATGACGACCGTCGGCTACGGCGACCATGCGCCGACGACCGGCCTGGGGCGGGTGCTCGCGGTCGGGCTGATGCTCTCGGGTATCGCACTGCTGGGTGTCGTGACCGCCAACATCGCGGCCTGGTTCATCTCCCGATTCGAACGCGACGACGCCGAGGAGCGCCGCCAGACGGCCCTGCTGGAGGCCCTGACCCAGGAGGTCAGGGAACTGCGCGCGGAGGTCGCACGGCTGTCGGCGGCACCGGTGGCCGCGCCGGAGCAGCCCGCCGTGCCGCCGCCTAGTTCTCCCACACCCTGAACGCCCGCACCCGGTAGGGGGTCTGCGGCACCCAGGTCCCGTCGCCCGGGTACGTCTCGAACTCACCGGTCTCCGCGCACTCGGCCGACTGGTAGGCGGTGACGGGGCGCCCGGTGCGGTTGGCGAGGGCCTGGGCACCGGCGGCGGCCGGGAGCGGGACGCAGGACTCGATGTCGACGGCGGACAGCTCGTGGACGTGTCGCGTACCGGTGAAGCCCGGCTTCGCCCAGAGGCAGAGTTCGCCGGGGCCGCAACGGCCGAGCCGTGGCTGCGGTGGCGCGGACCGGGCCCCGGCGGCCGAGGGCACCGAGAACGCCGAGGGCACCGAGAACGCCGAGGGCACCGAGGATGCTGAGGACGCCCGGAAAGGCGAGGAGGCCGGGGAGGCCGCAGAGGCCGCAGGGGCGAGGGAGGCCGCAGGGGCTGCGGGGGCGAGGGAGGCCCGGGCAGCGGCGGGAGCCGCTACCGGCAGGCACAGCGTGGCCAGTACGGCGCTGGTGAGTACGGTCGTACGCATGAGGATCAACCCCCGTGTCGGTGTGCCGGCAGGCGCCCGTGCGGTCTCCGGGGCCGGTCCGTGCACACCGGGCCGGTCCCGTGTCTCCGTCGCGGACCACCTGCCCGCACCCTGGCCGATGGCACGGGTGCCCCGGAAGACCCGCCGGACCGGTTCACCCTGACAGGCGACAGCCCGGTGGGGCCGCCCGGTGCACCGGGCACGTGCGGCAGGGGCCGGCCCGCGCCGTGTGTCGGCCGGCCCCTGCCGCGGCGCACGGCCGCCGGACCGTCGCGGGCCGACACCGTACCGGCACCCGCTCCGGTACCGGCGCCGGGGCCGGCCGTGCTTCGCCCGCCGGTACCGCTGTCGGCGGGCGAAGGCGGGCCGGGTCAGGAGGTGGCGCACTTCCGGCCGGTGATCACTTCCAGCTCGTAGAGGCCTCCCTCGGGGTCCGACTCGATCCTGACCACGCGGATCTGACCGCGGGCCTCGCAGTACCTGCCGGTTCCCCCGGTGATGGCGATGAGATAGGGCGGCTCCGGGTCGCGTGTGGCGCTCTGCCAGGTGATCTCACCGTCCTCGAGGACATAGGACCCGTAGCAGGTGGTGGTCGTGGGCGTGGATACGGCCTGGGCGCAGTTGGTCGTGACGAAGCCGGCGTCCTCCCCCTTCCGGTCGAGCAGGTCGGCGGTGACGTGGGGGAAGACCCCCTGGGAGTTGGTGGTGGTGAGCGCGAACTTCGTCACCCGGTCCTTGTCGTGGCCGGTGTCCGCGTGGGCCGCAGGCGCGGTGAGTACGGCGGGGACGAGGGCCAGTGCGCACAGCGGCAGCGCGAGCGAGGTCTTCATGAGGGTGTCCGTTCTGCGGGGAGGGAGTCCTTCCGTAGGCGATCCAACGCGGGGCCGGACCGTTCTTCCTGTTGTGTACGGCCGGACGGGTGGGCCCGCCACCCCACCGGAAAGTGAAGGCGGTGCGCACGGGGAGTAGCCGTACGGGCCGTACGTGTGCCTCCGGACGCGTGATCTCCCTCACGGTCGCCGTGACCTCTCTCACGGTCGCCCCGGGCGCCCCCCGGCTCGGCCTAGGCTGTCCCCTCAGTGACTGCTTCGCACCCCTCCCCCACACCGAACGTCCGGCGCACCCTCCTCGCTCTCGCCGTGGTGTTCGTGCTGCTCGCGACCACCGGCTGGACCGCCGTGCGGCAGCAGGGCGGTCCCGTCGAAGCCCGGACGGCCGCGCTGGCCGCGTGGGGACAGGACCGCCTCGGGCATCGCGCGCTGCCGGACCCGACGTCGCCCCCCGGTGCCGTGGCCCGGTTCTTCTCCTCCATCGGAGCCGGGCAGGCGGCCTCCCTGGCGGACCGGCATCCGCTCGTCGTGGGCAATCTCAACGGCGTGCCCGTGACGCTGCGCTACCAAGCCAACCGGACGGCGCTGGCCGAGGAGCGGCGGGTGGAGCAGTGGCGGGCCCGTGACGGAAGGCTCTCCGCCGCGGGCCGCGACGACGCGAGCCGGCGCGTGCACCGGTACGAGTCGCTGCTCCGGGCCGGCCGCCAGATCCTCGCCTTCGACCCGACCGGGAAGGGCCGGGTCGCCGAGGTCTTCGGCGACCTGGACCGGGCCCAGCGGGTGTCCGTGATCGTCCCCGGCGTCGACACCGACGTCCTGACCTTCGAGCGGAGCAGCCGCAGGTACTCCGCCCCGGTGGGCATGGCGCAGTCGCTGTACACCGCGGAGCGCGCCGCCGCGCCTTCCGTGCGTACGGCCGTCATCGCCTGGGCCGACTACACCTCGCCCTCGGGCGTCGGGCTCGACGCGTCCACCGGCCGGCTCGCCGCCGGCGGCGCGGACCGCCTGGTCGCCCTGGCGGCGGCGCTGCCCGGCCGGGCCGAGGTGTCGCTGTTCTGCCACAGCTACGGCTCGGTGGTCTGCGGCGTCGCCGCGCCTGAACTTCCCCGGCGGGTCCGCGACATGGCGGTCGCCGGCAGCCCCGGAATGCGTGCGGAGAGCGCCGCCGGGCTCGGCACGGACGCTCGGGTGTGGGCGATGCGCGACGCCGACGACTGGATCAAGGACGTCCCGTATCTGAAGGTCGGCGGGCTCGGCCACGGCCCCGATCCGATGACCCCGGGCTTCGGGGCGCGGGTGCTGTCGGCGGCGGGAGCGGTCGGCCACACCGGGTACTTCGAGCCGGGCACGGAGAGCCTCAGCAACTTCGCCGAGATAGGCGTCGGTTCGTACCGGACGGTCAGCTGCGGGGACGGCAACTCCGCGTGCCGCAGTGGAATTTACGGTGCGAAGGGGGCCCGACGCGCGTAGAGCACTGTGGCGAGGTGCATATGACCGTCTTGTTCACGGGGGCGACGCGCGGGCGCACGCCGCATACGATGAGCCGCATGGGTGATGTGCTGGCCGGAATACATGCCGCCTGGGAGTTCGCGCCGGACTCCGTGCTCATCCGCTTCACTCGGGGGAACCGCGGCACGCCGAAGCTGTTCCAGGTGCTGGGCGAACGGCGCATTCCCCTCGAAGCGCTCGAGTCGGTGACGGTCTCCCCGGGCAAACGCGGCACCGTGGTGCTGCACGCGGTGCCGAGGCCGGGCGCCGATCCGCTGATGGACGCGGCGGCGGGGCAGCTGAAGGAAGCCGCGGACCCGTACCGGCTGGTGCTGCCCGCGGAGCGCGCGACACTCGCCGAGTACCACGCCGGCGAGCTGCGCGCCGTGCTGCCGGGTCCGGGCGCCGGACCCGCGGCCCGCCGTCTGGTCCCGTCCGTCGGCGCGCCGCTGCAGTTCAAGGCATACGACGGCAAGGCCTCGTTCGACGGGGAGAAGGTGTCCTTCCGCTGGTCGTGGACCGGTGCCACGTCAGCGAAGTGGAAGGCCGGCGACCAGAGTTGCACCGTCTCGGAGCTGGCAGGGGTCGAGTGGCGCTCCCCCGAGGCGCCCGACGGCCATCTGCGCCTGCTGTTCCGGGGCGGCGCCCCCGGCGGCGGCGGGGAGCGGCCGGCGCGGGCGGACCAGGACCCGGCGGCGGTCGTCTTCGGCCTCGGCTACGGGCCGGTGCACGAGTCGCTGCCGTTCGCCGCGGCCGTGCTGGAGGCGGTGCGCGAGGCCGCGCCCGCGGTGCCGGCCGCCGCGGTGCCTGCGCGCGACCCGGCGGGCGTCGCGGAGCGGATACGCCACCTCGGCGAACTGCACAGCGCCGGCCTGGTCACGGACGAGGAGTTCCGCTGCAAGAAGGCCGAACTCCTCGCGGAGCTGTAGGGGAGGCCGGCCGGCAACCGGCCGCGGGCACGGGGCACGGCACTGGACCCGGCACGAGGCACAGGACACGAGGCACAGGGCACGGCACTGGACCCGGCACGAGACACAGGACACAGGGCACGAGGCACGGGGCCACCCGGACTCGGGCCGGAACCCGAGGGGTACCGGCCCCCGTGCGCGGGGTACGTCATCCCGCCCGGCCCCGGGTATGACGCGGCGGCCCCGTCGGGACGCCTACGCTGAAGCGGTCATGACCACCACGCCCCCCGCCGCCGGGAACGGCGGTCCGCCGCCGGACCCGGCAAGAGCGCCCCGGCCGCGGTGCCCGCTGCCGACCGCCGCCCGTTCCGCCGCCCGTTCCGCCGCCCGCTCGGCTCCCCTACGTCACGCCCGTTCCGCCGCGCGGGAGGGGCTGCGTGCGCTCGGTACCGCGCTGACCTCGCCCGCCCCGTCGTCCGGTCCGCCGTTGCCGAGGACGTCCCCGCGCGTCCTGCGGTGGCTGCCGCACCTGCTGGGGCTGGCCGCGGTGGCCGCCCTGCTGCCCGTCACGATCACCGTCCTGGTTCAGGACTACCGTCTGAGCGGGGCTCTCGCCGGGGCCCTGGCCACGGCCCAGACCGCCCCGCTGCTGCGGGCCGTGACCCGGCCGCTGCAAGCATGGTGGATCGTCTTCGCCGCCGATGTGCTCGGCGCGCTCGCCCTGCTGGGCGCGGACGGCACGGAGGGCAGGAGCTGGCCGTGGACACCGATGGCCGTCGTCGGCTACCTGCTGCTGATGCTGTGCCTGGGGCTGCGCGAACGGCGGCGCACCCTGGTGGCCGTCTGGCTGGTGACGGGCGCGGCGGGCTTCCTCCTCGAGCCGGTCGCACCGCGTCCCGGCGGCGGCGTCCATGCGCTGCTGTTCGTACTGAGCGGCGTCGTCCTGCTGGTCGCCGACACCCTGCGCACCCGCGGCGAGGTCCAGCGCAGGCTAGCCGAGCAGGAGACCATCAGTGAGGCCGAACGGGCCCGGCGCACCTTGCTGGAGGAGCGCGCCCGCATCGCCCGCGAACTGCACGACGTGGTCGCCCACCACATGTCGGTGATCACCGTGCAGGCCGACTCGGCGCCGTACCGGATCGAGGGGCTGCCCCACGCCGCCCGGGAGGAGTTCGCCACGATCGCGGCCGGGGCCCGGGAGTCCCTGACCGAGATGCGGCGGCTGCTCGCGGTGCTGCGCAGCGAGGGCTCCGCGGGTGAGCGCGCCCCGCAGCCCGGCCTCGGCCGGCTGCGGCAGCTGGTGGAGGCGACGGTACGGGCGGGGGTTCCGGCGGAGCTGTCGCTCCCTTCGGGCCTGGGCGACCTGCCGCAGGCCGTGGACCTCTCCGCGTACCGCATCGTGCAGGAGGCGCTGGCGAACGTGGTACGGCACGCGCCCGGCGCGGCGACCCGGGTGTCGGTCGGCGCGGGCGACGGCCACCTCACGGTGCTCGTCGTCAACGGCCCCGCCGTGCAGCCCCCTTCACGGCTGGAGACCTCCGGGACCGGGCACGGACTCGTCGGGATGCGTGAGCGCGTACGGTTGACCGGCGGCACCCTGGACACCGGGCCGCTGCCGGACGGCGGCTTCCGGGTCGCCGCGCGTCTGCCCCTGGCGCCCGCGAGCCCATCGGGCACGGCGCCCGGCGCGGCCGACTCGTCCGCCCCGACGGACACGACCTCCACGACCGTCCCGACCTCCACGACTTCCACAACCTCCACGACCTCCACGACCTCCACGACCTCCACGACCTCCACGACCGGGAAGGAACCCCGTTGACCATCCGCGTGATCATCGTCGACGACCAGGCCATGGTGCGCGCGGGATTCGCCGCTCTGCTGGCCGCACAGGCGGACATCGACGTCGTCGGCGAGGCCCCGGACGGCCGCCGGGGCGTCGAGGTCGCCCGCGCCGCGCTCCCCGACGTGGTCCTGATGGACGTGCGGATGCCTGAGCTGGACGGGCTCGCCGCGGCCCGCCGGATCCTGTCGCCGCCGCCGGGGGTGCGGCGGGTGCCGAAGGTGCTCATGCTGACCACCTTCGACGTGGACGACTACGTGTACGAGGCGCTGCGCGCGGGCGCGTCCGGGTTCCTGCTCAAGGACGCCCCACCGGCCGATCTGATCTCCGCGGTCCGTGTGGTGGCCGCCGGCGAGGCGCTGCTGGCACCTTCCGTGACCCGGCGGCTCATCGCCGAGTTCGCGGCCCAGCGCCCCGCGCTCCGCAAGGACGGCGTCTCGCTGCGGCTGGGCGGGCTCACCCCGCGCGAGACGGAGGTCCTGGAGCTTATCGCCCGCGGGCTGTCCAACCAGGAGATCGCCGGCCGGCTCGTGCTCGCCGAGCAGACGGTCAAGACGCACATCGGCCGGGTGCTGTCGAAGCTCGGACTGCGCGACCGCGCCCAGGCCGTGATCTTCGCCTACGAGTCGGGCCTGGTGGCACCGGGCGGCCGTTGACCGCGGGGGCCCGCCCGGTGGGCGGCCCGGTGGGCGGCCCGCCCCCGCGCCGATCACCCGCGCCGATCCCCG
The DNA here is from genome assembly GCF_003122365.1 of Streptomyces spongiicola. NCBI lineage: Bacteria > Bacillati > Actinomycetota > Actinomycetes > Kitasatosporales > Streptomycetaceae > Streptomyces > Streptomyces spongiicola. Next base: position 1,142,271 of record NZ_CP029254.1, read on the forward strand.
GGGCCGATCCCCGGGGCCGCCTCTCGGTGGCCGTACGCGGCCGGTACACCCCCTACCCCGGTGCCATACCGCAGTACCGGGGTAGCACAACGGAGTTGGCTCCCCGGTGTGACGCTCCCCCGCCCTTCCCGTCCCTACCTTCCTCACCGTCGGCAGGACGGACGAGGAAGAGGGGATCATGCGACGGTTCAGCAGGGCCGCGGTCACAGCGGCGGTCGCGGCGGTCGCGGCGGCCGTGGTCAACGGAACGGCGGGATGGGCCTCGGATACCGCCCGCAGACCCGTCACCGGACCGCCGCCGGGAACGCAGGAGTGGCGGTCGGACCGCTCACCGGGACGCGCCCTGCCCGACCCCGGCAGCGCCTCACCGACTGAAGTAGCGGCGTTCTTCGCTGATCTGACGGAAACTCAGCGACAACGGCTCACCGCACGGCACCCGTCCGTCGTCGGCAATCTGGACGGAGCCCCGGTCGCCCTGCGCTACCGGGCCAACGCCCTCGCGCTGGGAGTGCCGGGAGTACCGGGAGTACCGGGATCCGGTACGGAGAGCCGGCAGATCCTCGTGTACGACCCGCGCGGCCGCGGCCGGATCGCCGAGGTCTTCGGGGACCTCGCCCGCGCCCGCCGCGTCGCCGTCGTCGTCCCGGGCTCGGACATCGACGCCGGGACCTTCGACCGTACCCGCGAGACGGCCCGGTCGCTGTACGAGGCGGCGAACGGTCCCGGCGACGGGGGCGCCGCCCGGCGCGGCCGGGCGGGTGGCGGCGCGCGGAGCGGCACCGGGGACGACCGGGCCGAGGACGGCCCGAGGAGCGACCCCACCGGGAACGACCCCGCCGTGACCGTCGCCGTGATCGCCTGGGCCGGCTACACCACTCCCGTCGGGGTGGGCCTCGACGCGGCCACCGGAGACCTGGCCGAGGACGGGGCCGAACGACTGGCCAGGTTCACCCGCGGCGTCGCCGCGACCGGCGCGGCCCGACCCGCCCTCTTCTGCCACAGCTACGGGTCCGTCGTCTGCGGCCTCGCCGCGGAACGCGCCGGCGCCACGGACATCGTCGCGCTCGGCTCGCCCGGGATGCGCGCGGACACCGTCGCCGACCTGCGCACCGGGGCACGTGTCTGGGCCGCCAAGGCCCCGTCCGACTGGATCTCCAGAGTCCCCAACGTCGAGTTCGCCGGACTCGGCCACGGAACCGACCCCACCGCACCGGAGTTCGGCGCCCGGCGGGTACCGGCCGGCGACACCGCCGGCCACGACGGCTACTTCGCGCCCGGCACCTCGTCGCTGCGTGCGTTCGCCTCGATCGCCCGGGGGGAGGCCCGATGAGCACGCTCGCCCCTCTCGTCGCGAGGATCGACGCCTCGACCCCTCCCCACCGCGACCGCGCGATCGACGGGCTGCGCGCGCTCGCCCTGGCCGCCGTGCCGATCGGGCACTGGCTGCTCGGGGGCTTCACCCTCGACGCGGACGGTGCGATCCGCAACGCGAGCCCGCTGTCGGCCTTCGGCGCGTTGGCACCCGTCAGCTGGGTACTGCAGATGCTGGGGATCTTCTTCCTGGTGGGCGGCCGCGCCTCGGCGCTCTCCCACCGGCGCCGGACGGCCGGTACCGCCGCATGGCTGAGGGGCCGGGTGGCGCGGCTCGGACGCCCCGTGCTGGGCGTGACCGCCGTGTGGGCGGTGCTGATCGCGGTACTGGCGGCGGCGGGGGTGCCGGAGGACACCCTGCGGACCGCGGCGACGCTCGTCGTGCAGCCGCTGTGGTTCGTGGGCGTGTACGCGGCCGTCACCGCCCTCACGCCGCTCTGCGTACGGGCCGCCCGGCGCCTCGGCGGCTGGGCGGCCGCACCGCTGCTGCTGTGCGTCGCGACCGTCGACCTGCTGCGGTACGGGCCCTACGCGGACGCCGTGCCGTCCTGGCTGAGCGTGCTGAACATCCTTCCCGGCTGGCTGTTCGCCTACCAACTCGGCGTTTCCTGGGGCGAGAAGCGCATCGGCCGGGGTGGCGCTGTGCTGCTGGCGGCCGGCGGTGCCGTGCTGTTCGCCGTGCTGGTGGCCGTCTTCCACTACCCGGCGTCGATGGTCGGCGTTCCCGGCGAGGCCCGCACCAACTCCCACCCTCCGTCCCTGCTGGTCCTCGCACTCGCCTCGGCGCAGAGCGGCGCGGCGATCCTTCTTGCCGGGCGCCTTGCCCGGCTGCTGGCCCGGCCCGCGCTGTGGGCGCCGGTCGTGGTCGTCAACCTCTCGGCGATGACGGTCCTGTGCTGGCACCAGACGGCAATGCTGGCCGCGGCGGTACCGGCCTCGTACGCGGGTGCGGTCCCGGGACTGACGACGGCACCCGAAACGCCGGGCTGGGTGGCCGCGCGCATGGCGTGGCTGCCGGTGTTCGCCGTTCTGCTGGCCGTGATCGGCCGGTACGCGCGGGCCTTCGAGTCTCCCTGGCACGGCGTGAGCGCGGCCCGGCGCGCGACGGCCGGAGTCCTCGCACTGGGCTTCACGGCGTTCGCCCTGGGGCTGACATAGCCGCTTCCGTACGCGGTCGGCGGCGGCCCCGGGCCCCGGGGCCGCCGCGCGTGGTCCGGCGCCGCCCGTGGTCCGGCGCCGCTCCCATCGCGCCCCAGACGATTCCGTAGCGGGCGTGCGAGAGGCAGCCGAGCGGGCCCTTCAGTCCCGTCACCCCCGGCAGGACGGCGTCATGCGGCAACCGCACGTCGTCCAGGACGAGTTCGCTGGTGACGGAGGCCCGCAGCGACCACTTGTGCCGGATCTCGGGGGCCGAGAAACCGGGTGTGCCGGTGGGGACGGCGAAGCCGCGGATGCCGTCGTCGGTCCGGGCCCAGACGACGGCGACACCGGCGACGGAGCCGTTGGTGATGCAGGCCGCCCTCTACCGCGCCTGCGGCATCAAACCGCCGCCACGGATCACCGCCGCAGACCCGGCCTGACCAGCCACAACGTGCCCACGTGGGCACACGCCCGCACGGGCGCCATCCCGACGTTTCCGCAGCTCAATCTCTGTTTTCGACTCATCCGCATGCCTACCAACTGCGGAACTCAGGCGAGGAAACAACCAGGTTTCACCCTGCCGAAAAGCACCGCAAGATTGCTGTCGTGGAAAACGAGAGCAGGCTGTCCATAACGCTGATCACGATGGACCGCGCGGCGTCGTGCACGGTCTTCACCCGCTCGGATGGGAAGGAGGCCCGGCTTCCGCTGGACCCCTCCCCGTTCGAGGACACGAGCGTCGTGGCCAGACTGGACTTCAGCCCGGCTTTCGGGGCCCTCCTCGCTACCACCCTGACGGGCGACCAGATTCTCTTCGAGATGCCGCTGGAAGGGGCCGGTGATCAGCTGGCAGGACGGCTCGTCGTGTACCTCGACCAGAACCAGTGGAGCACGCTGAGCAACGCCTGCCACGACGAGCAGAAGAGCAGCGGGGAGAACCAGGCTGCTGGCCGAAAGCTCATGGAATGGGTTGAGCAACGCCGGATTGTCCTGCCTGCTTCTGCCGGCCACTACTACGAGACCGGCAAGCGGTTCAGCACGGACAAGCGCTACAACCTTGGGCTCACGGTCTTGCAGTACAGCCGGGGATGGCAGATGCGCGACCCCTTGCAGGTCCGGCGGAACGAGCTTCACGATGCCTTCTGCCACCGACTAGACCGACCCCGCAACGTACGCTCCGCTCCGGTCTTCACCCTCGACCCGGACGCCCTCTATTCGCCCACCCGGTGGACTGGCTCCGAGCTGCCGCGGACGTTGCCGAGCCAGTTGGCATTCCAGACCAAGGCATTGATCGCTGCCGCCTCTTCCATCGACACCATGCTCGACACCGAGCGGGTCGAGGAGGGGCCGGGCACCGGCTGGACGGCGGCGAGCCAACGGTTCAGTGACTGGCTGGACAAGCTGGATCAGGACTCGCAGCAGAAGCGGAGGGCCATCGACATCCAAATCGTGAAGGATCTGCAGCAGGACCTTGCTGAGGAGGCGGCTGCGGCGGGGGTTTCGACAGAGCTGTTCCGGCAATGGGGCTTCAAGGGACTGGTGCGCGCCATCGGCGGGTCCCCGGCCGTCGGCCTCTTCCGGGAGATGCTCCACAGTCGGCACCTCAACAAGGGCACGACGTGGCGACCCAATGACCTGACGGACATGATCTACCTGTCCTGCGCAGCCGGGTACGCGGACTTCGTCGTCTGTGAGAAGCACATGCGCGATCCGTTGCAGCACGGCCTGAAGCGCATGGGGCGTTCGGCACAGGTCTACCGCCGGCTTGCCGACGCTGTAGCGGCCATCGAGGAGACTCTGGAAGCACCTTCCGTGCCCGTCGGCCCCGCGCAGTAGCGCTGGATGGGGCTCTGTCTCGGACCGTCCGCTCACGCATCGCTCACGCACGAGGCCGGGAACGACGGAGCGCCCCGACCGGCTGAGACCGATCGGGGCGCTCCGTAGCAGGTCAGAGAGGGTATCCCCTCCCTGCCAGCGGTAGGCCGTGTGGGACTCGAACCCACAACCAACGGATTAAAAGTCCGCTGCTCTGCCAATTGAGCTAACGGCCCTCGGCGAGCCATCCCCGAGCATAGCCGTACGGCGGCGGGCATCCGATCGGGTACCCCTCTCCGGCCGTCGCCGCAGACGGAAAGCGCGGTCCTGCCGGGCATGCGCGCACCCGTCGGAGCGATACGGGGAACGGATGTGCGCCGGAAGGCGCGGGGGTTCGCAGATGTGTTCCGGACACGGTGCGCCGGAGGCTCCGAGGCGTACGCAGGTCCGTGCCGGGCGCGGTCGCCGAAGTCGGGACGCCCGATGCGAGCGTGCCTTCTCCCGGCGGAGGACCCGTGGGGCGCGGTGCCGAGCGGCGCGCCGCCGCACGGACGGTGGCCTCCGGCGCCCGGCCCCGTTGCCCAGCACCCGGCAACGGGGCAGGGCCCGTGCCCCTGGTGGGGGACACGGGCCCTGCTCGGCGCGTCGGGTGTCAGGCTCAGGCGTCAGCCGTTGCGCTTCCAGCGCGGCTTGTCGTCGCGGCGGCCGCCGCCGAAGGAGCCGGAGCCCGAACCGCGGTGGTCGTCGCGGCGACCGTACGGGCGGTCGTGGCCACCGGAGCGGAAGCCTCCGGAGGGGCGGTCGTCGCGGCGGTCGCGGTTGAACGGACGGTCGTGGCCGCCCCGGTGCTCCCGGCGCTCGAAGGAACGGCCGCCACGGTCGTCACGACGGAAACCACCGCGCTCACCATCACGACGCTCGTCCCGGCGGAAACCACCACGCTCACCGCCACGCTCACCGTCACGACGCTCGAACGAACGCCCACCGCGGTCGCTGTCCCTGCGCTCGAACGAACGGCCGCCACGGTCGTCACGACGGAAACCACCGCGCTCACCATCACGACGCTCGTCCCGGCGGAAACCACCACGCTCACCGCCACGCTCACCGTCACGACGCTCGAACGAACGCCCACCGCGGTCGCTGTCCCTGCGCTCGAACGAACGGCCGCCACGGTCGTCACGACGGAAACCACCGCGCTCACCGTCACGACGCTCGTCCCGGCGGTCGCGGCGCTCGAAGTTGCCCCGCTCGTCACGGCGCTCACGGCGCTCGTACGAGGGCCGCTCGTCGCGGGACGCCTCGCGGTCCTCCCGCACGCCCGCCGCACGCGGCTCCGGCACGGACGCCCCGAAGTCCGCCGCCTCGGTGACGGCCGCCTCGGCCTCCGCCGTCTGCGCGGCCTCGGCGACCGCGGCCTCCGGGTCCTCGCCCCGCTCTCGCGCCGCCCGCGCGACGAGGCGGTCGGCCTCCTCGCGCAGTTCGGCGGCACGGCGCTGCAGGCGCTCCAGCTGCTTGGTGAGCTGGTCGACCTCGCGCTCGGCCTGCTTGGCGGCGTTGCTCGCGGAGTCCGCCTGGACCTCGGTCAGCGAGCGGGCGCCGGTGATCTCGGCGACCTCCGGGTCGAACGCGCCCGCACCGCCGACGATGTGGCGCGAGGCGTCGACGCCCGCGTCCTCCATCAGCCGGAAGATCTGGCGGCGCTGGTGCGGGAGCGCCAGCGAGACGACGGTGCCGGACCGGCCGGCGCGGGCGGTACGGCCCGAGCGGTGCAGGTAGTCCTTGTGGTCACCGGCCGGGTCCACGTTCAGGACCAGGTCGATGCCGTCGACGTGGATACCGCGGGCGGCGACGTCGGTGGCGACCAGCACGTTCACATAGCCGTCCTTGAAGTCGGCGAGCGTGCGGGTACGGGCGCCCTGCGTCATGCCGCCGTGCAGCGCGTCGGCGCGCACTCCGGCGTCCCGCAGCTGCTCGGCGACGCGGTCCGCGCCGAGCTGGGTGCGGACGAAGATGATGGTGCGGCCCTTGCGGGCGGCGATGGCGGCCGTGACCGGGGCCTTGTCCTTGGGCTTCACCACGAGGACGTGGTGGGTCATGGTGGTGACGGCACCGGCCGACGGGTCGACCTCGTGCGTCACCGGGTCGACCAGGTAGCGCTTGACGAGGCTGTCGATCTCGTTCTCCAGCGTCGCGGAGAACAGCAGCCGCTGGCCGCCCTCGGGGATCTGGTCGAGCAGCTCGGTGACCTCGGGGAGGAAGCCCAGGTCGGCCATCTGGTCGGCCTCGTCGAGCACCGCGATCCGGACGGACTCCAGGGAGCAGGCGCCGCGGTTGATGACGTCCCGCAGCCGGCCCGGGGTGGCGACCAGGATGTCGACGCCGCGCTCCAGGGCGTAGATCTGGTTGCCCATGGACGTACCGCCGCAGACGACCTTCATCTTGAGGCCGAGGACGTCGCCGTACGGCTGGAGCGCGTCGGCGACCTGCATCGCCAGCTCACGGGTCGGGGTGAGGATGACGCCGCGCGGCTTCTTCTTCTCGGTGTGGCCGCCGGCCAGGGTGGCGAGCAGCGGAAGGCCGAAGGAGAGGGTCTTGCCGGAACCGGTGCGACCGCGGCCGAGGATGTCCTTGCCGGCCAGGGCGTCCGGGATGGTCGCCGCCTGGATCGGGAACGGGACGGTGACACCGTTCTGGGCGAGCTTGCGGACGACGCCCTCGGGGAGGCCGAGGTCGCCGAAGGTCACCTCCGGCGCTCCGGGCGTCTCGACGGCCGCGGCGGCCTCGTCGGCGGCGTGGGTGCTTTCGGTGCTGCCGGCGTCCGCGGTCTCGACGATCTCGACGATCTCGTCGTTCCCGAGCAGGACGGCACGGTCAGAACTGGAAATGGACATGCGAAATGCGAAACCTTCCGGAGTCTCGGCACGCGCCCAAACTCCGTGATTCGCAATTCGACCGCCTCGATGCGGTCTGCCACGGCAAGGGAGAGTACGCGCCACACGCGGCGCGCTTCGGTGATGGCGCCGGGCAAATGGGATCAAACGATCTACCACCATACGCACCCTCCCCCGCCCAAGGCAAACCGCTTCGGTGCGTCGCTCGTCACACCCCCGGCCCGCTCGCCGCACCGGCCCCGCTCGCCGCACCGGCCCTGTTCGCCGCACCGGCCCCGTTCGCCGCACCGGCCCCGTTCGCCGCGCCGGCGCCGCCGGACGCTCCACCGCTCCACGCGGGCGCTGCCCGGACCGCTCGGCGGGTCACGAGGTCGCGCCGCCGGGTCACCCATGCCGCCGGGCCGGTCCAGCGGGAGCCGGTCGGACCCAGACCGGCCGGACGCACACCGGTCGAACGCAGACGAGCCGAACGCAGTACCGGTCCAGCGGGAGCCGGTCGGACCGGTTCTGCCGGGCAGGGACCGGTCCGACGGGGTTCTGCCGGCAAGGGATCCGTCCGAGGGCCGCCGCCCGGCGGGCTCCGGCAGAAGACGGACCGTCAGAGGGCGGCCGTCAGACGGGCGCTGTCTGCGGTGACGCCTCCGGCTCCGCGCTCGGCTCCCCCTCCCGCGTGCCGAAGGCCTCCCGCATCGCGCCCATCTGGGTCTCCGCGGCCGGTGACTCCGTGGGCGGATCGGTCGGTTCCCCGGTGGGACCGGGATCGGGGCTCGACGGCGCGGGTTCGGCGGGCGGTGTCGGCTCGGCCGTGGCCGTGGCCGTGGGCCCGGCGGGCGGCGTCGGCTCGCCCTGCGGCTCGGTCGGCCGCTTGGTGGGCGGCGGCTTCTGACCGCCCGCCGCCGCGGGGGGCGAAGCCGACGGCACCGCGGACACCGCCGGGCCCACCGACGCCTCCGCGGCGCCGCTGCCCGTGCCGGCACCGCCGGAGGGCTCCGTACCGCCCATGCCGGTACGGCCCCGGCCTCCGGAGCCGCCCGGCGCGGCGCCACCGCCGTCCGGTTCGGCGGTGGCGCCGCGCCGCTGCGGCGACTTCGCCGGCTCCGGCCCGTCGGCGTCGTCGCTCACGCTCACACAGCCGGCTGAGGCCGCGACCGCCAGGGCGGTGGCGATCCAGACGGCACAACGGCCGGGGGCGGACAACTGGCGCACGGGTGGCACCTCCGGGGCACAGGACGCGGTTTCCCTGCCCAACTCCCCGAGCCCCGCGGGGGACACGCCCGGTGCACGGCCGCCCGGACGCACGGCGGGCGCCGCCACCGGCCCGGCCCGGCGCCCGCCCGCCCACGGCGCCCCGGCGACCGTCGCGCCCCCACGGGACGGAGTAGCACCCATACCGGCCGTCTTCCCCGACAATGGACGTGTGCTGGAGATGTCGCGGGAAGCATTCGAAGAGCTGGTGAGCCAGGCGCTGGACACGATCCCCCCGGAGCTGACCCGGGTCATGGACAACGTGGCCGTGTTCGTCGAGGACGAGCCCGACCCGTCCGACCCCGAACTGCTGGGGTTGTACGAGGGGACGCCGCTCACGGAGCGCGGGGAGTGGTACGCCGGTGTACTCCCCGACCGCATCTCCATCTACATGGGCCCGACGCTCCGCTACTGCGAGACCCCCGGCGACGTGGTGCACGAGGTCGCCGTGACGGTGGTCCACGAGATCGCACACCATTTCGGCATCGACGACGAGCGGCTCCACGAGCTGGGCTGGGGCTGACGGCTCACCGGGGACCGTGGTGCGCCGGTTCCCGGCGGGCGCCCGGCAGTACGGCCCGGCAGGCCCAAGCGCCCCCCGCCGGGGGCATAGTCCGGCGCGGGCGCGGGCATACGCGCCCAATGGCCCGCGCCCACGAACTCCTGCAAGCCGGCCTCGTCCGCCTCAGGCGCCACCGCCCGTCCCACCGCTCGAGCCCGGTCAGCACGCTGGTCCACAGCCCGCATCCGTACGGCCGGGCGTTCGGGCTCATGGCCGTCGCCCTGCTCGGGGCATGGCTGGGGCTGCTGATCGTGGGGGCCGTCCGCACCCCGGTGGGCCCCGTGGACACGAGCATGGCGCTCCGGCCGTCCGTCTCAGGCGGCACGAAGATCAACGTCTCGCCGCTCGGGGCCCTCGAACTCGACTCGCACATCGCGCCGATCCGCCTCGACGTGAACATCGACCGGCTCGACCCCGTCCGCTCGCAGGCGCTCGTACAGCACCCCGAGCGCATCGCCGGGCTCCAGGAGGAGATCGGCCGGGACGTCACCGAGGGCACCCGCGGCCTCGCCCTGCGATCCTGTGCCGCCGTGGTCTTCGGAGCCACCGCCCTCGGCCTCGCCGTCTACCGCCGCCCGCGCCGGGCCCTCGCGGCCGGCGGCCTCGCCCTCGCCCTGCTGGCCGCCTCCGGGGTGAGCGCATGGGGCACCTGGAACCCGAAGTCGGTGCTGGAGCCCAGGTTCTCCGGGCTCCTGAGCAGCGCTCCCTCGGTCGTCGGCAACGCGCGTTCGATCGTCACCGAATTCGACGTCTACCAGCAGGAGTTGGCCCGGCTCGTCACCAACGTCACCAAGCTGTACGAGGCGACCTCCACGCTGCCGGTCTACCAGCCGGACCCGGGCACCATGCGTGTGCTGCACGTCTCCGACATCCACCTCAACCCGGCCTCGTGGCACATCATCGGCTCGCTCGTGGAGCAGTACGGCATCGACGTGATCATCGACACGGGCGACACCATGGACCACGGCACCGCGGCGGAGAACCGCTTCCTCGACCCGATCACCGACCTCGGCGCGCCCTACGTCTGGGTCCGCGGCAACCACGACTCGCTCGTGACACAGCGCTATCTCCAGCGCCTGAAGAACGTCCACGTCCTCGACGAGGGCCGGGCGGTGACCGTGGGCGGCCTGAGGGTGGCGGGCATCGGCGACCCGCAGTTCACGCCGGACCGGTCGACGGTGCCCGCGGGCGACCCCGCCGAACGCATGGCCGGGATCCGGCTGGCCTCGGCACTGCGCGACCAGAGCGCGGCCGGAACGCCCGCCGACATCGCGGTCGCCCACAACCCCGTGGCCGCCCGCGAGGCGGACGGCGAGGTACCGCTGGTCCTGGCGGGCCACGTCCACCGCCGGGACACCGAGATCCTCCCGCTCGGCACCCGCCTCAAGATCGAGGGCTCCACGGGCGGCGGGGGGCTGCGGGCGGTCGAACGCGAGGAGCCGGAGAAGGTCCGCGCCTCCGTCCTCTACCTCGACCGCGACACGCGCACCCTCCAGGCCTGGGACGAGATCACCCTCGGGGGGCTGGGTCTCACGACGGCCGAGGTAGGCCGCCACCTGGCGGAGGCACCTCCGCCGCAGGGCCCGCAGGCGCCCCGCACACCGCCCACGACGGGCCTGCCGTCCCCGGCCCCGTAAACCGTTTTGGCGATAGCTCCCCGCATCCCATATGCTTCTCACGTCCCCGACGCGCTGCGAAGCGCCCAGGTGGGCCCCTCAGCCCTCATCGTCTAGTGGCCCAGGACGCCGCCCTTTCAAGGCGGTAGCACGGGTTCGAATCCCGTTGGGGGCACGCACCACCGTGTGCGAGACTGGCTCTCGCGCAATGCATCACCTCTGGTCCTGTGGAGCAGTTTGGAGTGCTCGCCACCCTGTCAAGGTGGAGGCCGCGGGTTCAAATCCCGTCAGGACCGCTGCGACTTCCGAGTCGCGCGGCTGGGTAGCTCAGTTGGTACGAGCGTCCGCCTGAAAAGCGGAAGGTCGCCGGTTCGACCCCGGCCCCAGCCACAGCAGCCCTACCAGGGCAAACACCCCCGTCGAAGATCTTCGGCGGGGGTGTTCTCGTATCGGTTACGCCAACCGGTACGCCAACGGCTCTCAGGTGAGTGTGTCTCCCGGCTTCCCGAGGGCCTTCCGCTGCTCGTCCAGTGAGGCATGGGCATAGATCTTCATCGTCACGCCGATGTCGCTGTGGCCAACAATCTGCCGGACGATGTGCGGCGGAGCCCCCAGATCGAGCAGCAGCGAGACGGCCGAGTGACGGAGATCGTGAAAGCGGATCTCCAGCCCGAGCCGCTTCCGAAGCGGGTACCAGCTCCGCCGGAGGTTGTCCGGCTCCAGCGGGGTGCCGATACGCGACGTGAAGATCAGTCCGTTCTCCTTCCACTCGATGCCGGCGGCGGCCCGCTCCTGTGCCTGCCTCCCGCTGTTTTCACCGGGCCTTCCGGCCCCGCTTGCTGGTGCTGTTGGTGACGGAGCGGGTCACGGTGACGACGGCCCAGCCGAGGACGAGCGCGATGAAGGCGAGCAGCGCGAGGTTCGCGGCGATGGCGGTCAGGTCGCCGACGAGGAGCGGGCCGAAGTAGACGCCGGCCGCGACCGCACCGGCGCCGACCCCGGAACCGAGGACGACGCGCTGCACCGTGCGGTCCGGCGGCGCCTGGTGGATGTGCACCACCTGCGGGCCGGTGGACTGCTGGGCGGGAAGGGCGGTGGGGTCGGCGTAGACGTGCGTGCCATCCGGGAGCCGCACCACACGGGGGAGCTCAGGCAGCGATTCCATTTGGTGCTCCCTGGTCGCACGGGCCGCTAGGTTCGCGGCATGAGGTCGATACAGATCGAGGTCGATCCGCTGGAGTGCAGGTTTTGTCGTCGACCGCTCGAACAGCGGAGGTGGTGGGCTCCGAAGCGCTTCTGCAACGGCTGGCACCGGTTGAAGTACCGAGTGTGCCAAGTCGTCGCGTTCGTGCTGGATTAGCGCCGGGTCTGGTTCAAGCAGCCTCCGGCTGCTCCGGGTAGGCACATGGCACGCAAGCACCAAGCAAGGACGGGATGACGTAGCCCGCATCCCTGCCACACTCGGGACACTTGCGGCGAGCGGCGTTGGCCTTGGCGAATGCCGCCCACCGGGCCGCCGTCATCGGACGCATAGGCTCGGCGCGGTCGATGCGGTAGAGGTAGGCGACCAGCGGTCCCCGATGTCGCCGGGGAACCGATCCGGCTCGGATGGAGACATCGAAGCCGACGGTCGCTGCCCCGGCTCGCGTCATGGACGCCCGCCGGTGTCGGCCGGCAAAGCTCCCCTGGACGCGCACGGCTCGAGCGTGGCAGTGACGGTGCGTCGGCCCGTGGATTCGGCCCCTCGGCTGTGCCCGCCGGCATTCCGCCCCCACTGTTCGCGCTGCCTGCCGGAAGCCGGCGCAGCGGACCGCTTGCCCGCCGGAAACCCGCTCCGCGGGGAGGCAGCCGTCACACCCGGTCCCGCCCGCGCAGCCCGCGAACCGCGAGGACGATCGCCGCGACCGCCACCACCAGGGAGAGCAGCAACCAGTCGGGGACCGCACGCCCCGCGGAGGAGGCCCACTGCTCCGCGGCGAAGGAGTCGTCGACGGACAGCAGCCCCGGGAGGGCGGTCGTGCCGTCGAAGACGAGGAAGACGGTGCCGAGGAGGATGAAGAACAGGCCGGACAGGGCCGAGGTGGTGTGCAGTTCGAAGCGCCCGGCGATCCGCAGGGTGCGTCCGCGCAGCCAGCGTCGGCGTGGCAGGTCGCAGCGTTCCCACAGCAGGGCCAGTGCGAACAGCGGCACCGCCATGCCCAGTGCGTAGACGGCGAGGAGGAGACCCCCGTACGCGGGGCTTCCGCTGAGGGCCGCCACCGTGAGGACGCTGCCGAGGATCGGACCCGCGCAGAAGCCGGCGAGTCCGTAGACCGCGCCGAGGGCGTAGACGGAGAGCGCGGTGGTGGGGCGGATCCGTCCGCCGGCCTCGGTGAGGCGGCGGGAGGCGAATCCGAGGCCCGCCAGCTGGGCCACCCCGAGCACGATGATCAGCCAGCCGCCCACCGCGACCAGCAGGTCGCGGTGGCCGTAGAAGAGGCGTCCGGCGAACGAGCCCGCTGCACCCAGCGGGACCAGGGTCGTCGCCAGGCCCGCGTAGAAGACGCAGGTACGCGCGATCAGCCGGGACGTGGTGTCGATCGAGTACGCGAAGAACGCGGGCAGCAGCAGGGCGCTGCAGGGGCTGAGCAGAGCGAGCAGGCCGCCCAGGAAGGCGGCCAGATAGCCGATGTCGCTCACTCGCCGCCCGCCGCGTCCTGCGCCGGGGTCGCGGCGGCGGTCCCGCCGGGAGCACCCGCGCCCGAGGCGGTGCTGCCCGAAGCGGTGCCGTCCGAGGCGGTGTCGCCGGGCGCCGTCGCACCCGGGGCCGTCGCACCCGGGGCCGGGGTCGTCGGGGCCGACTCGGGTCCCGCGGGTTCCGTGGCCGCGGCCTCCCGGGCCGCCTCGATCGCTTCGACGAAGGTCCGCTCGGGCTGGGCGCCCGCGATCGGACGGCCGTTGACGACGAACGACGGCGTGGACGTGGCGCCCAGCCCGTAGCCCTCCTCCTGGTCCCTGGCCACGGCCTGACGCGCCTCCTCGCTGTCCGCGTCGCGGCCGAAACGCGCCAGGTCCCGCACCCCGGCCGCCGCGGCGAGTTCCCTGAGCCGCTGCTCGCCGAAGCCCTGCTCCTTGGCGCCGTCGGCGTACGCGGCCTTGTGGAACTGCCAGAAGCGGCCCTGCTGCCCGGCGGCCCAGGCGGCCCGGGCAGCGGCCTCCGACTCCTCTCCGAAGATCGGGAAGTTGCGCCACTCGATGCGCAGAACGCCCTTCTCCACGTACTTCCGGATCAGCTGCGGCTCGGTGTCGCGGGCGAACTTCCCGCAGTAGCCGCACTTGAAGTCGGCGTACTCGACCATCACCACGGGCGCGTCGGTGCGGCCCAGCGCCAGCGGGTCGCCGGCGTCGCGCCGGGCGAGTTTCTCCAGTTCGGGGTAGACGCCGGCGTCCGGCTCGGCGGAGACGTCGGCCACGGAGTGCCCTCCCGTCGCCGGGTCGTCGGGCTTGGTGGCGGTGTAGGAGACGAAGCCGAGCAGCACCGCGGCGGCGGCCACGGCGGCGCCGTAGGCGAACGGCTTGACGGAGCGGGCGGGGCGGGTGCCGCCGCGGGCAGGAGTGCGTGACGTGGGCATGATGATGTTGCCTCTCGGGGTGGCGCAGGGGTTACGGACAGTGCGGAGTGGTGCCGCGGCCTATACGCGCAGTACGGAGAGGTCTATCGGTCCGGGAGCCGCGAGCGCGGGCGGGGCGCGCCCCGGCGCGAGGTCGAGCACGGGCCCGGCGGCCGCCGGGCAGCCGGCCGCGCCGTGGGCGGCGGCAGGCAGGGCGGGCAGCAGTTCGTGCGCGGGAACGGTGTTGCGTGCCGCGAAGTGGTGGGCGAAGGCGAACGGCAGACCGAGCGTCCCGGCGAGCCGCGCGCTGAAGCCGGAGGAGCCGAGCAGCCAGACGGGGGGCCGGGCGGCGGACTGGACCCCGCCGGGAGCGGTGGCCTGCACCGGGCCGGGGACGGCGTGGATCCGCGCGTACGGGTGCCCGTCCGGGAAGTCGTCGTCGAGGAAGCGGGTCAGTTCGGCGAGCTGCTCGGGGAAGTCGTCGGCGCCGGCTCCCCCGGCCACGGGGCGGGCGGAGGCGGGCGTCAGCCCTTCTTGATCTCCCAGAAGCGGAAGCCCCGGGAGGCAGCGGCGGCCGGCCCGCACACCGCGCCACCGGTGACCGGCCGAACGGCGCGAGGGCGGAGCGGGCCCCCGAACCGCCCGGAGAGCCGGCACTCCGCACCCGCAGAGCCGCCGGCCGCCGGCCGGACAGCGCGCCCCGGAACCGGGGACCCCCGCCGTCCGCGGCCCGAGCGCACCGCACACGGAAAGCCGGAGGGCGTTCGGGCACCGGGCCGGAGGCGGCCGCTCCGGGCCGCGCTGGCGGTGGCGGCCGGTGCGGCCGCCCTGCTCCTCGGCACGGGGTCGCCCGCCGTGGCGCACCCGCTGGGGAACTTCTCCGTGAACCGCTACGACGGCCTCGTCGTCGCCGAGCGCGAGCTGCGCGTCGACCACGTCGAGGACCTGGCGGAGATCCCGACCGCGCGGATCCGGCCCCGGGAGATGGCCCCGGCCGAGCTGGCGGCCTGGGCGGAGGAGCGCTGCGGCGCCGCGGCCGGTGCGGCCCGGCTGCTCGTGGACGGCCGCACGGTGCCGCTCGAGACCGGGTCCGCGCGCGCCGAGGTCCGGCCCGGCCAGGCGGGGCTGCCCACCCTCCGCGTCGAGTGCGCGCTGCGCGCGCCGCTGCCGGGCGGAGAGGCGGACCTGGTGTTCACGGCCGCGCCCGGTGAGGGTGCCGGCTGGCGGGAGATCACGGCGCGCGCCGACCGCACGACGCTGGCCGCGTCGGACGTCCCCGGTGAGTCCGTGTCCCGCGGGCTTTCCGCGTATCCCCAGCGGCTGCTGGAGTCCCCGCCGGCCCACACCGCGGCGCGGCTCACGGTCGCACCCGGCGGACCGGCGCTCGACGGGGCGGCTGCCGCGGCGGCGCCCCCGTCCGTGCTGCCGCGCGGTGTCGACCGCTGGACCCAGGCCCTGACGGGGCTGGTCGAACGCCGCGATCTCACCGTGCCGTTCGGTGCGCTCGCACTGCTCGTCGCCCTGGTGCTGGGAGCGCTCCACGCACTCGCCCCGGGCCACGGGAAGACCCTGATGGCCGCGGCGGCCGCGGCGGGCGGCCGGAGTTCGCTGCGGGAGGTCCTCGCGCTCGGCGCCTCCGTCACCGTCACCCACACCCTGGGCGTGTTCGCCCTGGGCGCCCTGATCGTGGCGGGATCGGCCGTCACCCCCGCCGTCGTCGGCTGGCTGGGTATGGCGAGCGGGATCCTCGTCGCCGTGGCCGGGGCGCTGCTGGCGCGGCGGGCGTGGCAGGACCGGGCGCACGGGCGGGGGCACACACACGTCCACTGGCTCGGCGGCGGGCGGTTCCGTACGCACACACACACGCACACGCACACGAACTCCCGCGGTGACGGCGCCGGCGACGGCCATGACCAGGGCGAGGACCGGGGGCACGACGCCGCGCAGGTGCACGGGCACGGCCACGGGCACGAGCAAACCCACGGGCACACCCACGAGCACGGCCACGGGCGCGGGCACGGGCACGGGGACGAGCACGGCCACGGGCACGGGCACGGGCACAAGCCAGGGCCGGGGCACCACCAGCACCACCACGAGCACGAGCACGAGCACCGTCGCACCGGCCGTGAGCACCCCGCCGCCGGCGACCGGCACCGCCTCGACCACGGCTCCCAGGGTCAGCGCCCCCTGCGCCGCAGCATTCTGCTGGGTCTCGCCGGCGGCCTCGTACCCAGCCCGTCCGCCGTCGTCGTGCTGGTCGGCGCCGCGGCACTCGGCCACGCCTGGTTCGGGCTGCTCCTCGTCGTCGCCTACGGGGCGGGGCTGGCCCTCACCCTCACCGCGGCGGGGTTCGCCGTCGTGCGGCTGGGAGGCCGGATCGCGGCGCGGCTGGCCCGGCGGCGCACCGCCGGGCGGCTGGCCGGTCTCGTCCAGCGGTCGGCACCGATCGGAACGGCGCTCACCGTGGTCCTGCTGGGGTGCGGACTCGCGCTCAGGGGGGCGGCGGGAGCCATGGGCTGAGCCGGGTGGAGCAGTGTCACCGGACGGGTCGCTCCGCCTCGGGGCCCGGGGCTCACCATGGGCGGGGCGCCGGTTGCGGCGGCCGTGGCGGCGGCGGTGGCGGTGGCGGTGGGAAACGGGCCGTCCGGGACCCCGTGGTCACCCGCCCGGCAGCGGCACAACCGCTGCCGCCGCCCGGTGCGCCCGCCGCCGTTCGCGGCCCCGGCCCCACCTCGCCGACCTCGCCCACCTCGCCCACCTCACTCCAGCGCCACCTGCACCACACGGGCCGGACGGGCCGCACGGGCCGCACGGGCCAGGGCCCCGGGCCCGTCCGGCTCGCGAGGGCAGGGCGACTTCCCCGTGGGCGAGGGGAAGTCGCGAGGGTGGATCCCACGGAGTGGCGGGAAGACACCGTGCGGAACCCCGGCACACCGGCGGCGCGGTGCACCACGGCCTGCCCCCGCGCGGGACAGGGGTCCCGCGGCGCCACGGCCGGAGTGGGTGGCGGGGCCCGGGTGGTGTAGGAGGAGAGTGCCGGGCGGTCGCACCCGTCGCGGCTCCCGCAAGGGGGTCGCTCCGTTCGTCAGGCGGCCGTCCGGAACGGCGGCAGATAGCCCCCGGACTGCCCGGAGGCCGTCGGGTGGTACGACTCGCCGATGTTCAGCCAGTTGACGCTGTGCAGCCACGAGGCACCCGAGCAGATCTCGTGCCCGGTGAAGGTCGGCACGACGTCGGCGAAGGTGAAGCCGTGGTCGGCGACCCGCTTGGCGATGGCCGCGTTGAGGTGGTCTGCCCCGCCGTTGATCGCGGCGCGCTCCCTCTCGGTGAGTCCGGCGATGCAGCTGCCGTTGAGCTTGTAGAAGCGGGGATAGCCGAGGACGACGACCCGGGCGGACGGGGACTTGGATCTGATGGTCGAGTACACCGAGTCGAGCCGGGACGGGAGGGTGGAGTCGACGAAGCGCTTGGCCTCCTCCACCCGGGCGACGCAGGTGCTCTCGGACTGGAGCACACAGGTGGTCATGACCTCGGCGAAGCCGGCGTCGTTGCCGCCGATAGTGATGGACACGAGATCGGTGCCGGCGTGCAGGGGGGCGAGCTGGCTCGCCAGGACGTCCCCCGTACGAGCGCCCGCGCAGGCGGTGAAGGCGAACGACGAGGGCGAGTTGGCCGACGCCCAGAGGGCGGGGTACGCCCGGTTGGTGCGCTTGCACGAGCCGCTGCTGCTCAGGTAGGCGCCGGCGCCGAGGCCGGAGGAGTAGGAGTCGCCGAGGGCCACATAGTCGACCGCGGCCGCGGATTGCGCGGCCCGGGCCTGACCGGTGCCGGTGAGGGCGAGGACGGCGCCGAGCAGGAGCGAGGACGAGAATGCCGCGATTCGGGACAGTTTCATGGAACCTCCCATTAGGGGGATCTCTGCTCAACTGTCGTAGCACGCCCCCTGGTTCACCGGAAGTGTTCATGCCAAAGAGAACGCGGGCAGGCAACAGGGGTGTTACGCAGTCGTTCTTGACGGCCCGTCGGTAACGGCGGGCGGGTACTGCCCAGCATTGCGGCAAAGCTCCATACGCGCGGACAAACACGCCGGTGCAAGCGATCTCCGGTAATCCGCGGGCACCCCGGCACACACCCGCCGGCACCCCCCGCGCCGGGTACCGGAGCAGCGGCGCTCGAGGCACTCGGGTCAGCCCGCGCACGCCGTGCGCGCCGCCCCGTGTACGGCCGGACCGCCCCGCACACCCCCTGTCCGCGTTATGCACACCACAGCCGTCACTGCGACTTCTTCCAGCCCCTCAGACATCGCATTGCATAGCAGTTCCGCGCATTCCAGGACCCGGCGGTGAAAGAAGCCGAAAAGTGCGCCCTACGGCCAGGTCTTGTCATACAGTTCCAATCATCAATACCGTCGTACATCCACCCGCAACGGACCATCAAAGGCGACTCCTGGGGAGGGGTCTGACGTCGCGACGGTCCGGAGCGGGGCGCGGTAGGGGGGTGCCGCGCTCGGTCGCACCTGCGCCGAGTCGCGTACCGCGCGGCCGGCTATGCCAGCTCGCTCAGCCTGTACGGAGATCCGTGCCGTCCTGGCCGGGGTGAGCGCAACCCCCCTTTCGAACCGGACACTCATCCGGACCGCCCGGGGGCGGGCGGTCCACCGGACGAGAGGGAAACCGACTCATGAGCTCGTTCCTGCGCCCGGCGGTCCCGGGGCCTCACGATCCGCCGGCCCGGGCCGGTGCGCCCGAACCGGCCGCGGCGGCGTCCACCGTCGCGGCAACGTCCACCGTCACGGCGACGCACACCGCCACGGCAGCGTCCACCGCCACGGCCGCGCTCGACCGGATACCGGCCCGGTACCGCCCGATCTCCTCACACCTCGCGATCACCCCGCCGGTCAGCGTCGTGATCCCGGCGATGAACGAGGCCGAGAACCTCCCGCACGTCTTCGGGACCCTGCCCGGGTGGATCCACGAAGTCGTGCTCGTCGACGGCAACTCCACGGACGCCACCGTGGACGTCGCACGCGGACTGCGGCCCGACGTCAAGGTCGTCAAGCAGGTCGGCAAAGGCAAGGGGGACGCGCTCATCAGCGGGTTCGCGGCCTGCACCGGCGACATCATCGTCATGGTCGACGCGGACGGCTCGGCGGACGGCCAGGAGATCGTCAGCTATGTCTCCGCGCTGGTCGGCGGCGCCGACTTCGCCAAGGGCTCGCGCTTCGCCAACGGCGGCGGAACCGACGACATGACGCCGATCCGCAAGCTCGGCAACCGGATCCTGTGCGGCATCGTGAACGCCAAGTTCGGTGCCCGCTACACGGACCTCTGCTACGGCTACAACGCCTTCTGGCGCCACTGCCTGGAGAGCATCACCCTCGACTGCACCGGCTTCGAGATCGAGACCCTGATGAACATCCGGGTCGTCAAGGCGGGACTGCGGGTCCAGGAGGTCCCCAGCCACGAGTACCTGCGCATCCACGGTGTGAGCAACCTCAGCGCCGTCCGCGACGGACTGCGGGTGCTCAGGGTGATCCTCAAGGAGAAGGGCGTCCGCCGCGCAGCCCGCGGCGGCCCGGCCACCGGCCTCAACTCCCCTCGAAAGGAAGCGCCTTGAACCATCCGACGTTCTCCGTGGTGATCTGCGTCTACACCGAGGACCGCTGGACGGACATCCTCGCCGCCGTGGATTCGGTGCGCCGCCAGTCACTCCCGGCGCTGGAGACGCTGGTGGTGGTCGACCACAACCCGCGGCTGCTCGACCGGCTCACCGAGGAGTTCACGGCCGGCCGGGAGCCATCGCCACCCGGAGCGGAGGTGCGGGTGCTCGCCAACGCGGGCCCCCGCGGCCTCTCCGCCGGCCGCAACACCGGTGTCGCCGCGGCCCTCGGCGAGTTCCTGGCCTTCCTCGACGACGACGCCGTGGCCGAGCACGACTGGCTGCGGCACCTGGCCGAGGGCTACGGCGACCCGCGGGTGATGGCCGTCGGCGGCAGAACCCTGCCGGTCTGGGCCTCGGGCAGCCGGCCGGCGTGGTTCCCCGAGGAGTTCGACTGGGTCGTCGGATGCACCTACCGCGGGCTGCCGCCCGGCCGGGTCCCGGTCCGCAACGTCCTCGGCGGCAACGCGTCCTTCCGCCGCACCGCCTTCGACGCCGTCGGCGGGTTCGCCACCGGCATCGGAAGGGACGGCGACAGACGGCCCCTGGGCTGCGAGGAGACCGAACTCTGCATACGGCTCCGACGGGCGCTCCCGGACGCGGTGCTGCTGATCGACGACCGTGCCGTCATCCACCACAAGGTCCCCGCGGCCAGGGAGAGCTTCCGCTACTTCCGCACCCGCGCCTACGCCGAGGGGCTGTCCAAGGCCCTGGTCTCACGCAGCGTCGGCAGCCGCAGGGGCCTGGAGACGGAGCGGCGCTACACCACCCGGGTGCTCCCGGCGGGCGTGCTGCGCGGCCTGCGGGACGCCGTGCTGCGGCGGCCCGGCGGAGCCGGCCGCGCCGGGGCCATCGCCGTCGGCGTGGCCGCGGCCGCGGCCGGGTACGCCGCGGCACGGGCGCGCACCCGCCCCGGGGTGGCGTTCTCGTACGGCCCGATCACCGCACACACCCCGCGTCTGGAGGGCGGCATCCGGTGAACGACGAGGCCGTCCCCATCCTCATGTACCACGCGGTGGCGCACCGGCCCGCGCCGGCCGCGCACCGGCTGTCGGTGACGCCGGAGGCGTTCGCCGAGCAGATGGAACTGCTCGGCGAACGCGGGTTCACCCCGGTCACCACCGCGCGGCTCGGCCGGGCCTGGCGGCACGGGGAACCGCTGCCGCCGCGG
Organism: Streptomyces spongiicola; assembly: GCF_003122365.1. Lineage (NCBI taxonomy): Bacteria > Bacillati > Actinomycetota > Actinomycetes > Kitasatosporales > Streptomycetaceae > Streptomyces > Streptomyces spongiicola. The sequence continues at coordinate 1,163,330 of NZ_CP029254.1, forward strand.
CCGGTGCTGATCACCTTCGACGACGGCTACGAGGGCGTGCACCGGCACGCCCTTCCCGTGCTCGACAAGCTGGGCTTCGCATCGACGCTGTTCGTGTCGACCGGCTGGCTGCGGGGCCCGCACCACGAGGGCGGTGCGCCCGACACCATGCTGGACTGGGGGCAGGTACGGGAACTCGCCGCGGCCGGCACGGAGATCGGCGGACACTCGCACACCCATCCGCAGCTGGACCAGCTGGACGACGGCCCGCTCCGGTCCGAGGCACTGCGCTGCGGGGAGATCATCACCGCCGAACTGGGCACCGCCCCGGTCTCGTTCGCCTACCCCTACGGCTACTCCAGCCGGCGGGTCCGCCGAGCGGTGCGCGCGGCGGGATACACGCAGTCGCTGGCCGTGGGGAACGCCCTGGCCCGCCGGCGGCAGGGACCGTACGCCCTGGAGCGGGTGACGGTGCGGCGCTCCACGGGCACCGGGGAGTTCGAGCGGCTCGTCGAGGGCCGGCACGTGGCACTCGGCTTCGCCCGGGACCGGGCCCTCACCAAGGGGTACGCCGTCCTGCGCCGTACGAGGAGGGCGGCCCGGTCGCTGCGCACCTGAGTGCCCGGGCGGCCGGACGGGGAGCGGGCGCGGAGACCGGCGGCACGACCCAAAAGGCCGTGCACCGGGGGCCGAGGTGCCGGATCATGGCGCCATGACCGCCACGCCTGAGCACGCTCTGCCGATCCGGCTCAACGTCGACGACAGCGACTCGCCGTCGGACGTCGTCGACGCGCTGTTCCTCGGCCGCTTCGCGGCGGGCGAGCAGCCGTTCTCGCACAGTTCCACGATCGACCGGGTCAAGCCCGGCGCCACGCTGCTGCCGCCGGGCGCCCGGGTGCTGCGCGCCGCGCGCGACGACGACCGGAGCGCGACGCTCGCCGAGGGCGACGGCTGGACCCTGCTGGTCTCCCGCTGGAACCGCGGTGCGGACATCACGGTCACCGCGGTCAGCTCCGAACTCGCCGAGCACGTCCACCGGCAGGCGACCGACGGGGTCCAGGACGAACCGGAGCCTCAGCCCGAGAACGTGGCCATGGGCTTCTGGTACGTCTCGCCGCGCCGCGGCCCGCACCGTACGACCCGCCAGATCAGCGCCGGCACCTGGGACGAGGTCCGGCCCAACTACACCGCCCCGGTGGCGAAGGCGATGGACCGGCTGATGAAGGTGACACCGGACGACATCGCGGGCCGGCTGCTCCTGCTGCACGGCCCCCCGGGCACGGGGAAGACGTCCGCGCTGCGGACGCTGGCCCGCTCCTGGCGCGACTGGTGCCAGGTGGACTGCGTGCTCGACCCCGAGCGGCTGTTCAACGACGTCGGCTATCTGATGGACATCGCGATCGGCGAGGACGAGGGGACGGCCAAGGAACGCTGGAGGCTGCTGCTCCTGGAGGACTGCGACGAGCTGATCCGCGGCGAGGCCCGGCACGCCGCGGGCCAGGCGCTGTCCCGGCTGCTGAACCTGACGGACGGGCTGCTCGGCCAGGGCCGGAACGTCCTCGTGGGTGTCACCACCAACGAGGACCTGGAGCGGCTGCACCCCGCGGTCGTCCGGCCGGGCCGCTGTCTCGCGCGGATCGAGGTCGGCCCGCTCACCCGCGAGGAGGCCGTGTCCTGGCTGGGCGCGGAGGAGGGGGTCGGCCGCGAGGGCGCGACGCTGGCGGAGCTGTACGCCCTGCGGCGGGGCACGGTGCCGGCGTCCGTGCCGTCCCAGCACGAAGGGGCGGACGCCGGGCTGTACCTCTGAGGGGGCAGCCCCTGGTCAGCGGCCCCGGCCCGGACCCTGCCCACGCCGCCGGGCACCGGACCGCGCCGGACCGCACCGCACCACCGGTCAGCCGGTTGCCGGACCCGGTCCCGGCCCCGGTCCTGATCCCGCTCTTGGTCATGGTCCTGATCCCGATCCCGATCCCGATCCCGGTCCCGGTCCTGACCCCGATCCCGGTCCTGACCCCGATCCCGGTCATGGTCCCGGCCCGGGTCCCGGTCCCGACCCGGGGTCAGTTCCGGTAGGTGGCGCGCAGCGCGTCCTGCACCGCCGAGAGCGCGTCCGCGCGGGACAGGCCGAGGCGGTGGACCTGTTCGGCGTACGCCTGGGCGGCCGCCGCCGCCTGGCGCTCGGCGGCGTCACCGGCCGCCGCGACGAACGTGCCGTTGCGGCCCCGGGTTTCGACCACCCCGTCTCCCTCGAGGGCCCGGTACGCCTTGGCGACGGTGTTGGCGGCGAGGCCGAGATCCTCCGCGAGTCCCCGCACGGTGGGCAGTTTGTATCCGACGGGCAGTTCGCCGGAGCGGGCCTGGGCCGAGATCTGGGAGCGGAGCTGTTCGTAGGGCGCGGGGGCCGCGTCCGTGTCGATGACGATTTTCAAGGTCACTACGCGATTGTCCCCCACTTCCGGGGTCCGGGCACGCCGCTGCGGAGCCCCGGGAAAATGACGGGCGTGCACGGGGGCGCGCGCGTAGCGTGCCGCCTCATGACCGTGATCGTCCGCGCCTTCCGCGCGCCGGGAGACGCCGAAGCCGTCGCCCGGGTCCGCCACGCCGCACTTCCGTTCCTGCCCGTCACCCCCGAGGCCCTGGTGTTCGAGGGGGAGCATGCGCATCCGAACTCCCGCTACCGGCCGCTGGTCGCCGAGGAGGACGGGGAGCTGATCGGCACGGCCCAGGTGGGGCTCGCCCACGACAGTCCCGAACCGGGGGTCGGGTACGCGAACGTCTATGTGCACCCCGGGCGCCGCGGACGGGGCGCGGGTAGTGCCGTCGTGCGCGCCGCCGAGGAGTATCTGGCCGGTGCGGGCGCCACCGAGGTCTACACCTGGGTGCTGGACGAGCCCGGGCACCGTGCCTTCGCGGAGCGGCACGGCTACCGGGCCGGACGCACCGCGCACTTCCTCCGCCTCGATCTGGCCGGCGGGACGCTGCCGCCGCTGCGGACCCCGCCGGACGGGGTGCGGATCGTGCCGGCATCCGACTTCGCCGGCGACCCCCGGCCGCTGTTCGAGCTGGACGCCGCCGCGTCGGCGGACGAACCGGGCGATGTGCCGACCGAGTTGACCGACTACGGCCACTGGCTCGACGAGACCTGGGGTCATCCGATGCTCAGCCGGCACCTGACCTCGGTCGCCGTCGCGGACGGACGCCCGGTGGCCTTCAGCGCGGCCCGCACGGACGGCGCGACCCGCTACTGGACCGCCATGACCGGCACCCTCCGGGAGTACCGTGGCCGCGGGCTGGCCAAGCTGGTGAAGAACGACTCGCTGCACCGGGCGCGGGACGCCGGGTGCAGCGAAGCGTTCACCGGCAACGACGCGGGCAACGCCCCGATGCTCGCCGTCAACGAGTGGTTCGGCTACGAGATCTGCGCGACGGAGGTGCGCCATGTCCGCACGCTGGGGTGATTCCCGGGTCGATGTCACCCTGGTCAAGGCCGGTCGTACGAAGATCCGTTATCCGGCGGTGGTCGTCGCCGACGACGGCACCCGGATCACCGTCCGGGCGCCGTGGGCGGGTGACGGCGTGAAGGACTTCGGGTTCGTCCGCTTCGAACCGGGCGACGTCTTCACCGAGTACTACTGGCGCGACCGCTGGTACGCCGTCAAGGAGGTCCGGGCGGGAGACGGGACGCTGAAGGGCTGGTACACGGACATCACCCGGCCCGCCCGGGTGTCCGGGGGCGAGCTGGTGGTGGAGGACCTGGACCTGGATCTGTGGGTGTCGGCCGACGGCGCCCTGGTCCTGCGGCTGGACGAGGACGAGTTCGCCGCGAGCGGTCTCACCGAGCGGGACCCCCGGGCGGCCGAGCAGGCCGAGCACGCCCTGGACACCCTGGAACTCCTCGCCCGGCAGGGCCGGTTCACCCGGCTGCTGGACTGACATCCGTCATCGGCAGCGGCACCGCGCGGTCCGGGACGGCCGGGTCGTGGCCCACCGGGTCGTCGTCCTCGTGCCAGTGGAGGACGAACCGCTCACCCCTGCGGTACGCCGCGAACCCGGCCCTGCTGTACGCGACCATGTCCTCGGGCAGCGCCGCCAGCGGGTGCCAGGCCAGCTCCGAGCACTTGTGCGGTTCCCGGTTGTAGGGCTCTTTCCGGGCCGCTGCGCCGGGCTGGCCGCCCCTCCCGTGGACCGCCTCGAAGAACCAGCCGGTGCGCGGTGCGCCGCCGGGCCCCCGGTGCTGCATGACCAGGGCGACGCGCAGATCCTCCGGCGCCAACTCGACGCCGGTCTCCTCGAACGCCTCGCGCACCATGGCGGCGCGGACGTCCTCACCGTCCTCCACGTGCCCCGACGGGGCGTGCCACAGTCCGTCCGCGTAGCCGGTGCCCGCCCGGCGGCCGAGCAGCACGTCGTCGCCGCGCCGCAGGACGAGGTGGACGTCGACGACTTCGCTGTGCCGGGCCGGGGCCGCATCGGCGGACCCGCCCGCCGCCTCTCCGGCGACGGTGTCGGCGACCACGTCGGCGACCACGTCAGCGGCCTCTTCGGCGACCGCGTCTCGGCGGACCGGCTCCGTCCGGGCCACCAGGGCGTACCGCTCGTCGTGCACCGGACGGCCCCAGAGCCCGGGCACGTCCGACAGCCGCTCGTGGTCGATCCGCCGGCTCAGCGGCCCCAGGGCGCGGATCAACCGGGCAGCCGGCAGTCCGCTGCCGCCCCACACCCCCTCGACCAGCACCAGCCGCCCGCCCGGGCGCAGCAGTGACGCCCAGTGGGCGAGAGCCGCCTCGGGATCGGGCAGCGCCCACAGCACATGGCGGGCCAGCGCGACGTCGAAACGCCGGCCCCCGACCGGAGGCCGTTCGGCGGGTCCCGTCAGCACCTCGGCCGTCGTGCCGGCGAGTTTGCGGCGAGCGGCGTCCGCCATCCGCGGCGAGAGGTCGACGGCGGTCAACCGGTGGCCCTGCTCGGCGGCGAGCAGGGCGAGGCTGCCCGTACCGCATCCGAGGTCGAGCACATCGGAGGGATCCGGCGGCAGCCAGTGCCGCACCCGTTCCGCCCAGGCACGGCGGACCCCGGGGTCGCGCAGCCCGTGGTCGGGCTCCTCGTCGAAGGTGTCCGCGGCGGCGTCCCAGTCGATCGTCGTCATGCATCCGATCATGGCAGCCGCCACTGACACGACGAGGTGGCCGCGACGGGTGGCCCGACGGCCCGCGCCACGACGCGCCACGACGCGCGACGGCATGCACGACGGCAAGTGAGCGTACGCACACGATCCGCGACGTTCCTCAGTCCCCGCTTACCGGCCCCTTAAAGCGACCATAAGGATCGCCGTCACCCCACCGCAGCAGCCCTTCTCGGCGTTTCGGCGGGCTAGCTTGCTGGTCGCCGGGCGGGGTCCGGACGTCGGTACCGCTGACGGACCCGGGGCCGCACCGCGGTGCGGGCCCCCGCCCGGGCTCCCTCCCCCTACGCAACTGCTGAAGGAGACCCCCACCATGACCGCTCGCCGCAGGACCGCCGCCGTCGCCGCGTTCGGGATCGCGCCGATCGCGCTGACCGGGCTCGCCGCTTCACCGGCCGTCGCGCACGGGTCGATGACGGATCCGGTGAGCCGGGTGTCCGCGTGCTACGCCGAGGGACCGGAGAGCCCGAAGTCCGCGGCCTGCAAGGCGGCGGTCGCGGCCAGTGGGACCCAGGCGTTCTACGACTGGAACGAGGTCAACATCGCCGACGCCGCGGGCGACCACAGGTCGCTGATCCCCGACGGCAGGCTGTGCAGCGCCGACCGGGACAAGTACAAAGGCCTCGATCTGCCGAGAGCGGACTGGCCCGCGTCGAGGCTCACGCCCGGCGTCCACACGTTCCGCTACAAGGCGACCGCCCCGCACCGGGGTACGTTCGAGCTGTACCTCACGAAGGACGGCTACGACCCGTCGAGGCCGCTCAGGTGGTCGGATCTGGAGGCGCGGCCGTTCGCCAGGGTCACGGATCCCGGGCTGGTGAACGGGGAGTACGTCTTCGACGGGACGGTGCCGGCGCGGTCCGGCCGCCACCTGGTCTACTCGATCTGGCAGCGGTCCGACTCGCCCGAGGCCTTCTACACCTGCTCGGACGTGGTCTTCGGCCGCGACACCGGCGGCTCGGCGGGCGGCGGCGCCCCGGCACCGACCGCCTCCGCCCCCTCGGACGAGCAGATCCGGCAGGGTGCGGACAAGTCCGGCGTTGAGCACGAAGGACACGGCGGACACGGCGAACACGCAGGACACGGCGGACCCGGCGGAGGCGAAGCAGACGGAGGACGGGGCGGACAGGGCGGACGCGGAGGGGACGGCGAGGACGGCGGCTCCGGGGCGCCGGGCACCGGCGCCGCCCCCGCCACTCCGAAGGCGGCTGCGCGGCCGGACACCGGGAAGGACGGCGGGACCTCCGGCGAGGGGAGCGCCCCCGAGAGCGACGGCTCCGGGAAGAGCCTCGCCGAGACCGGCGGTGACGGCGGCACCCCGTATCTCGCCGCCGCCGGAGCCGCGGTGGTCCTGCTCGGCGCGGCCGTGGTGCGCGCGGCCACCCGGCGCAGGGCCGGGCGCTGAGCCGGGCACGATGGAGACACGGCGAGGGTGCCGCCGCGGAGTGAACGCGGCGGCACCCTCGCCGCTTCGGAGCAGACGAAGCAGACGGAGCAGAGGAAAGGGCGGAACGGACGGCCGCGGCGGCCGCGACGGGATCGCCGCACCGCCGCCCTGGGCCGGACGGCCCGCGCCGGACGGCCCTGGGCGTGCCGGCCGTCAGGCGATCCGTCTGGCGACCCGTCTGGCGGCCTCAGCTCAGTGGAAGACCGACGCGCAGGTCGTCCTGGTGGCGTTCGCGGGATCAAGGGCGTTGACCACCTCGTGGAACGCGATCCGGTCGAACAGGGCGATGGCCACGTGCTCCGAGAAGTCCAGGGCGCACAGGTCCTGCACGGCCACGTTCTTCACGTTCGGTCCGTCGAGGAACGACGACCGCCAGGGGGTGACGACCTCGTCGTACTTGGTGGCGATGACGGTGTACTGGACGCCGGGGACGGTGTCGCCGCCCTCGTTCAGCTTGGTGAGGAACGGGGAGCCGGCGATCTGGTCGGCGAAGGCGGGGGTCACGGTCTTGAGCAGGTGCTCGGCGGCCGGGAAGTACTTGAGCAGGCCGGTGAGCCCGTGGACGGTCGTGCCGTGGTTGGACGGGGCGATTCCGATGAGGGCGTTCACCTCGTCGGCGCCGCCGAGGAACTTGAGGTAGTGACGCGGCATCATGCCGCCCTGCGAGTGGCCGACGATGTCCACCTCGTCGGCGCCGGTGGTGGCCAGGACGCGGTCGACGTAGCTGTCGAGTTCCTCGGCGGACTCCGCGACGGGGCCGAGCCCGTGGAAGAAGGGGACACCCGGAAGCTTGCCGTAGTCGAGCGAGAAGACGCAGTAGCCGCGCTTGACGAGGTACGGCGCGAGGCCGAGCCAGTTGTCGACGGAGTTCCCGAGGGTTCCGTGGACGAGGACCACCGGGCGGGGATGGGCGGTGGAGGGCTTGCAGGACCAGTTGTTCCAGCCGCTGGACGGGGCGGCCGCGTGGGCGGTGGCGGCCGGCGCGAGGCCGATCCCCACCGCCAGCAGGACGGCGGTCAGCGGTCTGAGGACACGCTTCCAGGACAGCATGGTGCGATCTCCTTGCGGCTCAAGGGAAATGCGGAGTTGATGAGGGGATACGAGCTTGATGCGGATGCGCATCGGAATGCGGGGGATGCGGGGATGTGCGAGCGCACGGGGACGCGCGAGATACGGGGTGAGATGTGGGGTGGGATGTGGGGGATGTGGGGGGATGCAGCGATTCGCCCTGTGGTCCGGACCACAGGGAGGGCGTGCTCATGCCAACGTACGCACGAGTAACTAAGACTGGGAAGTTACGCGTTGGTAAAAACTGAAATACCGTCAAGCCCCGTGGCCGCGTGGTTACTCAGGGAAACACTAAGGTGGGGCTTATGCGGCGAGAGAGCCCGGAATGACCGCCCGGGGGCCGTACTTCGCCCGCGCCCGGTCGGCGACCGCCTCCAGCCGGCGCGCCTTGTCATCGGCGGGATCGAAGCTGAGCTGACGCGCGGCCCGCTCGGCCGGGACCAGCCCCTCCGCCCGCAGTGCCAGAGCACGCACCCGGGCACGCTGGAGGCCGAGCGCGTCCAGGAGCCGGTACGCGGCACCGGTGAGCGACGCGGAGTGCGCGGTCGGCTCGGACAGGACACGGGTCCTGGTGGTCGTGGTGCGGTCCGCATAGCGCACGGTGAGCGTCAGGGAACGGCACACCTGACCCTCCCTGCGCATCCCCGCCCCCAGTTCCCCGGCGAGCGAGAGCAGTGCGCGGCGATGCCTGTCGCGGTCCAGTTCGTCCCGGGGAAAGGCGCGTTCGGCCGCGACGGAGCGGGCCGCCGCGTTGGGGACGACCCGGGTCCGGTCGATGCCGTGGGCCTTCTCGTACACCTCCCGGCCCGTGCGCGCACCGAGGATCCGCTGGAGCACGGCGAGGGGGGCGGCGGCGAGCCGGTCGACGGTGTCGAGCCCGTAGCCGCAGAGCGCGCGGGCCGTCGCGGTGCCGACGCCGTGCAGCGCGGCGACCGGGCGGCCGGCGAGGAACTCCGCCGCGTCCCCCACCATCACGGTCGTACCGGGACCGGCCTCCCGTGCCGCCATCCTGGCGAGCAGCGGATTGGGCCCGGCGCCGATCACGCAGTCGACGCCGTACAGGGCGAGGGCCCGCACCCGTATCACCGAGGCGAGCCCGGCGGCGTCCCGGCCGAAGTACCGCAGTGCGCCACGCACATCGGCGAGCGCGCCGTCCTGGCCGACCGCCTCCACCACCGGGGTGAACGCACCGAGCATTCCGAGCAGCCCCGCATAGGCGGCACCGTCCGGCGCCTCTCCGCCGGCGCCGCGGAACCGCACACAGAGGACGGTCGGCGCGTCCGCCCCTCCGGCCGGCGCGTCCGATGTGTGCGGTACGGACGGTACGGGCGGCACGGGCGGCACGGGCACGGACGGCACGGACCCCCCGGACGGCACGGGCACGGACGGCACGGACCCCCCGGACGGCACGGGCACGGACGGCACGGACCCCCCGGACGGCACGGGCACGGACGGCACGGACCCCCCGGACGGCACGGGCACGGACGGCACGGACTCCCCCGTACCGTCCGATGCGCTGTCGCCGCGCGGAGAAAGCGCGTTCCCCTGCCTGATCGTCATCCCGCACTCCCCGGGCTCTGGTGCCACAACTTCCGCGCCGGGGCCGCCCCTTCACCCGCCGGGCGGAGATCGGCCCAGGCGTTCATCTCGTACCCGGTGGACATCCTGATGCGGCGGTCGCCCCCGGCCCGGGCACCGGACGTACCCGTATCCGCGTCCCCGCCGCCGCCTCCTCCGCCCCCTCCGTCTCCGCCGCCCCCGCCGCCTCCTCCGTCCCCGCCGGCCTGCGCGCCCGCCGCGGCGAGCCGCTCGGCCACCGCGTCCAGGCCGCCCGTGCGCCGGAGTTCGATCAGGTCCGCGAGGTTCCACGCGGCGGAACCGACCACGCTGAGGCTGCGCGGCCCACGGCGCTGGACGACGCCGCGCACCAGCAGCAGCCAGGAGTGGAAGACGGTATGGGCGCACGCTTCGTGGCTGTCGTCGAAGAAGGCCAGGTCGACCAGGCCCGTACCGTCGTCCAGGGTGGTGAAGATGACCCGCCGCCCGGAGCGGATCGGCGGTGTCTGGGTGGCCGCCTTGGCACCGGCGACCAGCACCGTCGCACCGTGCTCCGCCTCCCGCAGCCGCTTCGCGGGGATCGCGCCGAGTTCGCCGAGGAGGACATGGTGGTCCGCCATCAGATGACGGGACGCGTCCATACCGAGGACGCCCAGCTCTGCGCTGAGCCGCTCGGCCTCGTTGAAATCGGGCAGTCCGACGGAAGCGGTCCCGCGGCCGCCGTCGAGCGGGAGCTGTCCGCCGTGGCCGCCGTGGCGGACACGGGATACCGAACTCCGCTGGGCACGGTGCAGTTCGGCGATGTGCAGCAGCAGGTCGCGCCGGTTGGCGCCGAACTCGTCCAGCGCGCCGACCTGTGCCAGCCGTTCCGCGACCGGCCGTCCGGGACGGGCCCGCTCCCAGAAATCCAGCAGTGAGGAGTACGGCTGCGCGGCCTCGATCCGTTCCGCTTCCGCCTCGCCGATGCCGTGGACATCGGAGAACGCCAGCCGCAGCCCCCAGGTCGCGGCTCCTCCACCCGCGACTCCCCCGCCGGCAGGCGCCCTGCCAGCGGGCCTCCCGCCAACGGAATCGCCGTCACCGGAATCGCCGTCACCGAAACCCTTGCTATCGGACACCAGTTCGATGCGATGGGCGACCGCGGACCGGTTCACATCGAGCGGGAGCACCGGCACCCCCCGCCGACGGGCGTCCGCCAGCAGCAGCCGCTTCGGGTACATCCCGGGGTCATGTGTGAGCAGCCCCGCGTAGAAGGCCGCCGGATGGTGCGCCTTGAGCCACGCCGACTGGTACGTCGGTACGGCGAAGGCGACGGCGTGCGCCTTGCAGAAGCCGTACGAGCCGAACGCCTCGATGATCTCCCAGGTCCGCGCGACCACCTCGGCCGTGTACCCCTTCCGCTCCGCCCGCTCGGCGAACCACGACCTGATCCGCTCCTGCGACCCGGGGTCGGAGAGCCCGCGCCGCACCCGGTCCGCCTCGTCCCGGCCGCAGCCGGTCATGATGTCCACCATCTCGATGATCTGCTCATGGAAGACGACGACGCCGTACGTCTCCGCCAGCGGACCGGCCAGATCGGGATGCGGGAAGCGGACCGGCACCCGCCCGTGCCGCGCCTGGATGAACGGCCGCACCATGTCCGCCGCGACCGGCCCGGGCCGGAACAGCGAGATGTCCACGACCAGGTCGTGGAAGTTCGCGGGTTGCAGCCGGCCGACGAGATCGCGCTGTCCCGGCGACTCGATCTGGAAGCAGCCCAGTGTCTCGGCCGAGCGGATGAGCCCGTACGTCGCCGGGTCGCCGGGCGGCACCTGGGCGGGGTCGTCCAGATCGATCCGCCGGCCCGTGGTCCGCTCGATCTCGGTGACGGCGTGCGCCATGGCGGACTGCATCCGTACGCCCAGCACATCGAGTTTGAGCAGCCCGAGGTCCTCGACGTCCTCCTTGTCGAACTGCGACATGGGGAAGGGTGACCCTCCCGTGCCCTCGGTGCCGTGGGGGATCTCACCGCTGGTCGGCACCACGGGGGTGCGCCGCAGCAGCGAGGAGTCGGAGATGAGCACCCCGCACGGGTGCATGGCGACACCGCGCGGCAGCGCGTCCAGGCTCTCGACCAGCTCCCACAGTCTGCGGTGGCCGCCCCTCTCCTTCGCCACCTCGCGCAGTTCGGGCAGTTCCTCCATGGCCGCGCGGGCGTCGCGGGCGCGGATGTGCGGGAACGCCTTGGCCAGCCGGTCGATCTCGGCCGGGTCCATGCTCAGCGCGGCGCCCACGTCCCGGATCGCGTGCCGCACCCGGTAGGTCTCGGGCATGGCGACGGCCGCGACCCGCTCCTCGCCGAAGCGGTCGAGGATCGCGCGGTAGACCTCCAGCCGGCGGGCGGACTCCACGTCGATGTCGATGTCGGGCAGCACGAACCGGCGCCTGGACAGGAAGCGCTCCATCAGCAGGTGCTGCTCGACCGGGTCGGCCTGCGCGATGCCGAGGAGGTGGTTCACGAGAGATCCGGCGCCGGAGCCCCGGGCGGCCACCCGGATCCCCATCCCCCGCACGTCGTCCACGACCTGGGCGACCGTCAGGAAGTAGGTGGCGTTGCCGTGGAAGGCGATGACGTCCAGTTCCGCGTGCATCCGCTCCCAGTAGGCGCGGGCCCGCGCCGGGGGCAGCCGGTCGTAGCCGCGCAGCACCATCCCGGCCGCGGCTCGAGAGGCGAGGACGCGTTGGGCGCCGCGTCCGGCGGCCCCCACGAGATGCGGCTCCGGATAGTAGGCGTACCCCATCCCCAGGTCGCGTTCGGGGTCGACCCGGCACTCGGCGGCGGTCTCCTCGGTGACGGCGAGCAGCCGGTGTGCCGCGTCGCGGCGCCATCCGGCCGCCTCGGCGATCCGCTCGGCCGCGCGGGCCATGCCGTCCGCGCCCTTGAGCCAGCGCTCGCCGCTGTCGAGCCCCCGGGCGGGGTCGACGGGGACGAGCCTGCGGGCCGCGTCGAGGACATCGGCGACGGGGCCCTGGCCGGGATCGGCGTAGCGCACGGCGTTGCTGAGGACGGCCCGCACCCCCTGCTCGGCGGCGAAGCCCGCGGTGCGGGCGGCGAGGCGGAGCGAGCCGGGGCCCGTGCCCCCGGTCCCGTGGTGCACGGCTTCGAGACGGAGTGCGTCGCCGTACCGGTCCCGCCAGGGCGCGAGCAGCCGGGCGGCCCGGTCGGGACGGCCCCCGGCGAGGGCCCTGCCCACCTCGGAGTCCGGGCCGAGCAGCACCGTGAGGCCGTCGGTCCCGGCGGCTGCCGCGGCCCGGGTCACTCCGTCGGCTCCGTCGGCTCCGTCGGCTCCGTCGGCTCCGTCGGCTCCGGCCAGGAAGCCCCGGCCGAGGACCGGCCGGCCACCCGCTGCGTGGGCCGCGGTGATCAGACGGCACAGCTCCGCCCAGCCCGCGGCGCCGTCGCGGGCGAGAAAGGTGACGCGGGGCGCGGACTCGTCGATGAAGGCGCCGCCGCGCACCGGGGTGCGCCGGCGTTCGGCGCGGACGGCCGGGCGGGCGGCCCGTGCGGTCTGTTCGCGTACGGCGAGTTCGACTCCGAAGATCGGGCGGATGCCCTCCCCGGCACAGGCCTTGGCGAAGCGGACCGCGCCCGCGACGGTGTCGCGGTCGGTCAGGGCGAGGGCGCCCATGCCCCGCTCGGCGGCGCGCTCGGCCAGCCGTTCCGGGTGCGAGGCCCCGTACCGTACGGAGAAACCGGACACGGTGTGCAGATGCGTGAAACCGGGCACCCGCACCTCCTGGATCAATCCGCTCTCGTCTCCCCCTCTCACCACCACCATAGACCAAGTTTCGAACGTTCGTGCGATGCGTGTTCCCCGGGCAGCCCCCGCCGCGCTCCCGGCCCGGACGACGCCCGTCCCGGGCCGGCCGGCCGCGCTCCCGGCGCGTTGACCAGCCGTTCAACGACCCGCCCGCCCCGGCGGCGGACGAGGGGGCAGTGCCGTTCCCCGAGACCGCCGGGGGCGGCGGGGAGTGGCTACCGCCGCCCCGCGAGCCGGGCCGCCGCGGGACACCGGCCCGGCGGGCGGCACCCTGGCCCGGCCGCCCGGACGGCGCCATGGCCCGCGCAGACCGCTCCCGGAGCCGGGGGCGCCGCTCCCGGGCGCCGCCCACCGGGCCGCGGAGGGATGATCCTCCGGGCGCCCGGGCATCCCGGCGTCTGGGCATCCGGGCGTCCGGGCAGCCGGGCGTCCGGGCAGCCGGACATCCGGGCCGCGTAGCCCCCGGGCTCCGGACCTCCGGACCTCCGGGGTGCTCCGGACCTCCGGCCGTTCCGGACCCCTCGCGACGCTTCCCCCTGCCTTCGGGCGAATAAGGACCCGCGCGCGTTGGTCCCGCACCCGCCGGTGGTACCAGTCCGGGCAATGCCCACCCGATCCGCCCACCCGCGGTACCGGTTCCGCGCGGCGCGCGGAACCGCGCGCGATGACGCCCGCCCGGCGCCCGGCACCCGGCGCGTCGCCGACCCCCCGGTGGCACCCGCCCTGCGGACGGCCGCCGCCTACGCCTGGCGGCTGCTGGTGGTCGGCGCCCTCGTGTATGCCGTCTTCTCGCTCCTCGGGCGGTTCCACGAGGTCGGTGTGGCCCTCTTCCTCGGTCTCGTCGGCTCGGCCATGCTCAGACCGCTGGTCGGTCTGCTGGCACGCCGGCTGCCGCGGCCGCTCGCCGTGACCATCGCGCTGCTCGGCAGCATCACCCTCGCCCTCGGCGTGCTGGCCCTGGTCGGGGAGACCGTCGCCGGTCAGCAGACCGTGCTGCAGCGCGAGTTCGGTGCCGGGATCGAGCGGATCGAACGCTGGCTGGAACAGCCGCCGTTCCGGCTCAACCCGGAGGCGCTCAGCGATCTCCAGTCACGGATCGGCCGGTTCCTCTCCAGCCATCGGTCCACACTGATCAGTACGGCCATCAGCGGCGCGACCCGGCTGGTGGAGGTGCTGACGACGCTGGTGCTCGGGCTGTTCTGCGCGGTGTTCTTCCTGCACTCCGGCGACCATCACTGGCGCTGGGTCTGCGCCCAGCTGCCGCTGTCCGCCCGGGACCGGGTGTCGGTGGCGGGCCACGCCGCCTGGCGCACCTTCACCGGCTACACCCACGGTATCGTTCTGGTGGCAGCGACCAACTCGGTCCTGGTCGGCCTGGCGCTGTACGCCCTCGGGGTACCCCTCGCGGTGCCGCTGGCCCTCCTGGAGTTCTTCGCCGCCTTCGTCCCGCTCATCGGCTCGCCCATCGCGCTCGCCATCGCCGCCGTCGTGGCGCTGGCCACCAAGGGCCCGGTCGTCGCCGCGATCGTCATGGCGCTGATCGTGGTCATCGGCCAGATCGAGGCGCACCTGCTGCATCCGCTCGTGCTGAGCTGGGCCGTACGGCTGCATCCGCTCGTCGTGGCGATCTCGGTCGTCGCGGGGGCGATCGCCGCCGGGGTGATCGGCGCGGTGGTGGCCGTGCCGCTCGTGTCGGTCGTCTGGTCGGTGCGCCAGGCACTGCGCACGGCGAACGACCCGGGCCCGGCCCGGCCCTGAGGAAACGGCCCGGCCCCGCTGGAACGGCCCGGGCCGAGGGAACGGACCCGGCCGCGGACCGCCGTGCCGGCACTGCCGTGCCACATTCCCCCGTGCCGCGGCGGTCCCCGGCCGTAACGGAGTGCGGTCACCGGCCGTAGCGAAGTGCAGGGCGCCGCCCTCAACGCGGTGCGTCGGCCGCAACGAAGTGCAGGGGGCGCGCCGCCCTGACGACGTTGGAGCCGAGCGAACAGCGGCCGCCACCACTGCGGACGGCGTCGCCGCCGGCGGCGAAGGGCTCGGACTCCTCACCCCCCGCCGTCCTCTTCGGCTCCGTCCTCTCCCCGGGGCCCTCGACGCCCCCTGGAGCTTCGCCAGGCCGCCGAGCGTCGAGGCGAGGTTTCCGGCCTCCGGGGCGGAGAGTGTCCTCGCCGTGGCCGCGGGCCCGCCCTCGCCGGCGTTCGCAGTCCGGAAGGTGGCAACGGCCGCCGTGGGAGCGGCGGCGGCTCCAGCTGCCGCCGCCGCGCGCCTCCCGGGTATCCGCCGGTGCCTCACGTAGTACCTCCCGCGGGCCGCGACCGGGCATGCGGGTTGCCCGGACGCGGAGGACGGGGCGCCCGCCGTTCCGATACGCGTCGGTAGCACCCGAGGTCGGCTTCAGGACGCGCACACCAGGACGGCAATGCGCCCTCTGCTTCTTCACGACCCCCGCCCGTACAGGTCGGTTCCGTTCGCGAACACCACCCGCAACCGGCCCCTGGCCAGCGCGTAAGGACTAGTCCTGTCCTGATCCCCGCGCCCGATGGGCTCATCGGGGACTCACACCGCCCTCGCTCCGACGGGTAATCATCGAAGGGGCGGGGAATGCCAGGACGGTACCGCCGCGCATGGCACATGTGCACGGCACTCAGGGAATGTGCGGCATCTCCGGATCCGCGGAGGCCCACGGCGAAGGAGGCGGCGGGTGCGGCGGCGGGTGCGCGCGTCCGACGGGCGGCATCTGATGGTGGAGCGCCTGGGGGATCCGCGGGGCAGACCGGTCTTCCTGCTGCACGGCACTCCGGGCAGCCGCCTCGGACCGGCACCGCGCGGCATGGTGCTGTACCAGCGGGGAATGCAGCTGATCGCCTACGACCGTCCGGGATACGGCGGTTCGGACCGGCTGGCCGGCCGCAGCGTGGCGGATGTGGCCGGGGACGTACGGGCGATCGCCGACGCGCTGGGCCTGGACCGGTTCGCGGTGGTGGGGCGCTCCGGCGGCGCACCCCACGCCCTGGCCTGTGCGGCGCTGCTGCCCGACCGGATCACCAGGGCCGCCGCGCTGGTGACGCTCGCACCGCGGGACGCGGACGGTCTGGACTGGTTCGAGGGCATGGCCGCGTCGAACGTGCTCGAGTACACAAGGGCCACGGTCGACCCGGACGGGCTCACGGCTCGGTTCATCGTGCGCTCGGCGGAGATCCGGCGCGACCCGGTCCGGCTCCTGGACGACCTGCGCAGGGAACTCACCGATTCGGACCGGATGGTCGTCGCGGACGCCGGCGTGCGGTCGATGCTGCTGCGCAACTACCAGGAGGCGCTGCGCACCTCGCCGTACGGCTGGATCGACGACGCCCTCGCCTTCTGCGGCCCCTGGGGCTTCGACCCCGCCGGCATCACCGCGCCCGTGATGCTGTGGCACGGCGAGAAGGACAGGTTCTCGCCCGTCGGCCACTCCCGCTGGCTGGCGCAGCGCATCCCGGGGGTGAAGGCCGTGCTGGAACCGGCCGCCGCGCACTTCGACGCACTGCACGCGCTCCCCGGGATCCTCACCTGGCTGCTGGAGGCCCCCCCGGGGGACGCCCTCGGGGTGGGCGGCTGAAGCGGCCCCGGCACCCCCGGCGACACCCACCAGGCGAACACCCGAAACGACCCCGGCCGCTGCGCGCGCCGCGGCCACCGTTCAGCGTTCAGCGTTCAGCGGCCACCGTTCACAGAACACCGTTCACCGGCCACCGGGCCCGCCGGCCTCCCCGCCCCGTGGAGCGCCGAGCACGGAGCGCGGGGGACCGGCCCTCGGGCCCGCCCTCCCCTCCGGGCCGGAGGGCGCCCGCTCATCCCCCGGGGGGGATGAGCGGGCCGCGAGCGGTCAGACGGCCAGCGGTTCGAGGTCGCGGTGGGTTCTGCGCTCGTCCCTGGCGATCCGGGTGAGCGCGTGGTCCTCCCCCAGCAGCCGCGCCAGTTCGTCCGCCGTCTCCGCCCGCAGCGCCGCCGCCTCGTCCTTGCGGCCCAGCGAGCCGAGGGTGACGGCGGTGTTGGAGGAGACGGCGAGGACCTCGGGGTGGTGGGTGCCGAGGACCTCGCGCAGCCTCGTCACCGCCCGCCGCTCGGTCTCGAGGGCCGACTCCAGATCGCCCAGGTCGGCGCGGGCGTTGGCGAGGTTGACGGTGCAGAACAGCGTGTGCGGGTGGGCGGTGCCGAGGACGTCGGTCATCCGGCGGACGTTGGCCGCCAGCAGTCGCTCGGCGGTCTCGGGCTCGCCGCAGCCCCACTGGTAGATCCCGAGGTTGTTGATCGCGGCGAGGGTGTAGGGGTGCTTCCCGCCCGGCACCTTCGTGTACTGGTCGACGACCTCCTGGGCCAGGTCCCGGGCCGCCACCGGTTCCCCCGCCGCGAACAGGTCGGCCGCGAGGTTCAGGTCACAGGCGAGGGTGTCGGGGTTCGCCGAGGTGTACTTGGCGCGGTAGCGGTTGCGGGTGGCCGTCGTCAGCCTGCGGGCGTCCTCCGGCCGGCCGGCCCGCCGCAGGGACACCGCGAGGCTCTTGCCCGCCGCCAGGGTGCCGGGGAAGGTCCGGCCCAGGGTGCGCTTATAGCTGTCGTAGGTGCGGCTGAGGAGGCTGACGGAGTCCTCGTACCGGCCGACCTCGCGCAGGTCGCGGGCCAGCGAGGTGGCGGAGGAGAGCGTGTACGGATGCTCGGGGCCGAGTACCTCGGTGCGGCGGTCGAAGACCTCCTGGTCGATCTCGCGGGCCCGTGCGTACTGGCCGACCATCCGCAGGTTCAGCGCCAGGTTGTTGGCGGCGGCCAGGGTGCGCGGGTGGGACTCGTGGAAGATCTGGCTGAACCCCTCGTGCGCCTCGGTGGCCAGTTCCATGGCCTTGCCGTACTGGCCCAGGGTGCCGAGGTCCATCGCCAGCCCGCTGGTGGTCATGTACGTGTGCGGGTGCGACGGGCCGAGCACGGCGCGCTGACGCTCCAGGGTGATCTCGTCCAGCTTCCTGGCCTCCACATAGCGGCCCTGCGAGCGGAAGATGTTGGAGAGGTGGAAGCGCAGGTACAGGTACTGGAGGTCGTCGTTGCCGAGCATCTCCCGCCAGACCTCGCGCAGATCGTCGCCGAGGGCGCCGGCGGCCTGCCAGTCACCGCGCTTCCAGAGGTAGCGCACCCGGTCGATGAGCAGCCGGCGGGTCTCCGGCTCCTCGCAGTAGCGGGCCTCGGAGGGGCCGAGATGCGGCCAGATGGTGTTGAACCGCGGCCAGGTCTCGGGGTTGTCGATCGGCTCGTCGTCGTCGGGCCGGGCGCCGGCGAGGACGCGGTGTACGGCGTGCTGGGCGTCCCGCTGCTCCTCCTCGCTGAGCTGCGCCCGGATGACGGCCTGCACCAGCCGGTGCACCTGGATGGAGTTGGAGACCTGGTCGACCTTGGCGAGGGCGAACCGGCCGATCTCGCGGATGACGCGGCCGAGTACGAGCTTCTCCTGGAGGGAGGGGTCGTACGGCTTGAGCGCGTCGATCATCTCCTTGCTGTAGAGGAGGTTCGCCGAGATCGGCTCGGGGGCGAAGAAGGCGCAGAGCTGGAGCAGCCGCACCGCGGCCGGTGAGCGCTCCTTGAGGCGCTCGATGGAGACGTTCCAGGTCGCGGCTACCGGCTCCGGGTAGCCGGCGGGCTGGTTGAGCGCGAGGACGCGGGGCGCCTGCTGGGCGAGCTGCTCCAGGTAGGCGGCGACGGGCGTGGCGGTCTCGGCGATCCAGGCGGCGGCCTGCTCGACGGCGAGCGGCAGGTCGCCGACGGCGGCGGCGACCTGGTCGGCGTCCTGCGGGGTGAGTCCGGGCGCGCGGCGCTGGAGGTGCTCGACGGACTCCTCGCGGAGGAAGACGTCGACGGGCAGGGCGTCGCCGTACTGGGACCAGGTCTGGTTCCTGGAGGTGACGAGGATGTGGCCGCCGCTCGGGAAGAACCGCTTGAGCTGCTCGGGGTCGTCGGCGTTGTCGAAGACCAGCAGCCAGCGGGAGGTCGGCACACCCCGCCTGAGCAGGTCGACCGCCTCCTGGGAGGCGGTGGCCATGTCCTCGCCGCCCTGGGCGCCGAGGCGGGTGGCGAGGTCGGCGAGTCCGGCGACGACGTCGTCGGACTGCTCGGAGGAGATCCACCACACCAGGTCGTAGTCGGCCATGAAGCGGTGCACGTACTCCAGCGCGACCTGGGTCTTGCCGACGCCGCCGAGGCCGTACAGCGTCTGGGGCTGCGGCAGCACGACGGCCATGCCGCCGCTGAGCTGGTCCCGCATCCGCTCCAGGACCAGGGACCGGCCGGTGAAGCCCGGGTTGCGGGCGGGCGCGTTCCAGATCTTCGGGACGGTACCGGGGAAGCGGGGGCCGGGGGCGACCCCGTCGGTGAGCTGGACCGGACGGTCGAGCGCGCGCAGCAGCGCGCTGGTGGCGTGCACCTCGTCGAGGCGGAAGAGGTCGACGGGGTTGCGGTCGATGTAGGGGGCGGTGAGGCGTACGTCGCCGACGCGCAGCGGAAGCAGACGGCGCCCGCGGCCCCCGCCCGGGTCCTCGGCCGCGGCCCGTTCCCACACCCGTACGGCGCGGGCCGACTTGAGGTAGGCGCTGGAGAGCAGCACGACGGTGCGGGCGGCGGTCTCGGGTGCGGGGAGGGCTGCGCCGTCCCCGGGCGGTTCCGCCGAGACGTCGCGCGGCACGACCCGGAACCCGGCGCGGGTGAGGACGGACTCGATCCAGTCCGCCCACATCCGGTTCTCGGCGACATAGCTGAGGAACAGGTCGGCGGGCAGCGCGGGCCGGCGGCGGGTGAAGGCGTCCCTGATCCGCAGCCTGATCTCCTCGCCGACGGTGGGCATGGCGGTGATCTCCCCTTCGGTGATGACGGTGGTGAGCCGTTCGAAGGCGGAGAGCAGGGAGTTGGTGAGTCCGGCCTCGTCGCCGAAGGTGGCGAGGGTCTCCTCGTAGGCGTAGTAGGGGCGGTACGGGATCTCCACGGCGCCCCAGTAGGAGGTGAGTTCCTCGCCGGACAGGCCGGTGGGGAAACGGTCGAACTTCAGCCGGGCCAGGGCGCGTCCGGCGTCGGCCTTCTCCTTCTCGCCCTCGTCGATGCGCATGGGGACGGGCAGGACGCGGATGCCGCGGCCGCCGTAGCGCTCGTCGATCTGGCGGGCGACGGCGGCGGCGCCGTCGATCGACTGGTCGCTGAGGGTGAAGCAGTCGACGAGGACGTCCGGGAGGTGGACGGTGCAGATGTCCGCGATGTCGCTGAGCCCGGTGCGGCTGTCGATGAGGACGTAGTCGTAGTTGGCCTTCATGTCGTCGCGCAGTGCGTCGAAGAAGTGCCCGCCGCCGAGCCGGTCGTAGAAGTTGTCCCAGTCGAAGGTGGAGACGGTCGCCGAGTACTCGCGGTTCTGCCTGCCCGCCGAGACGAAGTCGAGGGTGCCGCCCTCGGGGAACTCCCAGCCGAGGTTCTCGGGGGTCAGGGACACGGCGTGCGGCTGGATGCGCGCGTAGTCCCGGTGCCAGTCGTCGGGACGCTGCACGGGACTCGTCGCGGCCCAGGCGTACTCGGTGATCAGGTCGATGACACCGGTGGTGGCGCCGAGCGTGGACGGGTCGAGGAAGGGGTGGAAGAAGCGGTGCAGGCCGGGCGCTTCCAGGTCCCAGTCGACGGCGAGGACCCGCCTGCCGTTGGCGGCGAGTATCCAGGCGGTGTTGGCCATGGCCATCGTCCGCCCGGTCCCTCCCTTGTAGGAGTAGAACGTGACGATGCGTCCGTCACGACTGGCTGTCATCCGCGTCCTCCGCATCCGGCGCATGGTCGAGCGTGTCGGGGATGTAGTGCGTGGTGGCGTACTCGGCCGCCATGGGGCCGCGCAGCCTGGGCCGTTCGGTGTGGCTGCCGCCGGCGGGCGGGTAGACCTGGGCGTGTCTCAGGTACTGCTGGGCGGCCGCCTCGACGACCTGGGGGAGGAGCTGGCCGAACGCCTCCATGCTCGGTACGCCGCGGGCGGCGGCGCGGCAGGCGGCGCGGCCCTGGCCCAGCTTGGTCGGCAGGGTCTCGGCGAGCTTGGCGCCGAGGACGCCCTCCGCGCCGCGGCTCTGGTGGTCGTCGCGGTTGAAGGGGACCACGACACTGACCCAGGGCCGGTCCTCGGCGTCGAAGGCGGCGAGCTGCTCTCGTCTTTCGTCGTCCTCCAGGGCCCAGCGGTCGACGATGAGCAGCTCCGGTCTGGTGGGGGCCCGCTTGCTGTCGAGGGGTGTGCTGTCGTGGTCGAACGAGGCGATGGTGGCCTGGTAGTTGAGGGTGCGCACCAGGTCGCGGGCGACATAGGCGAGCGGCCGGTGCGCCTCGGGGTAGTAGGGGTTCCAGTCCTGGGGCATGTCGCCGTAGTACTGGGGGTCGCGTCCCGGGGGGAGGTCGTGCAGGGTGGGTGCGGCGACGGTCACCTGGATGGGGCGGGGGCCGGTGCGGCGCGGGCCGGCTCGGTCCGGAGTGCCGAAGGCGCTGGGGGCCTGCCGGTAGTCGAGGGGTCTGCTGGGCCCGACGGCGGTGGCGTCGGCGACGCTGACGATGCGTTTGGCGAGTTCGTAGACCGCCCGCTCGTACTCCTCGGCGAATATCCGGAGTTTGATCAGTCCGTAGAGTCCGTCGGTGACGTAGCGGTCGCCGAAGGCGCGGTGGTTGAACTGCAGCCGCTCGGCGGGGCCGGGTAGTTGCTCGGGGGGCACCGGCACCCAGAGCGCGGGCACGATGGCCTCGGCGGTCCGGTTGCTCCTGGCCTGGTGGAAGATCTCCCGCTGGGCGAAGGCGTACCACTCCTTGCCGCACATCTCGCTGGCGAAGTAGCGGGGGGAGAACAGCGGCACGAACACCCGGCAGGTGGCCAGGACTTCGGCGAGCCGCTCGGACCACCCCTCACCGGAGCGTATCTCCCGGTCCATGAAACCCGCCGGTGCACCGGCGGAGAGATCCGTCATGGCCATCACATGGCCGCACAGGTCCCGGAAGAGCCGCTCCACCCACATGTCGGGATCCGGCACACCCGCCCCGTACCTCGGTGTGTGCGCATAACTCAGGAAGAAATACGGCCGATGGTCCGCCGCCCGCTGCTGCGATGACGCCTGCACACGCCCCCCGTCCCATATGAACACCCGCACTCGGTGGTGATGAGGTGCCGGCGGTCCAATCATTCCGGAGCGGACGTTGCTCCATCCCCTGGTCCTTCGGTCAAATCAACGCCGCTTTTCGGACATCCACGTCACTGCATGGTCCACCGCATCGGTGATCGAGAACAAGGCCGCCTCCGTTCCCCCCAGCCGTCCCCGCTGTTCGATATTCCGGGAGAAAGCGGCTCCGAGATCCCCGAAATCACCGTCGTCGAGTTCGACGTCCAGGTATTCGGTCCATTGAGGGCCGTGCGCCCCGCGCACCACGCAGGCGTACCGGCGCAGCGGTGCGCCGGTACGGTACTCCGCCAGATGGAAGGCGGTGCAGACGGAGAACCCCACATTGATCATCAATACCCGTGCCCCTGCCCGGTAGAGCGCCCCGAGGGGGGATTCCTCACCGAGGTGGCAGGTGAGCGGGTGCCGGGAGAGCAGTTCGCCCGCCCTCCGGCCGAGCGCGGCGAACGAGGTCTGGGGGTGGCCGCTGCGCACCGCGCCTCGGGTGGTCCGCACGGACTCGGCCAACCGGCCCATCCCGGTGCTCGGTGTCACGGCGGGGTCGAAGGCCGGCATCATGGCCCGAAAGGCCGCCGCCTGAGTGGGTGTCATCCCGGCCACGCGCCGCAGATACGCGGAGGACGTGTCGGAGTTCTCGGGGGTGAAGGCGGGGACCACGAGCGTGCCCTCCTCGCCGACGGCCCTCAGCAGGGCGTCGCGCAGCGCGGCGGCGTCCATGCCGGTGCCGCCGATGCCGGCGTGCACGAGGACCGTCTCCCCCGGCCGCAGCCCCAGTTCCGCCAGCCGCCGCGCGAGAGCGTCGCGCTCAGCGGCTCCGCCGGTCACGGTCCGCCTCTTCGCACAGCAGCGCCAGCAGCGCCTTCCCGCCGACGGTGAGTTCCGCGGCCCGGCCCAGGGTGTCCAGTGCCCTCAGGGCGGCTTCCGCCCCGTCCGGGTCGAAGGCGCGCAGCCCGGCGCGTTCGTACGCCCCCGCCAGCAGCTCGGACACCGGGAGCGGCGCCTCCTGCCACGGCGCCGGATGCGTCCACCGGCCGTCGTCCGCGTACAGGTCGGTGACCTCCAGCAGGGCCCGCAGGCGCGCCCGCCGCCAGCCGCGCAGCAGCAGCGGCGCCAACTCCTCCGCACGGGCCCGCAGTGGGACGCCCAGCGCGCCGATTCCGTGCCGTCCGACCGCGGGCCGCGGACCGTCGACGGGGGTCAGCGTGGTGAGCGACGCCTCGGCGGCCGCGGCCTGTTCCGGTGCGCGGGCGCGCAGCAGCCCCCAGGCACGCGCCAGCCGGTCCGTCCACGCGGCCGCCTCGTCGTGGCCGAGCCGGGGCGGCACCGGGACGTCGAAGCAGTCGCGGTACGGGTCGAGGTCGTCGATGGCGAGGTCGGGCGCCCCGTCCCGGCCGAGGCTGCGGACGGGCCGCCAGCAGGCGCCCGGTTCGTCGGGGCGCGGAACGCGCGTCTCGCTGCGGCCGGCCCGTACCAGGAGCCCCTTCTCGACGGGCCGCACCTCCGCGGTACCGCTGGGTTCCACCCCGTCGAGGCGGAGTTCGCCGAGCGTGGGCAGCAGCAGCGTCCCGCCCTCGTACGGGACGGGGACCGCGAGGTCGAGGCCGCCGCGGACGGCTGCGGCGGCGACCGTCGAGGCGAGCCTGGCGGCCGGGCGCGGCGCGGCGCCCGCCCGGCCCTCGCGCAGCGCGTCCAGGGAGCCGAGCAGCCAGCCGCGGGTGTACGGGTGGGTGAGCAGGCCGTCGAGCGCGCCGGGATGCCGGTCGACGGTGCCGGCCAGTTCCCAGGCGCGGGCCCACGCGTCGCCGCCGCGGCCGCCGAGTTCCCGGTGGAGGTCGGCGAGGAGCAGCCGCGTCAGCTCGTGCTGTTCGCTCCGTAGCTCCCCGTCGTCGGCGACCGCGGCGGGCACCGACCGGGCGGCGGTGCGGTGCTCGATGCCGCGGACGAGGGCCTCGAGGTCGGTGCAGTAGACGGAGGTGTTGTCGAAGCCGGTGCCGGAGCGGTAGCGGTGGCTGTAGAGGCCGCCGCCGCAGGAGCGGACGACGGGGCATTCGCGGCAGGTGCCGGCGACGCCGGCCAGGCCGAGCTGGCGGGCCCGGACGCCGGGGTGGGCGGCGACCTCGTCGAAGGTGTGGGCGAAGACGTCGAAACCGGTTGCCGCGGCGCCCTCGTAGGCGGTCTTGAGCGAGTCGGCCTGCTCCAGGGTGCCGTCGGTCTCGACGACGACGAGGTCGGTGGGGGTGAGGCCGAGCGATTCGGTGAGTCCGGGCCCCCCGGAGAGGGTGGACAGGACCGAGGCGAAGAGCCGCACCGGCACCCGGCGGCCCTGCCGGTCCCAGCGGTCGAAGACGGCCAGCAGCCAGTCGGCGTACGCGGTCGGGGAGCCGCCGGGTCTGGGCGGCGGCTCGTCCCATGTGGCGTGCGGCAGCAGGAAGTCGATGCGCGGGGGGTCGAGCTCCATCAGCGCGTCGTGGACGGCGACGGGATCGTTGGCGACGTCGACGGTGCACAGCAGTCCGAGGTTGAGATGGCGCCAGCGGTCCGCGCCCAGCAGTTCGGCGGCCTTCAGCACCAGCGGGTGGCTGCTGCGCCCGTCCGCGAAGCGGCGGTGGCGGTCGTTGGCGGCCCTGTCGCCGTCGAGGGAGATGCCGACCCTGACGCCGAACTCGTCGAAGAGTTCCAGATAGCGGGGGCTCAGCTGGATGCCGTTGGTGTGAATGCGCAGGTCGAGGGCGGCGACACCGTCGAGGGCCCGGGTGAGTTCCTCACAGACCCGGCGTAACCGGGTGGGGCCGGCGAGCAGCGGCTCCCCTCCGTGCAGGATCACTGACACGGAGGGCAGGGCATGTTTCCTCGCATGCTCGGCCAGTCGCAGAGCTGTCCAGAAGATCGCCTCGTCAGAGACTGCTTTGGGGCGGGTACGCCAGCTCTGATCAGCGTGTTCGTAGATATAGCAGTGGTCGCAGGCGAGATCGCATCTGCTGTGGACCTTCAGTACGATCTCGCGGAACGGGACCACGGGTCGGGTCATTCCGCCAGTCTAGGGCAGCCCGTCCGCCGTGCGGACGGCCTGGAACAGGACTAGAGCGCGGAGTTGAACGTGGACATCCGTGCGGATCGGTCGGTGCCGGCGGGGCGCACCCTGTCCAGCTTCCTCGCCGCCTCGGCGTCGCGGACATCGATCTCGGCGAGGGGCACCCGGCCCCTTTTCACAGAAGCAAAGGTGACTGAGGTCTGTGGGGTCACGATGGCCGTCCTAGGTCATGTCGTGCTGACGGGGGATCACCGGGCACCGTTGCAGTGTCGGCGGCACGACTTTACTCTCATGACCACCCGCAGCAACTCGGCCCGGAGCGCTGATACGAACGCGTGGCGCGAGTATGCCCCACTCCGAACGGAACAAGCCATTCCATCGAACGAGTGAAGCCACCATCCGCAGAGGGGGGTAGGGATGACCGGCGTTCCCGGCCGTCTGCAAAGCATGGTCTTTCGAAATGCCGACCTGCCGGCACTGTTCCACAGGGCGGACGAGACGGCCGTGGACCGGCAGCGTGAGGCGGTCAAGGGCACCCGGTCGCAGCTCCTGCTCCTGGTGCTGGGCTCGGTGCTCGCGGTGCTGCCGTGGCGCGGGAGGATCGGCGACTCCTTCCAGCTCATGGGTCTGCTCAGCGCGTCGGCGTACGCCTGGGTACTGGTGGCCGGCTTACGCGGGACTCGGCGCCGGGCGAAGTCGCACTGGCAACTGAACCGCTCCGCGGCGGAGTTCATCCGGTCGATGTGCTGGCGCTACGCCGTGCACGGGGCGCCCTTCGACTCCGGCTCACCCGATCCCGACCGGCTGTTCGCCACCAGACTGGAGGAGGGGCTCCGGGAACTGCGCAAGGTCGGCTGGGTGGACCCCCGCGAGGAGAGCGGGAGCGCGGCGGCCGGCGAGCTGATCACCACGCCGATGAGACTGCTGCGGGAGAAGGTCTTCAGCGTACGCAAGGAGACGTATGTGAGGGACCGTCTGATCGAGCAGCGCAACTGGTACCACCGGCGCGCGGAGGTCTCCCGGCGCGCGACCGCGCTGTGGACGGTGGTGATCAGCCTGCTCACCGCGCTCGCGCTGCTGTTCGGGGTGCTGCGCACGTTCTCCGTCACGGACTCGGCCGAGCCGGTGCCGCTGCTGTCCGCCGCGGCTGCCGCGTGTCTGGCGTGGAGCGAGATCCGGCGCCACCAGCCGCTGATCGCGGCCCACTCCCTGGTAGAGGAGGACCTGGCCGCGATCCATATCGCGATGGAGACCTCGGTGACGGAGGAGCAGTGGCCCGCGGCCGTGTACGAGACCGAGCGGATCGTCTCGCCCCAGCACACCGACTGGCTGGTGCAGCACCGCAGTTGAGGCCGGCCCGTACCGCGTCACCCACGGTGCGGCGCGCAGGTCAGACGCGCTCGACCCCGTCGCACCACACCACCGTCACCGGCTTGCCGCGCTCGCGCGCGTACCGGACGATGTCGCCGGTGCCGCCCGGTCCGCGGGCCGGCCGGCCGTCCCAGACCGCCAGGAGCCGGTCGCAGTTGTCCGCGATATAGGCGCCGGCCGCGTAGTACGCCTCGTCCGTGGCGTGGGGGAACGCCAGCCGGACCTCCTGGCTGGCCCGCCGCCGGAGCCGCCGGTAGCGGGCCAGCGCGCAGGGGTCGTCGAAGCCCTCCTCGTAGTCCCCGCTCGGGATGACCACGGTGAGTTCGGCGCCGCAGGCGAGGGCCATGCCGGCGAAGATCTGGTCGGCCCCCTCGGCCAGGCTGGAGAGCGCTACCAGCGCGCCCCGGCGGCCGCACAGCACCGCCTTCATCCCGGCCAGCACATGCGGCATGGCCTCGGCGGGGATGTCTCGGTGCCCGGTCACTCCGATGCGCTTCATCCGCGCCCCCCGATCCGTTGTGGCCTACCGCTCCGGCATCCTCCCGAAAGTGTGCAATACGTCGAGCCCCCGCCGCACGGCGGGGGCTCTCGGCGTCCGCTGTCGCCCCGGCGTCCCGGGGACGGATCAGTAGACGCTCACTCCGTAGGCGCTCAGTGCCTCGGTGACGGGCTGGTAGAAGGTCGTACCGCCGACGGAGCAGTTGCCGCTGCCGCCGGAGGTGAGACCGATGGCCCGGCTGCCGGAGTACAGCGGGCCGCCGCTGTCCCCGGGCTCCGCGCACACGTTGGTGCGGATCATCCCGTAGACGACGTCGCCGCCACCGTAGTTGACCGTGGCGTTGAGGCCGGTGACGGTGCCGCTGTGGGTGCCGGTGGTGGAACCGCGGCGGGTCACGGACATGCCGACCGTGGCGTTGGCGGCGCTGGTGATGTCGACACTGCCGACGGTGCCCGGCTTGGAGATGGAGGTGTTGCTGTAGCGCACGATGCCGTAGTCGTTGACCGGGAAGCTGGAGCCCGCGGTCGGGCCGAGGACGGTGGTGCGGGCGGAGTTCGCGTACCAGGTGCCCGCGCCGTCGGTGCAGTGGCCCGCCGTCAGGAAGTACGAGGTGCCCGCGCTGTTGCGGACGTTGAACCCCAGCGAGCAGCGCCAGCTGGTGGCGTAGACGGCGTCGCCACCCGAGATCAGCTTGCTGAACGTGCCGGGGGTGCGCTCGATGCGGAGGGCGTCGGCGTTGGCACCGGCCTCCCGCCTGATCTTCGCGATCTCCGCCTGGGAGACGGTGGAGTCGGCCGTCACGACAAGGGTGTTCGTCGCCTTGTCGACGTGCCAGGCGGTGCCTGCCACATCGGCGGCCAGCACGGCGCCGCTCGCGGCTGAGAGCTGGGACGCGCTGAAGGCGACGGGGGCCTCGGCGGCACCGGCGGTGGGGACGGCCAGTGACGCGGCGGCGACGAGACCGGTCGCCACGGCGAGCAGACGGGTTCGTCTCGCCACGCCGCGGGTGGGGGTGGTGCGCTTGATCCTCACTTCTCGTTCCTCCCGAGGGGAATCGGGGGCCCGCCTGTGGGGACGGCGGACCCGTGAGGCGCAGTCAGGGGGCGGGGATGCGCCCGGATTCCGGTCACGATGTGCCCCTGACAAGCGCTGTTCGGGAGTATTCGACGGGTCAACTTGCCGCGCAAGGGCACCTTTCGGCCGTGCTGTGCGATAGCACCCCCACCGGCTGCGGGGCGTGCTATCCCCGGGCGGAAGCGGTCCGCGACGGGCCCGGCCGATCGGCGGGCGACGGAGTCCCCCTCCTCAGCGGGTGGTTGGCACGCCCGGTGAGCCGGGCCGGACGGCACGGCCGACGACGCGCCACCGGGAGGACACCCGCGGACGGCAACCGCCCACCGCGCGGGGCACCGCCCCTGGTACCGGCCCGGGGATGACCGGAATTGGCTCTGCCGCGGCACCGCGGCCCCGGCGCGCGGCCCGACGCCCGGCGCCTCGACGGCGGCAGTGGGTCCCGCCAGGCGCAGCGAACCCGTCCTCGTCGTCCTCGCGGACACCGCACCCGACTGCCCGGCCGCCACACACCGGCCGATGCACACCGGCCGATGCACACCGGCCGATGCACACCGGCCGATGCACCCGGCCGTCGCCATGCCCCGGCCCCGCCGGCCGATATCAGCACAGATCGGCACAGGTCGACCCAAGTCGGCACGGGTAAACACGGGTAAACACAGGTGAGCGCAGGTCGGCCCGGGTCGGCCGTGGGCCTGCCGGAGCCACGACCGCCGGCACCGAGCCGGCGGGGGCGGACTCCCCGGAGGACCGGTACGGGCGGCGGGCCGGTCCGCGAGCGGGCGCCGACCGGCCGCACCCCGCGGCGGCACACCCCGGGATCGGTCGCGCCCCGGACCGTGGGCGCCGGCGCGCGACCGCGGCCGCCGGCCCGCGGGCCGGTTTCCCGTCCGGGTCGGCCAGGTGGTCGCGGACCCCGGCCGAGGCGAGGAGGAGCGGCACCGCGGCGGCCGGCCGGGCTCCCGCACCGCGGGCGACGGCCGCGGCGCGCATGGCACGCACCGGGCAGCGCCCGGCCGTGCGGCGCCGCGCGGGAGCGCGCCCGGACTGAGCCTCCGTCAGCACCGGTACGGCGGGCCCGTCGCGGTCCGCCACGATCCCGGCGGACCGCCCGCGCTCGGCGCGAAGTGCCGGGCGGAGCCCGCAGAGACGGGCCGTCGGCTCCGCCCTGGACCCGCCCGTGAGGCGTTGGGTGCGGGCCTGACGATTCCGAACGCGGCATTCCGCCGGCTGCCGTTCACCTGTGCGGCCGACATCGCGTCCGGCCGCCCGTTCACCCGGACGCTCCGACACTCACCCGTCTGCCGAGACATTCATATTTTGCTTCGATATGAGCCCCTTCAGGGCCCATACGCTGGAGGAACCTTGACGAACCGCCACATGCTCTGCACCAGTACCGTCACGAATCCCCTGCGCGGCGACTATCCACTTGGCGCGCGATCCGCATTATGGACGACCATAGGGATATGCGGAACCACAAGTGACCGCGGTCGAAAGGAGGCGTCCATGGGATCGGTGCGCAAGGCGAGTGCATGGCTCGGTCTCGTCGAGGACAACGACGAGCGCTACTACGACGACGAGTACGCCGAGGGTACGGGATCCGGCGACCAGTGGGTGACCGACCCGCGCGTCCGGGTGGCCTCCGACACGGCCGAGGAGCAGGGGCGCCGGATCGCCACCGTCTCCCCCGACAGCTTCCGGGACGCCCGCGGCATCGGGGAGCACTTCCGCGACGGCGTCCCCGTCATCGTCAACCTGACCTCCATGGAGCCCGCGGACGCCAAGCGCGTGGTGGACTTCGCCGCCGGGCTGACCTTCGGTCTGCGGGGCTCCATCGAGCGCGTGGCGACCCGGGTCTTCCTGCTGACCCCCGCCGACACGGAGATCGTGAGCGGGGAGTCCGCGGGCCGCCCCGGCGACGGCTTCTTCAACCAGAGCTGAGCGGGGCGCTCGCCGGTCGGCCGGAACGCGACGGCCGGCCTACCGGAACGCGTCAAGGCCGGTGAGAGCCTTGCCCAGGACGAGCTGGTGCATCTCGACGGTGCCCTCGTAGGTGAGCACCGACTCGAGGTTGGTGGCGTGGCGCATCACGGGGTACTCGAGCGAGATCCCGTTGGCACCGAGGATCGTGCGCGCGGTGCGGCAGATCCCGATCGCCTCGCGTACGTTGTTCAGCTTCCCGAAACTGACCTGCTCGGGACGGAGCGTCCCGGCGTCCATCCGCCGCCCGAGGTGATGGGCGAGCAGTACTCCCTTGTGCAGTTCGAGCGCCATGTCGGCGAGCTTGGCCTGGGTGAGCTGGAAGCCCCCGATGGGCTTTCCGAACTGCTCCCGCGTCCTCGCGTAGTCGAGCGCCGTCTCGAAGCTGGAGCGCGCCGCTCCCATCGCGCCCCAGACGATTCCGTAGCGGGCGTGCGAGAGGCAGCCGAGCGGGCCCTTCAGTCCCGTCACCCCCGGCAGGACGGCGTCATGCGGCAACCGCACGTCGTCCAGGACGAGTTCGCTGGTGACGGAGGCCCGCAGCGACCACTTGTGCCGGATCTCGGGGGCCGAGAAACCGGGTGTGCCGGTGGGGACGGCGAAGCCGCGGATGCCGTCGTCGGTCCGGGCCCAGACGACGGCGACACCGGCGACGGAGCCGTTGGTGATCCACATCTTGCGGCCGTCGAGCACCCAGTCGGAGCCGTCGCGCTTGGCGTGGGTGCGCATCCCCGCGGGGTCGGAGCCGTGGTCGGGCTCGGTGAGCCCGAAGCAGCCGATGGTCTCACCGGACGCCATGGCCGGCAGCCACCGCTGCTTCTGCTCCTCGGAGCCGTACTTCCAGATCGCGTACATGGCGAGCGAGCCCTGGACGGACACGAGCGAGCGGATACCGGAGTCGGCCGCCTCCAGTTCCAGGCAGGCGAGTCCGTACTGGACCGCGGTGGCGCCCGCGCAGCCGTAGCCGGTCAGCGACATGCCGAGGGCGCCGATCGAACCCAGTTCCCTGGCCAGTTCGCGGACTGCGGGCAGTTCACCGCTCTCGTACCACTCGGCGATGTGCGGCAGCACGCGCCCGGCGGCCCAGGAGCGGACGGTGTCGCGCACCGCGAGGTCCTCGGGCTCCAGCAGGTCGTCGATGCCCAGGGGGTCGGCGGGGTCGAAGGGCGGCAGCTTCGAGGGTGCGGACATGAGGGTGCCTCCGTCGGCTCGCACTGGCGCTGTCCGGGTCCGGCGGCTGCCGGAACAGGAAACCTAGCAGTGGTAGTTAATGCTCGGCGCCGACGTTACGGCTCAACGGGCCGTGCGTCCAGTGGGGGCCGGACGGGCCGCCTCCGGTGAGCGGCGCGCCGGGACAGCCGGCTCGGACCGCACCTTGCCCGGGAACGGGCCGGTCGGCAGTGCGGGCCCGGGGACGGGACAGCCCGGCCGGGAGTCCGCCGACGTCCCAGCCGCCGGGAGTCCGTCCCGGCCGCCGAGCCCCTCGGGGTCGCGGAGCCCCTCGGGGCCGCCGGGGCCGCAGGGCTCCGCGCACTCCATCGCACTCGGCAGCCGAAGTGCCGCCAGCGCGCCGAGCAGCAGCAGCCCCGCGCTGACGAGGAGCGTGACGTGCAGTCCGTGGACGAACGCCTGCCGGGCGGCGGTGCGCAGCGCGTCGCCGGCGGGGCCGCCGAGCTGGAGTGCCACCTGGTAGGCCTCGCCGAGCGAGTGCGCCGCCGCGCTGCGCGCCTCGGGCGGAGCGCCCACCGCGCCGTCGACCCCGGGGGCGTAGGCGGCGTTCATGACGCTGCCGAGCAGCGCGATGCCCATGCCGGCGCCGAGCTGGTACGAGGTCTCCCCGATCGCCGCGGCGCCGCCCGCGTCCTCGGGCGGGGCCTCGCTGAGCATCGACTCGTACGCGCCGAAGAGCGTGGTCTGGAGCCCGAATCCGAGGAGGACGAACCCGGTGGTCAGCAGCAGCGGGCGGTCGTGCTGCCCCATCAGGGTGAGCAGCACCACGGCGGCGGCCGTGAGCACGAAGCCCCAGCCGACCATCCGGCGGGGGCCGACGCGGCGGAGGGTGAAGGAGCCGGTGGCTCCGGCCGCCATGGCGGCGAAGGTCAGCGGCAGCAGCCGGAGACCGGTCTCCAGCGGGCTCAGCCCGAGCACGAGCTGGAGGTACTGGACGGCGATCAGCTCGAGGCCGACCAGCGCCAGCATGGCGAGCACGATGCAGCCGACCGCGGTGGAGAAGGTCGCCCTGGCGAACATCCGCATGTCGACGAGCGGATGGCTGCGGCGCTTCTGGCGGTGGACGAAGAGGGCGAGGAGCCCCGCCCCGGCGAGCAGCGGGCCGACCGTGCGGAGGTCCACCAGGGGGTCGCCCGCGCCGAGCCGCTTGACGCCGAGGACGATGCCGAGGACCCCGGCCGCGGCCATGAGCGCCCCGAGGACGTCCCAGGGCCCCCCGAGGTCCCCCCGGGACTCGGGGAGCAGCCAGCGGCCGACCGGCAGGATCAGCAGCATCAGCGGGATGTTGATCAGGAAGACCGAGCCCCACCAGAAGTGCTGGACGAGGAAGCCGCCCAGAACCGGACCGGTGGCGGCGCCGACCGCGGCGACCGCAGTCCAGATGCCGATGGCGGTGGCGCGCTCGCGCCGGTCCGGGAAGACGGCCCGGAGTATGGAGAGCGTCGCCGGCATGATCATCGCTCCGCCGACGCCGAGCAGGGCGCGGGCGCCGATGAGGACCTCGGGGGTGGCGGCCAGTGCCGCGACCGCCGACGCGACGCCGAAGAGCGCGTAGCCCAGCAGCAGGACACGCCGCCGCCCGACCCGGTCGCCGAGGGTGCCGAAGAGGATCAGCAGCGAGGCGCAGACCAGGGGGTAGGCGTCCACGATCCACAGCAGCTGGACCCCGGAGGGGCGGAGGTCCTCCGTGACCGCGGGCACGGCGACGTGCAGCACGGTGGCGTCCACCGCCACCAGGAGCAGGCTCACGCAGAGGACGAGCAGGACGACCCAGCGGTTGGCGCCGCCGGCGGCACGCGGGCGTGCCACGGCCGTGGTCCTGCCGAACATCTACGTACCTCCTGCTGGGTCTCTCGCGTCGGTGGGCCCGGCCGGGGGCTTGGCCCGGCGGGCGGCCCGGCATCGACGGGCGAGTGATCAGCCAGAGTACGCGAGTCCCGGGCGGCGGCGCGTGGTGCACCTCTCACCTCGCACGGCACCCGGGTGTGGCGTACGCCACGCCGGGCGGTGCCCGAGGGACGGCTGCGCGGCCGCTCCGAGCGGCCGCGGAATTCGGTGCGGCAATCCCGTGAACAGTCACCGCCGCCCGCAAACACACTTACGGAGATACGGGGCGGACAATAGGCACCGCGTCCACCGGATTTAGTCAGCCGCGCTCTTTCAATGCGCCGGCGGGACACACTCCACATCACATCGTCATCACGAAGAGCCTGGATCGGCCTGGGCGGACACTCACTCGCTGTAACGTCGATTGGGTGCGTACCGACATCTTTGCCCGTCTGGACCGGGAGCCGGAGCCGCCGAAGATAGAGATCCCGCGGATGAGCCGCACCCGTCTCGCCCTCCTCGGCGGGACGTCGGCGTTCTATCTCGCGATCGTGGTCGCCGTGCTCATCTCGTCCTGGCTGGTGATCGTCGACTGGAAGGTCATGCTCTTCCGGCCGTATCAACAGTGGCCCGAACTGCACGCGTTCCTGGACTACTTCGTGGTGCTCGGACAGCGCGGCCCGACGGCCGTGATGGTCGCCGCCTGGCTCGGCTGGCGCTCGTGGCGGCAGCACACGCTGCGTCCGCTCCTGGTGCTGGGCGCCTCGCTGCTGCTGCTCAACACGACGGTGGGCGCGGTCAAGCTGGGCCTGGGCCGGCTGGGCCCCCACTACGCGACGCAGATCGGCTCCGCCGAACTCTTCGCCGGCGGCGATATATTCCCTTCCGGCCACACCGCCAATGCCGTCGTGACCTGGGGAATCCTCGCCTATCTGGCCACCACCCCGCGGGCCAGGCGGTATCTGTCGGCGCTGTCCGCCGTGGTCGCCCTCGGCGTGGGGCTGACGACCGTCTATCTCGGCACCCACTGGCTCAGCGACGTGCTGCTGGGCTGGGCCGCCGGGCTGCTGATCCTGCTCGCCCTGCCGTGGTGCGAACCCCTCATCGGGCGCGTCGAGGACGGGATCCTCGCGCTGCGCGACCGGCTGCGCGCCCGGCGCCTGCCGGTGCCGTCGCTGCCCGTCGCCTCCGGCGGCCCCCGTCCGGCCATGTACCCGCAGCGGCTGCCGGCCGGGAGCGGCGGGGAGCCGGTGCGCCACCCGGTGGGTGCGACGAGCGCTGTCCGGGGGGCGGCGGCGAGGAGCACCATCGGCGGCGCGGCGCCGGCCGGGCCGAAGCCGGCCGGTGCCCCGGGCGCACAGGGTGTGGCCGCACCCGCCCGGCACGGGCAGCCCCGCACCTACACGGTGGGGCGCTCGCCGCACGCGCCCTGGACCCCGGTCGCGGCCGGGAGCAGACGCCCGCCCCGGTCGCGGCCGCAGGGCGGCTGACGCCCCGCGGGGCCCCGAGGGCCGAGTCGCGGTGACCGGGCACGACGAGGGCCCCGACCGGCCTTGCTTGGGTCTTGGGTTCCAAAGTCCTCGTCGTGCCCGGTGGGCTGCCGGGCGCCGCCCGTCCGCCCGTCCGTCCGTCCGTTCGGCGGCCGGTGCGGTCAGCCCGTCCAGCAGCGGACGACCGTGCCGCCGTCGACCTCGAAGTTGAGCCGGCCCTCCAGGTACTCCATGGTGATGACGGAGCCGGGCGGAAGCGATCTGACGGTGGACCAGCCGCGGCTGCGTGCGCGGCGCTCGGCCCGGTCGGCGTCGAGGCCGACATAGGCCTCCGGGGCGTCGTCCGGCTGTCCTGCGGGAGTCGGTGTCGGTGCCATGGAATCACCGTAGGCGGCAGCGGACGGTGACGGAAGGCCCGCCCGCGGCCGGCGGAAAACGGTCCGGATGAGTGGGATCGCACTCCCCCTCCACCCCACATACCCCACCGGTCACGCTTCTGTCACAGGTTCACGACAAGCGTTTGGCGGGCCGCCGGGCATCGGCGCAGGCAATCATATTCGTCGGCACGGAAATTCAGCCTGAATTCCCCCGCCGCTGCCGCGCCGCCGCGTCCGGGGCCGTGAGCAACTTCCGTCACACGCTTTCCCCGAAAGTCCGTGCCGACTGAATTCATCATGCCTTATACATGTCCTACTTCTGGACGAACCGGAGATACTTCCAGACGGTCTCCGGGCGTCCCGCGCACCGCTTCGGACCCGCTTCGGACCCGCGGTCCAGCCCCGCCTCCGCCCGGCTTCCGGACGAAGCGGTGAAAGCCCCGGACGGACCGGGCGGACCGGACGGACCGGGCGGACCACCCGCACGCGTATCGCCGGTGCACGTACCGCCCGTGCACGTACCGCCGGTGCACGTACCGCCGGTGCACGTATCGCCCGTGCACGTACCGCCCGTGCACGTACCGCCCGTGCACGTATCGCCGGTGACCCGTCCCGGGTCCGCCCGCCCGTACGGACCCCCGCCGCCAGGAGCCGACCACCACCTCCGGCGGGCAGACGGCGAGGGCCGCGGCGCCTCGCCGCCTTGCCGGACCGCCCGGAGGCGGCCCGGACACGCCTGGACTCGGCCCGGACGCGGCCCGGACGCGCGCGGCACGAGGACGGCCCGCCGCCCTGCCGTACACCGCATCCGATGCCGCGCGCTGATCCACCGGGGACCGCGGGACAGCCCTTAGCATCGGCCCATGGGCACGGACACCGCCGAGGCCTCCGCCTCACCGGCGCCGGTGCGCCGGCCTGGCCGGGTGGTCGTGGAGTGGCTGACGACCACCGACCACAAGAAGATCGGGCATCTCTACCTGGTCACCTCGTTCGCCTTCTTCCTGATCGCCGGGGTCATGGCGATGGTGATGCGGGCGGAGCTGGCCCGTCCCGGGCTCCAGATCATGACCAACCAGTCGTTCAACCAGGCGTTCACCCTGCACGGCACGATCATGCTGCTGCTGTTCGCGACACCCGCCTTCGCCGGCTTCGCCAACGGGATCGTGCCGCTCCAGATCGGCGCCCCGGACGTCGCCTTCCCCCGGCTGAACATGCTCTCGTACTGGCTGTTCCTCTTCGGCGGGCTGATGGTGCTGGGCTCGCTGCTGGTGCCGTCCGGCCCCGCCGCCTTCGGCTGGACCGCGTACGCGCCGCTCAACAGCCTGGACCGCTCACCCGGCGTCGGCATCGACCTGTGGATCATGGGCCTCGCCCTGTCCGGCTTCGGCACGATCCTGACGTCCGTGAACTTCCTCGCGACGATCATCGGGATGCGGGCCCCCGGCATGACGATGTTCCGGATGCCGATCTTCACCTGGAACATCCTCTTCACCACCATCCTGGTGCTGGTGGCGTTCCCGGTGCTCGCGGCCGCCCTGCTGGTGCTGGAGTCCGACCGGCGGCTCGGCTCGGTGGTCTTCGCGTCGGGCAACGGCGGCGCGCTGCTGTGGCAGCACCTGTTCTGGTTCTTCGGCCACCCCGAGGTCTACGTCATCGCGCTGCCGTTCTTCGGCATCGTCACCGAGATCATCCCGGTCTTCTCCCGGAAACCGGTCTTCGGCTATCTGACCCTCGTCGGGGCCACCATGGCGATCACCGGCCTCTCGTTGGTGGTGTGGGCCCACCACATGTTCGCCACCGGTGCCGTGCTGCTGCCCTTCTTCTCCCTGCTGTCGTTCCTGATCGCCGTACCGACCGGGGTGAAGTTCTTCAACTGGACCGGAACGATGCTCAGGGGCTCGCTGTCCTTCGAGACGCCGATGCTGTGGGCCGTCGGATTCCTGGTGTCGTTCCTGCTCGGGGGGCTGACCGGCGTCATCGTCGCCTCACCGCCGATGGACTTCCACCTCACCGACTCGTACTTCATCGTGGCCCACTTCCACTACACGGTCTTCGGCACGGTCGTCTTCGCGATGTTCGCCGGCTTCTACTTCTGGTGGCCGAAGTTCACCGGCAGGCTCCTGGACGAACGCCTCGGCAAGATCCACTTCTGGACGCTGCTCCCCGGCTTCCAGATCACGTTCCTGGTCCAGCACTGGCTGGGCGCCGAGGGGATGCCCCGGCGGTACGCCGACTACCTCGCCGCCGACGGCTTCACCGCGCTGAACACCGTCTCCACCGTCGGCGCCTTCCTGCTCGGCGCGTCCACGCTGCCGTTCCTCTACAACGTGTGGAAGACCCAGAGGTACGCCGGCAAGGTCACCGTCGACGACCCATGGGGGTTCGGCCGGTCGCTGGAGTGGGCGACGTCCTGTCCCCCGCCGCGGCACAACTTCACCACCATTCCCCGGGTGCGCTCCGAGTCGCCCGCGTTCGATCTGCACCATCCGGAGTTCGCGCCGCGGCGTCCGGCGGTGCCGCGGCCCCCGCGGGACGGCCTCACCCGGAGGCGTCCGCGGCCCGGCGGAGCCGGTCCCGGACCGTCCTGACGTGCCCGGACCGGCTCCGCTCGCCCGGGCCGGCTCCGCGCGCCCGGCCGGCTCCACGTGACCGCCCGGGCCGGCTCGAAGCCGAATTCCGCCCCGGACCGGTCGCGGTGGGCCTGCGACGACGGCAGCAGACGCAGAAGTCGCGCCGAGGTCTCCGGCATACGGGCGATTCCGCCCTCGAACGCCGACGGACTCCTACGGCCGCCGCCCCGATCGGGGGGCCGGGACGCCGCTCCCCGGTGGCGGCGGTCACACCGCCCGCCCTCCGCGGACGAGGCCGGCCGCCCGGTACCGCAGCGCGTACGCCGCGTCCAGCACGGAGCCGCGCGAACGGTGCACCGCGTCCCGGAGCACGGAGCGGGGGCGGTGCCGCCCGCCCCGGGCGGCCAGCTCGGTGAAGAGTGCCTCGTGGCGCTCCGCGATCCGCGCCGGGTCGAACCGCCCGGACGCCTTCAGCGCCGCCGCCCCGGCCCTGCGCCGCAGCCCGTCGTCGTTGATCAGGGCGAGCAGGGCGCCGGCGATCGCGCCCTCGTCGCCGACGGGCACCAGCAGCCCGTCGACGCCGTCCTCGATGATCTCGCGCGGCCCGTGCGGGCAGTCGGTGGAGACGACGGGCAGCCCGCAGCGCATCGCCTCCACGATCGTCATGCCGAACGACTCCCGGTCCGAGGTGACCGCGGCGATGGAGCCCCTGGCCCACTCCGGCTCCATCGGATGGACCGGCCCCATCAGATGCACGTGGTCGTGCAGCCCGAGCCGGGCGATCAGGGCCAGCAGCGCGTCGCGCTCGTCGCCGGTCGCGTCGCCCCCGCCGTAGATCCGCAGCCGCCAGTCGGGGCGCGCCGCGACGACCTTGGCGAAGGCGTTGACGAGCAGGTCGTGGCGTTTGACCCGGAGCAGCCGGCCGGCCGCGACGACCCAGGGGCTGTCCCCGTCCGCGGGGGCGGCGGCCGGCGCCGGGACACCGTTGGGCACGGCCTCGATCCGTACCTCCGGCAGCCTCAGGCGTGTCCGGTACGCCCGGGCGTCGGCCTCCGTGACGGTGGTGACCGCGTCGAGCAGGGCGTACCGGTGGGCGATCTCGCGGCGCAGGCGGTAGCCGTGGCTGTCCAGCGTCAGATGCTCCTGGCCGACCCGGACCGGGCCGCGGCGGGCCTGGCGGGCGATGTGGACGTTGAGGCCGGGGCGGGTTCCGATCACGACGTCGGCCTCCAGGGACTTCAGGCATGCGCCGATCCGCGCGTCCGTGAGACGGCTGTACTGCCTCCAGCGTCCGTCGCCGCGCGGGAACACCCGGGCCGGCCGGGTGTGGCCGGGGTCGGCGCCGTCGTACCCGGGGCTGCCCCGCCGCAGGTCGAGGAGGTGACGCAGGGTCACGCCCGGCGGCGCGCCCAGGGCCGGCTCCCGGCGGTGGCGGAAGACCGACACGATCTCCACGTCGTGCCGCTCGGCCAGCGTGCCGGCCAGGGTGAACGTGGTGCGGATGGTCCCGCCGATTCCGTAGGCGTTGTGGAGCAGAAACGCGATGTGCATGGTGCCGCTCCTCGCGGTTCACGGCGACCGGGGACGGGACGCCGGGTCCGGGGTACCGGTGGCCGGGGCCGGGGCCGGGGCGGAGTGCGGTCACCCCGCCAAGCCCCACTGTGGGCGATCCGGCCGCTCCCGTCCCGGCGGCATGCCGTCGGGAGGCCCGGCGGCCCCGACGACACCGGCGTGTCGCCGAGCGACCGGGCCCGGCGTCGAATTGTCGATGTGTCTCCGTGGCGATCTGTCGGCCCGGCATCGCCGCGGCGTGACTCTTGCCCCGCGTCTCCCGTTGTGCTTTTCACGAGCCGGGAACCGCCCGGCGCACCGTTACGCACCGAGTCCGAGGAGCAACCCGTGCCGCGCATGCTCGACGTCAGCGAGGACGTACGCGCCGAGATCGGCGACGAAGAGGCCGACCGGCTGCTCGCGGGCGAGAACGCCCCGGGCACCTACGACTGCACCTCCTGCCGCACCCCGGGCGACTCCGAGCAGGAGCGGACCAGCACCGTGCTGTTCGTCGGCGAGGAGACCGCCGTCCTGGCCTTCGCCCATGCCAGCTGCATCCCCTCCCAGGTCGTCCAGGTCGCCGAGGAGCAGCTCAGGGGCGCCGTCCGCTCCATCACCGGCGAGGCCGCCGCCCCGGTGGCCCAGCAGCAGGCCGCCCACCCGGGGCACGGCGGACCGGCCGCGCCGCGGGAGCAGGCGGTGCTCGGTGTGACCAGCGGCCTGGTCCTGATCGGCGAGGACCTGCACCCCGCGCTCGTCGTGGAGCCGACCGCACCGATCGCCCGTCCCGGCAGCCTCGGGGAGGGCGGGGACGACTTCCTGCCGCTGCTGATCGAGCAGGGCTTCCTGCCCGTCTCCACGGTCGACCAGCTGCCCCCCTCGCTGCCCGGCTGGTCGGTGCTGCTCGCCATGGGGCAGCTGCACGCCGTGCTTCAGCCGGGCACCGGCGGGAGCGGTCAGGTCGCCTGGTGGCAGGCCCACCAGCCGCTCCAGGTCACCGACGGCTGGCGCACCGCGGCCAACAGGTCGCACAAGGTCCTCGTCTTCGCCGCCCCGGTCGGCTCGATCGGACAGCAGCCGCGCGAGGACCTGCTCCGTGACGCACTCGACAAGGCCGCCGCGAACGGCAGGCTGGTCGCCGCGGCGATGCCGCTCGCGGGGACCTGACCGCCGCGGGCACCCGACCGCCGCGGGCACCCGCTGCCGGTACTCCCACGGTGTGCGCCCCCCGTACCCCCGGCGAACTGCGATTTCCGGGACGGGCCCGCATCCGGCGGACATCGGGGTCGTTTGCCCCTATGTGCACACAGACGACCCCGCCCGCCGGCCGTACGAGAGCCGGAACGCCTCGGCCACCCCGATCTACGACACGCTGTGCTCCGAGTACCGCAGAGCCTTCCGGTCACTGCCCGGTGACCGTTCAGGCGAGGAGGACCTCGTCTTCAAGGGGTTCGGAACCGGGCTGAACGGCGGTGGCGATCCGGGCGCCGTCGCCGCCGGCCGGTTCAGCCCCTGGCCGGTCGCTGTCCGGCAGCACACCGGAGGGCTTCACGCCCGCGCGCTGCCGCCCGCACCCCGCAGGGGGTTGTGAGGGCTGGCACGTGGAACGGCCGGGGCGCACTGCGTCCCGGCCGTTCCACGTGGACGCCGACCGCCTTCGCACGGCCGGCATTGCACGGACGCCTTCGCACGGCCGGCATCGGAAGCCGCCGCCCCGGGCGCCGCTCCGTCCCGTACGGGGTGCCGTCCCGTACGGGGGTGCCGTCCCGCAGGAGTCCGCGGGGGCTCCCCTCGCGCCTACTTCTTCCTGGAGCGCTTCTCGCGCACCCGCACGGAGATATGGATCGGAGTGCCCTCGAAGCCGAACTCCTCGCGCAGCCTGCGCTCCACGAAGCGGCGGTAGCCGTGCTCCAGGAAGCCGGAGGCGAAGAGCACGAAACGCGGCGGCTTCGTGCCGGCCTGGGTGCCGAACAGGATGCGGGGCTGCTTGCCGCCCCGGATCGGGTGGGGGTGGGCGGAGACCAGCTCGCCGAGGAAGGCGTTGAGCCGGCCGGTCGGCACCCGGGTCTCCCAGCCCGCGAGCGCCGTCTCGATCGCCGGGACCAGCTTCTCCATGTGGCGGCCGGTGCGGGCGGAGACGTTCACCCGGGGCGCCCAGGACACCTGCTGCATCTCGGTCTCGATCTCGCGCTCCAGGTAGTAGCGGCGCTCCTCGTCGAGGGTGTCCCACTTGTTGTACGCGATGACGAGCGCCCGGCCGGCCTCGACGGCCATCGTGATGATCCGCTGGTCCTGGACGGAGATGGACTCGCTGGTGTCGATCAGTACGACCGCGACCTCGGCCTTCTCGACAGCGGCCGCGGTACGCAGCGAGGCGTAGTAGTCCGCGCCCTCCTGGAGGTGGACACGCTTGCGGATACCGGCGGTGTCCACGAACTTCCAGGTCGTGCCGCCGAGTTCGATGAGCTCGTCGACCGGGTCGCGGGTGGTGCCGGCCGTCGCGTCGACGACGACCCGCTCCTCGCCGGCGACCTTGTTGAGGAGGGAGGACTTGCCGACGTTGGGGCGGCCGATGAGGGCGATGCGGCGCGGTCCGCCGACCAGGCCGCCGAAGGTCTGCGCGGGTGCGTCGGGGAGGGCCTTGAGGACCTCGTCGAGCAGGTCGCCGGTGCCCCGGCCGTGCAGGGCGGACACCGGGAACGGCTCGCCGAGACCGAGCGACCAGAGCGTGGCGGCATCCGCCTCGCCCGAGGGGCCGTCGACCTTGTTGGCCGCGAGGACGACCGGCTTCCCCGCGCGGCGCAGCAGCCTGACGACCGCCTCGTCCGTGTCGGTGGCGCCGACGGTGGCGTCCACGACGAAGACGACGGCGTCCGCGGCCTCGATGGCGAACTCGGCCTGGGCCGCCACGGAGGCGTCGATACCGAGGACGTCCTGCTCCCAGCCGCCGGTGTCGACGACCTTGAAGCGGCGGCCCGCCCACTCGGCCTCGTAGGTGACGCGGTCGCGGGTGACGCCGGGCCTGTCCTCGACGACGGCCTCACGGCGGCCGATGATCCGGTTCACCAGGGTCGACTTGCCGACGTTCGGACGGCCGACGACGGCGAGGACGGGCAGCGGGCCGTGGCCGGCCTCCTCGATGGCGCCCTCGACGTCCTCGAGGTCGAAACCCTCCTCCGCGGCGAGCTCCATGAACTGCGCGTACTCGGTGTCGCCGAGTTCCCCGTGGTCGTGCTGGTCGTTCATGAAGTCCGTTCCTCGTTCATTCGTGGTCGGTGGGCGGGGCCGGTGCGGCCGGAGCCCACTGACGGAGTCTCGCTCAGCGCCCGCTGAGGCGCCTGGCGTTTTCCAGGTGCGCGGTGAGCCGCTCCTGGATGTGGACGGTCGCCTCGTCGAGCGCCCTGCGGGTGCGCCGCCCGCTGCCGTCGCCGGGCGTGAAGGGCTCGCCGAAGACGATGTCGAAGCGGCTGCGCAGCGGGGGCAGCGCCGGTATCAGCCGTCCGCCGCGACCGCTGCTTCCCAGCACGGCGACCGGGACGATCGGGGCCCCGGAGCGCACGGCGAAGTACGCGAGCCCGGCGCGGATGGCGCCGAAGTCGCCGCCGCTCCGGGTGCCCTCGGGGAAGATCCCGAGGACCCCTCCGTGCTCCAGGACGCCGAGGGCGCCGGTCACGGCGGTGCGGTCCGGTCCGGAGCGGTCCACCTTGAGCTGCCCGATCCCGGTGAGGA
Organism: Streptomyces spongiicola; assembly: GCF_003122365.1. Taxonomy (NCBI): domain Bacteria; kingdom Bacillati; phylum Actinomycetota; class Actinomycetes; order Kitasatosporales; family Streptomycetaceae; genus Streptomyces; species Streptomyces spongiicola. Next base: position 1,206,280 of record NZ_CP029254.1, read on the forward strand.
ACGGGTCGAGGGGGCCGGTGAACGCCTCCTTCTTGATGAGGAAGTGCACCGGCCTGGGCGCCGTGCCCATGAGCAGGGGGCCGTCGATGTTGTGGGCGTGGTTGACGGCGAGGATCACCGGCCCGGCGGCCGGTACCCGCCAGGCCCCGAGCACCCTCGGACGCCACAGCGTGTGCATCAGGCCGATGCCGATCGTCCGGCCGACGGCGGCGCCCCGCGCGGACGGTGCGGTCACCGCGCGGCCCGCTTCTCCTCGACGAGAGCGACGACACACTCGATGACCTGCGGGAGCGTGAGATCGGTGGTGTCGACCTCGACGGCGTCGCCCGCCTTGGCCAGCGGGGAGGTCTTCCGGCTGGAGTCGGCGGCGTCGCGCCTGATCAGCGCCTCGCGGGTGGACGCGAGATCGGCCGCCTCGCTGCCCTTCAGCTCGCCGCTGCGACGGGCCGCCCGGGCCTCCGGGGAGGCGGTGAGGAAGATCTTGACATCGGCTCCCGGGAGGACGGTGGTGCCGATGTCCCGGCCCTCGACGACGATGCCCTTCTCGGCGGCCGCGGCGATGGCCCGCTGCAACCCGGTGATCCGGGCCCGTACCTCCGGGACCGCGCTGACGGCGCTCACCCTGGAGGTCACCTCCCGGGTGCGGATCGGTCCGGCGGCGTCCGCGCCGTCGACGCTGATCGCCGGGGCGAGCGGGTCCGTACCCGACTCGATCACGGGCTTCCCGCAGACGGCGGCGACGGCCCCCGGGTCGTCCACGTCGATGCCGTTGGTCAGCATCCACCAGGTGATCGCCCGGTACTGCGCGCCGGTGTCCAGGTAGCTGAGACCCAGCTCTGCGGCGACCGCCCTGGAGGTGCTCGACTTGCCCGTGCCGGAGGGCCCGTCGATGGCGACGATCACGGATTCCACGGTGTCGGAGACCTTCCTGAAGCTGGTGTGCGGGCAGGGCGGAGTGCCGAGGTGCCCCGCACAAGGTTACCGAGTGCGGGACGGGCCCCGTGCACCGCTTCCCGGACCGGGCGGCAGGGCCCCGCCGCCCTCCGGCCGCCTGCCCCGGGAGGCAGCCCCGGGAGGCAGCCCCGGCGGCCGGGTGGCGGCCCGCCGCGCGGGTCACTGGCGCAGTGCCCAGCCCCGCTCCCGGAGCGCCGCCGACAGCACGGGGGCGGCCGCGGGCTCAACCATGAGCTGGACCAGACCCGCCTGCTGCCCGGTCGCGTGCTCGATGCGCACGTCCTCGACGTTGACGCCCGCGCTGCCCGCGTCGGCGAAGATCCGGGCCAGCTCGCCCGGCCGGTCGCTGATGAGGACCGCGACGGTCTCGTACACCGCGGGCGCGGCGCCGTGCTTGCCGGGTACGCGCTCACGGCCCGCGTTGCCGCGGCGCAGCACGTCCTCGACCCCGCTGGCTCCGTCGCGGCGCTCGTCCTCGTCGGAGGACTCGAGCGCGCGCAGGGCGCGGACCGTCTCCTCCAGGTCCGCGGTGACGCCCGCGAGGACGTCGGCGACGGGGCCCGGGTTCGCCGTCAGGATGTCGATCCACATCCGGGGGTCGGAGGCGGCGATCCGGGTCACGTCGCGAATGCCCTGCCCGCACAGCCGCACGGCCGTCTCGTCCGCGTCCGCCAGGCGGGCGGCGACCATCGACGAGATCAGCTGGGGCGTGTGCGAGACGAGTGCGACCGCGCGGTCGTGGGCGTCGGCGTCCATCACGACGGGGACCGCGCGGCAGAGCGCGACCAGTTCCAGCGCCAGGTTGAGCACCTCGGTGTCGGTCTCCCGGGTCGGTGTGAGCACCCAGGGCCGCCCCTCGAAGAGGTCGGCGGTGGCCGCCAGCGGACCGGACCGCTCCTTGCCGGACATGGGGTGCGTACCGATGTACGCCGACATGTCGACTCCCAGCGCCTCCAGCTCGCGCCGCGGACCGCCCTTGACGCTGGCCACGTCGAGGTAGCCGCGGGCGGTCCCGGCGCGCATCGCCTCGGCGAGCGCCGCGGGCACATGGGCGGGCGGCACGGCGACGACCGCGAGGTCGACGGGCCCCTCGGGAGGGTCCTCACTGCCCGCGCCGAGCGCGGCCGCGGTCCTGGCCCGGGTGGGGTCGTGGTCCCTGAGGTGGACGGTCACGCCGCGGCCGGCGAGTGCCAGGGCCGCGGAGGTGCCGATCAGGCCGGTTCCGACGACGAGGGCGGTTCTCACTGGGCGATGTCCTTGCGGAGGGCGGCGGCGGCGCCGAGGTAGACGTGCGCGACGTCGTTCCTGGGCAGGTCGGACTCGATGTGGGCGAGTACCCGCACCACACGGGGCATCGCTCCGGCGATGTCGAGTTCCTGGGCGCAGATGAGCGGGACGTCGACGATGCCGAGCCCCCGGGCGGCGGCGGCCGGGAAGTCGCTGTGCAGATCCGGCGTGGCGGTGAACCAGATGCTGATGAGGTCGTCCACCGCGAGCCCGTTGCGCTCCAGGATGGCGGTGAGCAGCTCACCGACCCGCTCGTCCATGTGCCCGGCCTCGTCCCGTTCCAGCTGGACGGCTCCCCGGACGGCTCGTACCGCCACCTTGCGCTCCTCCTCGGCGTCGACTCCGCGGCTCCGGCCCCGCGGATGCTCCGATCAGCCTAGTACCGCGTCGGGCGGGGCCGGCACGGCCCGGCCGGGGGTGCCGCGGACCGGGGCACCGCCGCCCGGTGATCGAATGTCGCCCGCTGCGGCAGCTGCCGCCACCGGGGCGGCCACCGGGCGCCGCCCGACTCGACAGGCAAGTGAGCACTTGCCTATTGTGGCGTCGTGGCCGACGACCTCTTCAAAGCCCTGGCCGACGCCACCCGCCGCACCATCCTCGACGAACTCGCGGAGAGGTCCGGGCAGACGCTGTTCGAGATCTGTGCGCGACTGAGCACACGGCACGGGCTCGGCATCTCGCGCCAGGCGGTCTCCCAGCACCTGACCGTGCTGGAGGCCGCCGGTCTGGTGGAGACCAGGCGGGAGGGCCGCTGCAAGTTCCACGACCTCAACACGGCTCCGTTGCGGCGGATCACCGAGCGATGGCCCACACCCCCCGTACCGAACCCGGAGGACGGCACCCGATGAAGATCCGTCTGACCAGCGTCCTCGTCGACGACCAGGCCGCGGCGCTGCACTTCTACACCGAGGTCCTCGGCTTCCTGAAGAAGCACGACGTCCCCCTCGGCGAGCAGGACCGGTGGCTGACGGTCGTCTCTCCCGAAGAGCCCGGCGGCACCGAACTCCTCCTGGAGCCCGCCCGCCACCCCGCCGCCAGGACCTACCGCGACGCACTCGCCGAGGACGGCATCCCGCTCGCCCAGTTCGCCGTCGACGACGTGGCGGCGGAGTACGAGCGCCTGAGCGCCCTCGGCGTCCGGTTCACCCAGAAGCCCCTGGAGACGGGCCCGGTCACCACCGCCGTCCTCGACGACACCTGCGGCAACCTCATCCAGATCGCCTCGCGGCCGCGGTAGGCGGCCGGCCGCGAACGGCGCCCTCCCGGACCGTCCGCCGCTCCACCGCGCCGGTTCCCTCAGGCCCCCCGACCACCGGTGCCGGTGCCGGTGCCCACGTCCGCATCCACGTCCACGTCCACGTCCAGGTCCACGTCCGCATCCGCATCCGCATCGGCGATCGCCACCGCCTGCCCGCTCACCCGCACACGCGGTTCGGCGGTGGAGGCTTCCACCCGAAGCACGCTGGGCCGGCCGAGGTCCTCCCCCTGGCGGATGGTGAAGGCGCCGGACGGCGGGAGGGCCCCGAGGGCGCGCAGATAGCCGCCGAGAGCCGCGGCCGCGGCACCGGTGGCCGGATCCTCGACGACACCGCCGACCGGAAAGGGGTCGCGGGCGTGGAAGAGCTCTCCGGCCTCACGCCAGACCAGCTGGAGCGTGGTCCAGCCGTGACGGTGCATCACCTCGGACAGGGCATCGAAGTCGTAGTCGAGGGCCGCGAGACGCTCGCGGGTGGCCGCGGCGAGGACCAGGTGCTCGTTTCCGCCGAAGGCGACGTGCGGGGGAAGTGCGGGGTCGAGGTCTTCCGGGGACCAGTGCAGGGCCGTGAGGGAGGCGTGCAGTTCCTGGTCGCTCGCCGGCCGCGAGCGGGTGGGGACGCTGGTGAGCGTCGCCGTCACGGAGCCGTCCGGCTCCGCCGATGTGTCCAGGGCGATCTCACCCACCGGCGTGTCGAAGGCGAGCGGGCCGGTGCCGATCCGCTCGGCCAGCGCCACCGCGGTGGCGACGGTCGCGTGGCCGCAGAAGGCGACCTCGGCCAGCGGGCTGAAGTAGCGCAGCCCGAACCGGCGCGCCGCAGGGTCGGCGGCCGTGACGAACGCCGTCTCCGAGTAACCGACCTCGGCTGCGGTGGCGCGCATGGCGGCATCGTCCAGTGCGGCCGCGTCGAGCACGACGCCGGCCGGGTTGCCACCGGCGGGGTCGGTGGTGAAGGCGGTGTAGCGAAGGGTCTCGGGGTGTGTCCTCGGGCTCATGCCCTTACCGTCACACCGTGCAGCCATTTCTACAAACGATGGAAAACGATCGAAGCCATCGATTTGTTCGATGGCGACGGCTATCGTCGGCAGCATGGACACACGACTGCTGCGCACCTTCGCCACGGTCGCCCGGACCGGGAACCTGACGGCCGCCGCGGAGCGCCTGCACCTCGTCCAGTCCACCGTCACCGCCCAGGTGAAGGCACTGGAGAAGGACCTCGACCTGCGCCTGTTCGACCGGCTGCCGCGCGGGGTGGTGCTGACCGGTGCCGGACGCGAGGTGCTGGCACAGGCCGAGGCCGTGCTGGAGGCGGAGTCCCGGTTGCGGACGGTTGCCGCCTCGGCCGGTGGCGCGGGCGACCGGGTGACCGGACGCGTGGTGCGCTCGGCCGGCGAGACGCTGGTGTCCGCGCGGCTGCCGGGGGTCATCACCGCGCTCCGGCGCAGCCACCCCGGGATCGAGGTGGACCTGCACACGATGGGCACCGCGACCGCCGTGGCCGCGCTCCGCGCCGGCGAGCTGGACCTCGCCCTGCTCCTGGAGGACGAGGCGGACTTCCGCGACATCGAGTGCACGCCGCTGGCCCACGAGCCGCTCGTGCTCGTCTGCTCCCCCGAGCACCCCGTCGCCCGCGGCGCCACCGACTCGCCCGCCCGCTGGGCAGAGCTGGCCCGCCAGGACTACTTCCTGTACGAGCAGGGCTGCTCGTACAGCGACCACTTCATCGGCCGGCTGCTCACCGCCGCCGAAGGCACGCAGCCCCGGATCACACGCTTCGGCAGCCTGGAGGCCGCCAGGTCCTGCGTCGCCGCGGGCCTCGGCCTCAGTCTGCTGGCCCGCGCCAATGTCGCGGACGCGCTCGAGACGGGCCGCCTGACGCAGGTGCCCGGGCCGCGGTTCCCCGACGTCACCGTCCAGCTGGCCCGCCACCAGCGGCGCTGGCTCTCCCCCGCGGCGGCCGCGCTCACCAGGGAGCTACCGCACCACTTCCCGCGCTGAACGCGGCCGCCCCGCGGACCGGGGAACGGGAGCGAGGACGTTCCCGTTCCCGTGCAGCCGCAGACACCCGCCCTCGGGCCGCACGGTGAGCCCGAACGCCCCGGCCGCCGGCGAGCCGAGGTCGGCGTAGTCGCGGTGCGCCCGCTCGATCTCCGCCCACAACGCGCGGGCCGGCGGACGCGGTGCGGCGGGCCCCGCCGGCACGGTCCGCGCCGCAGTCCGGCGGACGGGGTGTCTCAGCGGCCGCGCCGCTCGCCCTTGCGGACGACGTGGAGGCAGACGACCGCGCCGGCGGCCGACGGGGAGTGGATGTCACGCTTCACGAACGGACGGGGACGGTCCGCCGTTGCTGAGGCCGTAGTCAGGTCTCAGCATTCTCAGCATTCTCAACATTCCGGGTATTCGGGGTATTCGGGGTATTCCGGCCCGGAAGGTCCGTCACATCACCAGAGCGTGAGGGCTCCGGCTTGAGTACGGTCCCTCGTTCCCTGCTGCCGCCGGTGCGGCAGGACCACGCCGCCTGCCTGTGGCCTTACGCTGCTCCGCGGCCACGGGGGCGAGTTCGGCGAGGTGAAGGGCCGGTGTCATGGCTCAAGCATCCCAAAGGGCACCCAGGGTCAGCAGTTCGCTGCGGTACTCGATGCGCTCCTCCCACTCCTTGGGCCAGGCCCGGGCCCCGAGGTGGGCCCCGGCGAAGGCGCCCGCCAGGCAGGCGATCGAGTCGGAGTCCCCCCGGGTGCAGGCGGCGCGGCGCAGGGCGGTCAGCGGCTCCTCGGGGAACAGCAGGAAGCAGTGGAGCGCGGTGGCGAGGGCCTCCTCCGCGATCCAGCCGTCACCGGTGGCGAGGCAGGGGTCGGTCTCCGGGTCGGCGTCGCGCAGGGCGTCCGCCAGGCGTTCCAGCGCCGCGAGGCAGTCGTCCCAGCCGCGCTCGATGAAGTCCTCCGGCGTGCCGTCGTGGGCGTAGGTCCAGAGGTCGCCGAGCCAGCCGTGGTGGTAGCGGGAGCGGTTCTCGTACGCGTACGACCGCAGCCGCCCGACCAGTCCGGCCGGTTCCGTGCCGCGCGCCAGCAGGTACACGGCCCGTGCCGTGAGGTCGGAGGCGGCCAGCCCGGCCGGGTGGCCGTGGGTCAGCGCGGCCTGGAGCTGGGAGGCTCCGGCTCGCTGCCCGTCGCTGAGGCGGGGGACCAGCCCGACGGGCGCGGCGCGCATGTTCGCCCCGCAGCCCTTGGACGCGATCTGGCTGGCCTCCTGCCACGGCATGTCGCTGTCGAGTTTGCGGCAGGCGGCCAGGCAGGTGCGGCCGGGGGCGCGGTTGTTGTCGGGCGAGTGGTACCAGTCCACGAACTCCTCGCGCAGCGGTCGGACCAGCCGCAGCGGGGCGAGCAGTCCCCGGTCCGTGGCCGTGCGGATGGCGCGGGCCAGCGCGAGCGTCATCTGGGTGTCGTCGGTGACGAGGGCGGGCCTCGGCAGGTCCATCTCCCGCCAGGGGCCGTACGAGGCGAGGATCGACGGCACGTCCTTGAACTCGGTCGGGAGGCCGAGCGCGTCGCCGAGCGCCAGCCCGACGAGTGTGCCGGTGGCTGCCTGCTTGGTGGCGGTCCTCGCCGCCGCCAGGCCGGTCATGTCCTTCATGTCGGATGCCGTCCTTCCGGTCGCAGTAGCGGAGGGTGCAGGGCGTTCGCCGGCCCCGCGCGGTAGAGCGCGGCCGGCTTCCCCCGGCCGCCGGTCAGGCGCGCGCGTCCTTCGACGGCTTCCACGAAGCCCGGGGTGGTGAGGACCTTGCGCCGGAAGTTGGGGCGGTCGAGTTCGACGCCCCAGACGGTCTCGTACACCTGCCGCAGCTCGCCGAGGGTGAACTCGGCGGGGCAGAAGGCGGTGGCGAGTCCGGTGTACTCGAGTTTGGCGCCGACGCGTTCTCGGGCGTCGGCGAGGATGTGCTCGTGGTCGAAGGCGAGGAGTGCCCGGCTGCCGTGGGCCTCCCAGCGGGCGTGGGCGGCGTCGCCCCCGCCGCGCGGTTCGGGCAGGTCGGGCAGGAGGGCGGTGTAGGCGACCGACACGACCCGCATCCGGGGGTCGCGGCCGGGGTCGCTGTAGGTGCGCAGTTGCTCCAGGTGGAGGCCGGCGACGGTGGCCTCCGACAGGCCGGTCTCCTCGGCGAGTTCACGGCGGGCTGCCTGCTCGGCGGACTCCCGCGGGAGGATGAAGCCGCCGGGCAGCGCCCAGGCGCCCTTGTACGGTTCGGTCCCGCGTTCGATCAGCAGGACGTGCAGCCGGCCGGCGCGGATCGTGAAGACGGCGAGGTCCACGGTGACGGCGAAGGGCGGGAACGCCCTCGGGTCGTATCCCTCGACGCTCACCGGGACTCCCGCGCGGGTGCGTCCCCGCACCGGGCGGGGAGGGGGTCGACGAAGTGCCGTCCCACGGCGGGTGGTTCGTCCCCGGCGGTGAGGGCGGTGGCCTGCCGCTGGTGGTGCGGTCCGCCGGCGGTGACGAACCGCCGGCCGCCGCGGCTGGGTTCCCCGGCGAACCGGGCCGCCGTCCTGGGGCAGGGATGCCCGCCGTCGCGCAGGCCGTCGCCCTCGAAGGGCACTCCCTCGCGGCCGGTGAGCGGCCAGAGGCCGTCCCGGCCGGCCGCGGCGATCCGGGCGGGCTCCTCGCGCCGGCCGCCCCGGTAGCGCTCGCCGCCCGGGCAGCGCAAGGAGCCCGGGCAGCGCTCGTGCCGGACGGTGGTGGTGAAGGCGTCGGTGTCGCAGACCGGGACCGGGGAGCCGGTCCGGGCGGCGGCGTTCCCCGGTTCGGCCCGGCGGCGGGCGATCAGCGGGAGGTCGTCGCCGACGAAGCGGACGCCGGACCGGACCGCGCCCGGCTGTTCGGCCCGCAGGGGTGCGGGTTTCGGCCCGCCGTACTCCGTGCCGTACTCGGGTACGGCCGCGGTGCGCGAGGTCGGCGTGTCCCGGGACGGGACGTCCGAGTCGGTGGCCCGGTCCGGGAGCAGCGTCGGCCCCGCTGTCCCCACCACCCCCGCCGCGAGCAGCCACGTGCCCTCGGTGCGCGTGGTGCGGCGCACCGGGGGGACGCCGGAGCCTGGTCCACCCCCGTGGGTCCAGGTCCACCAGCCGTACCCGGCGAGGGTGGTGAGGACGACCTGCGGCCCCGCGTCGGCGTACGGGCCGGCCTGGGTGAGGAGCAGGACGAAGAGGACGCCGCCGGCGATACCGACGGGCCGGTCGGCGGTGTGCCGCCGGGCCGCGATCCGGACGCACCGGGCCCCGGCGCCCGAGTCGAGCACCTCGGTCCGGCCGGCCGGCGTGCCGGGCGGAGTGCCGGGCGGCGTGGACAGCGGCTGCCGCAACGGCGCGAGTACGTCCGCGAGGTTCACATCCACCCCCCCTTTAGAGTCACTATGACTATAAAGGCGCGAGGGGCGGTGCGGCAAGCACGAGGACGGAAGAACGACGACGGAAGAACGACGACGAAGAACGGTGACGAAGAACGGCGGAAGAGCAGGAGCGCGGCGGAAGGCGCGGACATCCGGTGCCCGGGGCAGTGGACGGGGCGCCCGGAGGATCAGGGCAGAGGGCACGCCGACCGGCGACCGGGGCGGAGGACGGGAGCCCGGCCGGCCCGGCGCTCACCGCCCGCGGGAGAGCGCCGGCAGGCGTTCGGACCGCTCCCCCGCCGCAGCACGGCAGGCGTCAGAGCCCGACTTCCTTCATCAGCATGCCGACCTCGGTGTTGCTCAGCCGGCGCAGCCAGCCGGACTTCTGGTCGCCGAGCGCGATCGGCCCGAACGCCGTCCGCACGAGCCTGTCGACCGGAAAACCCGCCTCGGCCAGCATGCGCCGGACGATGTGCTTGCGGCCCTCGTGCAGTACGACCTCGACAAGGTAGTTCTTGCCGGTCTGCTCCACGACCCGGAAGTGGTCGGCGCGGGCGTACCCGTCCTCCAGCTGGATGCCCTCCCTCAGGCGCTTGCCGACCTCGCGCGGGAGGGGGCCCTGGATCGCGGCGAGGTAGGTCTTCTGCACCCCGTACCTGGGGTGGGTCAGCCGGTGCGCCAGCTCGCCATGATTGGTGAGCAGGATGATGCCCTCGGTCTCGGTGTCGAGCCGGCCGACATGGAACAGCCGGGTCTCGCGGTTGGTGACGTAGTCCCCGAGGCACTGGCGGCCGTCCGGGTCCTCCATCGTGGAGACGACTCCGGCCGGCTTGTTGAGCGCGAAGAACTGGTACGACTGCGTGGCGACCGTCAGGCCGTCCACCTTGATCACGTCCTTGGCCGGGTCGACGCGCAGGCCCTGCTCGGTCACGATCTCGCCGTTGACCTCGACGCGTGCCTGGTCGACCAGTTCCTCGCAGGCCCGCCGTGAGCCGTAGCCGGCGCGTGCGAGGACCTTCTGCAACCGCTCGCCCTCCTGCTCGGCACCCGGAACCGCCCTGGGCGTACCCGTGCGGGGCTTGTTCGCGTGGCGCTCGCGGTTGCGCTCCTCGGCACGGGCCTCGTACTCGCGGGAGCGGGCGGGAGCGGTACGCCCGCCGCCGCGCTGCGGGGACTGCTTCGGGCCTCCCTTGGCCCCGCCCCGGGCGGTCGCGCCGCGGCCCTTCTTCGGGCCGTCGGGCGCCGAGCCCCCCGCGTCGTAGCGGCGCTCCTCGGGACGGGGCTTGCCCGCGCGCTTCTGCCTGTCGTCGCGCTGCCCCCCGCTCCTCGACCGGGCGGCGCCCCCACCGGCACCCCGGTAGTCGCCGCGTCCGCTGCTGTTCCTGCCGCTGCTTCGCATCAAAGTTCCGTCGTCGTCGTGTCGTCTGCGTCTGTATCCGGTACATCCGGCGCGTCCAGCACACCCGGTGCATCCGGTGCATCCGGTGCGTCTGGTCCATCCGGTACGTCCGGATCGAACGACGGAACACCCTCCTGGGTCTCTGCCTCGATCGCCTCCGCCTCGGGGAGGAACGGCGCGAGTTCGGGGAGTTCGTCCAGACCGCGCAGGCCCATCCGCTCCAGGAAGTAGTTCGTCGTCCCGTACAGGATCGCACCTGTCTCGGGTTCCGTGCCCACCTCCTCGACCAGACCGCGCTGGAGCAGGGTGCGCATCACGCCGTCGCAGTTCACTCCGCGCACGGCCGAGACCCGGGAGCGGCTGACGGGCTGGCGGTACGCGACCACGGCGAGCGTCTCCAGGGCGGCCTGGGTGAGCCGGGCCTGCTGGCCGTCGAGGACGAACCGCTCCACGGCGGCGGCGTGCTCGGGACGCGTGTAGTAGCGCCAGCCTCCGGCGACGAGCCGCAGCTCGAAGCCGCGGCCCTGGACCGTGTACTCGTCCGCGAGCCGGCGCAGGGCGTCGGCGACGGCACGGCGGGGCTGCTCGAGGACCTTGGCGAGGTGCTCCTCGGTGACCGGTTCGTCGACAACCATCAGAACCGCCTCGAGCGCGGGCTCGAGGGCGGGCTCGAGCGCGGACCGCGCCCCGGCGGCGTCCCCGGCCCCGGAAGCCCCGGCCCCGGGCTCGTGCGGTACCCCGGAGGCGTCCTCCGGCACGGAGCCGTCCCCGGCACCGGGCGCGGCTGCGGTACGGGTCCCGGGCGCGGCGGCCTGACCGGGCGCGTCCTGAGCACCGGCCACCGCTGCGGTACGGGTCCCGGGCACCGCGGCCTCCGCGAGGTCGTCGCTCACGCCTTGTCCTCCATGCTCTCGGGAATCCGGTCGAACTCGTCGGTGACGTGTGCCTCGGCCTCACCGCCGGTCCAGGTGACCACGAGTTCCCCCAGGGCGTCCTCCTGGTCCAGGAGCACCGCCTTCTCACGATAGAGCTCCAGCAGGGCCAGGAACCGGGCGACCACGGTGAGGGTGTCCGCCACGCCGTGGGTCAGTTCCCGGAAGCTCGCCCTGCCGCGCTCGCGCAGCATGGCCACGACGACCTCGGCCTGCTCTCGCACGCTCACCAGCGGCGCATGGATGTGGTCGACGTACACCTGCGGCTTGGGCTTGGGCTGCATCGCCTTGACCGCGAGCCTCGCGAAGCCCTCCGCGCCGATGCCGATGACGACGTCGGGAAGCAGTTCGGCGTGGTGGTCCTCCAGGCCGACGGTGCGGGGGTGGCGCCGGGCCTCCTCGTCGAGCCTGCCGCTGAAGACCTCCGCGACCTGCTTGTACGCGCGGTACTGGAGCAGCCGGGCGAACAGCAGGTCCCGCGCCTCCAGCAGCGCGAGGTCCGCCTCGTCCTCCACCTCGGCGGCCGGCAGCAGCCGGGCGGCCTTCAGGTCCAGCAGGGTCGCCGCGACGACGAGGAACCCGGTGGTCTGGTCGAGGTCCCAGTCGGGCCCCATGGCGCGGATATGGGCCATGAACTCGTCGGTGACCTCGGACAGCGCCACCTCGGTGACATCGAGCTTGTGCTTCGAGATGAGCTGCAGCAGCAGGTCGAACGGCCCCTCGAAGTTCGCCAGCCGAACCGTGAACCGCCCCTCGCCGGCCGGCTCCGCGGCCTCCGCCGCCGACGCCTCCGCCGCGGGGGCCGCTCGGGGAACCGGCCCCGGGGCCTGTGCCTCGCCGCCGGGAGCGGCCGCGGGCCGCCGGACTCCGCTCAACGGGGCCGCCGCGGGGGGTCCGGCCACCGAGGGCGCGGGGGCGTCGCTACCGGAGGCCCCCCACCCGGGCGGCCCGGATGCCTCCGCCGTGCCCTCGGGCGCTCCCGCGGTACCCCCGGTCCCTGCCTGGGTGTCCTGGGCTACCGGCCTCGCCGCGCTGTCCTGCGGTACCAGCCCTGCCCGGGAGTCCTGCGGTACCGGCCCCGGAACGGCGTCTTCCCCGGACGCCGCCGGCGCGTCCGCGGGCCGCGCGACCTGGCCGGGGAACGGACCCCGCGCGGCAACCGGATCGGGAACCGGTGCCGGAGCGACGCCCGGGTCAGGGTCCGCAGCCGGAACCGGAACGGCGACCGGACCAGGGACCGCAGCCGGGACCGGGACCGGTGCCACCTCCCCGGTGAGGGGTGCCACCTCCCCGGTGGGGGCGGCAGCGGGGCCGTCGGTCTCCGGGGCGGACTGCCGCTCCCGGCCGTGCCCCGCGGCCGGCCGGCTGCCGGCAGCCGTCTCCGCACGGGCGTCGCCCTGGCCGGGGGAGCCGCCGGGTGCCCCGGCCGCGGCGTCCCGCGGCACCGGCTCGGGAGCGGCGTCCTCGCCGGACGCCGGGGGAGCCTCGCGGGCGGCTGCCGGAGCCGCCGGCGGCTCGGGTGCCACCCCCGGGCCGCGGCCCAGGGTGCGGCGGGGCGGGCGGGCCGGAGGGCGGGTGGCGTGGTCGTTCGGCGGCATCGTGGTCCAGGGAGCGGAAGGAGCGTCGCGCGCAGGCTATCCGGTCAGCGGCCGCGCAGACGGCGCACCAGGATGCTCGCGTCGCCCCGGGACTCCAGGTCGGCGAGGACGACCGCCACCGCCTCGCGGACGATGCGCCCGCGGTCCACGGCCAGTCCGTGCTCGCCGCGCAGCACCAGCCGCGCATGCTCGAGGTCCATCAGTTCCTCGGCCGAGACATAGACCGTGATCTTCTCGTCGTGCCGTTCCCGGCCGCTGGGCCTGCGGCCCGACGCGCGTCCCCGGCGGCGCGGGGCGGCGGCCTCCTGCGGTCTGCGGCTCTTCGGCGCGGCCTGCGCAGCGGGGGTCGGCTGGTCGCCGTCGGCGCCTCGGCTCCGCGGCACGGACGCCTCCGTGTCGCCGGCCGGGGAGTGCTCCTCGGAGGCCGCCGGGGCTCCTGGTCCGGAGGCCGCGGGCGGGCTCTGCGGCGCGGCCTGAGGCGAGTCCGCCGGGTCGCTCTCACCGGCGGGGGCCGGAACCCGCGCCTCGACGTTCACCCCCGCCGGACCCCGCCTCGGGGACGAGGACTGCAACCCCGTGCCGCCGGTGGTACGGAACAGTTCGTCGGCTCCGGGCAGACTCACTCGGCGTGACACCGGGCGAGCACCTCCCTGGCGAGCTGGCGGTAGGCGGCGGCACCGACGGAGTTGGACGCGTACGTCGTGATGGGCTCGCCGGCGACCGTCGTCTCCGGGAAGCGCACCGTGCGGCCGATGACGGTGTGGTAGACGTGGTCGTCGAACGCCTCGACCACGCGCGCCAGCACCTCGCGGCTGTGCACCGTGCGCGAGTCGTACATCGTGGCGAGGATCCCGTCGAGCTCCAGGTCCGGGTTGAGCCGCTCCTGGACCTTCTCGATGGTCTCGGTGAGCAGGGCGACGCCGCGCAGTGCGAAGAACTCGCACTCCAGCGGGACGATGACCTTGTGGGCCGCCGTCAGGGCGTTCACCGTCAGCAGGCCGAGCGACGGCTGGCAGTCGATCACGATGTAGTCGTAGTCCGGCAGCAGCGGCTTCAGGGCGCGCTGCAGCGTCGACTCGCGCGCGACCTCGCTCACGAGCTGGACCTCGGCCGCCGAGAGGTCGATGTTGCTCGGCAGCAGGTCCATGTTGGGCACGGCGGTCTTCAGCAGGACCTCGTCCGCGGACATGCCCCGCTCCATGAGCAGGTTGTAGACGGTGAGGTCGAGTTCCATCGGGTTCACGCCGAGGCCGACCGACAGGGCCCCCTGCGGGTCGAAGTCGACGAGCAGCACCCGGCGGCCGTACTCGGCGAGCGCGGCGCCCAGATTGATGGTCGACGTCGTCTTGCCGACGCCGCCCTTCTGGTTGCACATTGCGATGATCTTCGCGGGGCCGTGGTCGGTGAGCGGGCCGGGGATCGGGAAGTACGGCAGCGGGCGCCCGGTCGGGCCGATGCGCTCGCGGCGCTGGCGGGCCGCGTCGGGGGCGAGTGTGGCCGCGTACTCCGGATCGGGCTCGTACTCGGCGTCGGGGTCGTAGAAGTGCCCCTCGGGCACCTCGTCGTAGTCGGCGAAGTGGGTGGACTCTCGGCCACTCCCGTTGCCGGCCATGGCGTTCACGTGTTGGCCGTCCGTCATCTTCATCGTGTGGACTGTCGTCGTCATGTGCTGGTGCGTCGCGAAGGTACGGACAGCGACGGAGCCGACAGCTTCGGGCCCGGACGAGGGCGCCCGGCCCGGTGCCGGGGGTACCTCCACGCCCAGGGGGCGCGCCGTGAGCATTCCTGGCTGTCCGCCCCCGGGAGAAAATGTCGACTCATTCACAAGTCGTCTTACCTCCTTGGACGTGACCAGGCAACTTATCGATAGGTCAGCGTGGCACCATGCCGACGGTTGGCGACTCTATGGCGTGTCACCGGTCCGCAGCAACACAATCCGCCGGACCCGGCCCGATGTGTCGGCAACCGAACACCCCGCTGTCAAGGGTGCACAGCAGCCGTTCCGCGCTTTTCACGGAGGTGCGAATCGGTTGAAGGGTTACGTTCAAGGCGAGTTGAACGTACGGGCCGCGTCGGCCGGACACGCTTCCGGCCGGACCTCGCTCCCCAAGGTCCGGCCGGATAAGTGATGTTGACTACCCCGGTTGACAGAGCGGTCGGCTGCCGGGCGTCAGCCGAGCAGCGTGTTCAGCTCGACGCCGGCCAGGCCGTGCGCCTCGGCGACCTCCTGGTAGACGACCTGGCCCTCATGGACGTTGAGGCCCTTGGCCAGCGCGGGGTCACGGCGGAGCGCCTCGACCCAGCCGTTGCCGGCCAGCGACACGACGTACGGGAGCGTGGCGTTGGTGAGGGCGTTGGTGGAGGTGTTCGGCACGGCGCCGGGCATGTTGGCGACGCAGTAGAAGACCGACTCGTGGACGCGGAAGGTCGGCTCGGCGTGCGTGGTCGGACGGGAGTCCTCGAAGCAGCCGCCCTGGTCGATCGCGATGTCGACAAGGACACTTCCCGGCTTCATCCGGGAGACGAGTTCGTTGGTGACCAGCTTCGGGGCCTTGGCGCCGGGGATGAGTACCGCACCGATGACGAGGTCGGCGTCGAGGACGGCCTTCTCCAGCTCGAAGGAGTTGGACATGACGGCCTTTACCTTGGTGCCGAAGATCCTGTCGGCCTCACGCAGCTTGTTGATGTCGCGGTCCAGCAGCGTCACCTCGAAGCCCATGCCCACGGCGATCTGCGTGGCGTTCCAGCCGGAGACCCCGCCGCCGATGACGACCGCCTTGGCCGGGGTCACTCCCGGGACGCCGCCCGGCAGGACGCCGCGGCCGCCGGCCGGGCGCATCAGGTGGTAGGCGCCGACCTGCGGCGCCAGCCGGCCCGCGACCTCGGACATCGGGGCGAGGAGCGGCAGGGAGCGGTTGGGGAGCTCGACCGTCTCGTAGGCGATGGCGGTGGTACCGGACTCGATCAGCGCGTCCGTGCACTCCCTGGACGCGGCGAGGTGGAGATAGGTGAAGAGCACCTGGTCCTTGCGCATGCGGTGGTACTCCTCCGCAACGGGCTCCTTGACCTTCAGCACCATGTCGGCGGTGGCCCACACCTCGTCGGCGGTGGGCAGGATCCGCCCGCCCGCGGCGACGAACTCCTCGTCCGTGATCGACGAGCCGACACCGGCGTTCGCCTCGACGAACACCCGGTGGCCGTTGCGCACCAGCTCCTGCACGCCGGCGGGGGTGATGGCCACCCGGAACTCGTTGTTCTTGACCTCGCGGGGGATACCGACCTTCACGTCGATCACGGTCCTTGGCTCAGGGGGATTCTGGTGCAGTTCCATAGTTACCCGGATACGCCGGGCGTATCGGATGAACCGGGGCGACACCCGGCAGAGCCAGTTTAATGAAGGACTTCCAGCTGTCTAGCCTTGCAAAGTAACTTTCTCCGACGGCAACACTACGGATTTCGTAGGCCGGAAACATCGTCTCCGAGCAGCCGCGCGGCGGCGGCGCGATGCAGTCCGGCCGCCGCCGCGTCACCGAGACGCTCCAGCGTGTCGGCCAGCCGCAGCTGAAGCGCGGCCTGGAGCCTCAGGTCCCCGGCCCGGCGCGCCCAGGCCACGGCCTCCTCGCAGGTACGCAGCGACTCCTCCGGGCGTCCGGCGTACTCCTGGACCCGGGCCGCCTCGCTCAACGCCCGCGCATGACCGGGCAGATCACCGAGGCGCCGGTATCCGGCCGCGGCCGCCCGCCAGCTGCGCAGCGCCTCCCCGTACCGCCCGGCGTAGGTGTGCACACCCCCCAGCCGGCCGTAGAGCCGTGCCTCGTCGGCTCGCTCCCCCCGGGAGAGGCGCTGGGAGAGAGCGCGCCCGTACCAGTCCGCCGCCCGCTCCCAGTCCCCTAGTTCCTGGTGGGCACCGCCTACGGATTCCATCGCCCGGGCCACGGCGTACGGGTCGTTTCCGCACCGGCCGGCGTCCAGCGCGGCCCGGTACCGTGCCAGGGCGTCCTCCGTCCGGCCCGTCCGCGCGTCCAGGTCGGCCAGGTTCAGCAGCGCGGCGGCCTGCTCCCGGTGCAGTCCACGGCGTACGGCCACGTCCAGGACGAGCTGGTGCAGACCGTAGAGCTCGGGCGCGGCCGGCTCCGTGCCGCGGTGCGCGACCAGGGCCCGGACGAGCGCGGAGATCAGCCGCCGGGCCAGGGTGTCCAGTTCCCCGTCGGCCACCGCGATCCGCGCGGCGGCGACCAGCACGGACCGGCGCCCCTCCAGCCAGGCCCCGGCGGCCTCGGCACCGGGGAACCGCAGGGCACGCGGCAGCCCGGCGATCCTCCTGCGGGCCGCGGAGCCCTCGGGTTCGGTGACGGCGCGGCAGGACTGCAGCAGCCGTACGGTCCGCTCCAGCATCCGGGCCCGGGCGAGCTGCACCTCCGCGGGACGCTCCTCCTCGGTCACCAGTGCCCGCAGCAGCGGGGCGAGGCAGCCGGGCACCTCGTACAGCTCACCGCCCGTCGGCTCACCGCCCGTCGGCTCGCCGGCCGCGCCCTCGTCGCCCTCGTCGCCCTCCGCCGCGCCACCGGCGGTGTGCAGCAGCCCGAGGGCGGCGAACTCCGCCAGGGCCGAGCGGGCCGCCGAGACCGAGCAGCCGGCCAGGGCGGACGCGATATGGGCGTCCACCCGCCCGGCGGGGGCGAGTGCGAGCAGCCGCAGCAGCCGCGCCGCGGACTGCGGAAGCGAGTCGTGGACGAGCCGGAAGGCCCGGGCCAGCGGCCGGGCGCCGACGGGTGCCTCCGGGTCGTCGGACCGCGCGTGCAGTTGCCTGGTCGCGTCGGCGACGGAGGTCTGGGGGCGGGCCGCCAGCCAGCCGCCGACCAGCATCATCGCGGCGGGCTGCCCGCCGCACTGCTCGACCAGCGACTCGGCTGCCTGCGGGTCCACCGTGACCCGCACCGAGCCGGTGAAGCGGCTCAGCAGCTCGATCGCCGACTTGGCGTCCATGCCGCCGATCGTGCAAGGCCGCACATCGGGGATCCCGGTGAGCGGCCCCTGGGAGACGGCGACGACCAGGCACTCCGGGTTGTCCGGCAGCAGGGGGTCCACCTGCTCCGCGTCGGCCGCGTCGTCCAGCACGAGCAGGCACCGCCGCACGGCGAGCGCCTCGCGGACCATCTCGGTGAGCACGTCCTCGTCGGCGCCGGCCGGTGCGGTGGCACCGAGCGCCTCCAGGAGTCCGCGCGCGGTGCGGTCGACGGGGACGGGTTCGCCGCCCGGCTCGGCGAGCCCGGCCCACAGCACCCCGTCCGGGTACCCGTCCGCCAGTCGCCGGGTCAGTTCCGCGGCGAGCGCCGTCCTGCCCGAGCCGGGCCGCCCGGCGACGAGCAGCACCCGGGCGCGAGGTGCCTTGCGTCCGGAGATCGTGTCCAGACCGGCCCGCTCGATGTCGGCCCGCAGCGCCTGCAACTCCCGCTGGCGCCCGATGAATCGCCCACCCACGGCGCCAACGATCCCATGGCCGGTCCGCTCCTCGGGCACGGGCCCTGCCTGCGACGGGCGGTTCTCGGACGAGGGCTCCTCGAAGTCCACCGCCTGATCCGTCACGGGCCACGCTCCCCAGTCCGTCACCGCACGAGCCGAGCCCGCACCGGGTGCCCGGGCGGGCGCTCCGAGCGTAGTTCAGGCACCACACCGAACCGGGGAGAGCGCGGCGGCGCGCGGCGGGGGTATCCCTCGATCGGATGAGCGGATGGTCACACCAGCCCTGGCGCGGGCCGTGGCGGTGCTCCTGCCCCGGGGTCCCGGACGAGCGCGGTGGCGCCGGTGGCCCCGCCGGCGCCACCGCGGCGGGCGCGGGCCGCGCCGTCGCCACCGGGAGAACCGGGAGGAGCCAGGAGGAGCCAGGAGGAGCCAGGAGGAACCGGGAGGAGCCGGGACGCGGCTGCCCCGTCGCTTCAGGCCTCGAACGGGCGGGCCGGCCACGGCGCCTCGGCCGGACGGAGGGAGTCCGGTCCGTCGCCCGCGAGCGCCGCGGTGAGCGAGAGCACGCCGACCACCAGGCAGGTGTTGTGGAGGTCGCCAGCGAGCACGCCGCGCGCGAGATCCCCGAGCGGGACGCGGGCCTGCTCCATGTCCGCCTCCTCCTCGGAGACCTGGAAGCGCTCGCCCTCCACCTCGGAGAGATCGCGGGCCAGGAAGATCCGCACCGCCTCGTCGCAGCCGCCCGGTGTGGTGTACACGTCCGCGAGAACGCGCCAGTCGACGGCCTTGACGTGGGCCTCCTCGTACAGCTCGCGCTGGGCGGCGGCCAGCGGGTTCTCGCCGGGGACGTCGAGGAGACCCGCCGGGATCTCCCAGAGCCTCTGCCGCACGGGGTGCCGGTACTGGCGCAGCACCAGGACCCGGCCCTCCTCGTCGAGCGCGACCACCGCCACCGACCCCGGGTGCACCTGGTAGTCGCGGCGCGCGACCGAGCCGTCGGGCATGACCACGTCATCGGTGCGGACACTCGTCTTGTTGCCACTGAACGGCGTAGCGGTGGCCGTGACCCGCCATTCCTCGGGGGTGTCCTTGATGGTCATGCGCGTCCTCCCATAACGCCGGAACCGGGACGCGGAACGTGTTCCGTCCCCGCCCCGGCCACCGTAACGCCCCCGGCCTACCCGCCCGTCCCGCGGCCCGCGGCCGGCTCCGCGGTCTTCCGCTCCACGGCCGCCTTCACCAGGCCCGCGAAGAGCGGGTGCGGACGGGTCGGGCGGGAGCGGAGCTCCGGGTGGGCCTGGGTCGCGACCAGGTACGGATGCACCTCGCGCGGGTACTCGACGTACTCCACGAGCTTGTTGTCCGGGGATGTTCCGGAGAAGACGATGCCCGCCTTCTTCTCCAGCTCCGCGCGGTAGGCGTTGTTCACCTCGTAGCGGTGCCGGTGCCGCTCCTCCACGTACGGTTCGTCCCCGTAGGCCTCGCGGACGACGGAGCCCTCCGCGAGCTTGGCCGGGTAGAGCCCGAGGCGCATCGTCCCGCCCAGGTCGCCCGCGCCCTCCACGTACGCGAGCTGCTCCTCCATGGTGGAGACGACGGGGTGGGAGGTGCCCGCGTCGAACTCCGTGGAGTTGGCGTCGGGGATCTCGGCCAGGTTGCGGGCCGCCTCGATCACGATGCACTGAAGGCCGAGGCAGAGTCCGAGCAGCGGGATCCGGTTCTCCCGGGCGTACCGGATCGCGCCGACCTTGCCGTCGACACCGCGCTCGCCGAAGCCGCCCGGGATCAGGACCGCGTCGACGTCGCCGAGCTGCCTGTGCGCACCCGCGGGGGTGCGGCAGTCGTCGGAGGTGACCCACTTCACCTTGACCCGGGCCTTGTTGGCGAAGCCGCCGGCGCGCATCGCCTCGGTCACCGACAGATAGGCGTCCGGCAGGTCGATGTACTTCCCGACGAGCGCGACACTGACCTCGTGGTCGGGGTTGTGGACCCGGTCCAGCAGGTCGTCCCAGGTCGTCCAGTCGACGTCGCGGAACGGGAGGTCGAGCTTGCGCACGACATAGGCGTCCAGGCCCTCGGTGTGCAGCACCTTCGGGATGTCGTAGATCGACTTGGCGTCGATGGCCGCGACCACCGCCGCCTCGTCGACGTCGCACATCAGCGAGATCTTGCGCTTGATGGCGGTGGGCACCTCGCGGTCGGCGCGGAGCACGATCGCGTCCGGCTGGATGCCGATGTTCCGCAGCGCCGCGACCGAGTGCTGGGTCGGCTTGGTCTTCAGCTCCCCGGACGGCCCGATGTACGGCAGCAGCGAGATGTGCACGACGAAGACGTTGTCCCGGCCGACCTCGTGGCGGACCTGGCGGACGGTCTCCAGGAACGGCAGCGACTCGATGTCGCCGACCGTGCCGCCCACCTCGGTGATCACCACGTCGACGTCGTCCGTGGCCATCCGGCGGATGCGGTGCTTGATCTCGTTGGTGATGTGCGGGATCACCTGGACCGTGTCGCCGAGGTACTCGCCCCGCCGCTCCTTGGCGATCACGGTCGAGTAGACCTGGCCGGTGGTGACGTTGGCGGAGCCGTCGAGGTCCACGTCGAGGAAGCGCTCGTAGTGGCCGATGTCCAGGTCGGTCTCGGCACCGTCGTTGGTGACGAACACCTCACCGTGCTGGAACGGGTTCATCGTCCCGGGGTCGACGTTCAGATAGGGGTCGAGCTTCTGCATGGTGACCCGCAGGCCCCGCGCCTTCAGGAGCGCGCCCAGGCTGGAGGCGGTCAGGCCCTTGCCGAGGGAGGAGGCGACACCCCCGGTGACGAAGATGTGCTTGGTCGTCGTGGATGTCGAGGAACGAGCCGGCATGGCCAAGAGGGGGCTCCCGTGGTCGCGAGGTGTTTCGTGCGCGAAAGCGCCCCACGGGGAGAATCCGGGGATCACCAGGGGTGCCGTCGCTGCGGTTCGGGGGCCGCCGTCCCTAGCGGGGGCACCACCGGTCCACGGGCTACCAGGGTATCAGCGCCCCGGGGAGACTGCTCCCGGCCACACGGGGCATGATGGCCTCCGGCGGGCTCCACCGGGGTCCGGCGGGCGCTCACCCGTTCGGACGTGATGCATTGTCGAGAGCGTCGCGCGGATCACCTGGGTGCGTCGTATCCTGCTCGGACACTTGATTCGGATTATCGCTGCCGAGCCAGGCCGGTGAACGGCACCACCCCCGCCTTTACCTCACACTTTCGCCCGGGTGGGACACCCTTCCCGGAGCGAACTCGTCATCGACCGAATGACACCCCTTGACCGCAGTAAGTGCCACGCTGGGCGACGTGGCTGTTCGACTGGAGATCCACGTGGCCGGGCGCATCGAGGACTACGCACTCATCGGAGACATGCAGACCGCTGCCCTGGTCTGCCGGGACGGCACGGTCGACTGGCTATGCCTTCCCCGCTTCGACTCACATGCCGTCTTCGCAGGTCTCCTCGGCACCGAGGAGCACGGATTCTGGCGCCTGGGGCCGGCGCACCAGACGGACGCGGAGCCTCCGGCGGCCAGCCGCCGGCGCTACCGGGGCGACTCCCTCGTCCTGGAGTCCGAGTGGGACACCCCCCGCGGCACGGTACGTGTGACGGATTTCATGCCGCCCCGGGACGGCGCACCCCAGCTCATCCGGATCGTGGAGGGGGTCAGCGGCCGGGTGCCCATGCGGTCGGCCCTGCGGATGCGGTTCAGCTACGGCCGGGTCGTGCCCTGGGTGCACAAGGTGGACAACCGCACGGTCGCCGTCGCGGGCCCCGACTCCGTGTGGCTGGACACCCCCGCCGACACCTACGGCAAGGACCTGACCACCTACTCCGACTTCACGGTCTCCCCCGGCGAACGGCTCGCGTTCACCATCAGCTGGCAGCCGTCCCACCACCAGCCGCCCGCGCTGCCCGACCCCGAGGGTTCGCTGGAGGCCACCGAGGAGTTCTGGCGCGAGTGGGTCGAGCACTGCACCTACCACGGCCCCTACCGGGAGTCGGTGGTCCGCTCGCTGATCACGCTGAAGGCCCTCACCTACGCGCCGA
Organism: Streptomyces spongiicola; assembly: GCF_003122365.1. Taxonomy (NCBI): domain Bacteria; kingdom Bacillati; phylum Actinomycetota; class Actinomycetes; order Kitasatosporales; family Streptomycetaceae; genus Streptomyces; species Streptomyces spongiicola. The sequence continues at coordinate 1,228,608 of NZ_CP029254.1, forward strand.
CCGGCGGCATCGTCGCCGCGCCCACCACCTCGCTGCCCGAGGAGATCGGCGGCGTCCGGAACTGGGACTACCGCTACACCTGGCTGCGGGACGCCGCCATCACCCTCTCCTCGCTGCTGCGCACCGGCTACCGGGAGGAGGCCCGGGCCTGGCGGGAGTGGCTGCTGCGAGCCGTCGCCGGCGACCCGGAGAACCTCCAGATCATGTACGGCATCGCCGGTGAGCGGGAACTCGGCGAGGCGGAACTGGACTGGCTGCCCGGCTACGAGGGCTCCGCGCCGGTGCGGGTCGGCAACGGCGCGGCGAACCAGCTCCAGCTGGACGTCTACGGCGAGGTCACCGAGGCCCTGCACCTGGCCCATATGACGGGCCTGTCCCGCAACGACTACGCCTCGGTGCTCCAGCTGAAGCTGATCCGGTACCTGGAGGACCACTGGGACCAGCCCGACGAGGGCATCTGGGAGGTCCGCGGTCCCCGCCGGCACTTCGTCCACTCCAAGGTGATGGCGTGGGTCGCCGTCGACCGCACGATCAAGCTGATCGAGTCGGGCGACGCGGACGGCCCGCTGGAGCGCTGGCGGGAGCTGCGCGACGAGATCCACCGGGACGTCTGCGAGAAGGGCTACGACAAGGAGCGCAACACCTTCACCCAGTCCTACGGGTCCAAGGAACTCGACGCCTCGCTGCTGCTCATCCCGCAGATGGGCTTCCTGCCACCGGACGACAAGCGCGTCATCGGCACCATCGAGGCGATCCAGCGGGAGCTGTCCACGCCGGACGGCTTCGTGCTGCGCTACCCGACGGCGGGCGACGAGGCCGGAGTCGACGGACTCGAGGGCGACGAGGGGGCCTTCCTCGCCTGCTCGTTCTGGCTCGCGGACGACCTGGCGATGATCGGGCGCGTGGACGAGGCCCGCCGGCTCTTCGAGAAGCTGCTGTCGCTGCGGAACGACCTCGGGCTGCTCGCCGAGGAGTGGGACCCGCGGCTGCAGCGCCAGGTGGGCAACTTCCCGCAGGCGTTCAGCCATGTGCCGCTGATCGACACCGCGCTGCGGCTCACCGCGTCCGGCGCGTACGGCGGCTGAGGGCCGTCGCACCGGTGCGGACCGAGGGGGCCCGTCCCCCCGGTCCGCGGATGTGCGAGGCCCGCGGATGTGCGAGGCCCGTCGCGGATATGCGCGGCGGGACCGCCCGTACCTACGATGAGAAGGTCCTGTCCGCGCCCCGGAAGGGGGCACCATGACGCCCCAGCCGTTCGCGGAGCCGGCCCTGGCGGGACTCCGCGACTCCCTGGCCGGTGAGGCCGTCACTCCGGACGACGCAGGCTACGACGAGGCCCGGGCGCTCTTCAACGCGATGATCGACCGGCGGCCCTCCGTGATCGTCCAGTGCGAGTCGGCCGCCGACGTCGCCGCGGCGGTCGGGTTCGCCCGGCAGCACGGCCTCGAACTCGCCGTCCGCGGCGGCGGCCACGGCGTCGCCGGGCCGGCGGCCACCGACGGCGGCCTCGTGGTCGACCTGCGGCGGATGCACGCCGTCACGGTCGACCCGGACGCCCGAACCGCCCGCGTCGGCGGCGGAGCCACCATGAGCGACCTGGACCGGGCCACCCAGCCGTACGCGCTGGCGACCACGGGCGGACGGGCCTCCACCACCGGGCTGGGCGGCTTCGTCCTGGGCGGTGGATCGGGCTGGCTGGAGCGGAAGTTCGGCCTCGCCTGCGACAACCTGGTGGCCGTGGACCTGGTGACGGCCGACGGCACCGAGGTGCGTGCGAGCGAGGAGGAGAACCCGGAGCTGTTCTGGGCGCTGCACGGCGGCGGAGGGAACTTCGGCGTGGCCACGTCCCTGACGCTGCGGCTGCATCCGCTGCCCGCCATGTCCGTCGCGTTCCTGTTCTTCCCGGCGGAGCGCGGGGCCGAGGTGCTCCCCGTGTACCGGGAGGTGCTGGAGTCCGCGCCCGACGAGACGGGCGGCGGCTTCATCTACCTCACCGGCCCGCCCGAGGACTTCATGCCCGGGCACCTGGTGGGGCGGGCCGTGGCCCTGGTGCTGGTGACCCACGCCGGCCCGGAGCCGGAGCTGCGCGAGGCCGCGGCGCCGCTGCTCGGCCTCGGGCACGAGGCCGAGATCCTGAGGGAGCTTCCGTACGCCGAACTCCAGTGCATGATCGACGACCCGCCCGGCCTGCGGAACTACTGGTCGGCGGAGTACCTCCGGGCCCTGCCCGACCCGGCCGTGGACGCCTTCTGCGCCCGCGCCGACAGCATGATCGTACCGTCGAACACCCAGCACATCCTGTTCCCGATGGGCGGGGCACTGCGCCGGGGCGACTCCGGGTGGCCGCTGCCGTGGCGCACCGCGCGGTGGGTGCTGCACCCCTTCGCCATCTGGGAGGACCCTGACGACGACGAGCGCGGCCGGCAGTGGGTCCGCGACGCCCGGACCGACATGGCCCCCTGGTCCGCCGGCCAGGTGTACCTGAACTTCATCGGCGACGAGGGCCGGGAGCGGGTGGTGGCCGGGTTCGGCGCCGAGAACTACCGGCGGCTCGCCGGCGTGAAGGCGGCCTACGACCCCGGCAACGTGTTCCGGCTGAACCACAACATCAAGCCGGGCTGACAGTTGTCCTTCGAAGTTTCGCCCAGGTAGCGTCCCCGCCATGGAAACACAGGGCGGGATCACCGTGCAGCGGGCACTCGAACTGCCCGCGCTGCGCGGCGGGCTGCCGGAGGTCGTCGCCGGAGCCGACCGGCTGAGCCGCGCGGTGCGCTGGGTGCACGCCGGTGAGGTGCCCAACATCGCCTCCCTGCTCAAGGGCGGCGAACTGCTGCTGACCACGGGACTCGGGCTGGGCACCCGGCCCGCGGAGCAGCGGGCCTTCGTGCAGCGGCTGGCGGACCGCGGAATCGCGGCACTGGTCGTGGAACTCGGCCCGCGCTTCACCCGGCTGCCCGCCGGCATCGTCGAGGCCGCCAGGGCGGCCGGACTGCCGCTGATCCAGCTCCACCGGGAGGTCCCCTTCGTCTCGGTCACCGAGGAGGTCCACACCGAGATCGTCAACGGGCACTACACGCTGCTCCGGCGGGCGGAAGAGGTGTACCGGCAGTGCACCGGGGCCCTCCTCGAAGGCGGCGGTGTCCCCCAGGTGCTGCGCGTCCTGGCCGACTTCACCGCCAACCCGGTGTTCCTGGAGACCGCCGACGGACGGCTGCTGTACGCGGCGGGCACCGGGACGGGCCCGGCCGCGGCCGATCCGCTCCAGGTGTGGGAGGGGCTGCGCGGCCGGCGGTCGGCAAGGGACGCGGGGCCGCCGTCCGGATCGGTCCTCGTGGACGTGCCGGGCGGCGGGCACGGCGCCGGGGCGGTACGGGCGCGGCTCGTGCTGCTCGCCGTGTCCGGGCAGCTCCTCCCGGTGCACCGGATGGCGGCCGAACGCGCGGCGGGGGTGCTCGCGGTCGTGCTGATGCAGGCCCGGCAGGAGGAGGAGCTGGCGGCACGCGGCCGCGGTGACTTCCTCACCGACCTCGCCGAGGGCCGCATCGCCGCGGACGACGCACCCGCGCAGGCGAGGGTCCTGGGCTTCCGGCCCGGTGACGGCCCGCTGCTGCCGGTGGTGATGCGGCTCGCCCCCGAACCGTCCCCGTCCGGCAACTGGGCAGTGCTGGCGAGGGCGGTGCCGGAGGAGCTGGCGTCCGTCGGTGTGCCGGTGCTGCTCGGGGTGCGCCCCGTGGAGGGGCGGGTGCCGCTGCTGCTCGGGCTGCGCTCGGAGCCGGAGCGTACGGCGGTGGCCGACCGGGTCGCGGAGGCGCTGCGGGCCGGCCTGGAGCGGGCCGGTATGGCCGGTCCCGCACGGGCCGGTGCCCATCCGCCGGTGATCGTCGTCGGTGTGCCGGGCGGCTGGGCGGCGGCCTCGGCGGGCCTGCGGCATGCCGCGGAGACCGCGGCGGCGGCGCAGGGACTGCCCGACCGTCCGTGGTACGACGCCCGCCGGCTCGACATCGACCTGCTGCTGTGGCGACTGCGGGACCACCCCGATCTCGCGGCGTTCGTGGACCGTGCGGTCGGCCCGCTCCTGGAGCACGACCGCACGTCCCGGCCGCCGCTGCTGCCCACCCTGGCGACGTTCCTCGCCCATGCGGGACGCAAGGCGGAGACGGCCCGGGAACTCCATCTCAACCGCCAGACCCTCTACAACCGGCTGGCCCGCATCTCCGACCTGCTCGGCACGGACCTGGACGACCCCCAGACGGTCCTCGCCCTCTCCCTCGCCCTGCGCGCCCGCCGCCACACCCGGTGAGAGGCCCGCGGGGGAGGCCGCGCGGGCCTCTCACCGGGTGTGCGCGTCCGCCGGTCCGGCCGGGCGGCCGTGCCGGGCGGCCGTGCCGGGCGGCCGTGCGCGTGCGCCGGACCGGGCGGCCGGAGCGGCCGGGTGATGCGGACCGAGGGCACCGCGGCCCGGTGGCCTGCCCGAGCCGGGAGACCGGGGAAGCCGGGGAAGCCGGGGAAGCAGGGGAAGCCGGGAGACCGGGGAAGCAGGGGACATCAGGGCAGCGGGGGAGACCGCGGAAGCAGGGCGGCACCGGTACGGCCGGCCGCCGTCAGGCCGTAAACGGGCGCGACGGCCGGGTGAGTTCGTCATAGACGCTCAGGATCTGGGCGACGGTCTCGTCCTCCGTCGGCCAGGTCGCCGCCTGGGCCGGGCCCGCCGCCGAGAGCCGGCGGCGGCGATCGGGGTCCGCCAGCAGGCGGCTGACCGCGGCGGCCAGCGCCACGGCGTCCCCGTAGGGCACGAACTCGGCTGCCGCGCCGACGAGTTCGGGTGTGCCGCCGACCCGGGTCGCCACCAGCGGCACCCCCAGCCGGAGGGCTTCCTGGGCGAGCACCGAGCGGGCCTCCCAACTGCTCGGGAGCAGCGCCAGATCCGACACCGCCAGCAGCTCTCCGATGTCGTCGCGGCGACCGAGGAGCCGTACCGGCAGGCCCTCCCCGTCGATGCGCCGCTGCAGCCGGGCGCGTTCCCGCCCCTCCCCCGCGACCGCGACCAGCGGAACGGGGTCGAGCCCGAGCCACCGGTGGGACGCGTCGAGCAGGGTGCCGTGGCCGCGGCCGCGTTCGAGTCTGCCGACGGCCGTCAGCAACGGCCGGTCGACCGCGCCCAGTTCGGCCCGCACCTTGCTCTCCGGACGGTCCGGGCGCGGAGGTGGTACGGCGACGGGGGCGAGGCGGGCGTCGCGCGCGCCCCGGCTCCGGGCCCGGTCCACCAGCTCGGAGGACGTCCCGAGCACGACCGTGGCCGCCCTCGCCGCCCTCCGCTCCAGCATCCGCGTCACCCTCCCGCGCGCTCCCACGGCCCGGGGCCGGGTGTGCAGGGTGACCACCAGCGGCAGACGCCGTCCGCTGATCGCCAGGGCGGTCCGCACCGCGGCGTCGAGGCCGTGGGCGTGGACGACGTCCGCTTCCGCGCACACCGCCCGGAGCGATCCGACCGTTGCCGGGTCGCCGCGGCGCGGCACGGGCACGAACCGCGCCCCCGTGCCGGGGAAGTCGTATTCGAGCTCCAGGGGTGCGGGCGCGCACACGGTCACCCCCACTCCCCTCGCCACCAGGCCCCCGGCCAGTGACCTGACGTGAGCGCTGCCGCCCGCATTGCCGCCGCCCAGTACCTGGACCGTACGCAGCTGTGTCACGCGCCAAGGATGCCAGTCCGCACGCACGTTCCGGCACCGCTATCGTGTCGTTCCCGTGTCCGCGGCCTCAACGGCCTCACGCGTATCACCCACACGGGTGAGCGCACACCGGCGGACACGGGCTCGTCCGAAACGGTTCCGCGACCTGGATTGCGGGTGGGAGGCGTTGGCGCCCGGCGTCCTTCCGTACGTCAGGCGTCATTGGGGCGCTCCGACGGCGCACGGCGCGCCGCGTGCGCCGGTTTCACGCCGTACACCACCCGGGCGACCGCCACGGCCCCCGCCGCTCGGCCCCGGCTCCATGCCTCGCACGGGCTCTCACGGCCTCGCACGGGCTCCCTCCCGGCCCGGCCCGCGCGAACGCCCCAGGGCGTTTCGGGTAGCCCCGCGCGGCGGTGTGGAACGGCGCCCCCAACCGGCGGCGGGCCGGTAAGCGCATCGCACAGCTGGGTCCACCGAACCCGGCGGCCCGCACCGCCTAGCGGGTCCACCGAACCCGGCGGCCCGCACCGCCCACCGGGTCCACGGCCGGCACGGCCGGTCCACGCCTCCCGGCGGCCCGGCGGGTCCACCCCCGGCATCCGGCGCCGGCCGTGTGCTCAGACCTCCGCGCGCGCCGTCGCCAGCAGTTCCTCCGCGTGCGCCCGCGCCGTCTCCGAGTCCTCCTGGCCGGCGAGCATCCGGGACAACTCGCGCACCCGGTCCTCCCCCTGGAGGACCGTGACCCCGGACCGGGTCACCGATCCGTCGTCGGTCTTCTCCACCAGCAGCTGCCGGTCGGCGAACGCCGCCACCTGCGGCAGATGGGTCACCACGACCACCTGCGCGGACTTGGCGAGCTTGGCGAGGCGCCGGCCGATCTCCACCGCCGCCTTGCCGCCGACCCCCGCGTCAACCTCGTCGAAGAGGTACGTCGGCACCGGGTCGGTCCCCGCGAAGACGACCTCCACCGCCAGCATCACACGCGAGAGCTCGCCACCGGAGGCCCCCTTGGCGATCGGCCGCGGCTGCGCGCCCGGGTGCGGGGCCAGCAGCAGCTCGACCTCGTCGGCACCCGACGGCGCGTACGCGACGGTGCGCCCGTTGACGTCGACCCCGTCGGGGTCGTCGGTCTGCCGGACGGCGATCGTGACGCGCGCGTGCGGCATCGCGAGATGCGCCAGCTCCGCCGTCACCGCCTCCGCGAACCGGGCCGCCGCCGCCGTACGGGCGTCCGTCAGCGCCTGGGCGAGGCCCGACAGTTCGGTGCGCAGCGCGTCGCGTTCCGCCGTCAGCTCGCCGATCCGGTCGTCGTCGCCCTCGAGTTCGGTCAGCCGGCCGGCGCCCTCCTCGGCCCAGGCCAGGACGGCGGTGACGTCCTGGCCGTACTTGCGGGTGAGCGCGCCGAGCGCGGCCCGCCGCTCCTCGACCGCCGCGAGCCTCAGCGGATCGGCGTCGAGGTCGTCCGCGTAGCCGGCGAGTTCGCCCGCGACGTCGGCGAGCAGGATGGAGATCTCGCCCATCCGGTCGGCGAGCGCGGCCAGCGCCGGATCGTGGGCGCGCACGGCGTCCAGGGCGCGCCCGGCGCCGGCGACGAGCGTGGCCGCGTCGACGCCCTCGGGATCCTCGGGGTTCCCCGCGAGCGCCGTGTGCGCCGCGGACGCGGCGGCGGCGAGGGCCTCGGCATGGCCCAGCCGCTCGGCCTCGGCGGCCAGCTCCCTGTCCTCACCGGCCCGCGGTTCCACGGCCGCGACCTCGTTCAGCCCAAAACGCAGCAGGTCGGCTTCCTGGGCGCGGTCACGGGCACGGGTGGTCAGGTCGGCCAGCTCGGTGGAGACGGCCCTCAGCCGCCGGTACGCGGCCGCGTACTTCGCGTGCGGCCCGGCGACCGCGTCCCCCGCGTACCGGTCCAGGGCCTGCCGCTGGCGGGCTGGCTTCAGCAGCCCCTGCTGGTCCGTCTGCCCGTGTACGGCCACCAGTTCGTCGGCCAGCTCGGCCAGCATGCCGACCGGAACCGAGCGCCCGCCGAGGTGCGCCCGGGAACGGCCCTCCGCGGAGACCGTCCGGCTGATCAGCAGCGCCCCGTCGTCGAGTTCGGCGCCCGCCTCCTCGGCCCGTACCGCCACCGGGGCGCCCGCGGGCACACTGACCCGCCCCTCCACGACGGCAGACCTGGCGCCGATCCGTACGAGGGCGGGGTCGGCTCGCCCGCCGAGCAGCAGCCCGAGGCTGGTGACGACCATGGTCTTGCCCGCACCGGTCTCACCCGTGACCGCCGTGAACCCCGGCGACAGCTCGACGACGGCGTCGTCGATGACCCCGAGCGACCGTATCCGCATCTCCTCCAACACGGGGAAGACCTTACGAGGTCCGGGGCCGCGCGTGCGACGGCCCCCGCCTCACGGGTACGCATCCGCAGGTCGGCGCGCCCCTCATCACCCGTGGGAGTGGTGGCCGGCGCGAGCGCCGGCGGTCGGGCGCAGGACCCGCGCACCCCGACGCGACGGACCCGGTCCGGTCGACGGCCGGCGGCCGCGAGCCGCCGGGGAAGGCACGCTCGGGACCGCCGGGCACCGGACGGCGGCCATCCACGAGACCATGAGCGAAACCGCCCACGACGCCCCGCGCGAGACCGCCCGCCACGGCGGCAGCCGCACACGGAGGCGGCGAGCCGGAGCCCGGGGACGGCGAACCGAAGCCCGGGGACGGCGAGCCGGAGCCCGGAGGCGGCGAACCGGAGCCCGGGGACGGCCCGCTCGCCACCACGCCGGCAGCGCCTCCGGCGCGCGGCCGCACGGCCGCTGTCAGGTGTCGCCGTGCGGGGCGCCCCGCCAGCCCGAGACGGGCAGCGCGAACTTCGCCACCAGCCGGTCCGTGAACGACGCGTGATGCAGCCGGGCCAGCCGTACGGGAACCTCGCCGCGCCGCACCTCCACCCGCGCCGCGGCCGGCAGCTCGACGGCGCGGCGCCCGTCGCACCACAGCACACCGTGCGGGGTGTCGGGCTGCACCTCGACCGCGAGGACCGACGACGGCGAGGTGACCAGGGGCTTCGCGAACAGGGCATGGGCGCTGATCGGCACCATCAGCAGCGCCTCGACCTCGGGCCAGACCACCGGCCCGCCCGCCGAGAAGGCGTACGCGGTCGACCCCGTCGGAGTGGCGCACACGATTCCGTCGCAGCCGAAGCCGCTCACCGGCCGCCCGTCGACCTCCAGGACGACCTCGAGCATCCGCTCCGGGGAGACCTTCTGCACGGCGGCCTCGTTCAGCGCCCAGTCGCGGTGCACGATGTCGCCGTTGCGGCGGACGGCCACATCGATCGTCATCCGCTCCTCGACCTCGTACTCCCGGGTCACGACCCGGTCCACGACCCGGTCCAGGTCGTCCCGCTCCGCCTCGGCGAGGAACCCGACCCGCCCCAGGTTGACCCCGAGCATCGGGACCCCGGAGGCCCGGGCGAACTCGGCCCCGCGCAGCAGCGTGCCGTCCCCGCCGAGCACGATGAGCAGCTCGCACCCGTCGAGCACCTCCGGCGTCGCCTCGGGCACCGTCTCCACGGACCGCGGCAGCGGCAGGTCGGCGGCCTCGAAGGCGAGCACCCGCACCCCGATTCCCGCGCGCAGCAGCCCCTGGACGACGAGTTCCGCGCTGCGGATCGCCGCGGGCCGGCCGGTATGGGCCAGCAGGAACACGGTGCGGGTCCGGGCCCGCGCCTCCAGGGTGGTCACACTCGTATCGGTCAACGCGGCCCCTCCGCAACTGCGCGCTCGACGTCCGCCGGGTCGAGCTCCGGTGCCCCGGCCCGGAGCCAGAGAAAGTACTCGACATTGCCCGAGGGGCCCGGCAGCGGACTCGCGGTCACGCCGAGCACGCCGAGCCCCAGCTCGCCCGCCTGCCGCGCCACCGTCCGCACCGCCTCGGCACGCAGCTCCGGGCTGCGGACCACACCGCCGCTGCCGAGGCGCTCCCTGCCGACCTCGAACTGCGGCTTGACCATCAGGACGAGATCGGCGCCGGGCGCCGCGCAGCGCACCAGCGCGGGCAGCACCAGACCCAGCGGGATGAAGGAAAGGTCCCCGACGATCAGGTCCACCGCCTCCCCGCCGATCGCCTCCACGGTCAACTCACGGACATTCGTACGGTCCTTGACCGCCACGCGTTCATCACTGCGCAGCGACCAGGCCAGCTGTCCGTACCCGACGTCGACGGCGACGACACGGGAGGCACCGGCCCGCAGCAGCACATCGGTGAACCCGCCCGTGGAGGCGCCCGCGTCCAGCGCCCTTCGCCCCCGCGTCCGCAGGCCCCTCGGCACGAACGCCGCGAAGGCGCCGGCGAGCTTGTGACCGCCGCGGGAGACGTACTCGGGTTCGCCGTCGTCCCGGGCGACGACGATGGGGGCACTGGTCTCCACCTGCGTGGCGGGCTTGGCGGCGGTGCTGCCGCCGACGGTCACCCGTCCCGCCGCGATCAACCGGCTCGCGTGCTCGCGCGAGCGCGCCAGCTTGCGGCGTACCAGCTCGGCGTCGAGACGGCGGCGTGCCACTCCTGCCACGTTCGGTTCAGCTCCTGGGGTCGTACGGGTCGTCCGGCCGGGTGTCCAGCGCGGTCAGCGTGTCGCGCAGCCCCCGGTGTACATCCTCGTACACCGCCAGGTGGCCGTCCGCCGTGAGGTGGTCGGCGTCGCCCAGCCGCTCGAGGTGCGCGTCGACGCCGGCGTGGCCGGTGGGGACGCGCCCGACGCCCAGGGGCGCGGGCGCGGGAGCGGGGGCGGGGGCGGCGGCTGGATCGTGTGCCGGCTCCTCGGCCACGGGGCCGGCTCCGGTGGCGTCCCGGGCGACGGTGGACCGGGTGGCGTCCCGGGCGACGCCGCCTCCCGCGCCGTCCCGGGCGGCCACCGAGCCGCCACCGGGCGCGGGGGCAGGCCGCACGCCCGGGAGACCCGCCACGGGGTCCGGCGCCGGGAACGGCTCCCCCGTACCGACCTGCGCCGCCCCGGACGCCTCGTGCGCCGCCGGGGGCGTGTGGATCGAGTCGCTCATGCCCAGACGCTACCGCGAAGCGCTGGGGTACCGTCGATCACAATGGCGACGACAGAGGAGTGCCGCGGCGCACTCGACAGACTTTCGGGCACTCTCGCGAAGGCGGACGGCGACGTGCGCGGCGCGGCCACCCTCGACCGCTCCCTGAGCTGCCACATCAGGGACCTGGACCTCACCTTCACCGGTCGCCTCGCGGCCGGGCGGATCGCGGTGCTCGACACGCTCGACGGACCGCCCCCGGAGAGGGCCGACATCCGGCTGGAGATGACCGGTGACGACCTGGTGGCGATGGTCGACGGACGGCTGGACTTCGCGAAGGCCTGGGCCTCCGGCCGGGTCAGGCTCGAGGCGGGCTTCCGCGATCTGCTGCGCCTCAGGGCACTGCTCTAGGACGGCGTCAGGCGGCGTTCGCCCCGTCGCCTCCGTCGCCCCCCGTCGCGGTGCCCGGCACTGGCGGCCCGGCGAACCACTGCGCTGTCCAGCCGACCGGGCAGGCCCACCGCGAGGCCGATCCGGCGCGCTGCGGCGCACCGCACCGGACGCCGCTCCCCGACGGTCAGGCCCCGCCCGACGGGGCACCAGGGCCGTATCGCCCGGGACCGGTGCCGGGGCCCCGCCGAGGCCACCGCGTCGGCGACGTCCGGGCGCCGTGGCGCCGTGGCGCCGTGGCGCCCACCGCACGGGCGGGGCCGGGTGCGCCGCCGTCGCGGCCGCCGTGTCTCAGGAGACCGGCGCGGCCGCTCCGGCCGCCGCGCCGGGAAGGGACGCCTCAGGGGTCTGTGAGGACGTCCTGCCGCGCCGTGCCAGCGGCACCACCAGCGGCGTACCGGTCTCCGGGTCGTCGATGACCTGGGCGCGGACCCCGAAGACCCGCTCGACGAGCCCGGCGGTGACCACCTCCCCCGGCGGCCCCTCGGCGGCGATCCTCCCGTCCCGCATCGCGATCAGGTGCGTGGCGTAGCGCGCTGCCTGGTTGAGGTCGTGCAGCACCGCGACGAGCGTGCGGCCCTGGGTCTCGTGCAGTTCGGCGCAGAGGTCGAGGATCTCCAGCTGGTGCTGGATGTCGAGGAAGGTGGTCGGCTCGTCGAGCAGCAGCAGCGGCGTCTGCTGGGCGAGCGCCATCGCGATCCACACCCGCTGGCGCTGTCCGCCGGACAGCTCGTCGACATAGCGGTCGGCGAGCCCGGCGACCCCGGTCGCGGCCATCGACTCCCCCACGATCCGCTCGTCCTCCCGCGACCACTGGCGCAGCGGGCCCTGGTGCGGGTACCGGCCCCGGGCCACCAGGTCCCCGACGGTGATCCCGTCGGGGGCCGCCGACGACTGGGGCAGCAGCCCGAGCGTCCGCGCGACCTTCCTCGCGGGCATGGACTGGATCGTCTGCCCGTCCAGCAGCACCCGCCCCTCGCTCGGCTTCAGCATCCGTGAGAGCGCCCTCAGCAGGGTGGACTTGCCGCAGGCGTTCGGGCCGACGACGATCGTGAACGAGTTGTCGGGTATCGCGACCGAGAGGTCCTCGGCGATCACCCGCCGGTCGTAGGCGAGGGTGACCGACTCCGCGGTGAGGCGCTGCATGGGGGTACTCCTGGGGTTCTTCTCTGTCCGGTGCGGCGGGTCTGCGCTCGTGTGCCCGGCGCGGGCCGTCATATCCGGCCCGCCTTGCGTTCGGTGACGAGCAGCCAGAGCAGGTAGACGCCGCCGAGCACACCGGTGACGACGCCGACCGGCAGCCGCCGGTCCCCGAACGCCGAGGTGGCGACCAAGTCGGCGACGACCAGCAGGACGGCGCCCATCACGGCGCTCGCGGCCACGTTCGGGCCGGGCGAGCGGGTGAGCCGGCGGGCGAGTTGCGGGGCGCTGAGCGCCACGAAGACGATCGGACCCGCCGCGGCCGTCGCGACGGCCGTCAGCAGCACCGCGGAGCCCATCAGCACGGCGCGTGTCCGTTCGACGCCGATCCCCAGCGCGTACGCGGCGTCGTCGCCCATCTCCAGCATCCGCAGGGGCCGCCCGTAGAGCAGGGACAGCGGGATGAGCACCGCGCAGACGGCGAGCAGCGGCCAGAAGTGACTCCAGTCCCGGCCGTCGAGCGAGCCCGTCATCCACACGACGGCCCGGGTGGCGTCGACGAGATCGGCCTTGGTGACGAGGTAGTGGATGGCGCCCGCGAGCATGGCGGCGATGCCGATGCCCACCAGCACCAGCCGGTAGCCGTGCACACCGCGCTTCCAGGCGAGGAGGTAGACGGCCGCGCCGGTCGCCAGTCCGCCGGCCATCGCGCCGCCCGCGGTGGCGAGGGAGTCACCGCGGAACAGCACGATCACCACCAGCGCGCCGACGCTGGAGCCCTGCGCGAATCCGAGCACGTCCGGGCTGCCCAGCGGATTGCGCGAGATGGACTGGAAGAGCGCCCCGCCGACCGCGAGCGCCGCACCGACCAGCAGCGCCACCAGAACCCGCGGCAGCCGTACGTCACGGACGATGAACTCCTGGGCTGCCGTGCCGTCGCCGAGCAGCGTGGCGACGACCTCGCCCGGCGCCATCGGGAAGTCACCGCTGCCGACGAGCACGACGGCGACGGCCAGCGCCGCCGCCAGGAGCAGCAGGACGACGAGGGCCGCCCTCGGGTCCACCCGCACCGACAGCCCGCCGGGGGTGCGTATCGCCTTCACGGCCTTCACAGCTGCGCCATCCTCTTGCGCCGTACGAGATGGATGAACACGGGTCCGCCGATGAACGCGGTGACCACGCCGACCTGCAACTCCGAGGGACGGGCGACCATCCGGCCGACGACGTCCGACCCGAGCAGCAGCACGGGCGACAGCACGGCGGCGTACGGCAGGATCCACCGCATGTCGGGGCCGGTCACGGCCCGTACGAGATGCGGGACCATCAGCCCGATGAACACGATCGGCCCGCAGGCGGCGGTCGCCGCACCGCACAGCAGGGTGACCGCGGCCATGGCCAGCGCTCGGGTCCGGTTGATGTGGGCGCCCAGCGCGCGGGCGGTGTCGTCGCCCATCTCCATCGCGTTGAGCGGCCGGGCGATCAGCAGGGCCAGCACCACCCCGGCTGCGATGAAGGGCGCCACCTTGCCGATCGTCGCGGGATCGGCCGAGGCGAGCGAGCCGACGGTCCAGAAGCGCAGCCGGTCCAGGGCGGCCGAGTCCAGCAGTTGTACGGCGTTGACATAGCCGAACAGCGCGGCCGTGGCGGCGGTGCCGGCGAGCGCGAGCCGTACCGGTGTGGCACCGCGGCTGCCGCCCAGCAGGTACACGCCCACCGAGACCACGCCCGCGCCGAGGAAGGCGAACCACACGTACTCGGAGATCGAGGTGACCCCGAAGAAGCTGATGGCCGTCACGACCGCCGCGGACGCGCCGGCGTTGACCCCGAGCAGACCGGGTTCGGCGAGCGGGTTGCGGGTCAGTGCCTGCATCACCGCACCGGAGAGGCCCAGGGCGACACCCGCCAGGAGGCCGAGCACCGTCCTCGGCACCCGGAGGTCGCGGATCACCACGTCGTTGCCGGTACCGGAGTTCTGGAAGAGCCCGTGCCACACGTCGTCGACCGGTACCGGCTTGGCACCGATGGCGATGCTCGCGACGCAGACCAGCGCCAGGACACCGACGGCGAGCAGCAGGCCGGCCGCGCGCAGCGCATGGCGCCTGACCGGCTCGGGGGCGGATACCGCGGCCTTCGGGTCCGCGCTCTGTTCGGGAGGACTGTCGACCAACACGTGGTTAGGTTAGCCTACCCTCCCAACTGGCCCTGATGAGGGGGAGGAGGGCGTGCCCGGCCCATCCGCCCCGGCCCATCCGCCCCGGCCCATCCGCCCCGGCCCATCCGCCCCGCCCCGCGCACCCGTTCAACCGTCCGACACCCGCCCCGCATCCGACACCCGCCCCGCCTCCGGCTCGCTCCCCCGCCTCCGGCGACCGGACTCCGTCCCCCGCGTGCGTCCACTCCGCCGCACACGTTCACCAGCCCAGCCGGGCCAGCGCCCTCCCCGCCTCCGGCGACCGGACCCCGTCCCCCGCGTGCGTCCACGCCGCCGCACACAGCGCCCGCAGCCCGTCGAGCCGCCGGCCGTCCCCCTCGATCACGAGTGCGTCCCCCCGCACGGAGGCCGTCCAGCCGCCGACGGCGAACCCCTCCCCGGAACCGGCGGACCCCACCTCGGGTTGTCCGGTGAGCAGCCCCCTCAGGTCCTCGTCCACGTAGGTCGGCCGGTGCCTCGGTTCCGCCCGCAGCAGTTGCGCCGGGTCCGTCACCCCGGTCAGCACGAGCAGCGAGTCCACCCCTCCGTTGAACGCCCCCTCGATGTCGGTGTCGAGCCGGTCCCCGACCACCAGCGGCCGTTCCGCCCCGGTCCGCAGGATCGTCTCCCGGTGCATCGGCGGCAGCGGCTTCCCCGCGACCTGCGGCTCGCGGCCGGTCGCGATCCGCACGGCCTCGACCGCAGCCCCGTTCCCCGGCGCGATCCCCCGTGCGCCCGGGATCGTCAGGTCCGTGTTCGACGCGAACCACGGCACGCCGCGCGCCACCGCGTACGACGCCTCCGCGAGCCGCCCCCACGCCAGCTCCGGGCCGCCGTACCCCTGGACCACGGCCGCCGGGTCGTCGTCCGCCGAGTCCACCGGCTCGAGACCGCGCTCGCGCAACGCCACCCGCAAGCCCTCACCGCCGATGACGAGCACCCGCGAACCCGGGGGGACCTGCTCGGCGATCAGCCGGGCCGCGGCCTGAGCCGAGGTGATCACATCGTGCGCCTCCGCGGGCACGCCCAGCTCGGTGAGGTGCGCCGCCACCGCCTCCGGTGTCCGCAGGGCGTTGTTCGTGACGTACGCCAGATGCATCCCGCCGTCGCGAGCGGTCCCCAGGGACGCCACCGCGTGCGGCACGGGCTCCCCGCCGGCGTACACCACCCCGTCGAGGTCCAGCAGAGCCGTGTCGTACACCTCGCTGAGTGCCCTCGCACTGCCACCCGGGCTGGTTCTGCCCTGCTCACCCATGCCGTTCCGCTCCTCATCTCCCGGTACCCGGTCCCTGCGGCCGGGGCGCCCGACGCGTGGCGCGTCACCGTCACGCGCTCCCCCAGATCATCGCTCATCACTCCGGCCACATACGATGCACCAATGAGCGCGCGAGGTGACAGGGCAGCCGAGGGTCTGCGCATGGTCCCGTTCCGTGGACTCCGCTACGTTCCCGAGCGGGTCGGCAGTCTTGCCGCCGTCACCTCGCCCCCCTACGACGTCGTCGTACGGCCCGACGGACTGCACCACCTCGAGTCCGCGGACCCCTACAACATCGTCCGGCTGATCCTCCCTCAGGCGGCGACCGCCAGCGCGCGCCACGAGCAGGCCGCCGAGACCCTCGACCGCTGGGTCGCCGAAGGCGTCCTCGCCCCCGACCCGGAGCCCGCGCTGTACGTCTACGAGCAGTGCAGAGGCGTCCTCCTGCAACGCGGCATCATCGGGGCGCTGGCCCTTTCCTCCCCCGAGGAGGGCGTCGTCCTTCCGCACGAGGACGTCATGCCGCACGTGGTGGCCGACCGCACCGACCTGATGCGCACCACCGGCGCCAATCTCGAACCCCTGCTGCTGACCTACCGCAGCGAGGGACCGGCGAACGGGGCGAGCGCCGTCATCGAGCGCGTCATCCACGAGAAACCGCTGCTGTCGACGACCACCGAAGACGGGTTCGACCACCGCCTCTGGTCGGTCACCGACGCCGGGGACCTGGCGGACATCGCCGCCGACCTGGCCCGGCAGCAGGCCCTGATCGCCGACGGCCACCACCGCTGGGCCACCTACCTCCGGCTCCGCGACGAGCAACGCGCGCCCGGCGCCTGGAACTACGGGCTGGTCCTGCTCATCGACACCGCCCGCTACCCCCTCCAGGTCCGCGCCATCCACCGGCTGCTGAACCGGCTGCCGGTCACCGACGCGCTCGCCGCGGTGGACGGGCTGTTCCGCGTCCGCCGGATCGACGGACCGCTGTCCCACGCCCTCGGCGCCCTGGCGGAGGCCGTCGGCGAAGGCAACGCCTACATCCTCGCCGGGGACGGCCGATTCCATCTCATCGACCGGCCCGACCCCGCACTCCTGGAACGGACGGTCCAGGCCGACCGTCCGGACGCCTGGCGCCGGCTCGACGCCACCGTGCTCCACGCCACCCTGCTGGAGCGGATCTGGAACATCCCGGACTCGCCCGAGCAGATCACCTACATCCACGACACGGAGGCAGCGGTGATCCAGGCGGAGCGCCGGGGCGGCACGGCCGTGCTGATGCACCCCGTACGCGAGGAGGTCGTGCGGGACCTGGCCCGGCAGGGCGTCACCATGCCGCGCAAATCGACGTCCTTCGGCCCGAAGCCTGCGACGGGACTGGTCCTGCGCAGCCTGCACCTGGACTGACGGACCGAGCACGGCGGACCGAGCACGACGGACCGAGAACCGCGAGGGCGGGAGCACGGGGAAGGCCCGGCCCCTTGAGCTGTTGCGCCCAGGAGCCGGGCCCTCCAACACCCGGTCTGCCCGTCCGTCCGGGCAGCGGGATCAGGCGTTTCCGCCGCCGATCTGATCATCGCCCGGGGAACTGTCGGGCGCAGCCTCGGAAACGTCGTCCGCCGGGGGACGCACGCCGGACCCGCCGGCATCCTCGGCACCGCCGTCGGCCCTCGCGCCGCCGGCCTCGACGTCGGTGTCAACATCGGCCTCGGTGTCGGCCTCGACGTCGGTGTCAACATCGGCCTCGGTGTCGGCCTCGACGTCGGTGTCCGTGTCGGTGTCCGTGTCGTCCACCAGCGCATCGACGAACTCCACGCCGTCCAACTCCGCAAGCCGGTCGGAGGCGTCGGTCGAACCGTCCTTGTCCGCCTCGACGGCCTTGGCGAACCACTCCCGCGCCTCGGACTCCCGTTCTGCGGCCAGAAGCGCGTCAGCATACGCATACCGCAGACGTGCGGTCCACGGCTGCACCGCGTTCGACGCCAGCTCGGGGCTCTGCAACGTCACGATGGCAGCTTCGAGTTGCTCCATGTCCCGGCGGGCGCCCGCGGCGACGAGCCGCATCTCGACCTGGCCGGCCTTGTCGAGCTTCTGCACCTCGGCCTCACCGGCCATCGCCAGCGCCCGCTCGGGCCGGCCCATTCCGCGCTCGCAGTCGGCCATCACGGGCCAGAGCTCGACACCGCCGGTCATCCGCCGCGCGGCGCGGAACTCCGCCAGAGCCTCCTGGTACCGCTGAGTCGCGTACGCGGCAAAACCCGCCGCCTCCCGCACCGCGGCCACCCGGGACGCGAGCCGTAGCGCCACGCGCGAATACCCGTACGCCTGCTCCGGGTCCTCGTCGATCAGCCGCGCGACCATGACGAGGTTCCTCGCGACATCCTCGGCGAGCGTCCTGGGCAGGCTCTGAAGCTCCTGGCGTACGTCCTTGTCGATCTCCTCGCCGGTGACGTCCTCGGGAATCGGCAGCCGCTTGATCGGCTCCCGGTCCCGATCCCGATCCCGCCCGCGATCGTCGCGCCGCTCGTCCCGGCGGCCGTAGCCTCCACGGTCGTCACCTGCGCGGTGACCCCCGCGAGGCCGCCCATAGCCTCCGCGGTCGTCATCACGACGCGGACCACGCGGCCTCTCGTCACGACGTCCGAAACCACCGCGATCGTCACGGCGATCGCCATCGCGACGGAAACCACCGCGATCGTCGTCCCGACGCGGACCACGGTCATCCCTGCGCTCGGCGTCGCGTCGAGGACCGCCGTAACCGCCACGGCTCCCATCGCGACGGAATCCACCGCGGTCGTCGTCCCGACGCGGACCACGCTCATCACGGCGATCGTCACGACGCCCATAGGCGCGCTCGTCGCGAGGGAAGCGACCGTCACGGCTGTCGTCGCGACGTCCGTAACCACGCTCGTCGCGAGGGAAGGAGCCCCCACGGTCTCGATCGCGGTCGTCACGGCGCGGCCCGCCCCGGTCGTCACGGCGGTAGCCGCCGCCACGGTTATCGTCACGACGTCCGAAACCACCGCGATCGTCACGGCGATCGCCATCGCGACGGAAACCGCCGCGATCGTCGTCCCGACGCGGACCACGGTCATCCCTGCGCTCGGCGTCGCGTCGAGGACCGCCGTAACCGCCACGGCTCCCATCCCGACGGAAACCACCACGGTCGTCGTCCCGACGCGGACCACGCTCATCCCGACGGAAACCACCGCGGTCGTCGTCCCGACGCGGACCACGCTCATCCCGACGGAAACCACCGCGATCGTCGTCCCGACGCGGACCACGCTCATCACGGCGATCGTCACGACGCCCATAGGCGCGCTCGTCGCGAGGGAAGCGACCGTCACGGCTGTCGTCGCGACGTCCGTAACCACGCTCGTCGCGAGGGAAGGAGCCCCCACGGTCTCGATCGCGGTCGTCACGGCGCGGCCCGCCCCGGTCGTCACGGCGGTAGCCGCCGCCACGGTTATCGTCACGACGCGGGCCACCGCGATAGCCGCCCCGGTCGCCGCCACCGTCTCGGTGGCGCGGCTCGCGCTCAGGACGATCGTCGGCTGAGTTGGTGGGCATCGTTGGGGCTCCTGTCTTCGGGTACCGCAGTCAATTCTCGCGCAGCCGGCGGACCGGCGCGCTCCGGAAAATATCCAAACACGCAAAACAAAAAGGACCCGTGGTCCCAGCTGAACGCTGGGACCACGGGTCCTGAAAGATTGTTCGGCGGCGTCCTACTCTCCCACAGGGTCCCCCCTGCAGTACCATCGGCGCTGAAAGGCTTAGCTTCCGGGTTCGAAATGTAACCGGGCGTCTCCCTAACGCTATGACCACCGAAACCCTATGAAAAAATCGAACCAGCCGACCAGCACCCCACCACCGGCGGTATACGGTCTCGGCATGTTCGTTACTTCAGAACTAACACAGTGGACGCGAGCAACTGAGGACAAGCCCTCGGCCTATTAGTACCGGTCAACTCCACCAGTCACCTGGCTTCCATATCCGGCCTATCAACCCAGTCGTCTACTGGGAGCCTTACCCCATCAAGTGGGTGGGAGCCCTCATCTCGAAGCAGGCTTCCCGCTTAGATGCTTTCAGCGGTTATCCCTCCCGAACGTAGCCAACCAGCCATGCCCTTGGCAGGACAACTGGCACACCAGAGGTTCGTCCGTCCCGGTCCTCTCGTACTAGGGACAGCCCTTCTCAAGACTCCTACGCGCACAGCGGATAGGGACCGAACTGTCTCACGACGTTCTAAACCCAGCTCGCGTACCGCTTTAATGGGCGAACAGCCCAACCCTTGGGACCGACTCCAGCCCCAGGATGCGACGAGCCGACATCGAGGTGCCAAACCATCCCGTCGATATGGACTCTTGGGGAAGATCAGCCTGTTATCCCCGGGGTACCTTTTATCCGTTGAGCGACGGCGCTTCCACAAGCCACCGCCGGATCACTAGTCCCGACTTTCGTCCCTGCTCGACCCGTCGGTCTCACAGTCAAGCTCCCTTGTGCACTTACACTCAACACCTGATTACCAACCAGGCTGAGGGAACCTTTGGGCGCCTCCGTTACCCTTTAGGAGGCAACCGCCCCAGTTAAACTACCCATCAGACACTGTCCCTGATCCGGATCACGGACCCAGGTTAGACATCCAGCACGACCAGAGTGGTATTTCAACGACGACTCCACCTGAACTGGCGTCCAAGCATCACAGTCTCCCACCTATCCTACACAAGCCGAACCGAACACCAATATCAAACTGTAGTAAAGGTCCCGGGGTCTTTCCGTCCTGCTGCGCGAAACGAGCATCTTTACTCGTAGTGCAATTTCACCGGGCCTATGGTTGAGACAGTCGAGAAGTCGTTACGCCATTCGTGCAGGTCGGAACTTACCCGACAAGGAATTTCGCTACCTTAGGATGGTTATAGTTACCACCGCCGTTTACTGGCGCTTAAGTTCTCAGCTTCGCCCCACCGAAATGGAGCTAACCGGTCCCCTTAACGTTCCAGCACCGGGCAGGCGTCAGTCCGTATACATCGCCTTACGGCTTCGCACGGACCTGTGTTTTTAGTAAACAGTCGCTTCTCGCTGGTCTCTGCGGCCACCCCCAGCTCACCGAGTAAATCGGATCACCAGGCGTGGCCCCCCTTCTCCCGAAGTTACGGGGGCATTTTGCCGAGTTCCTTAACCATAGTTCACCCGAACGCCTCGGTATTCTCTACCTGACCACCTGAGTCGGTTTAGGGTACGGGCCGCCATGAAACTCGCTAGAGGCTTTTCTCGACAGCATAGGATCATCCACTTCACCACAATCGGCTCGGCATCAGGTCTCACCCACATGAGAGACGGATTTACCTATCTCTCGGGCTACACCCTTACCCCGGGACAACCACCGCCCGGGCTGGACTACCTTCCTGCGTCACCCCATCGCTTACCTACTACCACCTCGGGTCAGCGGCTCCACCACTCCGACCTCGTCCGAAGACTCAGCCGACGGCTTCACGGCCTTAGCATAAATGGGCTCGATACTGGGCGTTTCAAAGCGGGTACCGGAATATCAACCGGTTGTCCATCGACTACGCCTGTCGGCCTCGCCTTAGGTCCCGACTTACCCTGGGCAGATCAGCTTGACCCAGGAACCCTTAGTCAATCGGCGCACACGTTTCCCACGTGTGT